>CALFXE010000024.1 GCA_937927845.1 uncultured Paludibacter sp.
CTTTGTAGGCATCAATTACATTTTCAAAAATACCGAGCTTCAGATACGTGGTACGGATTTCAGCCACCATACGGTAGCCGGAAAAATGGTAAGTGGGCTGAAAGCTGCCTTCCTGGCCTATGTGCCTGTGATGCACTTCCAATTCTGCGATCCTTTCAACAATATCAACGATCTGGTTATCAATTTTGCGCACGGTACGAAAAAGGCGCTTTGGGGACTGACCTACAATGCCGTGCAGGAAGCGAACGGCTATACCATAGACCTGAATATGCGAAATGGTACTAAATTCCTGGATGTGCTTTGCAATTATGCCCAAAACGGTGGCCCCTCTGCGGCTCCTATGTTGCGCTACGTGTACAACTTCCTCGGTGGTCCTGACTATATTTTTCGACTGTTCCAGCTTAGCGCCTATGTAGGCACCAGCCTGCCGGGTGTATTACCGGATATGATAATCACCGGGCAGAAAAACGATCCTGAAGATACGCACGAGCTGCGACACACCATATACCACGAATACGGGCATACGTTGCACTACTTTAAGGCGAATGTGATGGACAGCGATCACTGGAAGCGAAACATAGCCCTTAGCCCACCCCCTGGCTACGGTGACGACATTAACGATGTCCGTGGCAGCTATTTTGCATTGTCCGAGGGCTGGGCGGATTTTATTGGTCACACGTATAATTTCAGGAAGTATAATACTAATGCAACGCATACCGAAACCAACAGATGGACGGGTGTACCGAGGACAGGTAATTACCAGTTCCTGTTGGAAGAAGTGCCTACTTTTAATAATAATTTTATTGCAAGAGGATTATTTTATGACCTGACAGATGCTTGGAACCAAGCTGAGCAATTTGATGATATTGAGGGTTTCACGATCAACCAGATCTACCAGCATTTGACACCATTTAATTACACAATACAGGATTTCCGTACGAGCTGGGAAAATATGCATCCTGACATCAACAATGCAGCTTTATTTAATGAATATCTAAACAGATAAATATGAAAAAATATTTGGTATTACTTTTAAGCGTATTGACGCTGATATCCTGTGATCCTAAAGATATGGCGAATGAAGGCATCACATTGCCGCCGATGGAATTCGGGTTGAAGGTAAGTCCCGATACTGCGTATATTAAGTTAGGAGATACGCTGACGTTGTACGCCTCTATCCCAAGCACACTAAGCAATGGCGTCAAAATAGAAGACGGTAAAGCCACGATTGATCTATATATGGGATATAGAAATGAGATACCTGTCTTACATACGAATAACGAAGCTGTAGTCGTAGGTACACATTTGAATGTTTTAGAAGAAAAAGGTAGCATAAGAATTTACCCAAGTACAAATAATATTGTGGAAATCTATGCGCATCCGTATGGGGACAGCATCCAGGTTGAAATGAAATTTATTCCTCTAAAGACTGGAACCTATGTTATACAGACGTATTCTAAGTTTTACGAAGGGAAAAAAGGCAAAACCCGAACTATACCTAAATTTGCTATGGAAGACACGCATTGGGATTTGTATCAAATTCCGGGAGACCCAAGCCCTAATCCCGGAGAAGATAGTTATTACAAGTCTTACTGGTTTGCTGTCACTGATTAAGAGTTGACAAGCCGTAGCATTCTTTTTGCTGCGGCTTTTTAATGAACCAGATCTACCAGCATTTGACACCATTTAATTATACAATACAAGACTTTCGTAGAAGTTGGGAAAATCAGCATCCTGATGTCAATAATGCACTTTTGTTTAATCAGTATGGTATAAATTAGTTTTATGAAAAGAATATTAATAGCTTCGATAGTCTGTCTACTTGTTGTTTCTTGCGACCCCAAAGATATGCCCACAGAAGATATAACCCTTCCTGATATAGAGTTTGCTTTCACTGTAAATCCAGATACAGCTTATTTAAAAGTTGGTGATACTTTTGCAATTCGTGCAGCTATTAGCAGCAAATTAAGCAACGGAGTACAACTAACCGACGGTGGAGGTGAAATCTGGTTTAGTGCAGTTAGAGGGGAAAATATACCGAGAATTTCTTTTGATGACATAAGTCCAGCATTAAATAATGAAGATTACAATCTGATAATTGAAAATGGAGCTGTAAAATGGATGTCTTCCAATCCCAATCAACTATATACATTAACATTTTTTCCTACAGGCGATTCAATTATTTTACATTACAAGTTTGTATTTCTCAAAAAAGGACTATACCAAATCGGAGGATTCCAATCTTCGTTTTATCAAGGCTCAAAAGGTAAAGCAAGAACCAAGACTTATTTCAATGTAGCAAATCACAATTGGAATCTTGTAGATATGCCAGAAAATCCGGTTCCTAAACCTGGAGAATATGGATATAGTGAGAATTATCTGTTTGCCGTCACAGATTAAGAGTTACAAGCCGTAGCGCTCTTTCTGTTGCGGCTTTTAAATACCAAAACAACTGGAAGACTTCCGGTTTAGCTGGGAAAATCAATACCCGGACGTAAATAATGCAGCATTATTTGATGAATATTTAGATAGATAAATTATGGAAAAATATTTGGTTTTATTTCTAAGCACATTGGTGTTCATATCCTGTGAGCCAGATCCTATAGATGAAGGTATTACCTTGCCTGAAATGGAATTTGGATTGATAGTTAGTCCCGTACAGCTTATATCAGATTAGGCGATACCGTTACCTTGTATGCTTCTATACCGAGCATATTAAGTAATGGCGTTAAGATAGAAGACGGTAAAGCAACGATTGACTTATATATGGGATATAGAAATGAGATACCTGTCTTACATACGAATAACGAAGCTGTGATTGTAGGTACACATTTGAATATTTTAGAAGAAAAAGGAAGCGTTAGGATCAGTCCTAATACGGGTAAAATCGTAGAAGTCTATGCGCATCCATACGGGGACAGCATCCAGGTAGCGATAAAATTTATTCCTCTAAAGACCGGAACCTATGTTATGCAGTTTTATTCTAAGTTTTACGAAGGGAAAAGAGGTAAAACCCGAACCGTTCCTAAATTTGATGTTGAAAATCCCCATTGGGATCAACTGTGGAAAATAGAAGGACATCCCGCACCAAGTGCAAAAGAAAGCAGTTATTATAGGAATTATTTTTTCGCTGTCACTGATTAATTTACAAGCCGTAACGCTCTTTCTGCTACGGCTTGTAATATTATGGTTAAAGAAAGCCGTCGTGCAGTACCTGGTCAACGATTGATGGCTTCCAAATTTCCTGGTATCATTCTTTCTTCCAGGTGCAGGTATTTGTTTCGTCCTATAGTGAAGTCATAAACTAACGCCAGTATGGCCGGTGCTGCAACGGGCAGCACGAGATTGAAGCTGTCGTGGCGATCCAGTATTCTCAGTAAGATAAGGGCAATGATGGTAAGTCCCAATAACCATTGAGTATATCTGGAACCCGAAAGCTGGAGGTCGGCAGCGGAAGTGCCGGATAAATCTACGGCAAGCTCCCTGCTGCCGCACCAATCAATTTCTGCACGGATACTGTTTATCCCGGAGATTGCCTGGAATTCTCTTGTTTCACCGCTGGCGATGCGCCCTGCGGGCTTGCCGTTGATGTAGATCACCACATCTCTGAAGCGGTTGATCAGTTCGTTTTTCCTGTGTATCCTGATGGTAGCCATATGTATGCATACAATTTAATGATAAAATATTACTGATATTAGCCCCTTACCTGCAAATATAAGCAGAAAAAATGTTTTGCAAAATATTAACTTCCCGGGCTGCCTGGTAACAATACACACTTCCGGGGTCATAGGTATAACGGGATGATCTGGAAAAAATGAAGGATGTCGGATAGCGATACAACGACCGGTGTGACAACACCGGCCATTATTTGCCAAACCGTTTTTTTACGACTGCAGCTTTTTCCTCCAATGACTTAAAGGAAGGGCATTGCTTCATGTCATCATCTGTTATTTTAAGCTTACCGCATGCCGCCGCTACTTCAAGCGTTTTTTTACTGGTAATATCAATAAGCGCTTTGCCGAAGCTGTCGCTTTGCGCTTGTTCCCTGGTAGGAAAAAAATCAGTAGCGATATACAGCACCTGTACAATATTTTCCATAGCATCGGTGCAGTCACAAGGCGTCCTGATATCCGATATTTCAAGCTTGTCCAATATGGCTTGTATGTTTATGATATCTTCACAGGTGAGCTTTTTGCTTTGCGCATTTGAGGGTGCAGATAGAAAGATCAGCACGGCAGTAAATAAAGACCTTAATGTTATCTCATCGAGTATTTGCATCAAAAATAAGTATTTATAAACGCTGAATGAATTTTCTTTTTATAAGATACCTTATGACCAGCAAAGCTTTCCAACTCCGTTGTTGGTGTTCTTCACCTACAACTGTATAAGGCTTTATTACATAACTCCAACTCAATGACTAAGAGATTCCTCACATCCGTTCGGAATGACTGGCACGATACAGCACATTTTACTCCGCTGTTGGTGCTCACTCTGTTGCCGGCGTGCTTGACCAACGACTCTTATAACCAGCAAAGCTTTCCAACTCCGTTGTTGGTGTGCTTCACTAACAACTCTATAAGGCTTTATCACATACCTCCAACTCAAGACTAAGAGATTCCTCACATCCGTTCGGAATGACCATAAGAGTACATTTCACCCGTTGCAGGTACTTGCTCAATTGTTGGTGTTCTTCACCAACAACCTATAAGGTCTTACCAGGTGTCTACGTTCACTTTTAATAAAATAGGCTGTCCCGGAGAGGACAGCCCATTTGTGCAGGTTAACATAGCGATCTTTATCTCGTCGTCTTTACAAATTTTTTCTGATGCATCACGCCGTTTAATCTGACTTTCACAATATAGACACCATCATTCAAATGATGTATTGGAATGGATATCTTACCATTA
>CALFXE010000025.1 GCA_937927845.1 uncultured Paludibacter sp.
CGGGTAGTGGCGCAGCCCGGTAGCGCACACGTCTGGGGGGCGTGGGGTCGCAAGTTCGAATCTTGTCTACCCGACAAAAAGAGGAATCAACGCCTTTCAATCCTTGTAAATATCATTGATTTACAAGGATTTTTTTTGTCCTTATGTCAAATAGAATCAAAAAATATCAATATTCAGGTGAGTAAATCAGTGAGTATTTTAAGGCATAGAATTTGTACTCACCCAATAGCTCATAATCTATTGCAATCCAGATAGTTGTGTATTTTTTTTGACACATTTTGAGAGGATTTGAAATGGATTTGAATGTGCGGACAATGATAAACGTGAAGATGGAAATCAAATCATTTCAAAAACCTTTTAAAAAAAGACTCATGGACACAACAACTTTTAGCGTCAGTTTTCTAACCAGAAAATGTAAAGCAGATAAAAAGCGCGCAGACATTTATGCCCGAATCACTATTGACGGCGAAGAAAAGGAACTTTCAACCAAAGAGCAAATTTCTATATCATCCTGGGATAGTGCAAAAAGCAGGGTAAAAGGAAATTCAATTGAAGTAAAATCAATCAATGAACATCTTGATAATATCAAGATGGATATTAAAGAAAAATACCGCAAGCTGCTTGACGATGGTAAATTAGTTACAGCAGAAACAGTGAGAGATGCGTACCTGGGTAATCAGGCGGAATTAAAAGGACATAAACTAAAAGAACTACTTGCCTATTATACAAAGATTTGGAAACTTAAATTGAAAGACGGTGGTTTTAAGAACTACAAAACAACTATCAAGTATCTTGAGTTGTTTCTCAATTATCAATTTGCTTCAGCAGATGTTTTTTTATCACAGGTTGATGGACAATTTGCCACTGACTTCGAACATTATATCCGAACCCAACCTATCAAACTTCATGATCCCTGTAAAGGAAACGGAGTTGGAAAACATATACAACGTTTTAAACGTATCATGACATGGGCCGCCGATGATCTTAAATGGGTTAAAGAAAACAAATGCAGCAAGTATTCCTGTAAGTTGAAAAAATCTAAAAGAAAAAAATTGGATATGATTGATGTGATAAAACTTGAAGAAAAGAAATTTATTAATCCATTAGTGATTTATATAAAAGAATTATTTTTAAATAGCTGTTATACTGGCCTTGCATTCGCTGAAGCAATGGCCTTATCTGAACATGATTTTGAATGGAATCTGGACGGTGTAGTTTGGTGTAAGATGTACCGTACAAAATCCGATGAATTGTGTTCCATTCCTATGTTACCATCTGCATCAAAGATATTGAAGAAATATCGCGAGGAGGCAATACAATATGGAAGATCAACCATTTTCCCAAAGATAGCCAATCAGCAGGTTAACAGATGTTTAAAAATAATACAGGAGGCTTGCGAAATAAGGATTCCTATGACATTCCATGTAGCCCGTCATACTTTTGCTAAAACGGTGGCCTTAAAAAACGGGATTCCATTGGAAACCGTTCAAATGATGTTGGGCCATACTAAAATCACCACTACCCAAATTTATGCTGATGTTGATGAAGAAAAAATTATTAATGACATGGCCGGCCTGGAAGAAAAGCTGAATAAGAAAAGGGAAATAGGCAGGCTTCTATTAAAAAATTAAGATGATGATCAGGGTTCTACTGAACATTTGGGAGCCTTTTACTTAATACCCTTCCTCCAAAAGCCTCCTTATGTCATCCTTATTATAATATAGAGTGCCACCTATTTTTTTGGTTCTTAAATTGCGACTGATCCTTAAGGATACCAGCTTATTTACAGAACACCCAAGCATTTTTCTAACATCAGATGTTTTGTAGCCTTCCGGCTTTTCATTACCGAAAGATAAATGCCGTTTGATCAACGATTCTATGGTTGATATTAAACTGGCTTCAAACATTTTTAGATCCTCTTTTGTCAATACTTCAATAGCCATAATAGTCATTTATTGAATTGAAATAAATTTTAAAACGTTTCTAATAAATATATACGACTTCCTTTTTTCCGGTTAAATGAAGGTTCATATATTATATATCCATACGCGCTCAAGTCCTTGATACATTTGTGATACGTGATAGCGGACGACAGCTTTGCTACACGCATAATATCATAACTGAAAGCCTGGATAGGATTTGTAAATCCGTTTTGTGCATAATATTGCAACAATGCAGCGAATACTCCTATATGAGTGATACTTATGCGGGCATCACTTTCAATGGCTTCAAAAAAATTTGATAAATAACAAAATCTATCCATCCTCTATACATTTTACTTATGCCATCCTCATCCCATTCTTTCTCCCCTGGCTTTGCTGTTGGGAAGCATTATTAACCGCTTTCATTGCTTCCAAAGTTTTAGTACCCAATGCAGTATTGAGTGTTATTTTTCTGCCATGCTCATCATAGATATTTACCGATTTGAATTGCGGGTTTGCTTCAATGTAATAACGCTGTTCATTGCCATTCTTAATAAAGCTAACAGCTACACGATTACCGTTCTTTAATGCATCATGCAACTTATTCGCTTCGCTTTCATTAAGCAACTCTTTTAAAGGAAGCTGTTGCAAAATCTTTTGAAGGTTGTAACCATAGCCCGAATGAAATTCCTTCATTCGGAAATTGCCGTTGGCATCTTTATCATTGAAGTCAAGCTGCATCCAGGTTGCATTCTTTTTAATTGCACGGCCGGCTAAAAGATTATATGATTCGGTTGTGTTAATCTCATATCCATTTTTCGCACTGAAATATTGTTCCCGTTGCTCGTTCGGTTTGGATTCATTATACAGGTTGGTTTTATATCCTTCAAAATGGTAAGTGCCTGACTGGTCTTTTACGAATGACAACTGATGATTTAATCTTTCTTTATCATTAATATAGTACGAAACCGGAAGAGAGAATTGTTGCTGTCCCTGTTTAATTTGCTCGTCAATTTTTGCGGCAAGATTAGTAAAGCCAGCACGCCGCACCTGTTGGTGCAGCGACTGGCTATTTTGTTCCGTTTTCCTGTTATTCTGCTTTATTACAGCCTGTTCCTTAACAGGCACAACCAATAGGCTGCGTAGCAACCGAATCACAGGATTTGGATAAAGCTGTTTCTCAATTTTGCTGCGTTCCTGCTGTAACATTCTAAGCGCAAACCGTTCGTCCATATCTTGCGTACCTTTATATTTTGCTGCGATACGGTCATAGTATTGCAGCTTTTCTTTAAGTAGTGCTTTGTTGGATGAAAGGCTGAAAGAAAACAATTTACTGAAGCGCTCTTCCCTCGAACGCCATTGATTCAGGTCTGTTTCCACTCTGTTTATGGGAAGTTGATTGTTCATAGCAAAACCTTTTTTACTTAGTCATCAATTAAATCAGGCTATCTAACTTTTAGCTGATGTTTTGTCTCTTTTTTCTTTTCTTGGATGCCTTCGGCATTTCAGGGCCATCATCTTCAGCAGATGTCTGTTTTTCCTTTTTATTGTCTTGTTTTACTGATCGGTTTTCGCCCTCAGATTGCCGTTCTTTTTTCGATTGCCGGTTATCCACTCTTTGCATGCTGCTATCATAAATATTGATTGTCTTGAATTGAGGATTGGCTTCGATGTATTGCTTCTGTTCTGTACCGTTAGTTTGAAAAGTGGCTGATTGCAGATTTCCTTTTTTGAGAGAATCCATTAGGCTGGCTTTAAAATCATCATTACCTAATTCCTTAACAGGATGTTTTGACAACACTTCTTCCAAATCATAGCCGTAATTCTGATGATAGTGTTTCAGCTTGAAGTTGCCATTATTATCACTTTGTTTAAAGTCCATCTGTATCCAGGCATTATAAACCTGTCCTTCCTTATTGGTGAGGTCTTTGTTTACTGACCTGCCTTCCATGAGATTGAAGGCTTCTTTCAAAGTGATGTTACCCGCTTTGTTGATATAGAATGTTTGCGCCATCGTTTCCGGGTTGTTTTCTTTTTGTAAACTAACCTGGTAGGAATTGAAGAAGTACATATCGCTTTGTTTCGATTGACTGAAGTTCAATGTCGCTGTTACGGAATCATTGCCATATTGCGTTTGATGCTGCAACTTAAATTCCGGCTTTCCGTCTTCCATTTTCTGCTTAAGGTCGTTTTCTAACCCTTCACCAAATCCGGTGTACTTTACCTGGTCACGCAGGTATTCGAAATTTTTCTGGTTCATAATATTTGTTTTTGAGTGAATAAATTTGTTTTGTTTAATGATGATGCTTCGGCAGTTTCAGCTTTTAAAAACTCATAAGCTTCTATTGTAGTTAAAGCCTTATTGCCATTTACTGGAAACACATGTCTGTGCTCATGCACCTTTTGCATTTCTGGATAATCCTGAAAAGACTTTGCATATTCGCTTTCAGGAAAGTATTTGTACATCAACAGCTTTGCAACTTCTCTTCCTTCTTCTACTCCAGCGAGCTTATATAAATCATTATTCACAGCTTTTATAAAATCGGAAGCTTGTTTATATTCTTGCTTTGACATGCTGTCTTCCATATCGTTCTGATAGTATTTATCATATAAAGTGTCCGCTACGTTCAGCCTCTTGGCTAACTCTTTCGTATTTATACCCTGAATATTCACGTCAGGGATATTTATGTGTTTATAGGTTAACTCATATTCTTTAAGCTGGTATTCATTCTCTGAACGTTTAATAAAACGCAAGTCAAACATCAACTCATCTTCTTTAATTTGATTGGAGTAGGAGATATGAAAAGCTTCCGGGTTTCCTTGCATATAACGGCTTGCTTCTTCCAAAATCCTAAGAGGAAATCCAAGTGCTTGTAACTGGTCCTTGAGATATGCAAGATTGTTCTTGTCCATACTTGAACCCTTTAATAATGACTTTTTCATTTCAATAAATTTGATTTTAGAAAGAAGAATGCTAAAGACGTTTTGCCTGAATGATTGTTTTATTACGGACTTTGATTTTTAAATGCCGCCCACCATTCTTTTCCATTAGTTCAATAACCAAATATTTTTTATCCGGGATAGTGAACTTAGAAACGGCATACACAAAAACCCTTTCTGTTTGACCAACAATAACCGCAGTATCGCCTTTTACATAAAGCGGATTTATTTCAATCTCCTGTGTGGCAGTACGCTTTGTTTTTTTTTGATCTCTGATGTAGAAGCGTAGCTGGTCAATATCGTAATTGATATTGGTCTCGTTTGCGATATTTAGACGGAAGTACATGATGTTATCATGTATAAATAATCCGTTTAACTGTAAGCGAATACCAAATCTTTTATCCTTGACACTATTGATTTTTTCCTTCGATACCGAAGCCAGTTTTGCATATTTCTGTACTTCTGCCTCATTAAAGGTTTCTGACAAGATGCAGGTTGAATTTTTCTTTTCTTCGATGGCTAATGAAAGGTTTAGTACGGCGGGTTGTTCTGCATAATCAACCAGAAAAGAAGTGAGGCTTCCATCAGCCGTTATGATACTGATATTGGTTTGAGGAAAGTTTTCTTTTGCAGCTTTTATCTGCAAAATATTTTCCACTCCCTTTGCTTTTTGTGCCAACACATCCTGGCTTCCAATATCTACGCTGACAATTGAATAGGGAAAGATAATGTTAGTTGTTTTGGCGAATGCAACTGCCACATGATATGGCTCAATTGCTTTTATTTGCCAGGTTGTGTTTGTTTGTGCCTGCGTTTTAAAAATTGTAATAAGCAGGAAAATTCCCGTTACCATAATAACACTAATCTTTTTCATCTTTGGAATTTTTAAGTGATTGAAATATTTAATTGGATTGCTTTTGCTTTTCGTCACGTAACAGCACCTGATAACCTGCCTTTACAGTTACTTTAATCAGCTTAACTTTTCGGCTGACCAATGTCTTTGCGGCTTCAATACCCGCCCCGGCGGCCTGTGCTTGCCAGGAAGGGTCAAGTGAAGTCAAGCCGATAGTTTGCATGGAACGGTCTGTAGATTGCTTTACAACATCCCTTGTTATAGCACCGGGAATGTAGAGGCCGTTCAGCCCATCCATATCGTAAACCGATAATTCTACCGGAAACAACGAGTTATTATAACGTACACTATTAATCTTGATACTCAATCTTTCACCACGAAGCGAAGCAATCCCATACAGAAAATTGTCTTTTGGAATATGAACACCATTGATGAATACATCATTTAATAATCGCAATTTGACAGTGGAACCATTTACAATAGTTTGTGTCTCATGAATAACCGCTTGTATAGCATTGTGTGAATCTTCTATGGCTGTCGTTCCGATAAGCGAATAGAATCCGTTGACTGCGCCACCTGTTAAATGTTCGGTATCAAGGTGAGTAATGCTGTTATCTTTCTTAAACGATACGGCAAACACTTGCCCTCTGGCGGCTTCGGAAGTTTGTTTTAACTTTTCGTGTACACGTTCGGGATATTGCACCTCCAGTATCTTATCCAACATTCCATTCAGTTGTTTTAATTCTGGATCTTCGTCAGTGGGCTGATTTACCATGTTCATCATTTGTTCCAGCCTGTCCATATCCGAAGACTTAAGGGTCGTGCTATTACTGCTTTTGCCCTTTGTGCCTTGATACATATGATTATACTCATCACCTTCCGATGGTATTGGCTTATTCATCTCTTTGTTCAGCTCTGCCAGCTTATGATAAATCTTATCGGTATTAGAATCGTTATATTCCTGGCTATCATAAAGGGAAGTATTGAGTCCTCTTTTATCAGCAGGAGTTTGAA
>CALFXE010000026.1 GCA_937927845.1 uncultured Paludibacter sp.
AAGAAGTTTCACAGAGTATCACAAAGTAAACACAGAGTAACACAGAGTAATGTAAACATTGTGTAACATTGTGCAATACATTGTGTAACACTGTGTAACTTTAAAAAAGAAGTTTCACAGAGTATCACAAAGTAAACACAGAGTAACACAGAGTAATGTAAGCATTGTGTAACTTTAAAAAACAGTTTTACAAATTTTGATATAACTTTATTATCCACAAACAAGAAAAAATACTAACTTTGCAGGTTCACAATATTTCATATATTTTCATTTTGAAACAAGATTTTGATAATAGCAGAGTTGAGACTACCGAACAAATTGAGGTTACGGGAGCACGTGTGCATAATCTGAAAAATATCGATGTTACTATTCCTCGTAATGCATTGACTGTCATTACCGGATTAAGTGGTAGCGGCAAATCATCTTTAGCTTTTGATACTATTTTTGCTGAAGGTCAGAGGCGTTATATAGAAACCTTTTCTGCTTATGCTCGTAGTTTCTTGGGTAATTTAGAACGTCCTGATGTTGATAAAATTACAGGATTAAGTCCGGTTATTTCTATCGAACAAAAAACAACAAATAAAAACCCTCGCTCTACAGTTGGCACTACTACAGAGATTTACGATTTTCTACGATTGTTGTATGCTCGTGCAGGTGAAGCTTTTTCGTATGTTACCGGCGAGAAAATGGTTAAATATTCAGAGGAGCAAATTATCGACTTGATTTTAAAGGAATACGAAGGCAAAAAGATATACTTGCTTGCTCCTTTGGTTAAAGGTCGAAAAGGTCATTATAAGGAATTGTTTGAAACTACTCGTAAAAAGGGTTATTTGCATGTAAGAATCGATGGTGAAGTAAGGGAAATTACTCACGGACTGAAAGTTGATCGATATAAAATCCACGATATTGAATTGGTAGTCGACCGATTAGTAGTATCGGCAAAAGACACGGCACGCCTGAAACAATCACTGCAAAAAGCAATGCAGCAAGGTAACGGCATAGTGATGATTCTAAATCCAGACACAGATCAGGTAAGGCATTTCAGCAAAACACTTATGTGTCCGACCAGCGGTATTTCTTACGACGAACCTGCACCTCATAATTTCTCCTTTAATTCACCACACGGTGCATGTCCTGTATGCAAAGGTTTGGGTATTGTCAACCGGATAGATATGGAGAAAATCATTCCCGATAAATCCATCAGCATATATAACGGAGCAATAGCACCTTTGGGAAAGCATAAGAACACCATGATTTTCTGGCAGATAGAGGCTATTTTAGAGAAGTACGACTGCAATATAAAGATGCCTATCTCGGAAATTCCCGAAGATGCCATAAATGATATAATGCATGGAACCGATGAAAGACTCAATATTAAAAATCAGTCTTTGGGTAATTCAAACTATTTTTTGAGTTATGATGGTATTTTGAAATATATTGAGATGCAGCAAGAAAACTCAGTATCGGCAACCGAACAAAAATGGGCAAATCAATTTTCGAAAGAAACGATTTGTCAAGAATGTAATGGAGCGAAACTGAAAAAAGAATATCTGCATTTCAGGATACATGATAAAAACATCTATGAATTATCAAAAATGGACATAGATGAGCTTTACAATTGGTTGGATAAAGTCAAAGAATTTCTTACAGATAAGCAAAAGGCAATCGCTGTTGAGATTTTAAAAGAAATAAAGACCAGATTGCAATTTCTATTAGATGTAGGGTTGAGCTATTTATCATTAAGTCGAAGTACACATTCCTTATCAGGAGGCGAAAGTCAGCGTATCCGGCTTGCAACTCAAATAGGCACGCAGTTAGTCAATGTGTTATATATTTTAGACGAACCAAGCATAGGATTACATCAGCGAGACAATGAGAGATTGATACGTTCGTTAAAGCAACTTCGCGACACGGGAAATTCGGTAATAGTTGTAGAACACGATAAAGAGATGATGTTGTCAGCCGATTATGTGATAGACTTAGGTCCACGTGCAGGACGACATGGCGGTCAGGTTGTTTTTACAGGCACGCCAAATGAAATGATAAAGTCGAACACCCTGACAGCAGCATATTTAAACGGACAAGAGAATATAACAATACCTGAAACATTAAGGACTGACAAGACAAACTACCTGACTATCAAAGGGGCAAGAGGTAATAATCTGAAAAACATAGATGTAAGTTTTCCTCTAAGTAAAATGATATGCGTTACAGGAGTTTCGGGCAGTGGAAAGTCAACATTAGTCAACGAGACATTGCAACCTATTTTAAGTCAGCACTTTTACTCATCGCTTAAAGATCCACTACCCTATGATTCGGTAGAAGGAATTGAGTATATAGACAAAGTGGTTGTAGTCGATCAATCACCTATTGGTCGCACGCCAAGGTCAAATCCTGCAACATATACAGGAGTGTTTTCAGATATCCGCAACTTGTTTGTATCTTTGCCCGAAGCAAAAATCAGAGCTTATAAGCCGGGCAGATTTTCATTTAACACAGCAGGCGGAAGATGTGAAACATGTAGTGGCAACGGATATAAGACAATAGAAATGAACTTTCTGCCTGATGTTTATGTTCCATGCGAGAGTTGTGGAGGTAAAAGGTATAACAGAGAAACCTTAGAAGTCAGGTTTAAAGGAAAATCAATTGCTGATGTTTTAGATATGACTATAAACCAAGCGGTTACATTCTTTGAAAATCAGCCGAATATTTTGAATAAAATAAAGACCATTCAAGATGTTGGTTTGGGTTATATAAAATTAGGTCAGTCGAGCACCACCCTCTCCGGAGGTGAAAGTCAGCGTGTTAAATTAGCAACCGAACTTTCGAAAAGAGACACAGGCAAAACGGTGTATATATTAGATGAACCAACGACAGGACTACATTTCGAGGATATACGAGTGCTATTAAAGGTGCTTAATAAATTGGTTGACAGAGGTAATACGGTGATAATCATCGAGCACAATATGGATGTTATAAAAGTCTGCGATTATATAATAGATATTGGTCCGGAAGGAGGACGAGAAGGAGGAAAAGTGATTAGTTGCGGTACCCCGCAAGACATTGCAAATAATGCCAATAGCGAAACAGGAAAATTTTTGAAGAAAGAATTACTTAGTCAATGAATGAAATAATACAATATATTATACAGTTTCTTTTAGGCGATCATGTGTCTAAAGAAGTCAGTAAAAAGATAGGATATACATCAGACGAAAAAGAATATTCAAAATACAAACTCGTAATAAAACCATCAGATTTTTTTGATGATGGCGTTTATGGCACAGAAGCCGGTATACCTACATTACCGTTAAAACAATGCGAAGGTGTACCAATTTTATTTGGAGAAGGTAAAACAGAAACGGTTGAAAAAACACAAGTCGTTCATGCAGACATAGTTGCAGGCACATACTTTCTTATCAGCAGATATGAAGAAATGGTTAAGCGCACCATTCGCGATGCACATAAAAGATTTCCCGGTACAGAATCATTACCTTACAAAGCAGGCTTTATAGACAGACCGATAATTGAAGAATGGGGCGAACTACTTCGTTCTAAACTACGTGAAACAGGAGTAAAAGTCAGCGAGCCACCACAGGAAATCAGGAAAGTATATCTTACACATGATGTAGATCAAATCGCACATTTCAGGAATATTCGAGGTATGTTAGGAGGCATGCTGCGCGGATTAAGACATCCCAGCGAGGCAAAACATTCGTACAAAAGCTTTTTCGGAGGACTGATATTCGACCCTTGGTATACATTCCCTTATTTATTCAAATTAGATAATGAGTTAAAAAATGCATTAGGCAGTGAAAAGTGTGAGATAATAACATTTTTCCGTTCTTTCAGCGGAAAGAGAAAGGAAGACAAGCCAATAGCCAATTTGGTACATCCGGATTATCAGCAGTTAATTAACTATGTAAAACGTAAAAAGGTTACATTCGGACTGCATATCAGCTATGAAGCAGGCTGTAATCCCGAACTTATAACCGACGAAAAGAAAAGATTGGAGAAAGCCATAAAATCGACAGTAAATTATAACAGAAATCATTTTTTGAATAATAGAGAACCTGAGGATTTTGAATATTTAATCAAAAATGACATTACAGATGATTTCAGCATGGGCTATGCCGATATAGCAGGATTCAGATTAGGAACATGCAGGGCGGTAAGGTGGATAAATCCGGCAAAGAAGGAGTTAACTAATTTGCACTTACATCATCTGACGGTAATGGATGTTACATTGAGCGAAAAAAGATATATGTATATGAACGCTCATGATGCGTTTCAGTACTGCGAAAGTTTACTGCAAACTGTAAAAAAATTCAATGGAGAAATAAGTTTGCTATGGCATAATAATTCAGTAGAGAAAAGTGTAAAAACCTATCATAGACAACTTTACAAAAACCTATTAAATCATATCAACCAACTTGAAAACCATGATGAGTAAGCGAATAATACTTACAGTATCCAATGATTTAGTTACAGATCAGCGAGTTAACAAGGTGGCTGAAACTATGTATAGCAATGGGTATGATGTGCTTTTAATAGGTAGAAAGTTAACTCATTCACTGCCATTCAGAAAGCCTTATTCAAGCAAAAGGTTCAGATTGATTTTCAATAAAGGAGCATTGTTCTATGCAGAATTAAATCTAAGATTATTCTTTTTTCTTCTTTTTTCAAAGGTAGACATAATATATTCCAACGATACAGACACATTAGTTGCTTGTTATGCAGCATCAAAAATCAGAAGAAAGAGATTAATATTCGATGCACATGAGTTATTCCCTGAAGTCCCGGAACTACAAAACAGGCATAAGGTAAAAAAGGTATGGCAAAAGATAGAAGATGCAATATTTCCTCATCTAACAACTTCAATTACAGTATGTCAATCGATTTCCGATTACTATCATCAGAAATATGGAATAAAAATGCATGTGATTAAAAATGTCCCTAAACTAAGTGAAGTTACTGAAAAAAAGATAGTTATACCCGGTAAAAAGATTATTTTATATCAAGGGGCTGTAAATATGGGACGAGGATTAGAATGGGTTATTGATGCTATGCAATTCGTAAATAATGCAGTATTATATATAATTGGAGATGGCGATATACTTGGAAAACTCAAGCAAAAGGTAAAAAACTTAGATTTAGAGTCAATTGTAATTTTTCATGGCAGAGTTTCAGGAGAAGAATTACAAACTTACACATCATCAGGCGACATAGGTTTGTGTTTGTTGGAAAACAAAGGTTTAAGCTATTATTATTCTTTGCCTAACAGAGTTTTTTCTTATCTTCACGCCGATGTGCCTATACTTGCAAGTCCGTATCCTGAAATTTCAGCAGTAGTCGGCACACACAATACGGGTGTATTAACAGAAGAAACAGAACCTGCAAAATTAGCATCAGTAATAAATAAAATGCTCGCAAACCCCTTAGATACAAGTCATTTTTCAGAATTAAAAAAGATATATTGTTGGGAGGAAGAAGAGAAGAAATTGTTGAAGGTGATTAGTGATTGGTGATTAGTGATTAGTGATTGGTGATTGGTGGTTGGTGGTTGGTGGTTGGTGATTAGTGATTGGTGAATTGTAAATTGTAAATAGGTAAATTGTAAATAATTCTAATGATTATTTTTTTCAAAATATTTAATCGTCTTGTTGTGCTGGTATTCTTTATACTTTTCAGTACAAAAATACTTGCAGTACCGGCAACTCCATTTCCTGTAACTAAAATTCAACCTGACGGTACGGAGTTAACAGTCTACTTGCGTGGTGATGAATATTTTCACTATGAATTAACATCAGATGGATATTTAATAAAGCAGGACGAACAAGGATTTTACAGATATGCAGCAAAAGATAAATCAGGGATAATCAAAACAACAAATATCAGGGTAAACCAAATAGCAAAACGTACAAATGAAGAAAAGAAATATCTACGTACAGTAATAGCTAATCCCGATTTTCGAGAAGAGCAAACCACACGAAGAGCATTAAAGGTACCGGCAAGAAACGACAAACAAAATTCCTTTCCCCGAACAGGTTCGCCTAAATCGATAGTTATATTGGTTAATTTTCTAAATATACAATTCGTAACTCCTTCTCCACAAGAAGCTTTCAATAAAATGCTAAATGAAGAGAGCTATTCGGATAATGGCGGAACCGGGTCTGCACGAGATTATTTTATCACATCATCATTCGAGACATCATCACCTGAGTTTGTAGTTGTAGGTCCATATACCTTACCATATGCCAGATCATACTATGGTGCTAATGATTCGTCCGGAGACGATGCCAGACCGCGCGAAATGATAAAAGATGCATGTACAATTGCAGCAGCTAACGGAGTTAATTTTGCTGATTACGACACAGATGGAGACGGACGAGTTGATAATGTATTTGTTTATTATGCAGGTCATAATGAAGCAGAAGGCGGTCCCTCAGAATCGGTATGGCCTCACAGATGGGAAGTCAATAATTCATTCACAGTAAATGGTAAAATAATATCAGGATATGCTTGCACATCAGAATTAAGAGGTAGCTCAGGCTCAAAAATGTGCGGAATAGGAACGTTTGTACATGAATTCGGTCATGTTTACGGATTACCCGACTATTATAACACCGAAGATTCAAAGAAATTCACCATGTCGGTATGGAGCGTAATGGATGAAGGAGCATATTTGAATGATGGAAAAACGCCCCCAACATATTCGGCATACGACAGGTTTTATTTAGGATGGCTTACGCCAAAGGTTTTATCTCATCCGCAGAAAGTATTACTTGAGGACTTAAAAACAAGCAATTCAGCATATATTATAACAGAGAGCGGCACACATAATTTGAATCCTACCAACCCTACTCCTTTAGAATTTTTTACTATTGAAAATCGACAACAGAAAGGATGGGATGCACATTTACCTGCCAGTGGAATGTTAGTTACACGAATATTCTACAATTCAAATGCATGGGCAAATAATGAAGTCAACAACACCCCAACAGCCTTAGGTGTAGACATAATTGAAGCTGATGGTATTGCAAACGGGTCAACTTTAGTAGGAGATCCATTTCCCGGTTCTACCAACAAAACTGAGTTTTCGCCGATACTAAGAAACGGCACTGAAATAGACAGACCGTTAAGTAATATCAAAATGGAGAATGGTATAATAAGCTTTGATTTTATGGGTGGAGGGGATGATATGGTTCAATTCACAAACAAAGCAAAAACGATTCATGTGTATAAAGACTTGATTAATCATGAAATATATTTAGATAAGGGAGTTAATAATAATGACAATCAAATATATGTCTACAATATTTATGGACATTTAGAGCAATATATTGAATCGAAAAATCAGATTGTGATTATAAAAGACTTGGCGTCTCCTCAGATTTACATTATAAAATGCGGTAAAAATACGATTAAGATATCGATGTAAAAAAAGCTGACCGGCGTTTGCACCGATCAGCTTAAAATCTCTCTTAAAATCAATAATCTTTAGTTATGAAGAATATTATTTCTTCTCTCCACGTTTTCCGTAGCGGTTCATAAACTTGTCAACACGACCTGCTGTATCCACTAACTTCTGTTTACCTGTGTAAAAAGGATGAGAAGTGTTTGAAATTTCAAGTTTAAACAATGGATAGCTAACTCCATCAATTTCAATGTTTTCTTTCGCATTAGCTGTTGAACGAGTAAAGAAAGTATCGCCATTCGACATATCTTTAAAAACAACTACACGATAGTTTTCTGGGTGAATTCCGGTTTTCATATCTAATTTTTTTATATTTTCTTACATTTGGGCTTGCAAAAGTACAATAAATTATTCAAATATCAAATAGCTTTTAATTTTTAATTAGTTTTTTGTTTTGAAAGTTTCATCAAACTTCTAACAACATCTTTAATAATTGTTATTTTTTTGATTTGAAATGCCTTATATAGTTAAAGACAATATAATTTTGCCGAGGGATTTTAGTGGCACGCGGTGATGGCACGCGGATAAAGCGGATGCAAGCAGCGCAGATTTATACGGATTTTTTTAATCAGCGTTTGAAAATCAGCGTTATCAGCGTACCAATAAAAAAATAGAAAAACATGACATTGAGAATTAGTATTTATTTAACCAACAAGGGGTAAAGAAAAAGCGGAGCCGGTTATAAAATTGTTAGCGCAACTTAACTGACTTCCGCCAGCACCCCACTTCAAAGTGAAAGGAATCAACAAAAGTATACAATATATACAAGAAATATACAATTATGCGGGAGAAAGAAAGCAAATATAACACTCTCGTCAGCTTTTTAACTTTAAGCAGAAATAAGCTCTCAAAAATATAGTGAAAAACAAAGAGCCTAATAAAAAAATGGGCTAAAAAACATAAAATCAATGAGAAAGTTATTGTATCTATTTATATTTATTGCATTAATACTAACTTCATGCGACCAAAATGAAATTAATAAAGGACTTACACCAGAAACCATTACTACAACAATTACTGACGATGCAAACCGTCAGACACGACCAGTTATTTTAGGAAATAAGATAAATAATCCTTATTCTCTAAAAAATATGCAGGCAGCATTAGATACCCTTAAAGCACATCCTGAAGAACAAAGCTCATGTATGAAGGCTCCAAGTTCAACTCTTAAAGACATAATAATTGAGCCAACGGATTTATATGTTCGTTTCTTACCTGCCGACAGTATTCAGTATGTTCATCTCATGAATGATTCAGCACTAATCTTGTTCGATTATCCTCTGGACTATCAAAAAGTACAAACAGGAGATTATTACAAAGATCCAACTGTGACAAGCAAATATACTTGGTTGTACACTACCGTACCCATCGGATATCAACCTCCTGTAGGTATCAGTTACGAAGTAATCGAAGAACTGTTAATTCCAGAACATAGCCCATATTTCTCAGTAGAAGAGACTCCTGCAAAAGCCAAAGCGATAAATCACATAAAATCAAAAGCTGAAAAACAAGATGATTATGTTGATGCACTGAATACAATTGTTGCCATATCGTTTATTATAACCGGTAATGCAGATCAACTCAACAAGCCAACAACGAGGAATGCTCCAACAGGCATGCAAAAAGCAAAAAGTTATGTAACCAAAAAATTTTTATGGACTACATGGCAAGAAGCGGTTTACAACCCAGAAGGTTGTTTCACGGTTAATACTCCAAGAGGAAATCTACCTTTGGCAAACGTTCGAATTCGAGTTGCCCGCTATTTTACTTATTATGAAACCCGCACAGATGCAAATGGCAGGTTCTATTTCAACAACCAATTCGGACAAGATGCTATTTTCCCTAATGTTGAATATTTTGTATATTTTGATGGAGTAAATGGAAGCAACTCATGGAAATTAATGAATGAATTGGGCGGAACAACGTATACTAGTGTAGGAGTTCACAGTCCTGATAGATATGATATGACATTTTATCCATCAAGCGACTATTGGGGAAAATGTGTTCAACAATACGCCATTAGTAAATACATCGACATTTCACGGACAGATGATTTGAGTTTGCCTCCTACAGAGTTAAAAATTGATCCGGAAAAAAGTTCAGATTATTTAGATCATATTCCTTTATATGTAAATCATTTAAATTACGGACTTATGCTTACAAGCGTTGACTTTGAACTTCAGTACCAAAATATATTGAATGATTTCTACAAAATATCAGCTTTTGCGTGGCATCAGCTTACTCATGGAAGTCTAGTAAATAGAATGAAATCAGCATATGGAAAAGACTGGACAACTGATTGCTGGACTACTTTCAAAGATAATACCTATTCTCAACAACAATATGGATTAGCTGTAGGATGGGCAACTTACAGAGAAAATGTATTACTAAATCAGTTTTTTGGCACAATATCTAGTTATTATTTAAATAACTCAGAGAATATGAGACGTAGAATTTCGATTATACAGGATTATATCACAATGTTCCGTGATTTACGTGCTATAAATTGTTCTTATCAATCAATAGAAAAAGCACTATGTTCAAAATCGGTTTTACAATTTCGAGACAATCTTATAGCATTGTATCCGAGCTTAAATTATCAGATTAGAAGTATTGTTCAAAAAGTATCAGGAAACATCACTTTTATGACTTATAATTTGTATAGGGATTTACCTTCAAACTCTCAATATAGTCGAATTCCTGATTTCGCACGTGTTATTTCATGCTGCAACGCAGATGTAATTGCTATTCAGGAAGTTAGAGACATTAGCAACTTAAGTAAACTAAAAGAAGAAACTGGATTTGATGGAGCAAGATATAATACTATGCTATTTTATGGAATTGGCATGTTGTGGAATCCTGCACTGGGAACACCCAAAATCACAACCAAAGAAATAAATCCACTTAGCAGTTCAACTGACAATGAAATACGAGCCTATATGATTGCAGAGTTTGAAGATTTTTATTTTATCGCTACCCATTTCAGCCGTGATAAAAATGAGCAGAACAGAATGGCAGCAGAAATTATAGCATACGCCAAGACTGTTAATAAACCTGTTTATGTAGGAGGTGATTTTAACGCAACAGCAAACGACCCCTCAATAATGAATTTTACAGGTAATAATTTTATTATTCTTAATGATCAAACTCAATTCACCTTTCCTGTCAGCAATCCAGAAAAACAATTAGATATGATATTAGGGTTCAAAAGAATTTCAAGACAACATACAGTCATTTCAAGGGGTATACCTGTATTTCCGAGCGAAGATCTCAGAAATTTATCGGATCATCTTCCTTATTATGTTACAATAAATATGAATGAACTAACACAAGAATATTAATAATTAATAATATCAAAATTCAATAGAACCTATTTAGTATCAGATAGGTTCTATTTGGACAAAAGATATTATTTAATCATAGCTCTTTTGTGAAATTAGTTAGTCAGTTAGCTCAACAAGTAAACAATTAACGCAAAATAAAAATTTCAATGAAAAAAATTTTAACAATATTCTTAGCTTTCATTTGCTTTTTAAATACGAATGCACAGGACACAATTACTCTAAAAAACAAAAAATTAATTTATGCACATATTATTGAAAAAAACAATACAAAAATAAAATATACACTTGATAGTGTTAGCAACATTGACGCGACTTACAGTCTAAAACTCTGCAGAATTAGAACTATACATTATAACGATGGAAAAGTTGACCTTTTAAGTTCGCAAAACCCAAGAAGCATATTCCCTCTTGGAATTTATAGTGGAATCGGTTTAAGGGTACAACCTGTAGTAATCATGTTGACTGGTAGTATTGACTATATGTTTACACCTAATATAAGTGCCGAAATTAATTTTGGAAAGGGAATGGATGTAGTTGAAAAAGATTTTATTTATTACTATTATTCATTTGGAGGCAAATATTGGTTTGCCAATAAGTATAGTAAAAGTGGCTTTTCATCTTTCGTGGGTTTACAGTATGGTAATGCAAGTGGGTACAATATGTGGGAAGCTCCTGTAGGAATTAGTTATATTACCAAATTTGGTTTCCAGGCTTCATTTCAGTTGAGTTATACCTATTATACCTATCTTACTCACTTGGTAGAATTTCCCAATATCGAATTAAAAATTGGTTGGCGTTTTAAAACAGAGAAAATGTAATCGAAATTCCTGCCGGATTGAGTTATATCTCAAAAGTTGGGTTGCAAGCTTCGTTACAAGTGAGTTATTCTTATTTTATTCGTAATAAATCAGGTGTTCCCAATGTTGAGTTTAAACTCGGTTGGCGGTTTAAAACTAAGAGGTAGTACTTAATAATGGAACGCTGATAACGCTGATTTTCAAACGCTGATAAAAAAAATCCGTGTAAATCTGCGTTGCTCGCATCCGCTTTATCAGCGTGCCAATAAAATCAGCGTGCCAATAAAAAAATAGAAAAACATGAACACAAGTTAGAAGCTATGAATTTATTCTCTATACGAATAATAGTAGTATACAGAATACGTAAATACAAATAATGATTTAAATGTATTTGTCGAAAATGAAAAATTTGTTTGTAGTACAATAAAACCTTGTACTAACGATTCTGTGAAGTTTGTTTTCAATAGATAGACTTAAATCTGAGAGAATTATATTTCTCAACGACAATCTTTAAGATTGTAATAACTTAAAATTATTTATCAATACTATACATTGGAATTATAAGATATCTAATGTTACAAAACTTTTATGTAAATGAAAAAAATTGTTTATATCTTTGTAATTGCTATAATAACACTTATTTCTTGTGACAAGAATGAACTATACGTTCAAGAATTAACTTTAAATGAAGTGGAGCTTGATAACCAGCATGCTACTAAACGGCAGATTATACTGGGAGAGAAATTAAATAATCCATATTCTTTGTCAAATATGCTTGCAGCGTTAGACACCTTAAAATCATATCCGGAACAACATAGTTCCAGCATGAAAGCTCCCAGTTCAACACTTGATAATATTGTAATTGAACCTACTGATTTATATGTAAGATTCCTGCCAAGTGATAGTCTTGAGTTTGTGAAACTTATGACCGATACGTCATTAATACTGTTCGATTATCCATTAGATTATCAAAAACTGCAAACAGGAGATTATTATATGGACCCAAGTGTTTCCGGCAAATATACATGGCTTTATACGAGTGTGCCTATTGATTTTATTCTTCCTGATGGTATTTATTATGAAGTACTTGAAGAACTTTTTATTCCCGAGCATAGTCCATATTACTCACAGGTAGAAACTCCTGATTATGTTAAAGGAGTAAATAAAACTAGATCCAGCGCAGAAAATTCTTTTTATATAACAGACGCATTGAGAACAATTGAAGCCATTTCGTTTATCATAACTGGTAATTCAGAATTACTCAACAAGCCCGACAAAGCATCTTCATCGGGGATGCAAAAGGCAAAAAGTTATGTAACCAAGCGTTTTTTGTTTACAAGTTGGGTTGAGGCGGTTTACAACCCTGAAGGCTATATTAAGATTGCAACTTCGGTAGGTACTTTGCCTGTTCCCAATATCAGAGTGCGTGTTGCACGTTATTTTACTGCTTACGAAACACGAACAGATGCAAATGGTAGATTTTATTTCTCTGCACAATTTGGACAAGATGCTGTTTTTCCAAACATTGAATATTTTGTGTTTTTCGATGGGCAAAATGGAAGTAATTATTGGAGATTATGTGATTATATAAGCCCTTCAATTCCATTATGGACAACCGGTATTAGCCTTGGGGTACATAGTCCTGATACGTATAGTTACACTTTCACCACATCAAATTACTTTTGGGGGGAATGCGTTCAGCATTGTGCAATCAACAACTACATTAATACTGCTCGGAATGATGCTATTGCTTTACCGGCTCAGCATCTTGACATTATATCAATTAAAAGTTCGGATTACACAAAATATGATCCGGTATTTAAAAATAAGATTACCGGCAAAGGTAATCCCGATCTGGTTTTACGATATCAAAACTCCCTCGATGATTATAAAAAGATAAGTGCCCTGACTTGGCATAAACTAACAAATGCAAGCCAAATTAGCAGAATGCTTGGTATTCAAGGAAGTGGTTGGACGTCAAACTACTGGAACGCCTTGCAGAATCAATTGCTTGAAGATGACAAGGATGACTTGAATGATTGTTTTTGTATAACTTACAAATCATCAGGAGATTGTTCACAACAAATAGCTTTGACGGAAGGATGGGCGAATTTTAGACTTGGAGAGCTGTATCGTCGTAATTATGGGACGTCTGGCTATACCCTTACACAAAATCCTCACTTAAAGCAGTATGTTGATATGTTCCGTAATTTGTACAATATAGGATGTTCGTATCAGAATCTTGAAAAATCCCTTATCGCAACAACCATCTCAGGCTTCAAATATAATCTTACTTCTTATTATCCGGGCTTAGCTCAACAAATATCGAGTATTATTCCAACCATTGAACAATCGTTACCGGGGAAGGTCACATTTATGACGTATAATTTATATCGTAATCTAACCAATGATGCTCAATTTGGTCGCATACCAAAATTTAGCCGTGTAATAGAAAGTTGTAATGCAGACGTTGTTGCCATACAAGAAATAAGAGGTTTAACAAATTTTGCAGAATTAAAAAGAAAAACTCAATTAAATGGAGAAAGGTATAACACTTTACTTTTCTATGGAATTGGGATGTTGTGGAAACCTACGTTAGGTACCCCAAAAGTCAAAATATTTGAAATAAAACCAAGTAACAATTCAATTGATACTGAAGATAGAGCCTTTATGGTAGCTGAATTTGCAGATTTCTATTTTATTTCGACACATTATAGTATTGATGGAACAGAACAACTAAAGATGTCTGACCAAATTGTTAATTACGTGAACTCAACATCTAAACCCGTCTTTTTAGCTGGCGATTTTAATGCCACAGTAAATGAATCCCCGATAATCAGATTGACGAATAATAACTTTTACATCTTAAATGACCTAACGCAGAATACATATCCCAGTAGTAATCCACGGAAACAAATTGATTTGGTCATTGAATATAATAATGGACATAGACCCTCTAATGTTTTAAAAAGAGGTATGCCTATTTTTCAGAGAGAAGATTTCAGAAATCTTTCTGATCATTTACCATACTTTGTTACTGTTGATTTGCATAATTATTAATACTAAATAAATTAATAAATCATGAGAATTTTATTTATATTATTATGTGTTTTATTGAGTATCACAAGAACAGTTGCTCAGCCCTCCAGTCGATTAACGAGTAGTGACAAGTCAGAAATTTCAGACCCTCAATATCCCTTAGGAATATCGATAGGCGTTGGCACAAGGACAGAAGATGCATTTGTTCTGTTTGATAGTAGTTTAGATTATTTATTTACTCCGAATCTAAGCGTAGAAGCAAGTTATGGGCAAGTATATGATTTTGTTTATAAAAGTTTTGTTTCTCATTATTACATGCTGGGGTCTAAGTATTGGTTTAACAGTAATTGTTATTACGGAGGATTTTCACCTTATTTAGGTTTACTTGCAGGTTCAAATTATGGGACTGGTATCATCGAAATTCCTGCCGGATTGAGTTATATCTCAAAAGTTGGGTTGCAAGCTTCGTTACAAGTGAGTTATTCTTATTTTATTCGTAATAAATCAGGTGTTCCCAATGTTGAGTTTAAACTCGGTTGGCGGTTTAAAGCTAAGAGGTAGTACTTAATAATGGCACGCGGATAAAGCGGATGCGAGCAACGCGGATTTATACGGATTTTAATCAGCGTTTGGAAATCAGCGTTATCAGCGTGCCAATAAAATTTAATTATCGAATAAATAACAAGTAATAATATATGAGAAACCACATAAACTCCACAAGAATCACATTCTACAAGAAGCATATCTTCTCATTGTTGTGCGTTCTTTGCCTGTCCTTTCCCATCACACCCCAATCTGACTTTTGTCGTTTCCAAATTGCCACATCCATCACTCCCAATTTTAATTACAGGTTACTTACAAATAACTCTTTGGCTTCTTTAAATATAATAAGTGATATGCCAAAATTAGGAGTTTCATCTGGTATAAGTATCATTGCAAACTTTGGGGAGCATTTAGGCATAGAAACCGGATTACAATATTCTAATAAGCAATTAGCTACCCATTCAGGTCTTATGTTTTGGAATACTGAGTTTGGAATAGCTGAGGGTGAATGGTCACACAATTTTAATTATATAGATATTCCTGTTAAATTGAATTATTATATTGGCAAGGGTATGAATCGCTTTATGATAACTGCAGGAGTTACTACTTCTTTTTTGCAGAACTACAATATTCAATGGGTAACTTACGGAGGTCATCCTTATGAATCTAAATTCTCGGCTAAAAAGTATGCCAATACAAGATATAATTTTTATACGTTTGGAGTTGGAGTATTAGAGCAACTAAATGATAGACTAAGTCTGCGTATTCTCCCTACATTCAGCATCGCAAACAAAGATATTTTAAAAACACAGCTTCCTACAGAATGGCATGTTACATCAGCCGAAAGGTTATTATGGAATACTGGGGTAGAAGTCGGACTCTTATATGATTTAAATGGAAACAGTTACAACAAAAATCAACAGGTAAATTATTTATGGCAAAAGAAAGGTATTTCTCCTTTAGGAGTAGGTATGGGGATAGGTTATCTCGGATTGCTTGAGTTCAGTGTCGATTATCTTTTCTTATCTCATTTTTCAATTGAAGCCAATATTAACTTTTTTGATAATGGTACAGAAGGATTAAGACCATATAGCCATTCATTGGGGAGTAATATCTGGCTATTCAACGTTAACAATAAAAGTGGTATTTCTCCATTTACAGGTCTCTTTGTTGGTGTGTTGGAGAGATATGAAAGACCAATTTTTCCCATTATATTCGATTTCGCAAAAGTTCCACTCGGCATAAGCTATTTCACTAAATTTGGACTACAAACTTCAATTCAACTAAATTATCATCAGCCATTTAAATCTGATTACACTTTTTTTGATATACAACTTAAACTCGGTTGGCGGTTTAAAGCTAAGAGGTAGTACTTAATAATGCCACGCCGATAACGCTAATTTTCAAAAGCTGATTAAAAAAATCCGTGTAAATCCGCGTTGCTCGCATCCGCTTTATCCGCGTGCCATTAAAATCAGTGTGCCATTAAAAATATCTCTGCCGGATACTCTACTTTGACGAGATATAATCCATGTGCGGGGACAGATACGCCGGCTTTGCAGCGATCTTTGGCTTCAATAATTTTACAGAAATCATCAACACTTATCTTTTGAGCACCTACATCAAACAAAGTTCCGACAATTGAACGTACCATATTTCGGAGAAAACGATCGGCTTCAATAGTAAATACCCATTCATCATTCTGCTGTTCCCATTTTGCGTATTTCACAATGCAGTTGTTAGTCTTGACATCAGTATGAAGTTTACTAAAGCTTGTAAAATCAGTGTAGTCCAACAATTTGGATGCTGCAATATTCATTAAATCAAAATCAAGTGGATTAAATAATCTTACAGCGAGGTTTTCTTTAAATACATTTTTACCCTGATAAACATGATATTCATAAGTTCGCGAAATTGCATCAAAACGGGCATGAGCATTTGGTTGAACCTTAATTATTTTATCAACTGCAATATCTCTCGGCAAAATACTATTCAAACGGCGAACAACTTCATCTGACTGCAAATCATCGCGAGTAGTATCAAAATGAGCTACCATCTGCTTTGCATGAACACCGGAATCAGTACGTCCGGCTGCTATAACGTCAACACTTTCTCTTAAAAAGGTTTGCAGTGCATTTGTAAAAACCTCCTGCACTGCAATACCATTAGGCTGAATTTGCCAACCATTATAATTCGTTCCGTTATATGCAAAGTAAATAAAATAGCGCATTATCGTGAAAGAAATCTTAAAAGTTAATTTAATTATTCAAACAACTTTTCTATTCTTTCAGCATAATGCCCTTCGATTACATTACGTTTGATTTTCAATGTAGGAGACAAGAAACCACCCGGTTGTGTCCATTCTTCAGGAACTAACTGCCAACGTTTTATCTTTTCATAATCTCCGAAGTGAGTATTATATTTTTTGATTTCTTCATCAAATCGCTTTAAAACCTCTTTATCCTTAATTATCTCAGCATTAGAAGTATACGGTATATTACGAATACTGCACCATGATTTCAGATAAACAAAATCAGGAGAAATAAGTGCTGCTGCAAATTTCTTATTTTCACCTAATACTATCATATTATCGATAAAGGGAGACTCGGTAAACTTAGACTCAATAGCCTGAGGATTAACATATTTACCGAAGGATGTCTTAAAGATACTTTTTAATCTCCCGGTGATAATAAGCTGACCTTCAGGTGTGAATTTGCCGGTATCGCCTGTATGGAACCATCCATCAGCATCGATTACCTGAGCAGTAAGTTCCGGATCGCGATAATAACCCAACATAACATTATGACCTCGACAGATAATTTCATCTCTCTCACCTAACTTAACTTCAACGCCGGGTAGTGGAGGTCCTACCGTACCAAACTTTCGTCCATGTCTACCGCGCTGACTTACAGCTATAACCGGAGAAGTTTCGCTTAAACCGTAACCTTCGAACACCGGCATACCAATAGCTGAGAAAAATGAACCCATATGTGATTGAAGTGCAGAACCACCAGAAACAACTATATCGAAATTACCACCTAATGCCTCTCTCCATTTAGAGTAAATCAACTTATCAGCTAATTTTAACTGTTGGTTATACCACCAGCTATTTCCTTCCAATTGGAATCTCTTTGCAAGATTAAATGCCCAATAGTAAATTTTCTTTTTAATAAATGGTTGTTTTTTGCCGGCAAGGAACAGCTTATCGTAAATTTTTTCTAATAAACGTGGCACGGCTGACATCATTGTTGGCTGAACTTCCTTAATATTATCAGCAATCGTAGCAATACTTTCAGCATAATATACCGACATACCTAAATATTGATAAAGATACACCAACATTCGTTCGTAAGCATGACAAAGAGGCAAGAAACTCAAAGCGGTTTTGCTCCACTTGGCAGGTGTCATTTTCAAATTTTCCAACTGATTGATAATATTGCTGTGTGATATCATTACACCTTTTGGATTGCCTGTGGTTCCCGAAGTGTAGACTATAGTTGCCATATCTTCAGGTTTTATTTCTGCTTTAATTTTAGCTAATTTTTCAGAAGCGGGATTTTCTTTGCCGAGTACTACAACATCATCTAAATGTTTATAATTACCATCTTCTTCATCAAATAAATAGATTTCCTTGAGGGTTTTCACATCCGGCAAAACAGGCTCCAATTTCTTTCGAAGATCTTTGCCATCGATAAAAATCATCTTCATTTCGGCATGATTAAGAATATATCTGTAATCATCCTGACTGATAGTTGGATAAATAGGGATAGAAATAGCACCAATCTGCATTATAGCCATATCGAGCATGTTCCATTGCGGACGGTTTCCACTGACTATGCCAATATTGTCGCCTTTTTTAGCTCCAAGTTTTAACAAGCCATAGCTAATATTATTTACGGCATCAACATATTCTTTAATGCTGAACTTTTTCCATTCACCTCGTCTTTTATAAGCTAAAGCAGCGTCTTGATCCGGATAATTTTCTAAATAATTATCAAGCAAATCGAAAATACGTGTAACTTTCATACGGTAAAATTTTTATTAAACAATTTGATAGATACTGAATGTTTTAAAAATACAAACTTTCAAAAGTATGAAAAATAATTGAATAACTAAAAAATACGATAGTTTTTATGAAAGAAAAAAGTTTCACAGAGTACCACAGAGGAAACACAGAGTATCACTGTGTAATATATAAAACACTGTGTAACACTGTGCCATACATTGTGCAACACTGTGTAACTAAAAAGAAAGAAAGTTTCACAGAGTATCACAGAGTTAACACAGAGTATCACTGTGTAATATATAAAACACTGTGTAACATTGTGAAATACATTGTGTAACACTGTGTAGCTGAAAAGAAAAGTTTCACAGAGTAACACAGAGGAAACACAGAGTATCACCGTGTAACACTGTGCCATACATTGTGTATCACTGTGTAACTAAAAAAACTACTTCTTGAATAATATCCTAAAAGCTTCTTCTACTTTTTTAACGCGTACTATCTCAATATTTACTTTTCCGAGATTAAGTCCTTTTAAATCGAAATTTGGGATAATCATCTTCGTAAATCCAAGCTTTTCAGCTTCACGGATACGTTGTTCGATACGATTAATCGGACGAATTTCACCGGACAATCCGACTTCACCTGCCATACAAATATGTTTTTCAATGGCAATATCTACATTTGAGGAAAGAATAGCGGATATAACTGCCAAATCAATAGCAGGATCATTTACTTTTATACCACCGGCAATATTTAAAAACACATCCTTTTGAGCAAGCTTGAAGCCTACTCGTTTTTCAAGCACTGCAAGTAGCATATTCAGTCTTCGCAAATCGAAACCTGTAGATGAACGTTGGGGTGTACCATATGCAGCTGAACTAACCAAAGCTTGCACTTCAATAAGAAACGGACGAATTCCCTCTACTGCCGAAGCTATTGCTACACCGCTCAAACCTTCATGGTTTTGCGACAGTAACAGTTCAGAAGGATTGCTGACTTCACGCAGACCATTATGCTGCATTTCGAAGATACCAAGTTCTGCAGTGCTGCCAAATCTGTTTTTTATAGCTCTCAGAATTCTATACATATAATGCTGATCACCTTCGAATTGAAGTACGGTATCAACAATATGTTCGAGAACTTTCGGACCTGCTATACTACCCTCTTTGTTAATATGTCCTATCAACAAAACCGGAGTGCCGGAAGATTTGCAGTATTTCAGTAAAGCAGCGGCACACTCACGAACTTGAGATACAGAGCCGGGAGATGACTCTATTGTTTCGGTCGAAACAGTTTGAATTGAATCTACAACCACTAAGTCGGGATTGAGATTGCTGATATGAACGAAAATTTGTTCGAGAGAAGTTTCGCTAACCACATAACAATCAGAAGCATCCGGATTTAATCTTTCAGCTCTGAGCTTTATTTGCTTAACACTTTCTTCTCCCGAAACATATAAAACTTTTTTGTTTTTGATATTTAGAACGACCTGTAAAACGAGTGTTGACTTACCAATACCCGGTTCGCCACCAATAAGCACCAAAGAGCCGGGCACTAATCCACCACCCAAAACTCTGTTGAGTTCAGCAGAATGAGTATCTATTCTACTTTCTTCAGTCGTTTCAACTTTAGAAATAAGTACAGGCTTTTCTTTAGTTATCTGAATTCCGGCTAATTGAATATTCTGTTTGGTTTCTTTACTTATAATCTCTTCGACATAAGTATTCCACTCACCGCAAGATGGACATTTTCCTATCCATTTCGGCGAATCATTCCCACAATTCTGACAAACATAAACACTTTTTGTTTTAGCCATGATATTTGTTTTTGGGTCTATAGTCTATGGTCTATAGTCTATTGTATATGGTTTTTCGACTGTTGACTATTGACTATAGACATTCTTAGAAAGCGTCAATAATCGCCTTAAAGTCAGCTACTTTCAACGAAGCACCACCAATCAAACCACCATCAACATCAGGATTTGAAAATAATTCTTTCGCATTGCCTGCATTACAGCTACCTCCATAAAGAATAGAGCAATCATCGGCTACTTGTTGACCGTATTTTGCAACTAAAGTCTGACGAATGAAAGCATGCATTTCTTGAGCCTGAGCAGCAGTGGCGGTTTTACCTGTACCTATAGCCCAAACCGGTTCGTAAGCAAGAACAATTTTTCCAAAATCTTCAGCAGATAAATCAAACAAAGAATCAACTATCTGAGATTTTACAACGTCAAAATGAATATTAGATTCTCTTTCAGAGAGGACTTCACCTATACAAAAGATTGGAGTTAAATCATTTTTCAATGCTAATTCAACTTTAGTTTTTAAAATAGCAGCAGTTTCGCCATAGTAAGCACGACGTTCGGAGTGACCAAGTATAACATATTGTGCACCTGTCGATTTCACCATAGCAGCAGATATTTCACCTGTATAAGCTCCGGATTCTTTATCGGCACAGTTTTGAGCCGCTACACCAATTTTGTTTGTATCTATAGAATTAACAACACTTGTCAGATGAATAAAAGGAGTACCAATTACTACATCGCAATTTGGCTTTGCACCTTTCAGTACGGCATTTAATTCGTTTGCTAATTCTAAACCCTCTTGTAAGGTTTTGTTCATTTTCCAGTTTCCTGCAACAATATTTTTTCTCATTTTTATATGTTTTGAAATTAATAATTACTTCCTGCCAATTATAAGCCCACAAAATTACAATTTTTTTTTGATTTTTGAGAGGGTTTGGCGGTACTCTGTGAAATTACCTCTTTTTTTTAGTTACACAGTGTTACACAATGTATTGCACAGTGTTACACAGTGTTTTATAATATTACTCTGTGATACTCTGTGTTTCCTCTGTGGTACTCTGTGAAACTATTTTTTTAAAAGTTACACTGTGCTTGATTTGTGATACTTTTTTCTCAAATAGACAATATCTGCAAGACTCCTATAAGTCCTTCATCTACTTGCTTGTCGTCCTTTATCGCTTTTGTTAGGGGAACATGGACAATTTCATTATTGACCATTCCAATCATAATATTTCGCAAACCATCCATTAAAGCATCGATTGCCGCAACTCCCATTCGACTGGCTATTATTCTATCGTATGCAGTAGGTGAACCACCACGTTGCATATGACCTAAGATTGAAACGCGAACATCATACTCCGGATGCTCAACACGTAACCTTTCGGCTAAACCGTTTGCCCCTCCGGTCACGTTACTTTCAGATACAATTACAATACTGCTGTTTTTGGATTTTCGGAATCCATTGCTTATTAGCTCTTCAAGTTGGTCTACTTTTGTCTCTCTTTCCGGGATTATTGCAGCCTCAGCTCCTGAAGCCAATGCACTGTTTAATGCAAGAAATCCTGCATCCCTACCCATAACTTCAATAAAAAATAATCTTTCGTGTGAACTTGCAGTATCCCTTATTTTATCAACTGCATCAATAATTGTGTTCAATGCAGTATCATAACCAATAGTAGAATCGGTGCCATACAAATCATTGTCGATTGTACACGGCACACCAACTATAGGGATATTATATTCCTGAGAAAAGACTCTTGCCCCTGTAAAAGTACCGTCACCTCCCAGAACTACTAATGCATCAATACCATGTTCAGTTAAGTTTTTGTGGGCTGCTTTACGACCTTCTTGAGTTAGAAACTCTGCACATCGGGCTGATTTTAATATCGTACCACCCTGTTGAATAATATTACTGACATTCTCGGTCTGAAACTCTTTAATCTCTCCTGTTATCAAACCTTTATAGCCTCGATAAATGGCTTTAACTTTAATTCCATTAAATATTGCAGCACGAGTCAAAGCCCTGATTGCTGCATTCATGCCGGGTGCATCTCCTCCCGAAGTAAGCATCCCGATACATCTAATACCGTGTCTCATCTAATAAAAATAATGATACTATTTATCTAACATGTGAGCTACCTTTTCCATCAACCACTGTGGAGTAGATGTAGCACCGCAAATACCTATCTTCTTTGATTTATCAATGTTTAATTCAAGCACTTCTTCCGGTTCTGATACAAAATAAGTATCAGGATTTATACTTTTGCAATGTTGATACAGAACCTTACCGTTAGAGCTTTTTTTACCACTGACAAATATTACGATATCGTTTTGCTGTGCAAAGATAGTAAGATTTGGGACTCTATTTGATACCTGCCTGCAAATTGTATCGGTAAATTCAAAATTCGAATCGGCAGCCTTTTGCTCTGATATATTAGAAATCAGTCTATTAAAGCCATCTAAAGATTTTGTTGTTTGTGAAAATAATCGAATATTTTTTGTCATATCGAGCTTAGAGAGATCTGATTCATTCTCCACAACTATTGCTTTCCCTTCTGTCTGTCCCATAAGTCCATTTACCTCAGCATGACCTACCTGACCGTAAATTACAACTTGTGCATCATCATCAGTGGAAATATCATATGCCTTTTTAACTCTTGATTGCAGTCGCAATACTACAGGACAAGATGCATCTATTAAGGTGATATTATTTGTTTTTGCTATTTCGTATGTTGATGGTGGTTCGCCGTGTGCTCTCAACATAACTTTTACATCATGTAATTGTGCAAATTGCTCATGATTAATCGTAATTAATCCTAATTTCTCAAGACGCTCTACTTCTTTGCTATTGTGTACTATATCTCCCAGACAATATAATACTTCGCCTTTTGCCAACTCTTCTTCTGCTTTGTCAATAGCTCTTACTACACCAAAGCAAAATCCTGATTTTTTATCTATTTCAATATTCACTTTTTTTGTTTTTATTATCTTATTCAACATCAGGAAATGCTGAAATGATAAACTCAAGCAATTCCAATCCGTTGATCGAATAGTTTTCTTAATAAAATTTGTTGTTGTTCAATTGTCAATTCGCTATTATCAATAACTACTGCATCTTCGGCTTGTAGTAACGGACTCTCTTTCCTGTTCTGATCTCTTTCATCTCGTTCTTTTACGTTGGCAAGCACATCTTTATAAATCACTTTTTCACCTTTTGCCAACAACTCGTCCATCCTTCTTTGTGCCCTAATTTCAGGTGTTGCCGTCAGAAAAATCTTTAATTCTGCCTTTGGAAATACAACTGTACCAATATCACGTCCATCCATGACAATGCCTTTATTGATTCCCATTTTTTGTTGCTGTCGGACTAATTCTTTTCTGACTGCTCCTATGGTGCTTACACGACTTGCTCCGTTAGATATTTCAAGCGTTCTAATCTCTTTTTCAACATTTTCTCCATTTAAAAAGATCTCTGCTGTGCCGTTTTTATTGATTCTGAACTCAAGTTGGATGTTTTCAATATTCTTTTCGATACTGTATATATCCATACTCTCATCATTCATCCAGCCATTTCTATAGCAAAATAGAGAAACAGCTCTATACATAGCTCCCGTATCAACGTATATATAACCCACTTCATGGGCTAATTGTTTAGCCATAGTACTTTTTCCACACGAGGAAAAACCATCAATTGCAACAATGATTTGCTTCATAAAAACAACTTAAAGGTTAAACTTGTTCAAAGAGGTTGTTATAGAAAACATATATGCGGAATTACCTTTCTGAAATTGTGTCATTCCAAACCCAACTTGAAAAAGGCTGATTTTAATACCACCACCTATAGAAAAGCCTGCCATACTCTTAAATCCATCCATTTTTAACTCTTGATGTCTTCTGTGATCATACGAACCGGCAATATATAAGTTCTTGCTTGGTAAAAACTCAAATCCAAAAATGGCATGACGAAAAATATTATCTAAAAACTTAATTTCAGGTACAAGATCCAAAACGTCATAGTCCATCATACTGTTTTTGTTATCAACATAATTAAGTTTCCATTTCTGAAGATTATGCAATGTTAAAGAAAATCTTAATGGAGCATGTTCCAATTTATGAGAAATTCCTAATTGTATTTCAAATGGTAATGGTTCATAATGTTCTCCATCTGAACTTGCATAATAGCCTTTAAATTGCGTTCCTATATTTCTGAAAACCAAACCTGCATACAACAATTGATTTTTACTCACATAATTAGCGCCCAAATCAATAGCAGCCCCATATGATACATAGCGTTCGTATGCCGAATAAATTGGTTTTAAAGTAGCACCCGCAGTAAGTCCACCTATTATATTTCTACTATAAATCAAACTCATAGAAATATCTTTTGCCGTAAACTCACCAAGTATTTCATTAAACTCGGTAGTTTCTTTGAAAGTTCCATAATCAACATATTGAACACCTATGGCGAAATGATTTTTAGCAAAGCTTTTACCATATATAGCAGAGCCGAACTTAATGTCAGCAAGATAATTAGCCATATTCAATCCAATCATATTATCTGATTTTTCACCTAATAATGAAGGATTGTTTAGAGCAAAATTTATATCATTATCATTTATAGAAACATTCTTACTCCCTAAAGCTGCTATACGTGAAGATGCCGGCAAGTCGAGAAATTGGAATACCCCCTCTCCCGCATGTGCCATACTTGAAAAAATCAAAAACAGACTAAAAAATACTACTGATAAATGTCTCATTAAATATAATTAATAACATATTATTTTTGCAAAACCTCACAAAACTGACAAAGATACATCATTTTGGAAATTTATTACTTATCTGATGAAAGTTCAAATCATATTATTAACGATTTTTTAGAGAAAAATTTTATTACAAGCAAAAAAAACTGATGTTTTTTCAATAAATCGACCTAATTATATGTAAAATAAAAAAATATTGATTTTAAGTCAGAGAATTAAAAAAAAAAGTGTACATTTGCCGAACTGAAAAATAATCAATAAATCGCATTTATATGGACATTAAAAAATCATCCAAAGCTTCGCTGGAAGATAAAAAAACCATTTTCGTACTAATGGGGCTTGTTGTCGCTTTATCATTTATTTACATTGCTTTTGAATGGACTAAGCATGAAGTTACTATTTACGAAGCTGTATCTACCGACATTGTACAGGAAGAAGAAATTGAAATTATTACAACTGCCGAAGAATTACCTCCACCTCCACCTCCTGAAATTCCGGAAGTTATTGAGGTGTTAAATGTTGTGGAAGATGATGTAGAAACAGCACAAATTATTATTGACACAGAGGATGATAAGGACAAGAAGGTAGTTATTCAAGCTCCGGTTCAAGCAGCAACTGTTGTTGAAGAAGAGACTGAAGTTGTATTTATGGTAGTTGAGACTATGCCTTCATTCCCAGGTGGTGATGCTGCTTTGTTTAAATATCTAAGTGATAACATCAAATATCCGGTTATTGCCCAAGAAAGTGGTATACAAGGTCGTGTAATATGCCAATTCGTTGTTAACAGAGACGGCTCTATTGTAGATATAGAGGTTGTTAGAAGTGTTGACAGAAGCTTGGATGCTGAAGCTGTGCGTGTTATTCAGAGCATGCCGAAATGGTCGCCCGGTAAACAACGTGGTAAATCAGTGCGTGTAAAATATACGTTGCCTGTTAACTTCCGCTTACAGTAAAAAATTATCCGGTTTAACCAACGGTCAACCGGTACTTATAACTAACACAGAACCGTTTGGAATCTCCAGACGGTTTTTTTGATTTTACTTTATTAATGAAAACCGAAATTTATCAGGAAAAAGCTGTTTTAGTAGGGTTGATAACTCCTGAGCAGGATGCTACCAAAGCTAATGAGTATTTGGAAGAATTGGCTTTTCTTGCCGATACGGCAGGTGCTACGCCTGAAAAATTCTTCTTTCAGAAAATCGATCATCCCAATCCGAAAACTTTTGTAGGACCAGGGAAACTACAGGAGATTAAATCATATATCACTGATAATGAGATAAATTTGGTGATTTTTGATGATGAGCTTACTCCTACTCAACTACGCAATATTGAAAGAGAATTAAATGTACTGATATTAGATAGAACCAATTTAATCTTGGATATCTTTGCTAAGCGAGCACAAACGGCAAACGCTAAAACTCAGGTGGAGTTAGCTCAACTGCAATATTTATTACCGCGACTTACACGTTTATGGACTCACCTTGAACGCCAACGTGGTGGAATTGGAATGCGAGGCCCGGGTGAAACTCAGATTGAAACCGACCGGAGAATTATTCTTACTAAAATTTCTCTTCTAAAGAACAATCTTAAAGACATTGACAAGCAAATGTCGACTCAACGGAAGAACAGAGGAAAACTTGTAAGGGTTGCATTAGTGGGATATACTAATGTCGGCAAATCAACTATTATGAATATGCTTAGCAAATCTTCCGTTTTTGCTGAGAATAAGCTTTTTGCAACTTTGGATACTACTGTAAGAAAAGTTATAGTTGATAATCTGCCATTTTTACTTACTGATACTGTGGGCTTTATACGAAAGCTACCCCATCATCTTATCGAATCTTTCAAATCGACTTTGGATGAAGTTAGGGAAGCCGACTTATTAATACATATTGTCGATATTTCTCATCCTAATTTTGAAGAACAATATAATATAGTTAATCAAACACTTAAAGAAATTGATCCGAAAGAGAAGCCTGTAATTTTGGTTTTTAATAAGATTGATGCATTTGAATACGTACCAAAAGAAGAAGATGATTTAACTCCTTCAAGCAAAGAAAATATCAGTTTAGATGAACTAAAAGCTACCTGGATTTCGAAATTACACGAAAACTGTATTTTTATTTCAGCAAAGGAAAAAACAAATATCGAAAATTTAAAAGATATTTTATACGAAAAAGTGAAATCAATACATATTGAACGCTATCCATACAATGATTTTTTATTTCAAAGATATGATGAATTATCATAACGAAATTTTTTATTAAAAAACTCAAATTCTATGACTAAATACCGATCACTTACAGAAAAAGAAATTTCCTCTCTGACAGCATATGGCTGTACAGCCGAAAACTGGAAAAATGTTACCGTTACAGAAAATTTTGAACCGGATTATATCTCAAATGTGCACTTTTCAGGAAATATCAAATTAGGTTCATTTGAAAAAGTAATAGCATTAGCCGGTGGTTTAAAAAGGCATACCGGACTAAACAATTGCTGTTTACATAACTGCACGGTTGGAGATAATGTCTTTATCGACAAAGTGCATAATTATATTGCTAACTATATCATTGGAAATGACACCTTTATTGACAACATCAACTTATTGATAGTAGACGGCATAAGTGCTTTCGGCAATGGAGTTCAAGTACCTGTTATGAATGAAGGCGGTGGAAGGGAAATTTCAATTTTCGATAATTTGTCTGCACCTCTTGCTTATATTCAAGCTTTGTATCGACACCGTAAAGATGTAATAGAAAATATACAAACACTTATTGATGACTATGCAAAATCACAAGAATCTGATATGGGTTTTATCGGTAATAATGTCAGAATTGTGAATTGCGGCACAATACAAAACGTAAGGATAGGAAGCTATGCCGTTGTAGAGGGTGCATCTATATTAGAAAACGGGACTATTAACAGTAATATAGAAGCTCCCGTTACAGTAGGTTCAGGTGTTAAATGCAGAAACTTTATTCTAAGCTCCGGTGTAGAAGTGCTTGATTCCACATTAGTTTCGCGTTGCTTTGTGGGACAGGGTTGTATACTCTCGAAACATTACTCAGCATTAGATTCTTTATTCTTTTCCAATTGTCAAGGCATGCATGGTGAGGCTACTGCAATCTTCGCCGGTCCATATACGGTTACTCATCACAAATCTACTCTTCTTATCGCCGGAATGTTTTCATTTCTGAATGCAGGTAGTGGTTCAAATCAAAGTAATCATATGTATAAATTAGGTCCCATTCATCAAGGTATATGCGAAAGAGGTGCAAAAACAACCAGTGATTCATACTTGTTGTGGCCTGCAAAAATAGGAGCTTTCACTTTGGTTATGGGTCGCCATAATAAACATTCCGATACTTCGGATTTACCATTTTCATATCTTATTGAAAATGCTTCTGAAAGTTTTCTTGTTCCCGGTGCCAACTTAAGAACTGTAGGTACGATACGTGATGCTCAAAAATGGCCTAAACGTGATAATAGAAAAGACAGTAAAAAACTCGATCCTATCAACTTCAATCTTTTGAGTCCGTATACAATTCAAAAAATGTATAAGGGTGTAGAAGTCCTTAATAAACTGCAACAAATTTCAGGAGAAACTACCGATTTATATGTTTATCAAAATTGTAACATAAGAAATTCATCTTTAAAGACAGGTTTGGAATTATATAATATTGCAATAACTAAATTTTTGGGTAACTCCCTTATCAGCAGATTAGAGGGAAGGGAATACTCAAATATGGAAGAGATTAGGGCACGCTTAAAACCAGATTCTAAAGAAGGTAGTGGCGAATGGTTTGATCTTTCCGGTTTAATTGCACCAAAATGTAAGATTGATAAATTACTTGATGCAATCGAACAAAAACAATTAAATTTGGATGAAATACAGCAGGCTTTTGTTGAAATGCATACAAATTATTATACTTATGAGTGGACATGGGCAAAAGATAAATTAGAGCAATATTGGAATAAAAATATAGATGAGGTTACTTATGATGATATTGTTAATATGATTGAACATTGGAAGTCATCAGTAGTAAAATTAGATGAATTAATATATTTAGATGCTAAAAAAGAGTTTGATTTGAATTCAAAAACCGGATTTGGTGTTGATGGTGATGAAGATCAAAAACATAAAGATTTTGAATCGGTACGAGGTAGTTTTGAAAATAATCCCTTTGTTTTAGCAGTTTTAAATCATATTGAAGTAAAAACTGATCTTGGTAATAGAATGATTGAGAAACTTCGTAAAATTAGCACATTATTTAAACATGAACAACTTTAGCTTTTATAGTCCGACTTACTTTGTGTTTGGCAAAGAACGTGAAAACGAGGCAGGTGCATTAGTAAAACGCTTCGGTGGAAAGAGAGTCTTAATACATTATGGTGGAGGCTCTGTCGTAAAAAGTGGTTTACTCGAACGTGTAAAAAACTCTCTATCTAATGCAGATATTTCTTTTGTAGAATTAGGCGGTGTTGTGCCAAATCCACGAAGCGGTTTAGTTTACAAAGGTATAGAACTATGCAAGAAAGAAAACGTTGATTTTATCTTAGCTGTGGGTGGCGGCAGTGCCATTGACTCAGCCAAAGCTATTGCAATAGGTGCTTTATACGATGGCGACTTTTGGGATTTCTTTTCCGGTAAGAAGAAAATCGACAAAGCATTACCCGTTGCGACCATACTGACACTTACTGCTGCCGGTAGCGAGGGTTCTAACGGAACTGTTATAACTCACGAAGATGGTATGCTTAAACGTTCTGCCGGAAGTAATTTAATTCGTCCTGTTTTTTCAATATTAAATCCTGAGCTGACGTGTACCTTGCCTCCATATCAAACCGCTGCCGGTGCTGCTGATATGATGGCTCATGTGATGGAGCGTTATTTCACTAACACTAAAGATGTTGAAATTACTGACAGATTATGTGAAGCTATTATGCTCACTATCAAAAACGAAACACCAAAAGCATTAAAAAATCCATACGACTACGAAGCACGTGCTAACCTTATGTGGGCAGGAACATTGGCTCACAACGATATTTGTGGCGTTGGTCGTGAACAAGATTGGTCTTCACATCAAATTGAACATGAACTTTCCGGATTATACGATGTTACTCATGGTGCCGGTTTAGCTGTAATATTCCCTGCATGGATGAAATACGTTGTGAAGCATGATGTTTTACGTTTTGCTCAATTTGCCGTAAGAGTTTGGGGTTGTGAAATGGATTTTCAAAATCCTGAAGCAACGGCATATCAAGGTATTGAATGTTTTGAGCAGTTTATGAAATCAATAGGGATGCCTGTACGTTTTGCTGAAATAGGAGCAAAAGCTGAAGATATTCCTCTGCTTGTAGAGAAACTTGCATTGAAATCCACTTTAGGCAATTTCGTTAAATTAACGCCTGAAGACGTAAGAAAAATATATGAGTTAGCTGTGTAATTGGTAAAATACTGTATTTTATAATGTCTATAAAAACTTTACATATAAGTTCAAAAAGCATTAATGTTGAAATTAATCTTCCTGCTTCAAAAAGTATAAGCAATAGAGCTTTGATTTTAAATGCATTAGCTTACAGTCCGTATGACATACAAAACCTCTCAGACTGTGACGATACTAATGTAATGATTAGTGCACTCGACTCTAATGATACAACCTTCGATGTAGGTGCTGCCGGCACATCAATGAGATTTCTTACTGCTTTTTTATCTAAAACTGTAGGTGAATGGATAATTACAGGTAGCGAACGAATGAAAGAACGTCCGATAAAATTATTAGTTAATGCATTGAATTCTTTAGGTGCAAAGATTGAATACATTGAAAATGAGGGTTATCCTCCTCTCAAGATATTTGGAAGTGCGTTAACAGGAGGCGAAATTACCATGAACGGAGGAGTCAGCAGTCAGTATATTTCAGCATTAATGATGATTGCTCCTTATATGCAAAACGGACTAAAAATCAATCTGGAAGGAGAGGTAATTTCTATACCATATATTCAAATGACTTCAAATATGATGAAGGAATTTGGTGTAAATGTGAGTTTTGAGAATAATATAATCGACATAAAACCTCAGATTTATACTCCTATTAAATATAAGGTAGAATCTGACTGGTCGGCTGCTTCATATTGGTACGAGATACTATCTATTATTGGTAATGGTCGAGTATTTCTGAAAGGATTGAGAAAAGACAGCTATCAGGGAGATAGCAAAATTGCAGATTTATTTATTCAGCTTGGTGTTAATACAGTCTATCACGAAGATGGTGTTGAGTTGACTGCCAATCAGAACCAATGTGAGTATTTTGAATATGATTTTATCAATCAACCTGATCTTGCTCAAACTCTTGCTGTTACTTGTTGTGTGAAAAATATTCCGTTTTATTTCAAAGGTGTGCAAAGTCTGAAAATAAAAGAAACTGATAGAATAGCTGCTTTAATCAACGAATTGAGAAAGGCGGGCTATATCCTTAAAGAGCCTGAACATGGATCATTGATGTGGGATGGTGAAACTGAACAAGTTAACTCAAAAGAGGCACCTGTATTTCAAACCTACCACGACCACAGGATGGCAATGGCTTTTGCACCAATTGCTTTAGTCAGATCAATCATCATTGAAAATCCTGAAGTAGTAACTAAGTCATATCCAAGCTTCTGGGATGATTTAGAGAAATTAGGTAAGTCCTAAAATAAAAGTGAATTAAATAATTGCAACTGTTTAATCTTATATCTATATTAACTCAAGACTGTTTCAACAATATGGAACGCGGATGACGCAGATTTTCAAACGCGGATTTTTAGGTATTATACAAACTAGAGAAAGTCTAAAATTCTACAGTATTCAGCTTCAGGCTCTCTGGTTAAGAATAATTCTAATTGATTTTTATCAACAAAACCACCAAGTTTTTTTCGATAAGTTTCATATGTTTGAGAATTCTCAATTTCAAGTTTTCTATTTTCTGAAATTTTTAGAAATTCTTCTTCTTTGTCAATTCCGAGAAATTTTCTGTTTGTAAGGTTAGCAGCAATACCTGTCGTACTACTTCCTGTGAATGGGTCTAAAATCCATGCATTTTTTGTAGTTGATGCTAATATTATTCTTGTCAGCAATGCTAATGGTTTTTGTGTAGGATGCTTACCACAAGATTTTTCCCAAGGAGCAATAGCCGGCAAATTCCAAACATCTTTCATTTGAGTACCACCATTGATAGTTTTCATTAATTCATAATTATAATAATGAGAAGATTTCTTACTTTTCCTTGCCCAAATTATAAATTCTGTTGAATGAGTAAAATATCGACACGAAAGATTTGGAGGAGGATTTGTCTTTGCCCAAGTAATACAATTGAGAATTTTATAATCCAATTCGGTAAGCATTTGAGCAACAGAAAAAATATTATGAAATGTCCCACTTATCCAAATTGTGCCGTTATCAGTTAAATGTTCCCTACAGGTCTTTAACCATTTAAAATTAAACTCATTATCTTTTTCAAAACCATTAGATCGATCCCATTCACCTTTGTTGACACTTACCATTTTCCCGCTTTGAACCGAAATTCCGTCATTTGATAAAAAATATGGTGGATCGGCAAATATCATATCGAACTTGAAATCAAACTGATTAAGAAGTTCAACACAATCACCTTTCAAAAGGGTAAAGGCTTTATCTGTGGATCGAAAGTAGGGTTTGATCATTATGTTTGTTGATAATTAATTAGGTAATCCTAACCATTTTAATGGGATTTCATTAAACATATAGTGACAATTCATGCTATGTATATAATCCAAAGTATCTTGATAGCGTTTGTCTTTAAACCAATCATTTAAAACATAAACATATTCAACTCTCCAACCTAAAGAATAAACTAATTTAGTGTATTGTTTTCTTTTGAAGTCGCATGTTTGAAGTTTTTCATCAACAGATCCTGTTACTTGTTGAAATTTAATCTCAATTATAAATAAAGTATCTCTAATAACAACAAATAACCCATTGTCAGGTAATAATTGTTTAGAAAGATATTTCTTCCAATCTATATCAAATTCTTTAAGAAATTTATAGAATTCATATTTTTGAAAGCATCTTGCAACTTCATTCCCATTGTAAAGGACTCTGTATCCGGATTTATTTGTGGTTTTAATCAATTCATATCCATCAATATTCTGTAATAACTTCTTAATATCTACTCTTTTTTCAAAATGGAGACCTGTTTGCGTATGTGCTCCACCAACACCATCTTTTATCATAGGTTATAAATTTATTTAATTATTTGAACTCATTAGTTTAAATTGCTCTGACGTAATTTAATTCTTCTAATAGCTGGTTAGTTATTAATAATTCTGTTAGTTTCCCTCGTTTATTAGCATTTGCATTGACCATCCTTGTTGCAAAAACTCGTTTAATACTAAATTGTTGATATAGATCATCAAAAAAATTATCTTTTGGATTTTTTCCTTTTACGTCAGAATTGCTTAAAATAAAATTATGACCAAGCAAATCAATTTTCTTACAGAAATCACCTAACCTAATTTGCTCATAATCATTAAAATCTTCTTTTGTATAAGAATTGAAACTTGATGTTTCACTTAATGGTTTATAGGGTGGATCGAAATAAAAGAAACTGTTATATTTAGCATATTTCAGTGTTTCTTCGAAGTCACCCGTCATTATTTGAACCTTCTGAAGAATTACACTATCTGCGAAAATTGTATCTCTATCACAAATTTTAGGATTAGCATATCGTCCGAATGGCACATTAAAGAGCCCTTTGCTATTAACGCGATATAAACCATTAAAACACGTACGATTTAAAAAAATGAATAATGCAGTATTTTCAACTCGATCTAAGGATTGAGTGTTAAATCTTTCTCTTTTGTCTAAATAGTATTTTTTTCGTTTATCTTCGCTTAATGGCAAATACTCATCTTGAATTAATTGTAAAAGCTCAACCAATTCGGATGGACTTTCCTTAATTGTTTTATAAGCAGTTGTCAAATCCGGATTTATGTCATTAATAACAGCTTTTGTAATATTTGGATATTGCTGTAAAATCCAAAACAGAACAGCTCCTCCTCCAACAAAAGGCTCAACGTAAGTGACATCTTTAATCTCTGCAAAATTGTATGGTAGAGCTTTTTGAATGCTTCCTATTAGCTGAGTCTTACCACCAACCCACTTGACAAAAGGTTTTGCTTTAATATTCATTTTCATCTTCTTTCCTGCAAATTTACATTTTTTTTACAATATCACAACCCCTCTTTATCTCTTCTTTCTCAATCCCGCTGCACCTCGTATTTCCGGAGAGATTTCGTTTAGCCAGCCTGCTTGTTGAAATACAGCGGATTGTATCTTGATAAATCGAATATTGTCGAGATGAATGAAATTTCCGGCTTCATCAACAGCATTACTTATGTCAAAGAGATTTGAACCTTTTGATGTATCATAATCTTTTCCGGAATTGTTTTCTGCATAACCCCATTCAAAGCGATTTTCCGGAACTGTCCAGTGTGCTGCACCATTAACAGGATTATTCTCGTATGCATCCGGTAAACGAGTGCCTTTAAACTTAATCTCGTTCGTCAATGTGTATTGCCACCACCATCCTGAAGTGTACGCACTACCATATCCTGAATGCAAAACACCCTCATTGCCACTAACATCACGCCATACAATATCTGAACTATCAGAGGTGGCTTTGTAATATGTCAATTCGAAATCTCGTATCGACTCTGCAAACTGACTGCCTTTCAATTCATACCAAGTATCATTTGGAAGATTATCTCCATTCTCATCTTTCATCACATATACAACTGCCGGCTCAGGACTTGCTCCTTTAAGTGCAAAAACTTCAAAATCATAACCATCAACATTGGGGATATCTTCCGAAAATCCTGCAATAACATAACCACCAAAGCCACCTAAATATAGCCAACCAATATGTTTTGCCGGATTTCCTATTATGTTTATTGTGTCTGAAGGTGTGGCTACAGAGGCGTGTTGACCGGGTGCATAAACATACTCAAAGACTTTAGACAAATAGATGGTTGAATCATTCTCTATTTCTAAATCTTTATCCTGGTCTATTTCTTTTGGTTCACATGAACTTAAAACAACAATTAAAGCAAGTAAAACGTAAACTGTAGCCTTAAAAATATATATTATCGAAATTTGATTTACTTTCATTATTCAATTTAAACTCTTATCTGATAGTTACCATTGTTGCACCAAAACCATATTCTCTGAACGATGCATCCTGATATTGATATGATTTATACTGTGTTTTTAGTAGTTTTACAATCTCATTCCTCAATATCCCTTCACCCTTACCATGGATAAACACTATTTTCTGACCTTTTCTATGCTTGTTTTCTTCAAGGGTTGATTTGAATTTATCAATCTGCACTTTTAGCATATCGGCATTACTTAGTCCGGATGTATTATCTAACAGTTCGTTAATATGTAAATCTACTTCAATTTTTTCAGTATTGGGTTTCGACTTTTCTTTATGTAGACTGGGTTTATTATACGGTTCTTTTTGAAACATAGCTTTTTTTATATCATCAGCAGAAATTTCAGCATATAATGTTTCTTGAGTATTTTTTAATTCGAAAAGTAAAGCCGGTTCTTCAAAATATTCATTCTCTGTAAAACTATGTAATTTGTATAATTTCAGTGGTGCAATTCGTAAATTTATATCTATTGCCGACTGATATTCATATATTTTATCTTTTTTATACGGAATTATTTGTACTTGTAGATTTTCCCAGTCGTTCAGTTCTGTGTTTACAATAGTTGCCAAATTTTCCTGAATATTAGGCTCAATAATTCCATTTGCAACAGATTTTCTTTGTCCGCTATCACCAATAATTAAATTATAAAATAGAAAATAATTGCTGTCATTAACCAATACACAATCGAAAGTAGAAACACTTAAATTCTTTATATTATTTGGAATAAACGCAAGAAAAGCCTGTAACTTATCACCTTCGGCAGTTTCTATTATTTCTATTGGCTCAGATTCTTCAATTTTTATCTTTTGCCCTATGTCTTGTACGATTTGCGCATCCGGCTTTTGGCTAAAGTCCTTCACAGGAAAATTCGTTTCCATATTGACTTTGGGAACAACAACACATTCTGTTTCAAGTACCGGCACTTCAAAGCCATCTTCATCCTCAACATAGATAAGTCCTTTTTTTGTATCGATATTAGTTACTAAACCCCCTCCTGTCGAATTAAGAAAACGAACTGTATCGCCAATCTTTATTTTATTTAACTGCATATTTTATTACTTTTGCACAAAAATACAACAATTTACTGATTCACGTGAATAATATCTCTAACATCCCTTCCATTCTTATTGATGAATATGACTATAGTTTACCTGATGAACGAATAGCTAAATATCCTCTTAAAGAAAGAGATACATCAAAATTACTTCTATATAAAAATGGAATAATTAGTGAAGATATTTTCTATAATGCTGTTAATCACTTACCGGAAAATTCTCTTTTAGTCTATAATAACACGAAAGTAATACATGCTCGTTTAATATTTCAAAAATTGACCGGTGCATTTATCGAGATATTCTGTTTAGAACCTCTTTTTCCTTCTGATTATGCTTTATCATTAAGCTCTGTAAATGAATGTGTTTGGTTGTGTCTTGTCGGAAATCTCAAAAAATGGAAGCATGGCTGTTTAAATAAATCAATTTCAATCGATGGTATTGAAATTATTTTAGAAGCAAATATTATAGTCTCTGAAGGCAATACTCATCAAATTAAATTCAAGTGGAACAATAATAATATCAGCTTTGCTGAAATTTTGGATACGGTTGGCGAACTGCCTATTCCGCCTTATTTACATCGCAAAGCAGAAGAGAGCGATAACACTACATATCAAACTGTTTATTCAAAAATTCAAGGTTCTGTTGCAGCTCCAACTGCCGGACTTCATTTCACTGAAAGCGTACTTAATAGTCTGAATACCAAGAATATCAATATTGAAGAACTGACTTTGCATGTTGGTGCAGGTACTTTTCAGCCTGTAAAAAGCAAAAATATTATCGACCATCAAATGCATACTGAAGTGATTGCTGTTAGGAAATCAACAATAGAAAGTCTTATTAACAACATTGGTAATATCATAGCAGTTGGGACAACTTCCGTAAGAACACTCGAAAGTTTATATTATGTTGGTGTTAAAATCATCAATAATGCATTGACATCAGATGGTAAAATACATATTGAGCAATGGGAGCCTTATAATCAGACAACTGACATTTCGTCTGATATAGCCTTGAGTGCAATAGTCGATTATTTGAGTCAAAATAACTTAGATGTATTACATGCTCAGACGCAAATAATCATACAGCCAGGATATAAATTCCGGATAATTAAAGGTATGTTCACTAACTTCCATCAACCACGAAGCACTTTACTACTGTTAGTTTCAGCATTTACAGGTAACGATTGGAAAAAGATTTACGAATATGCTTTAAATAATGATTTCAGATTTTTGAGTTATGGTGACAGTTCATTACTATTAAAAGATTAACTGACATTTTATCACATGGCAAAGAATTTGACTAACACAGGCTCTGAAATAAGTAAGCTTATATATTTACAATAAAAACAATTACTATGGTTTGGATTATTTTCGGTATCGTTGCATTATTAAGTTTTATAGTACAAAGCAGTTTAAATTCGAAAATCAAGAAGTACTCGAAAATTCCTATTGGAATGACAGGTAAAGAAGTTGCAGAAAAGATGCTTGCAGAGAATGGTATTACTGATGTTAAAGTTATAAGTACACAAGGCAAGCTGACTGACCATTATAACCCTGCAAATAAAACAGTTAATCTTAGCGAAGGCGTATATAGTTCGTCAAGTGTTGCTGCAGCAGCAATTGCGGCTCACGAATGTGGACATGCCGTTCAGCATGCTACTGCATATGCTCCCTTAAAAATGCGCTCTGCATTAGTTCCGGTAGTAAGTTTCGCATCCAATTGGGTACAATGGGTATTGTTAGCAGGTATCATACTTTTAGAGAGTTTTCCGCAGTTGTTATTAGCCGGCATAATATTGTTTGCACTGACAACTTTATTCAGTTTTATCACTTTACCCGTAGAAATTAATGCCAGTCAGCGTGCATTAGCTTGGTTGAGTAATGCCGGAATTACAAATTACTCTACTGCCGAGCCGGCAAAAGACGCTTTAAAAACAGCAGCTTACACATATGTTATAGCAGCATTAGGTTCACTGGCAACCTTATTCTACTACATAACAATTTTTATGGGAAGAAGAAATTGATTCTTATCTCCCTTTTATCTTTCTCAACCAACTTGGTATTTCTGAAGATTTTTGTATAATTTCATCATTATCAACATTATCTTCATCTAAGGTTACAACCTCAAATTCTTCATCATCTAAAGGCAATTCTGTTTGAACATATGAAGGGCTTTTAGATGGTGTACCATAATATGTATCCATAGATTTCTCAATATTACTCTGTGTATCAGGTTCTATATCAGCTTCTACTGTGATATCTTCATCATCTATGCCGACAGTATTAATAGGTTCTTCGTAATTACTTTTATTTTTAGATGATGCAGCAGGCATACCGGGTATATCAGAAACTTCATATCCTGTTGCGATAAGAGTAATCTTTACACTTTCGCCCAAGGAATCATCATAAGTTGCTCCCCAAATTACTTGAATTTCCTCACCTATAGAAGCCATAAACTCATTAATCTCATTGACCTCTTCCATCTTTATCTGATGATCGGTAGAGCAATACAGATTTAACAGCACTTTACTTGCACCACGAACATCATTGGTATTCAGCAACGGAGAGTTTAGAGCATTTTTAATAGCATTCGTAATTCTCTTTTCACCTGAGGCGAAACCTGTATTCATAATTGCGATATTACCATTCTTTAGGATTGTATAAACATCAGCAAAGTCGGTGTTGATATATCCGGGAACTGTAATTATTTCCGCTATACTTTTAGCTGCATTTGTCAACACATCATCAGCTTTAGCAAAAGCGTTAGACAACTCCAGATCAGGAAATATCTCCTTCAGCTTTTCATTATTGATGACCAAAAGTGCATCTACATGTTCGCTTAATGCTTGAACTCCTTGAAGTGCTTGCCTTATTTTTAATTTCCCTTCGAAAGCAAATGGTATAGTAACAATTCCGACAGTCAGAATCCCCAACTCCTTAGCTGCTTTAGCAACTACGGGCGAGGCTCCTGTACCGGTGCCCCCTCCCATTCCGGCAGTGATAAATATCATCTTAGTGTTATTTTTCAACACTTCTTTTACTCTGTCGATTGACTCTTCTGCTGCTTGTCGCGCTGCTTCAGGTATTCCTCCTGCACCAAGTCCTTCGCCCAATTGTATTTTTAACGGAACAGGAGAATGTCGCAAAGCCTGATTGTCGGTATTACAAACAACAAATGAGACATCCCTGATACCTTGATTATACATATGATTCACAGCGTTACCACCACCACCTCCAACTCCAATAACTTTTATTATCGAGTGAGATATAATAGGTAAATCTAACAATGGCAACAATTCTTCATTATTTTCCATAACTTTATTCTATATTGAATGTTTATATTATAAGTCTTATATGTTCCTTTTAAGTTACACAATGTTTCACAATGTATTGCACAATGTTACTCTGTGTTTCCTCTGTGATACTCTGTGAAATTATTACTATTTAAAATTGAGTTTAATTATTTTTCAACTCTGTATCATCTTCAAAAAATCTAAAAAGACCTTGCCCGATAAGATCGGTAATAGCTGATAATCCTTTTTTCTTCTTCTGAGGTCTTTGTTCAACTGTCTTATTTTTCATCCTAAAATCATGTGCAAGAACTGCATTCCCAATAATTTGAGCATATGATAAATCATGATACTTGATGGGTGTATCTTCTGTAAGCCATTCTGAATGATCACCGTAACGCACTGGCAGACCGGTTTTAATCTCAAAATATTCTTTTATCTTACTTAGCTTTGCTGCACCCCCCGAAACAATTATACCGTTTGGTAATTGCGATTCATATCTTTCTATAATATTGAAAACCGGTTGAAACATTTCATCTAACCTTGCTTCTATAACCATAGCCAAATCGGTATTCTTCACAAAAACATTCGATTCATTAGGTATTGTTGCCGGTATACTGATTTTCAATGGCTTTTCAACAAATTCTTCCATTGAAACTCCAAATTTACATTTCAACTTTTCAGCCTGCACCTCATTCAGACCTAAGGATTGAATGTCTTTTGTTATATTATTGCCCCCTAATGGAAGTACCATTAAATACTGCATTATTTCATTTCCATAAATGATAATTGTAGTTTTAGAATAGCCCATATCTATAACCACACAACCTTCTTTTCTGTCTTCTTCTTCTGTTACAGCTATTGCAAAAGCTTCCGCTGCCAATGGTAAATATTCTACTTTGTAAGTACCAATTCTGTCCATTAACTTCTGAAACCGATCTTTGATGAGTGCACTTCCAACTACCAAATTGAAGACTATTGTAATCTCAGACCCATACATTTTTATCGGAGAATTTACGTCTTTTCCATCTATAGAATATGATACAGGTTTTATGTCATATATCTCAACACCCTCTACACCAATCAATTCCTCACATTCTTCGGTCAATGCTTTGATGTCATCTTTATCTATTGGCTTGCTTTTGTTTAGCTGTGCAGTAATTGATTTTGAGATTACTTTCATGCTTCTTCCTCCTAAAGCTGATGAAAATCGTGTAACTGTTTTTGTTATTTTCGAGCTATTTATAAGCTCTTTTATAACTGATGTTACATTAAAAGCAATACCTGAAGGCTGTTCAATTATACCATATTTAATATTTTCTGTTTTTCTCAATTCATCCGATATAATTCTAACTGCATTATCCTCCTGTATTTCAGCAGATATAGCTCGAAGCCCCGTACCGGCAAAATCAAGTGCTATTAACATATTTGTTTCGTCCTTTTCTCTCATATACATTTAAAATACAGCAATTTAACTAAAACTTAACACCTACAATTTGATTTTCATATTGAACGTCAATACTTTTATACCTGTTCCACCCTATAACATTAAAACATTGAGTATACAATCTCTGCACATCATTCAACTTTTTATCATAATTTTCTAATTTGCCCAATAAAATTATTGTGTTTCCTATACGAGGAATTAATTCAACTTTTAAATCGTCGGCTATATGAATTTGAGATATTTGTGCATTCCAAAAAGCATCTTTTTCTATATAACTTATGAAATCGAAAAGCTCTGACGTAGCCATCGTCTTGGTAACCCTACCGGTAACTATCGGCACATAAGCCATTGAAAATAAGGGTATAGGCATTATATTTCTTTCTTTATCTACATAATAATTATCGTTTGTGGCAACAATCATCTTTGGTTCTCTCAGGGCAACTTCTAAATAAGTATATCCTGTAGGAGTATGATAGCAAACAGCTCTTTTTATCAAAGGATTTTGTTTCAGAAAGTGTTCTATTCTGTCGGTTTGAAGCTGATTAACCATTGTTCCGATAGGATGTATTCCCTCATTATTCAGCATTTGATGTATCTCTCCTTCATTAACAAGTTGCACCGGACCTTTTATATTCACTGTCAAATTCTTACAAAAAATATCTTTATCAGTCTCAAAACTAACAAAAACAAAAACTAAGTATGCTAAAACAACTAACACACTTAAACTCATAAAGATATATTTGACAACTTTCCAATTCATATCATCTCATCAGTATTGTTATCTTTCTTTTTAGCTTTGAGAATATCTCTAATTTGTGGTACTAATGCCTCAATATCACCTGCTCCAAAAGTAACTAAAACCTCTAAATCATCTTTTTGTTCAATAAGTTCCAACAATGATTTTTTCGGACAGTACATCCTATTTTGCAAAGTCATTTTACTAAGCACAAGTTCCGGATTAACACCTTCAATCGGCAATTCTCTCGCAGGATAAATATCTGTCAAAATTAATTCATCGAGTGCCGACAGTGACTCTGCAAATTCATCAACAAAATCTCTTGTGCGTGTATATAAATGTGGCTGAAAAATGCCTGTAATCTTTTTATCGGGATACATTTCACGAATAGATTCTATACCTGCACTCAATTCTTTCGGATGATGTGCATAATCGTCAATATACACAATATTGTCATCTTGATAAATAACATTAAAACGTCTGTAAACACCTGAAAAAGAAGATAATCCTGTTCTTAACTCTTCTGATGTTACACCGCCTAACCATGCAAGTGCCATTGCTGCTACACTATTTTCAACATTTATTTTTACCGGCACTCCTAATCTGACATCTGCAATTGTGTCGGTAGGTGTTACAAAATCAAACTTAATCTCCGTTGGTGATATTCGAATATTTTCTGCATGAAAATCGCCACCCTCATCCATAGAATAAGTGAACAGTTTTACTCCTTTTTGAAGTTCTGGGTTTATATCAATGCCTTTTCTTATTATCAATATTCCACCAGGCTGCACAAGCGAAGCAAAGTATGCAAAGCTTTCTTTCATTGCCTGATGCGTTTCATATATATCCAAATGATCGGCATCGGCAGAGGTTATAACTGCCATATATGGTGTTAGATGATGGAACGATCTATCGTATTCATCAGCCTCAATTACAACGAAATTACTTTCTTTAGACAGCAATAAGTTGGATTTATAATTATTGGATATACCTCCTAAAAACGCATTACAATCAACATGAGACTGTTTAAACAAATGTGCTGTTATAGTTGATGTTGTCGTCTTGCCATGTGTCCCTGAAATACAGATTCCTTTGCTTTGTCGAGTTATAGATCCAAGAATTTCAGCTCTTTTCATTATTCTATACCCTTTTTCCTGAAAAAATCTCAATTGTGCATGTTCGTTTGGTATAGCCGGTGTCAATACAACTAAAGTTTTATTTTTATCCAAATATTCCTGAGGTATTTCTGTAACAGCTTCTTCATATGTAACATATATTCCTTCAGTCTCCAAGGTTTTTGTCAACATAGTATGCATACGATCATAGCCTGCCACTTCAAAACCCTGAGTCTTATAATAACGTGCGATTGCACTCATGCCAATCCCGCCAATCCCTAAGAAATAAAAATGTGTAAATTTATTCATCAATTTTCTGTTCGTTAGATTATTTCCACTAAATATTTAATTAATCAATTTAATTATCTCATCAACTATTCTCTCTGAAGAATTTAATTCTGCTAAATTAACAATATTTTGACTAAGAGTAAGCATCTTTTGCTCATCATGTAATAAACTTATTGATTCTGAAATCATTAAGCTTGCGGCATCTGCATCTTTTATCATAATTGCAGCGTTTCTATTTGCCAATGCCAAAGCATTTTTAGTCTGATGGTCTTCTGCAACATTTGGAGATGGCACTAAAATTACCGGTTTACCAAGTAAGCACAATTCTGAAATTGAACCGGCTCCTGCTCTCGAAACAATCAAATCGGCCACTGAATAAGCATAATCCATACGTGTAATAAACTCTGTAACAATGATATTTGCTGATTTTATTTTACTAAATGCTTGTTGTGCATCTTTAATATAATATTTTCCTGTCTGCCAGATTACTTGTATGTCTGATTTTGCTAATTGCTCAAGATGTGCAATAACACTCAAGTTTATTGTGCGTGCTCCCAAACTCCCTCCTACTATTAATATTGTCTTTTTCGAAGCATCAAGATTAAAATAATTGAATGCTTCAGCGGCTTTATTGGGAACTAAAAACAAATCCTGACGTACCGGATTTCCTGTCTTAACTATCTTTTCTTCCGGAAAATAACGTTCCATATTATCATATGCAACACAAATCTTTTTTGCTTTTTTAGCTAATAGCTTGTTTGTTACTCCTGCATATGAATTCTGCTCCTGTATTAATGTCGGGATAGAAAATGCTGATGCTGCACGTAAAATTGGTGCACTCGCATAACCTCCCACTCCAATAACAACATCAGGTTTGAAACGGCGAATTATCTTTCTTGCCTTAATAATACTTCGGAATAAATTATATAATACTTTGATATTCCGCAACATATTCTTTCTGTCGAACCCACTTACCGGTAATCCTTCTATCGGATAACCTGCTGTCGGAACCTTTTCCATTTCCATTCGTCCCAATGCTCCTACAAATAGAATCTCAGGATTTGAACATCTGGCTCTTAACTCATTAGCAATACTGATAGCAGGAAATATATGACCTCCCGTACCTCCTCCACTGATAATGAATTTCTGCTTGTTATGTAAATTCTTCTTCATCATCTTCCAAAATTACTACTTCGAGTTCGTCAGCTTCTTTTTGCTTATCATCATTAATCTGACGTGTTATTCCTAACAATATTCCAAAATATATACTTGTTGTAAGAATTGATGTGCCACCGCGACTAATCATTGGTAGTGGCTGACCGGTTACAGGAATTAAGCTTGTTGAAACAGCCATATTGATAAAAGCTTGTAACACAATCATCAAAGTAAGCCCCATCACAAGAATTGCAGGAAAGACGGTCTTGCTTTTCTTAGCAATGGAACCGGCTCTGAATAATAGAACCATATAAAGCATTATCACAATAATTCCTCCTACCATACCTAACTCCTCGATAATTATTGCATATATAAAATCTGAATATGCCTGAGACAAGAAATCGCGCTGAATACTGTTTCCGGGCATCAATCCAATAAATCCGCCTCGTGCTATCGCTATTCTGCCATTCTGAACTTGCAGATTCTCGTCCGTAAAAACATATTTATTAGTATTATCATCTTTTTCCAACACAAATCTGTCAATTCTATTTTTCCAAGTATAAGCTCTCTCAAAAACCTTAGGTGGTTTTTCTGTCGGAAATATTGACAATGCCAGATAGCCAACAATTGCCGTTGACAATAAAACTACTATCACTACACTAAGTTTCTTCCATGAGATATTGGCAATAAACATCATAATCCAGATAACTCCAAATAGAAGTGCAGCCGTTGAAAAGTTTTCTTTTAATATCAAACCACATACAATAGCTGATAATATCATTAACCATATAAAGATTTTATCTTCTATAACTGATGAATTTTTTATCCTTGATATCAAGTCTGAAGCCACAACGATCAATGACAGTTTACCTAATTCCGATGGTTGAAATTGAAAGCCTCCTATCGAAAGCCATCTGGCTGCATCATTTGTGGTTTCTCCTTTAAACTGTACGACTACTAATGTTACAATTGAAAGCAACATCAATAAGTATGAACCAAAACGTATAAATTTTGATGGAATTAAATGCACAATAAAAGCTATAAACGCCCCAAAAACTAAAAACGCTACATGTTTCAGCATCGGTGCTGTATGATTAGCTGCCTTAAATGCAAGTGTACTTGAAGCACTAAACATCTCAACCGCTGATATCAAACACAGTCCGACAAACACAACCCACAACACTGCATCACCCTTCAAATATTTCTTTAAAATTGCACCCATTCTACTTTTTGTTTTGTCAAAATAACATATTACAATGCTTTCACATACATTTTGAATTGTCGTCCTCTATCTTCATAATTTTCAAACAAGTCAAAACTTGCACAACATGGAGAAAGTAATACGGTATCACCTTCTTCTGCTAAGTTATAAGCCTTATTCACTGCTTCTTCCATCGATTTTGCTTCTTCAATTTGTTGTTTTGCATCTTTAAAATGTGAATTTAAAGCTGAATTATCAACTCCAAGAAAAACAAAAGCACGTACTTTCTCTTTCACCAACTCGTCTATCTCTGAATAGTCGTTCCCCTTGTCGGTTCCACCTAAAATTAAAACAACCGGTGTTTTCATACTTTGCAGTGCATACCAGCATGAGTTAACGTTAGTTGCCTTCGAATCATTTATAAACTTCACGTTTCTAACAGTTGCAACATATTCAAGTCGATGCTCAACCCCTTGAAAATCAAGTAGAGACTGTCGAATAGTATCTTTCTTCACATTGAGCACTGATGCTGCTAATCCCGCAGCCATAGAATTATATGTATTATGAATTCCTTTTAATGCTAATTCTGATGTTGGCATAATAAATAATGATTTTAAGGTGTCAATAACTAATTTTTCGTTTTGAATAAAAGCTTTTGTCTTTTCCGATTTATCAATCGCAAAAGGATAAATTGATGATTTGATATTTCTCTTTGATAGTTCTTTTAAAATAACAGGATCATTCTCCCAATATATAAATGCGTCATTTTCAGTCTGATTGCGAATTATTCTAAACTTTGCTTCTATATATTTCTGAAACTCATAATCATATCTATCGAGATGATCAGGAGTAATATTTAATAATATCGCAATGTCTGCTTTAAATTCGAACATATGATCTAACTGAAAACTACTTAGCTCTATAACATAATACTGATGAGGATCAACTGCAACTTGCATGGCTAAACTATTACCGATATTTCCGGCTAATCCCACATCCAACCCTGCATTCTTCAGAACATGATATATCAATGATGTAGTAGTTGTTTTACCATTACTTCCGGTTATACAAATCATTTTCGAATCAGTAAATCTCCATGCAAATTCAATTTCAGAGATAACAGGTATATTATTCTCCTCTATTTTAATCATCAATGGTGCTTTATCAGGAATACCCGGGCTTTTTATCACCTCATCTGCATTTAAGATATTCGATTCTGAATGTTGCTTTTCCTCCCATTTAATCTGATATTCGTTTAGAATAATCTTGTATGATGATTTTATTTCCGACAAATCTGAAACAAAAACATCAAATCCTTGTTTTTTAGCTAAAACCGCTGCTCCGGTTCCACTTTCCCCCGCTCCTAATACAACTATTCTTTTCATATGTATATACAATATGCTAATATGTTAATGTGCCAATATGATAATATGCCAATGTGGTCTATAGTCTTTGGTCTATTGTCAATAGTTTTGAGTTCTGAGTTTTGAGTTTTGAGTTAAAGCTAACTATTGACTCCATACTCTATACTCTATACTCCAAACTCTATACTCCAAACTCTATACTCCAAACTATTCACTATTCACCAATCACTAATCACCAACCAAACTATCTTATTTTCAATGTTATAATTGTCAATGCCGCCAATATCAACCCTACTATCCAGAATCTGATTACGATTTTCGATTCAGGTTGAGGAATCTTAGGGTTTTGTATTAATGCCGGCACACTTCCATCACCCGGTTTCTGATAATGATGATGTAAAGGTGCCATTTTAAACACTCTCCTACCTTCTCCATATTTCTTCTTGGTGTATTTAAAATATCCTACCTGTATCATCACTGAAATACTTTCAACCAAAAACACACCGCATAAAATGGGTATCAATAATTCTTTTCTGATGGCTATTGCAAATACTGCAATAATACCTCCTATAGTCAAGCTGCCTGTATCTCCCATAAACACTTGTGCCGGAAATGAATTATACCAAAGGAATCCGATAGTTGCTCCGATAAAAGCACCGGCAAAAACTAACATCTCACCTGTACCTGGGATATACATTATATTAAGATAACCGGCATAATTAACGTTTCCTGATACATAAGCCAAAATACCGAGAATAACTCCTATAATGGCTGACGATCCTGTTGCTAAACCATCGAGACCATCAGTCAAATTTGCTCCATTTGACACCGCTGTTACAATGAATATTACAACCAATACAAAAAGAATCCAACCATATATTTGAGATTTTTCTCCAAACGACTTAAATGCATCTGCATAATCCATATTGTTATTCTTGAAAAACGGAATAGTCGATTTTGTAGATTTAACATCTTGCCGTGCATAATGTACTTCTTCAACACGGTTTGTTTCGCCTTTCACCTCAATATTCTCACGTATAACTACATCCGGACTTAAATACATAGTCAGACCCACAATAAGTCCAAGTCCGACTTGACCCACAATTTTAAATTTACCGCTTAATCCTTCCTTGTTTTTTCTGAAGACTTTTATATAATCATCCAAAAACCCGATAGCTCCTAACCATAATGTCGTTATTATCATTATGATTATATAGATATTAGTGAGATTGGCTATCAACAATGTAGGTATCAATATTGAAATGATTATTATCAATCCTCCCATTGTAGGTGTTCCTTTCTTCGATAGTTGCCCCTCTAATCCAAGGTCTCTTACTATTTCGCCTATCTGTTTTTTCTGAAGATAATCGATAATTCTACGTCCAAATAAAGTTGACAATGTTAACGCTAAAATAAAGGCAACTCCTGTTCGAAACGAGATATAATTGAACATCCCTGCACCGGGGAAATCAAAAACTCTGTCTAAATATGTAAATAAATGATATAGCATTTTGGTGATTAGTGATTGGTAATTAGTGATTGGTAATAATTCTGAATTTCTTCTCGATCGTCAAAATGAAATTTTTCTCCCTGTACTATTTGATAATTCTCATGACCTTTGCCTGCTACAAGCACAACATCGCCCGGCTGAGCCATAGCACATGCTGCTTTTATTGCTTCTCGTCTGTCTGTAATAGTCAGGCTCTTATTCTTTTGTATTATGTCCAAACCATCAGTCATATCTTTTAAGATTGTTACAGGATCTTCAAATCGTGGATTATCAGAAGTAAATATAGCTTTCCAACTGCCATTTACTGCTTCTTGTGCCATCATAGGACGCTTGCCTTTATCGCGATTTCCTCCACAACCCACAACAGTGATTAACCTTCCCTGTCCCTGTAATATCTGATTGATTGTAGTGATTACATTATTTAAAGCATCCGGCGTATGCGCATAATCTACGATTGAAGTAAATCCTGATGGAGAATGTAATGTCTCGAAACGCCCCGATACCGAGCTAAGCGTACTTATTATTCTTAACACCTCCAACTCATCAGCACCAAGCAAAACAGCAACTCCATATACAGCAGTAAGATTTGATGCGTTGAATTTCCCAATGAATGAAACATTTACCTCTTTATCATTCATATCCAACAACATACCTTCAAAACCATGCTCGATTATCTTAGTTTTGAAATCGGCTAATCCTCTTAATGAATATGTGTATTTCCGAGCTTTAGTGTTTTGCAACATTACCATACCGTTTTTATCATCCAAATTGGTAAGAGCAAAACTATCATCCGACAAATTATCAAATAAAGTTTTCTTTGCTTTGAGGTAATTTTCGAAAGTCAGATGATAATCGATATGATCGCGTGTAAGATTAGTGAAGACAGCACCGTCAAACTCAAGACCTGCAATACGTCCCTGATCGATAGCATGCGAACTGACTTCCATAAAGGCATAAGTACATCCGGCATCAACCATCTTGCTGAGTAGACTATTTATACTTATGGCATCGGGAGTTGTGTGAGTAGCCTCTATTTCAGTTTCATCGATATAGTTACAAACTGTTGATAATAACCCTGTTTTATATCCAAGTTTTTTATGTAGCTGATAAAGTAAAGTAGCAATTGTTGTTTTGCCGTTGGTGCCGGTAACTCCTACTAAAGTCAGTTGCGATGACGGAAATCCATACCATGCTGAAGCCAATAATCCTAATGCTTTCGCACTATCTTCAACTTGAATATATATTATTCCATCTTTTATATCATCCGGAATAATCTCACAGACAATTGCCAAAGCTCCCTTTTGAATAGCATTGGCTATAAAATCATGACCATCGACAGTCGTACCTTTCGTTGCGATAAACAAGAAATCAGTCAGATTTTTTCGCGAATCAAACTCAATTCCTTTAACTTCAATATTCAGATTGCCGGATATTGATAAAGTTTTAATATTTAGTAAAAGTTCTTTTAACAACATAATACAGCTATTTATTTATTGCAACTCCAATTCTATGATACTATTATTATTCAATTTAGAATAAGGCTTTAGACTTTGTGCTATAACCTTTCCTCTACCTTTCATTCTAACCTCTAATCCTAAAGAACTTAACATATAAAATGCATCTTTTGCACCCATTCCTTTTACATCAGGAACTAAATCTTTAGGTATTTTATATGTCTCAAATTCTATATGATTTTCAGTATTACCGTTTTGTTTAACCCAACCTCTAACATTCTTTTCATTAACATTCAGATTGAGTTCATTTATCACTGTGTTAATCGCAACAGCATTTCCGGCTTTCACCTCAGGTAAAAAATCCGATTTATGTAAGGTGTCGTTTGCTAATGTCTGTGGTGTTGAATGTGACTTCATCAACATAATCTTTTCAGCCATTTTTTTAAACACACTACCTGCCATTCTTCCTCCTGAAGGCGTTCCCTCCGGCGCAGTAATTAGTACAATTGCTGAATAACGTGGTGCATCAGCCGGAAAATAACCGCAAAATGACACATTATGACGAGTTTGTCCCGATTTATATCCTAAACTACCTTGTGATATTTGAGCAGTACCCGTCTTGCCGGCAATTCTCACAATATCTGATTTTGCACTTCTTGCCGTAGCATATTTTCCTTCAATTACCTCTACTAATGTCTGTTGTACATCTTTCAATGTAGTTGGTTTACAAATTGATTCTTTCAACACTTCAGTTTCAAAAGTCTGAACAACCTCCTCATTTCTTTTAATCTGTTTAACAAAAAGGGGCTTTACCATCTTACCCTGATTTGCTATTGCATTATATAATGTCAGAGTATAAATAGGAGGAATTTTCGTTTCGTATCCTATCGACATCCATGCTAAAGAGGTTTTATACCATACTTTTTTATCTTTTACCGGATGCTTAATCCATGGTCGACCGACACCTTTCATTTGAAGAGGTAAAGAATCATTTAGACGAAGGTCGTATAGTCTTTCAACGTATTTTTCAGGATGATCACCAAATGATTTCATAACCATTTTGGAAGTACCCACATTGGACGAAGCTTGAATAATCTCATTGACATGTAGCTTATCATAACCACCTCTATTGTGATTATGATCCTTCATAAATCGGTTAGCAATCTGAAATATACCATGTTCAATATCGAAAACATCATCTATTTTTACTTTTCCTTCATCGAGCACAGCTATCAGAGATGCAATTTTAAATGTCGATCCCGGCTCCATTCTACTTGTCAAAGCATGATTTGTACCTTCAAAGTACTTTCCTGTCTTTTCATTATATTCAAGGTTTACCATAGCCTTAACTTCACCTGTTTGAACTTCCATAACAACTATGCAACCCGATTTAGCACCCAATGCTCCAATAGTATCTTTCAGTGCTTTTTCAGCAGCATCCTGAATTTCAATATCTAAAGTACTATATATATCTAACCCATCAATCGGTTCTATTTCAGGTATGTTTTCAAATCTATTTGCAACTTTTTTTCTCTTTGAAATTCCGGGTATTCCGATTAATTTATCATTGAAAGAACCTTCAATTCCACTCATTCCTCCTTTTATTTCATCAGCGTAAACATCCCCTATTGTACGCGATGCAAGTGAGCCAAATGGTTTTACACGACTTACAAATTCTCTCTTATAAAATGCTCTTGATATGTTTTTTTGTTTCAGAAAAGTTATATTATTAAAATCTTTTAGTTTGTCATACGAAATACGTTTGGGGTAAATTAACAAACTTCTTTTCTTATCGTTATATGCTTTTGAAATGATTTTCTTATACTCATAAGGCTTTTTATCATTAAAAAAATTTGAAAGCACAATTGATAGAGAATCGATATTATTTCTGAAAATTTTGCTTGAATCCTTAGTCAATATATCAGCTTGAGTATCTAAATATATATTATAAGTAGGTATCGAACTTGCTAACAATCTACCGTCATCAGCATAGATATTTCCTCTTTTGGGTCTGACAATCACATCTTCACGCTTTTGAGTCTCGGCTAATTTCAACCAATCTTCTCGCTCAAAAACTTGAATTTGAATAATTTTAGCGACAACAGCCAAGAAAAGTGCTGAAATTGCAAAATATACAATCCCAAACCTTATCACAATATTTCTACGCTTGTCCGTCACAATTATTCTTTTAAAAATTACTCAATTACTATAGGCGGTGTTTTTCCTGTTTTCAGCTTCATTCCCTTACTTTCCAACAGATTCTGAATATTAGTTTGTGTACTGATTTTCATCAGTTCTGCCGATATTGTAAGAGATTCATATTTCGCATCCTGAATTTTTCTTTTCAGCGACAATGAATATTCTATTTGTTTTTCACTTGCAAACCTATTATCAATGTATACTATACTAATAGTTACAAGAAGCAATATCAACCAAAACTGTCTGCGAATAAACTTCTTAGTGAAAATATTTCCATTTAAAATGTCTCTGAAACTACTTGAGCGAATGTCAGATAAGACTTCGCTTTGACGCATTTTATCAACAATATTTTTAAAAAAGGACATAATTTATTTACGATTTACTGTTGCAATTCTTAATTTAGCACTCCTTGCTCTGGGATTTAAAGCAATTTCTTTTTCATCTGCCACTATAACTTTATTATTTATTGCTTTCAGAGGTGCTATTATATTTCCATAAAAATCTTTCTCAAGTTTACCTTCTACATTACCTGCTTTAATGAAGTTCTTAACCAATCTATCTTCAAGTGAATGATAAGTCAAGACCACCAACCGACCATTATCATTAAGAACATCAACACTTTGACTCATCAAAGATTTCAGTACATCTAATTCCTTATTCACCTCTATCCTAAGAGCTTGAAATACTCTCGCCATATCCTTTTTTTCTTTTTCTCTTCCAAAATATGGCTGTAAAACCGAAACAAAAGATGAAATTTGTTTGAAGGGCAGGTTATTTCGCTCATTTACTATAGTTCGTGCTATTTTTCGTGCATTGTGCAATTCCCCGTATAAATAAAACACATCCGCTAATTTTTCTTCGGAATATGTATTTAAAACATCCGCAGCAGTAAGTCCTGATTTTTTATTCATTCTCATATCAAGAAAACCATCAAATCTAAAGGAAAAACCACGATCAGCATCATCAAAGTGATGGAATGACACACCCAGATCTGCAAGTATACCATCAAGCTTTGTTATATTATAGAATTTCAGAAAATTCTTGAGATACTTGAAATTTGAATGGACGAAAATAAATCTATCATCATCAATAATGTTCTTAAACGAATCCTCATCCTGATCAAAACCAATTAGTTTACCTTGCTTGCCAAGATGTTTAAGAATTTCGCGAGAATGACCTCCTCCACCAAAAGTACAGTCAACATAAACCCCATCAGGCTTGATATTTAGCCCGTCAATGGTTTCCTTAAGCAAAGCGGGAACATGATAAACGGGTTCGTCCATATTATATTTATTTTTTCATCATTCTATCCTTCAGTAAAGCAGCAAAATCGGCAGAAGAAAGTCGGGATTGTTCGTATTTAGCTTTACTCCATACCGCAAACCTATCAATCATACCAACAAAAAGCACCTCAGCATTGTCTATAGATATTTTCTGTAAGTGCTTTTTTTGTATCAGTACTCTACCCTGACTATCAATATCGAGCCATTCAGCTTCCGACACAAATTGCATTAACAGCATTTGGTCTACAGGATTCCATTCGTCTAATTTCGACTTAAACTCTTCAAGTTTAGTATTCCAAACATCAACAGGGTATATGATTAAGCATTCATTTTCAGCATCACATCGCATCACAACCTTCTCTCTATCAGATTCGGGCAATATCTTACGATAAACGGAAGGAATGAATATTCTCCCCTTTACATCAGCTTTTGCTTCATATTTTCCTATAAAAGTCGACATGATTTACATTCATTATTTTACAACGGTAAAAGTATAAAAACTATTTTGAATTACCCACATTTCACCACAAAAAATTTATCAACAATTAATATGTTGATAAATGATGCTTTTCAACAACTTTTCAACAATTTTTAAATAATACAATTAAATGCAAATATATAAATATATCTTTGAATACAAACTATTTACATTAATTATACGTATTTAGTGGTGAGATGTGGTGCAATATAATCAATTTTAATTGAATTATTTTCATTAATTTTGCTCCGCTAAAATATTTCTGAATAATTATGTCAAAGGATAAAATTCTCAAAATAGATGTAGAGCAAGTTTTTAAAACAAGAGCTCCAAAGAAAAAAATTCCAAAATTCATTATCAATTATCTCAAAAAGATTATACATCAGGATGAGTTCAACTATTTTTTCGAGACCAATCCTACCTTAAAAAATGTTGACTTCATTCAAGGCGCCTTAGATTTTTTAGATATTACCACTACCATTCATGGTAAAGAAAATCTTCCTCCAAAAGACGGTCGTTATATATTTGCGAGCAATCATCCTTTAGGTGGACTTGACGGTATGATTTTGGGATTACTCGTCGGAAAAGAGTATGATGGAAAGATTAAATTTTTCTCAAATGACTTGATGATGTTTCTACATCCTATGAAGGATATGTTTATACCTGTGAATAAATTTGGTTCTCAGACAAAAAAGCATGCTGAAATGATGGACGAATTGTATAGTTCCGACAATAATCTTGTTACTTTCCCAGCCGGTATGTGCTCTCGTAAATCAAAAGGAGAAATTTGTGATCTCGAATGGAAAAAGAATTTTATCAGCAAGGCTATTCAATACGAAAGAGATGTTGTTCCTATTTATTTTGAAGGTAAAAACTCTAAATTCTTCTACAATTTAGCTAATTTAAGAAAGTTTCTAAAAATAAAATTCAACATCGAAATGATGTATTTACCGAATGAAATGTTTAAGCAACGCGGCAAGCACTTTACAATCAAGATTGGCAAAGCAATTCCGTGGCAAACATTTGACAGATCGAAAACACATGCTGAATGGGCTGAATGGATGAAGGAGAAAGTTTATGCAATGCAGTAATTATAATAATCCCAACTACAAATCGAGCAATCCTTCCGGCAGATCAACATAAATAACTTTTTCAGAATGATCAATCTCTAAAATGTAATCTTCACTTACAGGGATTAAAAGCTCTTCATCATTTTCGTGAACTACAAAAAGGACATTATCGGTAGAATCATCAATTGCAGTTATAACACCGATAATGCCTTTAGTTTTTTCACTCATTTTATATCCAATAAAAAAATCCGCATTAACTTCGGCTTCTTCAATATTTTCTATGTATTCTTTCTGAATAAAAATCTGCATCCCGGAAAAATCACGAACCTCATCATCGCTATCAATTCCTTCGAGCTTTATTATTGCTGATGTTTGAGCTATCGACCTATACTCCTCTACAACAAAAGGTACAAAACAACCATCTATTTCAATAATAAAAAAAGGTAATTCGTCAAAATCAAACACATCAACTGAAAAACTAATAGACATATCACCACGTATACCATGTGGTTTGATTATTTTTCCTATAGATACGAGTTGTTCGCTTTTTATCATAATTTTGTTTATTTTTTGTTTGCATTAATGTGAAACACAAAAGTAGCAAAAAGACTTTTGATAATTAAACATATTCCTAATGCACATATTAAATAATTAAAAAACCATATATTTGTATCCGATTAAATAAAACTTAGATGTCATGAAAACATATCTACTTACTTCAATAATCATAATTTGCAATACCATACTTACATTTAGTGCAAATTTTATTATTACCAACCCCAATCAAGTTGATATTAAAGATGCTCCAGTAGTTGTAGAACTTAGTAAACATAAAAAAATCGGGTTAAATAAGCTTGAGAACCTTGCAGTATTTATTGATGGGAAACAAGTTTGCAGTCAGCTTGACGACCTAAACAACGACAATATTTTTGATGAATTAGTCTTCATTACTGATTTAAAAGCAGGAGAAAAGAAAAAAATATCTATCAAAAAAATATCAGATAAAAAGCGTATTAACTGTAAGCAGGAGGTTTACACTCAACTATTATTAAAAGAATCTGATGGCTCTATTAAGAGTGTCTCTGAAGTTTCTTCCAATAAAAATGATATGTACAATAAGCTTCATCATCATGGAGTGGCTTTCGAATCGGAACTGATAGCATATAGAATTTATTTTGACAACAAAAGTACTATTGACGTTTATGGTAAGAGAAAATACAGATTAGAGCTTGAAGATACTAAATGGTATCCAACTGACAAACAACTTTCAGATGGGTACGGTGATGATATTTTATTAGTATCCGATTGGGTTGGAGTTGGCTCACTTAAAGGATTTGAAAACGACAAAATGACTCATATAACTAAATTCGATAAGAGAACGCAACGTATTGTGTCGAAAGGGAATATTCGTACAGTAGTAGAAAGTACGGTTGAAGGCTGGGAGTATGAAGGTAAAAAAATTAACATCACTATTAGATATATAATGTATGCTCGTCATCGTGATGTAATTGCAGAAGTAATAGCATCTGAAGATATTCAGACATTAGCAACCGGTGTTCAGCAGATTGGCGGAGGTCAATGTTTCCAAAGCAGCCAGCTTGTTGGTTCATGGGGCAGTTGGCATCCACAACCCGATAAGGTTAAATATCCTAAAGAAACAGTTGGATTGGGCTTATACTTACCTAAAGAGTACAATGGCAAAAAAATCATGGATGGTGTGAATAATTTAATTACTTTTCCTTACAAAAAAGGAGAAGTTTTACGTTTTTACTTTACGACCATCGCTGCAAAAGAAGAACTGAACACTATCGAAAATGCCGATGAGTTTTTTAAATATTTGAATCAATGGAGGATGGGATTAAGAGAAATCACTGTTGAGTGACAATATCCTACAAATATCAGAACAGCGATTCTTCACAGAGTCGCTGTTCATATTTGTAATTTTGAAAACAAACATCTAATGTTTATTAAACTAAATTTCTCATCTTATCATTTTAATCCCATCTTGTGTTGTTATTTTGATAATAAACAATTCGTCAGAAGGCAATTGCATTTCTATATGCTGTATTTTACTGTGCTTGTACAATGTACCGTTTATCCTGTAAATTGAAATATCTCCTCCTAATGGCAAGTTGTACAGGATATTACCCGAACGGTATGCTTTTATTGTTTCCGGATTTTTTAGAAGAGTTGAAAGTCCATCTACCTTTTCAACAGTTAGTTTATCCATACAAAACAAAGTGGATGTATTGATACCCCAGTCTCCTTTATCACTCGAATCCATAGTGAATTGAATGTATGAGACTTCTCCTAATGCCGATAAATCCATCCATTGCCATGTTTCATGTAACTTCCATTGCGTTGGATTTACCGAGCGATAATCTGCCAAATAAAACTCTGTACTACCTGTTTCTGTTATTCCATCCTCTGCAAATCCTTTGGCAATCAACTTGAAATAATCGCCTTGTTCGAATTTGCGAGCAAAAGAATCTCCATTTTTGATGCTGTAATACGACCATGGTGCATTGTTGACATAAACACCTGTAGCTTTATATGTCTTACCATCATTAAACATAACAAAATTGGATGTTTCAGTAACATTACTTGCATCTTCATCAGTGTACGAACCCCAATATCCTACCAAGAAATTTGAACCTTCACCATCAACTCCTCCTTTTGACATATTACCCCATTGGTTTTCAACCCATCCTTGCGAATCCTGTCCATAATCACTATTATCTGCATGATTACTAAGAGTAAAGCCATCCCAATACATGCCTCCCCATCCACTTCTATGTGAAAAAATAAAATTTTGAGATTCCAAATAAACATCTTCTGTATATGTATCCGACCAATGTGAGTTTGGCGACAAAGGATTACCTGCAAGCGTTATAGTATTTTCCAAATCTAAAGTGATGTATTTTTCACCTAAAGGTGGATATTGAACAGGTGCTTGCTGAGGATGTAAATCTACCACACCTGCTACTTCAGTTGATGTCTCGCCTAACCAACCTGCTTCTTGAAGAACTCCTGTATAGACCTTTATGAAATCAATATAATCTAAATGTACCGGATTACCACTATCATCCACAGCCCACTCAATCTTAAATCCAATTTTATCATCGGTTGAATTATTCGCATGATTATCGACATAGCCCCAATCATAAGCCGGCAACTGCCAATTATTTCCACCACCTGTTGCATTATTGTTTAGTTTTGTTCCTTTAAAAGTAAGTGTATTTTCAGCAACCCATAAAGGATACATAGTACTTTGTGTTGCAAATGAGATGTGAGTGATGACTCCGTTACCGCCTTGATTATCTGTCCATGCAATATTGCTTTTCTGTCCATCAGGGTCAGGACGATAATAAGTAATTTCGTAGTCTTTAATGGTCTCCGGCTTATTATATTCGCTACCGGTTAACTCATACCATGGCTCATCAGCATCTGGAACACCATTTTTGTTCAAGTCCTGACAAACCATGACGATTCCAGGTTCAGAACTATTCGTAAATGCATTTCCCAAGACCTTAAAATCATATTCTCCTGCCACATTGACAATCGGATGATCGAAGCCAACAACCACATAGCCGCCATAAGCCCCTAATCCTAAAAAGCTTTTATTGTCCACAAGCGTATTGTTCGCAAATTGTAACGCATTTTCGTATGTATCACTCATGGCTGCTGATGGGAACAAACGATTAATGTGCTGACCGGGTGCCGGTTTATATTCCAAAACTCTGGTAATTTTTTCTGAGTTTTGCGCATTGCTTAAGCTTACGACTATAGTCATAATAATACTTAAATAAAATGTAATTCTTCTCATTTTCAATTGTTTATTTATTTTTATTAGTTTATAATTTTGACAAAGAAATAGCTACTCTACATAAAATAGAGTTTTTTAATTTTCGTTTCATACAATTGTTTCTTCCGGAATTACGAAACGAATCAACTATTATTTATCGTTGTTTTATCGTTGTTTTTAATCTATCATGGACTTGCAAAAACCACTTTGTTGGGATTAAGTCCTATCTCATTTATTTTGAATCTTAATTTTCCATCTCTATTGAAGCAATATACATCTCCCCATACTGTGAAACTCTTGGCATCGGTAATGTAAACATCTCCATTAAAGGGATTTACATCTATACCATAGGGTGTTGTAATATCAGCATCATCTGTAATAAAATTATCTTTAATTATCTTATCCGTCTTACAATCAAAAACTTTAATCCAACTTGTTTGGGTCGAAAAATCATAATTATATATATATGCCGTATCGTTATTTATAGTGAAGTTTAACGCTTGAATATCAGCAAAACTCTCCTCTAATTCATCTGTTTGGGAATTTATTTTATGCAGCATGTAAGGTGTTGCTCCATAATCACCACGTGTAATAACATACACATCATCTTCACTGTCAGAATGTATCTTTCCCGGATTTCTTGCAACAGTAATTTTCTTTATCTCTGTAAAAGTCGATAAATCTATTACCGAAACTGTATTATCATAATCAGGAAAGCTCAATCCTCCTGAATTTGAGACATATAACTTGTTATTAGCCACACATATACCATCAGGATTTTTACCACATTGTACATAATCTTCAATCAGCATCGATGTAGTATCAATTTTTGCAACTGTCCCATCAAATGAGCATACATAGGCTTTCCCATTGTGAAAATCAATATAACGAGGCTCACGAGCTATATCGTTTTCGTTTTTCATAGATATTTGCACAAGGGAAACACCTGTTTTCAAATCTAAAATCTCAATCTGACTCGAGACATTCACAACAACATAAATCTTTGATCCATAGATAGCTATATCGTTTGCTGTATCTCCTAATCCTCTTTTGTTTATTTTTAAGAAAAAGTCTGTCTCGACTTCCTGCGTTTTTAAATTGTACTGTGCTAATGTACTGTTATTCAGATTAAACAAGCCTTCCGAAAGTATAAAAAGCTGTGTAGGCTCAACCACTCCACTATTAGGTTTCGGTCGCTTAACATCTTGCAAATCATCACATGCCACAATCATAATTGTTAATAGAAGCAGTAATGCGTTTGATATTTTAAATAGCTTTCTCATATTTCATTAAAATTTTATATTTATTGTTCCTCGTACCGATCGCCCCGGCATTGGAAACCACTTTACAATTGCATAATTTTCATTTAGGATATTCAAAACCTCTAAATTTAATGAGATTAACTTATCCTTGAATGAGAAATCTTTAGAAGCCGATACACTGTGGTCGCTATATCCAGACAAACGATTTTCAGCATAGTTTTGAAATAGCGAATATCTTTTGCCCGACCATAAAACAGAATATGCAATATCAAACCAGGATGTTTCTACAGCAAATCGTCCTGAGCCTGAAACCCTTGGTGTGTAAGGTATTTGATGACCATAAGTACTGCTTTGTTTGTCGGTTACATCCACCGCTCGCTGATAAGTATATGTACCACCGGCAACTATGGCAATATCTCTATTAATTTTCATGTGGGTTTCAGCCGTTAAATCTATTCCTGTAATTTCAACTTTTCCTAAATTCAGCATAGTCCATTTAAACAGGTTTTTGGTGGGCATTGCAACAATTTTATCTTTTACGTTATTTCTATACACATCTGCGGTAATAGAAATCTGCGGTATATTCCCTTTGAAATCAGATGAATATGTCATGCCAATATTAAATTGATCGGTGTTTTCCGGTCGCAAATTAGCATTCCCAATTCGAGCGTAATATAAATCGTTGAAAGTAGGTAATCGAAAGATATTTTTGTAAAATGCGCGCCATCTCAAATCGATTTCTGTAAAGGGTTTGTGCGTTATACTTACATATGGTGAGAGTCGATTTTGATTAGGCGCAGCATTCCCAACAGCTACTTTTTCAACTACTACTGTTGAAAGTAAACTTGCAGTTGCTAAAACATTATTATCGACATATTTAGCAGCTAACACCGACAACTGACTATAACGCAAGGGCTTAGCAAACTCATTGGTCAGAGCTTCATTTTCAAAGCGCGCAAACATATTATTAACCGAGGCATCTGTAGATAATGAAAATGACAGTTTATCAAATGCCCTATAAAGTGCCGATGCTGATAGGTAATATTCATTTTGAGTAAAATAGCTTTCTTCATAACCATATGAATTCCAAACTACTGTATCTAAATAATGTAAAAACCCATGATGATATTTTGCGTTGATTTGCATAGCAAATTTTTGAGAGAAATCTTTTTCATAATGCGACTGTACAAAAAAAGTATTATCCCACATACGTTGAGACGTAAATGCTCCTTCATTATACAATATTGTTCCTCCGGGCAACCCACGTTCGGAATTGTAAAAGTATAACTTTAAATTTGCAGATTCATTTTCTGAAAAAGCTGCATGTAAAGCTGTTTCAATACGAAGATTTTTTACATCAGAATTTTTACGTTTTTCAAGTGAAGTTATACCATCACCTAAATAGCTATGTTGCAACACATAAGGATATTCTCCATGTGCAGATAGCCATTCTGCACTTAAAGTAGATGACAGCGTTTTGTTAATCTTTTGCTGGTACAACAAACTCGGATTTATTAGTCCGAAAGAACCTGTCTTGATACTTACCTTTCCATTGTAAGTCTTTCCTTCTGCAAACTTAGGACTCAGTGTGCGTATGTTCAATAAAGAGGCAGAAGCAAACAATCGTGCAGGTTGGAAGATATTGTCACTCTGTCCGTTATGTAATGAAAGCACATCAACATTATCCAACGAAAAGCGCCCTATGTCAATCTGACCAGTCTGACAATCCGTAATTGCAATTCCATCGTAACTCACTGCTGTGTGAGCAGCTCCCAGACTGCGAACCGAAACTGTTTTCAACCCTCCTATTCCGCCATAATCTTTGACTATAACTCCCGAAAAATACTTAACTGCATCAGAGACATGAAGCACATTGAGTTTTTCTATTTGTGAAGATGAAAGTATCTGAAGTGGTGAAGATGAGCGGGTTTCTGTATTCCTGTATTGTTCTGTAACTATAACTTCTTCTATATGATAAACCTTTGTTGTATCGAGCCTTCCATCAGCAAAAATGATAGTCGAAGATATTAAAAACACCTTTAACAAGAAGAATATTCGAACACTAACGCTATTAAAATCAAATAAAAACATACAATACTATTTGTTTAATCACTTTCCAAATAGCTTGCAGAAAAAGTAAAATCAACACGCAAAAAGTAAAAAATAATTATGCTGTATTGTTTTTAGCTTATCCCCGAAAGCTTTAACACATCTATTCCATCAAAATTATGAAAAAGAATATTTTAATGGCAGGTCTTCTGACTTACTCTCGTGATTAAACGCCTTCCCGTTGATAATTGACTGTTGACAATTGATAATTGACAATGAAAAATTCAGTATCCTTAATCAATTGTCCGCTGTCGGAAAAACAGTGGCAAAAGTGTTGTTTAATACGTTCACTTTAATTGATATTTTTATATTTTCAATTAAAGAAAGAGCTTACAGCAGCGGGTCTGTTCAGGACTTTCACCTGATTCCCTTTTCATCACTTAATGCGAAATGCTTAAGTGAACCATTGCGAGTGCAAAATTAATAAATTTTTCTTCTTTTCCAAACTTGCCACGAATTAAATGCATTTTGCCACAAAACATATGCGCCCGGTGCAATTGACGACAAAGGGTTTAAGAAAGTTTGAGCCATCCAAATCGCAAGTATGGTATTTTTCTGTCCAAGACCTTGACCTCCTGAGACAGTATCATTAAATTTTTTACCAATTGTCCTACCTCCTAAAAACTGTATCAGACAAACAATAAGTGCAAATACTGCCATTGCAACTTCCACCGTAAGCTGTTCTGTACCTTGCATTTTTATGAATTGCACAGTACGACCGGTTACTATAACCAAAGCCACGCTCCAAAGATAAAATGAGATACTTGAATATTTTTTAATAAGTAAACCTGTTTTAGGTAGCAGTTTATTAATAATTAATGCAATTATAAAAGGAACAATTAAGAGTATCCCTACTTTTTCAGCAATCTGTAAAAATGATATAGTAAAAGGTAAATCATTATATCCTGCAAATGAAAAAAACAAAGGTGCAAAAACTGCAACAGAGAAATTACTTATCAAGCTGTAGGCAGTCAGGCTCGCTATATTACCGCCCAAAATCCCTGCAATCACAGGAGCTGCGGTAGCGGTCGGTGCCATCACACATATCATAACACCCTGTGCAAGAATCTCGCTAATCGGACGAAGCAAATAGTAAATCACAACACTACCTGCAATCTGAAACGCAATTAAATACATATGCATTCTCGTAAAGCGTAAATCAGACAGCGATATCTTGCTGTAAGTAAACAACAGCATGATAAAAATCAGATACGGCGTAACGAATGCCAACCTTCCAACCTGCTCATGAAACAATACGCCTAAAGTCATCGCAATAGGCATCATATAACTTTTTATCAACTTCAACATGCAAAAGGTAAAAATTTCAGATACAAAGGTAAGAAAACAATAAAATTAAATATAATTTATATCGTATATGTCATAAAATTTACTACAGAAAAACTATCCTTGCCGTGTCGCTATGTAAGGTAATAGTTAGTTCTGAATCTTTTGTTTTCGGCTTCCAGTTCATAACTTTGAAATTACCTTTTCGTGCCCAAACACTTTTTTTATGGCTTCCGGTAAGATTTTCAACTTCAATTTTACAATCCTCTACCGACCACGACGAAGCCATGTTGTCAAGGTCGATATTTAGCTCTTCTGCACGACAGTTTTTTATCACGCACCTACCGTTCAGTCCCATAGGATTGATAACTTCCGCCGAACAATTATCTATATTAATATCTGAAAAAGCATCAACTTTGATATGTTTGCTTGTTATATCTTTTACATCAATAGATATACTGCTCAAAAAGTTATCACTATTTATTATATCGACCGAGTTTGTATAGGCATAAAAATTAAAGCCCTCGATTAGGGTGAACAGAAAGCGTTTTTTGTTAGCTGCCCCTCGATATCGATCAGCCAATTTATCCATGTTTATAAGGACAAGCAAAGTGTCGTTCTGCGATATAACTTCTGTAAATTCAATAAGAGCTTTGGGCATGAAAAAAGAGCTTTCATTTTTATCCTCGTTTGGTGCTGTAACTAAGAGCTTTCCCTTAGGCATCAGATTAAACTTATCATCTTGCATCTCCTTCTTATTGATTCGGACAGCCTTTCTTTTATTTTTATCGGGATGTTCTATAAACACCCAAGAATATTCTTCCATATCATTTCTTTCTATGCATATTGTCTTGTATGGTTTTACGGATATTTCAGTTAGATTATCCTGAGATATCATTGGCGTTGCCTTATATTTATTGTAATTTCCATTGCCAGTAAATGAAAAACCAATGATAAAACCCAAAGACAAAATAAAAACTAAAAGAATGAATCCTAATACGATTTTTGTTGTAAGTCTCATAATTACTTATTTTTTTGCTGTTTAACATAGTGTTTATACATGGAAGCTATTTCCTCGAAAGGAATTTCCAAGACGTATATTTCCTTAAAGAAATCATTGATTTCATGTTCCATAAATTGGATTTTCCTCAAAGAAATAATTTTTGATTTTGCACCTTCCGATACAAAATAACCAATCCCCCGCTTATTGAATATAATATCGGAGCTTTGCAAATATTCGAAGGAGCGCATAACCGTGTTGAAGTTCACTTCCACAATGGAGGCATACTCCCGAACGGACGGAATACGTTCTTCTTCCTTGTATGTATCAAGCAGAATTTCATCACAAATACGCTCAGCTATTTGCAGATAAATTGCTTTATTTTCTTTAAAATTCATAATTACCAGCGTTGAATTATTTCTGATTCTCTAAAACGTAATCCGGCAACTACCCAATTGACAACAGCCAAAAACAGGAAGATGCAGGTTAAGACAAGCATCTGTGCATTTTCATCTCCAAGCGATTCTATCATAACTCCAAAACCGTCGCCATCGTTTGCGTAACTGTGTATGATAGCCCATCGGCACAGCAAAATAAACAGAGTAACAATTATAGCTACCGCTGAAAAAGTCTTGATAAAACTTGCTTTTTCCCAGAATGTCGCGCCCAGCACAAATAACGACTGAATAAAGATATAAAGACTTAGTAGTACGACAAAGACTTGTCTGCTATAAGAAAGATATTTTGATTGCCCGGTATATCCTTCCGGTGCAATCATCTTGCTTAAATCTAAAAAGGAAACATCGACACCGGGATGACGCATAGAGGTTATCATAATACGAAGGGCATCAGCAAACCATAAAGCAATAAAGAAAGCGACAACATAGCCTACACTCACAATTAGCCAGCGCGAGAAGAATTTTTCAAAATCCGTTGCAGGCATACTTAGATACGAAATCCGTTGTATTTTGCTGCGCATCGGTTCCATCAGAGTTGAAGTAAAAACGATTCCAAAGCCCAAAAACATAACAGTTCCCGCTAACAGCAATCTTAAGTCTAGTGTGTCAATTGATGAATAAGTGACTCCATTATGTTCGTAGGTATATATATTTGAGTATGCGTAAAGAGAAATCCATGTTAAAACAACAATCATTATCCCCAACATCACTAAAAACTGTAAAGAATAACGCTTCCATCCTTCTTGAAAATCTTTACCCAAAACGAGGGCAAAACGACTTATATTAAATGTATTGTTCATAATTATTTCTTCGTTTTAATTTAAATGTTGGAGTTATTATTCAAATGAAAAAGAGATGTTATCCGTTCCGAGTTACTCAGCGTTGCATTAAACAAAGTTTCGAGATTCAGCAAACTCTCATTATTATCCTTATTCATTAACAGTGCATTGTAACCTTGTATCGAAGGGGAAATATAGAGGGCATCTTCTTCTTTTACGTCCCGCACTCCCGTAGCAAAATACAATTTATCGCAAATATCATCTGCCGAAGCATTCAACAAAGTTTTGTTATTTTCCAAAATGATGATATGTTCGATAAGCTTCTCCACATCCTGCACCTGATGCGTAGAAATTATTACACTCCGTTCATCCGTCATATTAGATGCTATAAACTTTTTAAACTGACTTTTACCTGGAATATCAAGTCCGTTAGTTGGCTCATCCATAATAAGTAAAGAAGTGTTACTTGCCAGTGCGAAACTCATAAAAACCTTTTTCTTTTGTCCCATCGAAAGTGCACCGAGGTTAATATCCTTAATGCTGTCTAATTCGAAGTGTTTCAAATTCTCCACAAGCTGTTCGTTGCTGAAATTTGGATAGAAGGGACTGTTTAGTTTGATGTACCTTTGCAGCGGAATGTTCGGAAGCGAAAACTCCTCAGAGACAATAAAAATATCCTGTAATGTGGATGGATACCGCTTGGAGACATTTTTACCCTTAAAATAAATTTTCCCCTTCTGCGGTTGAAGTAAGCCTGTCATCAGGTAAAGCAGGGTTGATTTGCCTGCTCCATTCTTACCTAAAAGTCCGTAAATTTTTCCTTCCGATAGATTCATCGAAAAGTCAGAAAAAATCGCCTTCTTTTTGTACCTGAATGTTAGATTCTCGATTCTAATCATGATTAAATAGATTTTAATTTGCGTGTAATAGTATAATAGTACACCGCAAAGATATAGACTTTTTTTTATCTACCAAAGAAAAAGTTATTTTTTTAAAAAATATGAAGTCGTCTTGACTTTTTAAGAATGGAACTCTTAAGCATTGTAAAAATGGAAATGACTGCAACTGTATGGGAGTTCCCTCAATCGCTGCGCTCCATCGGGATGACACGCTCGCTTGCTAACAGTGTAAATCGGTCGTTTGGCATCGTAAAACGTAACAGCTTAAACGCACGACCGGTGCAAGGCTTCCTGCGCCGCCACTGCAAAAAGGATAATGTTACAGAAACACTTCGAGTGGCGGTATACTCCGCCCGCTAACGAACGTGTCATCCCGATGGAGCGCAGCGATTGAGGGAACTCCTCTACAATTGCAGTCGGTCGGACAGCGAGAAGCAAGGGAACTCCTCTACAGTTGTAGTCGGTTGAAGTGAAAAGTCAAGATGAATTCAACAACATCAAATCTTTTTTTACTCATTTCAGGCTTTTATATGTCTGATAATACTACTGTGAAAGCTCCTAAGCAGTGATTTTTCACATAGTATTTTTCATTCGCTCCTTTTTTATTACCTTTGCTAAGTTTTTTCTGAAAACATATTATCATTGTAAGTATTTCTTGAAAAAACTATCACACATTAGAAATTGAACTGACATCATGGGTTTCGAAAAAGAATTATTACTTGGGGCTGAAGTAATTGCAGTTGCTGCTATAGATGAGGGCATTTCGGGAGTTTATGCTTATCCCGGCACTCCTTCTACTGAAATTGCAACTTATATCCAACAGTCTGAATTAGCTAAACAAAAAAACATCCGCTCGAGCTGGTCGACTAACGAGAAAACGGCTTATGAAGCTGCACTCGGCATGTCATATGCAGGCAAGAAAAGCTTAGTTTGCATGAAGCATGTCGGATTGAACGTGGCTGCCGATGCTTTTATTAATTCAGCCATCACAGGTGTAAATGGAGGATTAGTACTTTTAGTTGCCGACGATCCTTCTATGCACTCATCTCAAAATGAACAAGATACGCGCTTTTATGCTAAGTTCGCTTATCTTCCGCTCTTAGAACCATCCAACCAACAGGAAGCATATCATTGCGTTCGCTATGCTTTTTATCTTTCCGAAATGGTTAAACTACCTGTGATTGTGCGAATTACTACCAGACTATCTCATTCGCGATCTGTCATCACAAGAACTACTCCTTTAGATGCAAATAATCTTTCTCCGGAAAAAGACAGGATGAAATGGATTTTACTTCCGGGCAATGCACGCAAAAGGTATAAAAATCTGTTAGACATTCAGCATCAGTTAGTTCATTTTACTGAAAATTCAATTTTCAACAATGAAATTCAAGGCGAAGGTGAATTAGGAGTTATTGCTTTCGGACTGGCATATAATTATGTAATGGAGATAAATTCTGTGCACAAATTAAACATTCCTGTTTTGAAAATATCCCAATATCCATTACCTGAAAAGAAAATAAAAGATTTCTGTAACAGGCATAAGAAGGTATTAATTGCAGAAGAAGGATATCCGATTTATGAAGAATTGTTACGCGGCTTTTTTGATAATGAGAAGTTTCTCGGTCGCTTAGATGGCACTTTACCTCGCACAGGTGAATTATCGCCCGATGCTCTTTATAATGCATTGCTGAAAAAGCCAAAATTCACACTTGGCATTCCGGAAGTTGTAGCCAATCGTCCGCCCGAATTATGTCAAGGTTGCAGTCATCGCGACCTATACGACTCTCTAAATAAATCTCTTGAAGGTTATGAGCAAAAGCATGTCTTTTCCGATATTGGTTGCTATACTTTAGGGGCACTTCCTCCATACAATGCGATTAACACTTGTGTTGATATGGGTGCTTCCGTTACTATGGCAAAAGGCGCTGCTGATGCAGGTTTGCATCCTTCCGTTGCCGTTATTGGTGATTCAACTTTCACACATTCAGGTATTACCGGACTGTTAGATGCAGTCAATGATAACGCCAAAATGACACTTATTATTTCGGATAATTATACAACTGCAATGACAGGCGGGCAAGACTCTTCGGGTACAAACAAGCTTCATCAAATTTGTGAAGGTGTTGGTGTAGATAAAAAGAATATTCATACGATTGTACCACTGAAAAAGAATTTTGATGAGAATGTTGCTATTCTTAAAAATGCTTTTGAATTTGATGGTGTATCTGTGATTATTGCTTGTCGCGAGTGTGTTCAAACTTTGAGAAGAAAGAAAAGTAAAAAGTAAAAAAGGATGATTAACAATATTATTTTAGCAGGTGTTGGCGGTCAGGGTATTCTGACTATTGCAGCTATTATAGATTATGCTGCGATGAAAAAAAACCTTTTCATCAAACAGGCTGAAGTTCATGGTATGAGTCAACGTGGTGGTGCCGTAGAATCTCATTTGAGAATCTCCGATCAAGAAATTTTCTCCGATTTAATCCCACAAGGTGAAGCAAATTTAATTCTCTCGCTCGAACCTATGGAAGCACTAAGATATATGCCTTTTCTGGCTGAAAATGGGGTAATCATTACAGCAACAAAACCTTTTATTAATATTTCTAACTATCCTGATCATCAGGAAGTATTACAAAGTTTGAAAAATACTGGTAAAAAAATCATCTTTATTGATGCAGATGAAATTGCACGTGAAGCAGGTAATATTAAGGCTGAAAACATAGTAATGATTGGTGCTGCTGCAAACTATATCGGATTTTCAAATGACGAAATAAAAGATAGTATTACTGAAATGTTCAAAAGTAAAGGTGATGCAATTGTAGATGTAAATCTGAAAGCATTTGAAATGGGTTACATAAAAAGTAAATCGTAAATATAAAACGCAAATCATAAAAAATTAAAAGATGTTTTGGAACGAATTCATTGAAACAGCAAACAGAGATAAACTGAAAGAAATTCAGAATGAGCGCTTTATCCAAATGATTGAACGTATTTATTATAACGTTCCATTCTACAGAAAAAAACTTACTGAGGCAGGTATCGAACCTCGTGATATCAAAAGTATTGACCAATTAAAGGATTTACCTTTTACTGTCAAGGATGATTTACGCGATAACTATCCATTTGGGTTATTTACCGTACCGCAAAATCAGATTGTCAGACTCCATGCATCGAGTGGTACTACAGGCAAACCTACTGTTGTAGGTTACACAAAAAACGATTTGCAAATATGGAGCGAAGTAGTAGCTCGCTCGCTCTCTATGGCAGGTGTCTCTAAAGAAGATATTATTCAGGTTGCTTATGGTTACGGACTTTTCACAGGGGGTTTAGGTGTGCATTATGGTGCCGAAAAGGTTGGTGCATCCGTAATTCCCATTTCAGGAGGTAACACTAAAAAGCAATTGCAACTTATGATAGATTTCGGCTCTACCGTTATTGCATGCACTCCATCGTATGCTGCTCATTTAGGTGAAAGTCTTGCTGCATCAGGTATCGATAGAAAAGACATTAAACTGAGAGCAGGAATTTTTGGAGCAGAGCCATGGACTAACGAACTTAGAAAACAAGTCGAAAACCTTCTCGGACTAAAAGCTTATGATATTTATGGATTAAGCGAAATAATAGGACCGGGTGTTTCCATGGAATGTGAATGTCAAAACGGGATGCATATTTTTGAAGATCATTTTATCCCTGAAATAATTGACCCTGAAACATTAGAAGTATTACCTTACGGCGAGTTGGGTGAATTGGTGTTTACAACCATCACAAAAGAAGCCATGCCACTATTAAGGTATAGGACGCGTGACCTTACCCGTCTACATGTAGAAAAATGTGGTTGTGGTCGCACTCTTGTTCGTATGGAAAAATGTATGGGAAGAAGCGATGACATGTTGATAATTAGAGGTGTTAATGTATTCCCATCACAAATTGAAGCTGTTCTCTTAGAAATGAGTGAAGCAAGTCCGCATTACCAATTAGTTGTAAATCGCGAAAACAATCTCGACACTTTGGAAGTTAATGTTGAATTGGATGATCAATTCTGGTCGGATGAGATTAAAACTTTAGAGAATCTCAAAAAACGCATTCAGAACAATATTGCAAGCACTTTGGGTGTTTCAGCTAAAGTAAATCTTGTTGAACCGAATAGTATCGCACGCTCTGAAGGTAAAGCAAAAAGAGTGATTGATAATAGGTGATGGGGTAATGTGCTAATATGTTAATGTGCTAATGTGCCAATGTGTTAATGTGCTAATGAATTACAATTGACTATAGACCATAGACCAATCATCATAGACTATAGAAACAAAAACTAATAATATTATGATTATCAAACAACTATCTGTCTTCTTAGAAAATAAAATCGGAAGACTAACGGAAATGACTAAGATTCTTAGTGAAAATAACATCAACATATCTGCGTTTAGTGTTGCGGATACTGCTGATTTTGGAATTGTAAGATGTATCGTATCAAAGCCTGACGAGGCTTACAAAGTACTCAAAGAGATGCGTTTCTCTGTGAACATCACGGATGTAGTGGGTATGATTGTACCTCATGAACCGGGAGGACTGTACAAAGCACTAAAAATACTGTCTGAGAATAATGTTCCTGTAGAGTATATGTATGCATTTGCTTTTAATAGTGCCGCAAGTGTAATCATTCGATCCGAATCAAACGAGGAGGTAATCAAAGTATTGCAAAACAACAAAATGAAACTGTTAAGTGCAAGTGATGTTTATGAGTTATGAGTATAAATTATTCTGCATATTTTAAAGGGGATAAATTTGCTGCTGCAAATGGAATCACACTTGTCGAATGTCGACCCGGATACGCATTGTCTAAGGTTGATATTAATGAGCATCACTTGAATGGCGCCGGTGTTGTGCATGGCGGTTTATTATTTACTTTGGCTGATTTTACTTTTGCTGCTGCTACAAACTCTTATGGTCAAGTCGCTCTGTCAATTAATGCTTCTATTACTTTCTTTGCCAAAAGTATCACAGGAAGAATATTCGCAGAAGCTATTGAGGTTTCTAAAAGTAACAAACTGATAAATTGTGATATTAATATCAAACATGAAGATGGAACTTTATTGGCAAATTTTAAAGGAACAGCATATGTCACAAAAACAGAAATTAATTTTTGATTTTAAACATTAAACAAATAAACATAAAAATGCCTCAATTTTCATCTTCAGTAAACAGTCTTAGATCTTCCGAAATTCGGGATCTAATGAGTTTGGCAAATAAACCGAACATGATATTGTTTTCAGGCGGTATGCCGGATAATAATCTTTTTCCCCTCAACGAGATTGACAATATATTTAACAATCTGACTGAAAAGGAAAAACAGATTGCCATGCAGTATGGTCCGACAAGCGGAATACCTGAGTTATTAGGTTCTCTAAAAGAATTCCTAAGGAAAAAAGGCTTACCCGTAGACACTAATAAATTGATGATAACCACCGGTTCTCTACAGGCAATCAATATTCTTGCAAAAGCCTTTATCGATCCTGAGGATGATATTATTGTTGAAAATCCATGTTTTATTGGTGCTATTTCAGCCTTTAAATCATATCAGGCAAATATTGTTTCCATTCCCCTAACATCAGAAGGAATAGATTTGAACAAACTCAAGGAGACCCTTGATAATGCAAAGAAAAAACCAAAATTTCTTTATATCACACCAAATTTCCATAATCCTGCCGGCACATTATATACACTTGAAACAAAAAAGGCTTTGATTAAAATGCTTCAAGGACAAGATATTCCGTTAATTGAGGATGATGCTTATAGTGATTTGTGGTATTATGAAGAAGACAAAGGCGATCTTACAACTATAAAAGCAATGAATCCTGATGACATTGATATTTGTTACACAGGTTCGTTCTCGAAAATACTTGGTCCGGGTTTACGGCTTGGTTGGATGTTAGTGCCTGAACATATATATCAAAAATGTGAGTTGATAAAGCAATCGTTTGATGCTTGCTCACCAAGTTTCACTCAGATGCTGGCACATAAATTTGTTGAATCAGGTGCTGTATATGATTATATCAATAACGTAAGAACTGAATATAGAAAGCGTGCTGAAGCTATGGTGTCGGCTTTACAAAAGCACTTGCCCGACAATATTACATTTACTATTCCACGTGGTGGTTTTTATATATGGCTACATCTTCCCGAACACATAGATTCAACTGAGGTATTAAAGTGTGCAATTGAGAAAGGTGTGGTTTTCGTATCAGGTAAAACATTTGACCCTCATGGCATCATTAACAACACTTTACGCTTGTCTTTTTGCAACACGTCTATTGATAAAATAAATCAAGGAATTCCACTTGTAGCTGATTCTATCAAAAAATATTTAGAAAACTCGAACAAAAAATAAACATAATTGTTATACGATAAGCAATCAACATATTTTTTAACAATTAAGAATTTTATTTTTATGAAAACAACAATTAAAATTTTCTCTTTTTTACTCGTATTTAGCGTTCTAACTTCGTGTGATGATTTATTGGGTTCTTTAGGATTAGGTAAAGCAAGTGTTACCATGTCTTATTCCGGTGACTCTAAAGGTGATTATAAGTCTTTAGATTTAGTAAGTACTGTTGTAAAATCTAGTGGGATAATTACTATTTCTACAGCGTCTGCAAGCACATCAGGATCTGCTGCTTCATTTATCATCAATATACCTGCAGATGTAGCAAAAGGTACTTATGACATTGCGGCAATTAAATCCCAACGAAACACATCATTCTCTTTTGGAGAAGCTTCAAAATCAGGTGAAGATGCAAAAGCATACACCATTAATTCTCAAGTTGGTACTGATTTCTCTTACACAGTTACAAAAAATGAAGGTGGTGAAATCACAGGAACATTTAAAGGCAAAATGATTGGTGCATCCAACGACGACAAGGCAGTAGAAATCACCGTAACCAACGGAAAATTCAGCGCAAAATACGAAGAAGAATAATTCTTGATTCAAGTTTTAGAAAAAGCGATTTGAGTGAATAACTTAAATCGCTTTTTTATTTTTAAAAAATGTACTCTTACCCATTAGTATTAATTGTCCCGATTTATCAGTATTAGCACATTATCATATTGACACATTGGCATATTAGCAAATTGGCACATTGGCACATTGTATATTCTTATACTCAACAATCAATTTCATCACTCTTAATTCAGATTTTCCTAAAAAAGCATAGGCATTATTATACATATTACACAAAAGTATGTTTAACAACATAAAAAACATCATACAAGTTAATCGATTAATATATTATTTTTGCTCTCGTAATTTACATGTAAACAAACCTTCATAAGGGTTAATAAAAAACAACTAACAACAATAATATTTCATTAATGTTATATCGATATTTAATAAAACGCAAAACACATGAGACAAAATCAATTTGAATTAGAATAATAAATCATTTTTTTATACTTTTAGTTATACGTTTAACTTCATTAATTCGTTACATTATGAATAGATTTTTACTACTTTTAATTTCAGTATTTTTCGTATTTTCTACTATTTCTGCTAAACAAATAAAGATTTTAGCAATTGGAAATAGTTTCTCAGACGACGCAATTGAACATTATTTGCATGGTTTGGTAGAAGCTGCCGGCGATGAGATCATTATTGGGAATATGTATATTGGAGGATCCGGTCTCGATTTACATTACAACAACTCGGTTAATAACTCTGCCAGCTATTCGTATAGAAAGATTGTTAACGGAGTAAAGACAACAACGGAGGCACAGACATTATCAAAAGCAATTACTGATGAAGCATGGGACTATATTTCGCTACAACAAGTTAGTCAGAATTCAGGACTATATGCTACTTACTTCCCCTATCTGACAAACCTGACTACCTATGTGAAGGGATTAGCTACTAATCCTCAAATGAAATTTGTTTTACATTCGACATGGGCATATCAACATAATTCAACTCATGCAGGATTTGCAAATTACGGCAACAACCAAACTACAATGTTTAATTCCATCATAGATGCTTCTTTCAGAGCAGCTACAACTGCTGAGATTGATATTGTAATACCGGCGGGTACTGCAATCCAAAACGGAAGAACAAGCACAATAGGTGATAATTTTTGTAGAGATGGTTATCATCTTGAATTAACTTATGGTAGATATACTGCATCATGTGCATGGTTTGAAAAACTATTTGAGAAATCAGTAATTGGAAACACATATATTCCTGCATCTATGTCTCCATTTCAGGCAGCAGTAGCTCAACATGCTGCTCACAATGCAGTTGAAAAGCCTCAGGAAATTACTTCGTTAGCAAATTTAAAGGAAGATGATGTTGAAACTGTTCCATTTACAACAAAAATAAATATTAGCTTCGCCAGTACATCTCAAACCGGCAATTGGAATCTTATCGGAGATTTTAATCAAAACACTGAAAAGAAAAATTTGAGAGACATTGATGGTAATTTTACTGATGTGTCATTATGGATAACAAAACGATTTACTCACATTAACTCGAACGGACCTACTAACACTACAACAGAAATGAATATGCCTACCGAGGTGACTAGAGAGTCGTATTATGGCAATACGCAACTATGGATGAATTTAATTGTTCCTAAATCTGAATTCAAATACACGTCATTAGATGTAACTGCTAAATACGATTTGGCATTTTTTGGTAGTCGTATGTCTGCGGGAGACAATAGAGAAACGTATTATAAAGTATCTGGAAATACCGGAAGTGATACGATTATGTATTTAAATGCAAGTGACAACACCAATAAAATAGTAAAAGCTACCAATATAAGTCCTAACAGCAATGGTGAGATTTACATAGAAGTTGGTCCCGGTCCTAACAATAACAACTCATATGGTTTTTATTACATAACAGCCACAACACTTTCAGTTGCATCAACAAGTGGCACAAACAATATTGCTGATAAAAAATCAACACATATATATCCTAATCCATTTAATAATCAGTTTAATATTTATGTTGATCAATCAGCTTCTCTAATTAAAATAACAGATATCGATGGTCGTGTGGTGTACACTCTTGATAATCCACAGAAAAATCAATGGCATACAATCTCAACAGCTCATATAAATTCTGGAATATATATAATCCAATCAGGAGAAAATAAAACTATTGCAATTAAAAAATAAATCTAAATATTAATAGTGATAATGCATACAAAGAAAACAACACTTATACTAATAGTGCTATTATTGGGAATGGTAAACATTAGTTTGGTCTCAGCTCAAGACAAACAAAAAGTCAGTGGGCGTGTTTTTGGGGTAGATGGCGAACTTCTAATCGGTGTTTCGGTAATGGAAGCAGGCACATCCAACGGCGTTATAACAGATGTAAATGGTAGCTATAATATAACATTAAGTACCCAAAAAGCTACTTTAAAATTCACATATGTTGGTTATAATGAACACACCATTGAAGTTGGTTCAAAAAGGATCATCGATGTCAGTCTGTTAGAAAATGTTCGAGATTTAGACGAAGTAGTCGTTGTAGGTTTCGGTTCACAGAAAAAAGCTTCTGTTGTAGGTTCAATCACTACAGTAGAACCGGAAAAACTAAAACTCACTCCAAGCAGATCCATCAGTAATAATTTAGCAGGGATGATTTCAGGTGTTATTGCCGTACAAAGAAGTGGTAATCCATGGTTTAATAATTCTGACTTTTGGATTCGGGGCGTTAATACTTTTGCTAATAATGGTGGTCCCATGGTTTTAATTGATGGCGTAGAACGTTCACTTCATAATATTGATGCTGAAGAGATTGAGTCTTTTTCTGTACTGAAAGATGCTGCTGCAAGTGCCGTATATGGTGTGAGAGGTGCGAACGGTATTATAATGATTAACACAAAAAGAGGGAAAGTAAATCCTCCACAAGTAAGTGTAAGATTTGAAGGTGCTGCTACTTCTCCGGTAAAATTACCTGAATATATAGGTTCTGTAAAATACATAGAGCTTATGGATGAAATGGGTGTATCATCTTTTTCTGATGAAGAAATTCAGAAATTCAAAGATCAATCAGATCCTGATTTGTATCCTGATGTAAACTGGTGGAATGAAATTGCAAAAAACAATGCATCAAGCACACGTACCAATATGAACGTCAGTGGTGGAAATAACTTATTGAGATATGCTTTAGAAATAGGATATTTCAGTGAAGATGGTATATTGAAAACAGATGAGAGTCAAGATTGGGATTCTTCCTTGAAAGTTAAAAGATATAATGTTAGATCGAATGTAGACGTAAATCTAACTAAAACAACATTACTTCGTGTTAATCTTGGTGGCTTTTTGCAAACAAAAAACAGTCCACCTGAAGGCGGTGGTGACGAGACCAATTTCGGATTGTTTTATCAAGCATCAAGGATCCCGCCTTATCTTCATCCGACAATTTATTCGAACGGACAAATACCACGAGTTCCTTTCAAAGAAAATCCATGGGCATGGGCAACACAACGAGGATTTCAGCGTACTAATCACAGTAATATAGAATCTCTCACTTCTGTAGAACAAGATTTGGCATTTATCACCAAAGGATTATCAGCAAAATTAACATTTGCTTTTGATAAATTTTCGGGCAACTGGGTAACAAGAAGTAAAGATCCTGATTATTACACTTTAGCTTCAGGGCGAGATGTAGACGGTAATCTTGTTACTACTTTACAGGCACACGGACAGCAATTCTTAGGATACACGACAGGAGCAGACTGGGGACATCAATCGACTTATCTTGAAGGTATCATTAATTATGGTCACATTTTCAATCAACTGCATGACGTCAATGCAATGATGCTATATAATCAAAGAAATTACGACGATGGGTCTAAACTTCCATACAGAACTCAAGGATCAGCAGGTAGGTTATCTTATTCATTTGCACGAAAATACATAGCTGAGTTTAACTTCGGATTCAATGGATCTGAAAACTTCACTAAAGGAAAAAGATTTGGATTTTTTCCTGCTGCAGCTATTGGTTGGGTTGTTTCTGAAGAAGATTTCATGAAAAACATAACTTATGTATTATCAAATTTGAAAGTAAGAAGTTCATGGGGGCAAGCAGGGAACAGTAATATCGGAGGACGCAGATTTGCATACTTATCAACAATTGCTGATGTAGGATATTATTATTGGGGAGCAGATCCACTGATATATAGATTAGGACGTGCAGAAGGAGACATAGGTGTTTCGGGATTAACATGGGAAACTGTAACAAAAACGAATATCGGTCTGGAAGTAGGATTACTGAAAAATTCTATCAATATTATAGTTGATGTTTTCCGCGACAATAGAAAAGACATCCTCATGCAACGAACTAATATTCCAGGTTCAGCAGGATTTATGTCGGCTGTTTTCGCTAATTACGGAAAGGTTACTAATAAAGGTATAGATGCTTCTCTTAATATGCAGAAGCAATTTACAAAGGATTTTTATTTTTCAGCAATGAATAACTTCACTTTTGCTCGAAGTAGGATTGATGAAATGGATGAACCTGAGTCGATAGTTGGAACTACGCGTGCCCGCACAGGACATCCTGTTGGTCAGCTATTTGGTTTAGTTGCTGAGGGCTTATACACAGATGATGACTTTGACGCTAATGGTAATTTAAAACCAGGCATTCCTGTTCCTGCAAACCCGGCAGGCTTAGCTCCCGGCGATATAAAATATAAAGATCAAAATAACGACGATTTAATTAATGAATTGGATGCCACAGCAATAGGTGGTTCAAGAATACCTGAAATAATTTATGGATTAGGCTTCAATACAAGATATAAATTGGTCGATTTTGGTATTTTCTTCCAAGGAGCGGCAAACACATGGCAAATATTAGGTGGGGAAAACTGGCTGCCCGGAAATACACTCGGAGCAGGAAATGTATACTCGAATGTTGATGATAGATGGACTACCGAAAATCAGAATCAGAATGCATTCTGGCCCAGATTAAGTAGAGATGCCCTGGCAAACAACTCAGTAGCATCAACTTGGTGGTTAAAAGATATGAGTTTCTTGAGGCTGAAGAACATAGAGTTAGGCATTAATTTTCCTCATAACTGGACAAAAAAAGCGGGTATTGGTAATGCCAGACTGTTCGTAAGAGGCTCAAATGTACTAACATTTTCTGATTTTAAATTATGGGATCCCGAGCTTGAAACAACTGATGGCTTGAAATATCCTATAATGAAATCATTTTCAGCAGGTTTTAGTGTTAACTTCCAATAAATAAATATATGAAGAGAAATAAATTATTAATAATAGCAGTTTTTTCATTATTGATAGGAGGAACAAGTTGCGATTATTTAGATTATCAGCCGGATGATTTTCTGACATTGGAAATGGTTTTCAGTGATGAGATTAGAACTCAAGATTGGTTGGCAAGTGCTTACTCCGGAGTTCCAAGTCCGATGTGGGGCTATTACAAAGATCAAGGATGGAATGTTATGGGCGATGATATTACTATTCCATTTGAATGGACACAATTTGGATGGATGGAAGTGTATAACTATACTATAGGAAATTGGAGTCCTCCTTCAACATGGCATCCCAATTACTGGGTTGAGTTACCAAAAAGAATACGCACAGGATTGATTTTCAACGAGAATGTAAAAGTCCTACCTGGTACCGGTCAGACTGAAGAGGAAGTTGAACTGATGAAATATGAAGTTAGGTTTTTAAATGCATACTATTATGCCTTAATGCTTGAGGTTTACGGACCGTTTCCTTTCAGACCTGATTACATTGTACCAACTGATGCGCCTGCTAACGAATTAATGCAAACTCAAACACCCTATGATGAAATTGTTGAATGGTGTGATACTGAGTTGAAAGAGATTTCAAGGCATCTTCCTGCTAATTACGATAGTAAACTAAGCAAATGGGGACGCGCTACATCAGTAATGGCACTTGCAATTAGAGCAAGAATGTTATTATTTGCCGCAAGTCCGTTGTTTAACGGTAATCCTGATTATAAAGATTGGAAAAATAGTGATGGAGTTAACTTATTTAATCCAAATTACGACCCTCATAAATGGGTAAAAGCAGCAGAAGCAAACAAAGAATTAGTGGATGCAGCACATGCAGCAGGTTATCAGCTATATAAAGAATACAACGATGATGGTTCAATAGATCCGTTTATGTCATATTATAATATGTCCCTGAAAAGATATTCAGAAGGTAACAAAGAAATCATTTTCGGTCAAAGTTATAGTTCTGACTTTAATTGGTGGCAATCTCATCATTTGCAAAAAGGTATTGGAGGAAATGCCGGCATGGGTGTAACTCAAGAGTTGGTAGATGCTTTTTACATGAGCAATGGTGAAATCCCAATTACAGGATATAACGTGGATGGCAGTCCTATAATAAATATAGCATCCGGTTATACGGAAACAGGTTTTTCTACTGCACATGATTTGAGAAAAACAAAATGGAAAGGTGGTGGACCTGCAAATCTGAAATCAGGTGACTTAAGTCCGATTACTCAAACAGGAGTGTTTAATATGTACTATGACCGCGAGCCAAGATTCTACGTTTCGGTAATTTTTAATGAAGCTTGGATAACAGTACAGAATAGAAAAACTAATTTTTTGCAGTATGGCGGACTTGACACAGGGTTTACTTTCGATGCACCTCAAAATGGTTATAATGTGAGAAAAAGAATTAGCTTAGATGTATACCCTCGTGACGCAGTTCATCCATATCAACCTGCAATTCTGTTCAGACTTGCCGAAGCTTATTTGAACTATGCTGAAGCTTTAAATGAATCAAGTCCGGGACATGCCGACATTCTTACGTATGTAAATTTAGTTAGAGAAAGAGCAGGAATACCTGACTTGCCTGCGGGTATGACCCAGAGTGAAATGAGGGAAGCAATAAAACATGAAAGACGTATTGAGTTTAACTGCGAAGGTATTCGTTTTAATGACGTGAGAAGATGGAAAGATGGCGAGAAATATCTCGGTGGAGATTTATGGGGAATGAACTTTAGAGGTAGAACAAAAAGTGATGATAAGACTAATGTCAATGCATTCTATGTTAGAACATATTATAAGAGCAGGACTTTTAACAAAAAGCAATATCTGTGGCCTGTACCACAATCTCAAATGGATATCAACAAAAATCTAATTCAAAATCCAGATTATTAAATCTATAATTTTAAATATTAAATATTAAAAACTGCAAACTACAAGTTAATCGTTTAATTAAATAAATATAAAATACAATTAATTGAATTTCTTAAATTTTTAAAAATTAATCATTATGAAAAAAACTTTTCTTTTATGTGCAATTGCACTTTTTGGTATACTGAGCGGACAAGCACAGTACAACTATTTGGAGAATACCGATGGACAACACGGTAGAATTATTTTAGGTGACGTCGATAATGACGGTGATTTGGACATTTTTATTTTTGGAGAACAAAGAGATGATCCTCACTCTCAAAGAGGTGGATTATACATCAATGACGGAGCAGAAAATTTCACTAAAAAAGATTGTCCGGCTATGCCAGGATGGACAGGAGCTGTGGATTTTGGAGATATTAATGGCGATGGATTTATCGACCTGATTTTTAGTGGACATAAAAATGGTGGTGTACCCGAAGCTAATGCACGAGGAATGGCTATCAATGATGGTACTGGTACTTTTACACTTGCAGACCCTAATGATTATCCCGGATTTACATTGAGAAGCATAGGTGCTGTGTTTGCAGATTTCAATAATGACGGATTGTTAGATTATATGTTGGCAGCTCCGGATCATCAAGGGCATTGGGATTGGGAATTAGGTGCTCAAATTGATTATTGGGGACGTTGGAGTATTTTCTTCCAACAAGCTGATGGAACGTTCGTTGAAGATGATTTGCAATTCTCAAGTCATTTCCGCGACCAGATTATAACGGTGGGCGACTTCGATAATGATGGTGATGTGGATGTGTTTCTACAAGGTTATTATCCCCATAATAATCCGGATATAACCCCATTCGGATTAACAGGATCATCCTGGATTGCTGCGATATTTGAAAATGATGGTAATGGTAACTTCTCAATCAAACAAGGAACTGAATTACCGTCAATTGGTTGGGGCTCTCATTCTTGGGGCGATGTAGACGGTAATGGTTTTCTTGATTTACTAATTGTTGGTGATGGTTTCTACAATGGAAATAACATTTGGGATGCTGCTCCTTGGTATAATCGACTTTTTGCTAATAACAATGGTGTGTTTACTCAAATATTTGAAGGACCAAGAGCACGTGCATTTACATGGGGCGATACAAATGTCTTACAAGACCTTGATAATGATGGTGATGTAGATATTCTATTTGGAGGATGGGCTGATAATATTGGCAGACAGAAAACTTATGTGTTTGCTAATGAATATGATGGAGGTGATATTTCTCAATACGACTTCGAAGAGGTTACATTATTAGGTGATGAATATCTACCCGGATTATCAGAACAAAAATATAAAGTCGGTGACTTAAATGGCGATTATATTTTAGATTATGTTTGGATGGGCTTCAAAGGTGGTGCTGTAGATTTTCCTCCCGCAGGTCAGAAAGATGTAACTATTGGAGGATGGACTCCCGGGATAAATGAAGGCGATATGATAACTCCATTTGTACAACTTACTGCTCCTCAAAATCTCAGTGCAGTTAAAACTGAAGACGGAGACTATTTTAAAGTTGACTTTTCATGGGAAGCTCCCGTAAATATTGGTACTAAGAAAAGTGTTACTTATAACTTAGCTCTAAAAAATACGGATACAGGAAAATGGCTCTACAATCCCATGGCATTTATTGGTGGAGAGAAAGATGGTTGGAGACAAGTATCCAAAATGGGTAATATGTATCTGAATAAATCATGGAGTTTAACATTACCAAAAGCAAATTACGAATGGACAGTTCAAGCTGTTGATGCCGGATTCTTTGGCGGTAACTTTGCCGCAAAAAAGATTATAAGTACGTCTTCAGGTACTGAGAATACTTATATGTTTAAACCTACTGTTATAAATTCTGAAAGTAATTTGCTTATTTCATATAAGAATGGTGAAATAATTAATGCAAAAGTTTATACAATTGATGGAGTTAAGGTTGTTGACACTCAATTTGAAAATGAACTTAAAACTCAACTTCAACCAGGTGTGTATATCATAGAATTAAGCAACAGCAAACTTAACACTTACAAAACAAAAACTATTGTCAGATAAGATGTAAATAACTTATCTAACAACAGCAAATAAAAGGTTGTAGTTTAGTTTTCAGAAAAAAGGTTGTCAGCACATAACTGACAACCTTTTATATAAAATCTACTTCATATACTTCTCTAAAAATACATCCTGTTCCCACAACAAATGCATGATATTTTCACGAGCTACATAGCTATGCATCTCTTTGGGCAGAATAACCATACGTGCCGGTGCACCTAATCCTTTCAATGCTTGAAAATAACGCTCGGTTTGAAGTGTAAATGTGCCCGGATTATTATCAGCTTCTCCATGTACCAAAAGAATTGGCGTTTTCATCTTATCAGCATGCATAAAAGGCGACATGGCATTATAAACCTCTGATGCTTCCCAATAATTTCGCTGTTCTCTCTGAAAACCAAAGGGCGTCATAGTGCGGTTATATGCACCGCTACGAGCAATTCCGCAGACAAATAAATCAGTATGAGTAAGCAAGTTAGCAACCATGAACGCACCATATGAATGTCCGCCTACAGCTACCTTTTTACGATTAATATAACCTAATGAGTCCACAGCATCAATTGCAGCTTTAGCATTTGCAGCTAATTGTTCAACAAAAGTGTCGTTAGGCTCATCTTTATCTTCGCCAACTATTGGAAAAGAGGCGTCGTCAAGCACTGCATATCCGCGTGTTACCCAATATACAAAAGAACCATAATATGGATATGTAAACTCATTTTTGTCTGATGTAATCTGACCGGCATTGTTCTTATCATTATATTCAGCCGGATAAGCCCAAATCAACAAAGGTAATTTCTCCGTTTTAGCTACCCTGTCGTATCCTTCAGGAAGATATAAAACTCCGGATAATTCAACTCCATCCTCGCGCTTATATTTGATTACCTCTTTATGTACTTTACTGATGCTTTCAAAAGGATTTTCAAAATGAGTTATCTGGATAGGAGCAATACGACGTCTCAAATTTCTATAATAATAATTCGGATAATCAGTTTTGGATTGAATATTTACAATCAACTCTCTGTTTTTTACATCTGAAAAACTGTAAATATCTTCTAACTTATCGGTTTCAGTTGCCTGATATATCCTTTTTGTTTTGAGTGTTTTAATGTCAAGTTCGTCAACAAAAGGAAACTGACCCTCAGAAGTGAAGCCGTCACTGATTAAAAATAACTTATTATTGTCTCTTGAAAGGACATATTTGCCGTACTGATTTTTGTTGGTAGCAAAAGATCCCGGATCATTATAGATATCCTGATAGTTTCGTTCACTGAATATTCTTCCCTCTTCTGATGTTTTTGAAGGATTTATTAAAGATGTACGAGCTGTGCGCGAACTATACCATCTTTCAGTTATAACCGCAATTGATTCATCTCCCCAAATAATATTATTGAAACGAAATTTTGTTTTGGCAAGCAATTCAGGTTCTTTGTCGAACGGAGCTTTCCATGTATATAATGCATCTCGATTATCAGTGTCAACAGCAGGATCGCCTTCATCTAAAGCTTCAACAAAAAGAATGGTTGAAGGCGCATCAAGCCGCCATCTTATTTGACGCATTCCCTTTCGCACTGCATCAAAACCTTTTGGTATCACTTCGTTAAGAGGTGCTTCGTAGATATTTTTCACAAGTTTACCTGATAGATCATAAACATCATAAGATTGTGGAAAACGATTATACGGTACGATATACGAAAACGGTTTTCGAACAGTGTTAATGAGCAACAAAGAGCCATCAGGTGAAAAGCTCTCAGAAGAATAAACATCAGCTTCTTTATAAAGTGTTTTTGAACCGTCTAACTGAAGTTGATATAGTTCTGAGGTTGCCAACGAAATAAAATTTGCTTCGTCAGTCGGGTTTTTCAATAAATCCTGATATGTTCTGTTTTGAGCTTTTTCTCCATCACTTATTGAAATAATCGGACCATCAGGAATAGCTTTCTTAGGATCTACAAGTGCCGCACTGTTTACGGGCAACATCCTTACTAACAATGATTTGCTGTCGCGAAACCAATTTGCAGGATTACCCAGACAACAATTTAGATTAGCATCAGTCAAACGTGTAGCTACTGCTTTTTCAATATCAGCCACCCATAGTTCTACACCATCTTGAGTAGTATTTGTGAAAGCGATTTTTGTCTCGTCGGGCGACCAATTAACATATGTAATTCGCGGATTATCAGGCAATCCGGCTATCTGTATCAACTCATCTCCTTTAACTTTCCTTACTTTAATATTATTGATGTAAGTTATAGAAGAGCTTATATGTGTAACCGGATTTACACGTAAACCAGCCAAACTTACTTCATCCTGATTAAGATCTTCAAGTGATTTATAAGTACTCCTGTAAAAAAACAGCATATTTTCACTTCGTTTGTCAATTGAAATATTCGGTGCACGTTCATAGTCGGCTAACTTCAATATGCTTTCAGGGGGTAATTGATAGGATAAATTTTCTTGCGATATTAACTGATTCATTCCGATAAAAACAAATAATATTATTAAAAAATCTTTTGTGCTCATGACTGTACATTAAACGATTTATACGAATTGCAAAAGTACAATTTTATTTCACAAACACCTTACAAAAAATCAAGCACCTACATCTTTTATTCTGTAAGTGCTTGATTTTTAATGTGGGCCCAACTGGGCTTGAACCAGTGACCCCCTGATTATGAGTCAGGTGCTACTAACCAACTGAGCTATGGGCCCCACTGCTTTTACAAAAATTTTGCTACCTTTGCAAAGCGATTGCAAAAGTAATAAATTTTACTGTTCCTGCAAATAGTTAGGAACTTTTTTTTATAATATGATAATTCCTCAAGAAGTAAATACCTTAGTTTTCGATTTAGGTGGCGTTATTTACAACATTGATATTCAACTCGGTATCGATAATTTCAAAAAGATTGGCTTCGTTGATGCCGATAAATATATTAGTAATTTTTCGCATAATGATTTTTTCGTTGGATGGGAATCAGGGAAGGTTGGACATGTCCTAGATTTCTTACTACAATAACCTAATAGAGATGAATTTAGCAAGTACATTGAATAATAATTATGCAGTAACTGTCGGATTTTTCGATGGTATACATCTTGGTCATCGTTACTTAATAGAAGAGCTGAAGAAAGCTGCTCGGGCAAGGGGCTTAAAAAGTATGATTATCACTTTCAAAGAACATCCTCTCAGGGTTATTGATGCTACTTTTAAACCGGAGCTACTGACATCAAATTCGGAGAAACTTGAACAGCTACAAAGTTTTGGCATCGATAAAGTCATTGAATTAGACTTCACTAAGGAAATGGCAAATCTTACTGCCGGTAAGTTTATTAAACAAGTTTTATATGAGCAGTTTGATGTAAGATTACTTTTGGTAGGTCACGACCATCGATTTGGTAAAGATAGAAAAGAAGGTTTTGTAGAATATCAGAAATACGGTCAACAATTAGGTATGGATGTAATTCAAGCTTCACGTTTCAGCACTGAAGAATTTAAACAGATAAGTTCTTCAACTATCCGAAAGGCACTGAAGGCAGGCAAAATAAAAAAAGTAAATGCACTACTTACTCATCCTTATTCCTTTGAAGGATATGTAGTTGATGGATTTAAAGTCGGCAGAAAAATAGGATTTCCAACAGCTAATCTTCGTCTTGTTGAGCCTGATAAAATCTTGCCGGGCATTGGAGTTTATGCTGTAGAAATAGAGTGGGAGCAAGCGATTTACAAAGGCATGATGAATATCGGTCGCCGCCCTACTATCGACAACAGCGATACGATAAGCATTGAAGTTCATATAATCAATTTCGACTCAGATATATACAACCAACAACTGAAAGTTACTTTCATCGATAAAATCAGAGATGAAAAGAAATTCAATTCAGTTGAGGAGTTGATTGAGCAGTTGAAGATTGATAAAGAATATGTCAGCACTCTGCCCACAAGTAAATGAGTTAAACAAACAGCATGATGGTATATTGAGAGATGTTACCATGCCATTCTACTTCACAAATATATCCACATAATCTACAACAGGATCGCAAGGATTATCCATTTCCATAAGGCGGAAATATGCTCGTCCGCGCGTCTGGAAATTAAATGTGCCGGTTCGCCTGCATTCATTACCATTATTAATATGTGATACTCTTGTAATCAACTCTCCGGTAACCGTAAAATGACCTTTATTTATTATGTTGATAGTTCCTTTCAATGTTACATAATCGCCATTTAATCTTTGTGAAGCATCTATAGATATCTTTCCATCTTTCATGGAAATATGTGCCTTACCAAAAACATCCCAGCTTATCCATTGCAATGCAAACTTATGAGTACCAATTAGATTGGGAATCTTCAAACTCTGTTGAGCTAATTTTTCTTTTAATTCACTTATACGGGTTGCCACTCTATTAGCTGCAAGTTCTTCGTCATATGGAATAGTTTTTTCAAGTTCTTGATATTCTTGTATAGTTAATTCAAGCGATTGAGTGCTTTCTTTTTGTTCAATTTCAGCAAAATGTTTTTCAAATTCTGTTCGCCACTTATTTTTTTCGAATGTAATTGATTCCAACATTGTCGCAATAGAATCTTCTTGAGTAACATTGCTATCGTTGACTACAACAGGGTCGTCGTTTAGTGTTATAAACTTAGGTTGTATAACTAAAAAAACTATTACAACTATCAGAGCTGCGACTATTCCAATAAAGATTTTTGTGGTTTTACTTATATCAATTATTTTTTTACTTGTTTTTTCACCTTTTACTTTATTGTCATTATTATCTTCCTTTTTACTCCTAAAAGATGATGTATCAACTATTTGTGTTTTTGCTAATGGTTCGTTATCGATTAAGACTGTTTCTTCTTGATATTCATTTGTTTTATTATCTGAAGATTTTAACAATAGTTGTAAGTCGTTATAATTCTGTGCTCTCTTATCCGGATTTCTTTCTAAGCAACTGGATACAACTGCCTGCCACTTTTCAGGTAACTGTTTTATTTTTACGGATATATCACTTTTTAGAATGCTTTCCAATATGTCTTTTAAATCGACTGCACTGCTTCCTGTTCCTGCTTGTTCTACTTCAAATAATGCAACACCTGTAAATATTTCATAGATTATTGCGCCATAAGCCCAGAAATCGGTATTTAGACGCAATGGCTCTCCTTTAAGTTGCTCGGGCGAACTATATTTATAAGTCCCTGCGGCTATTGAATTCGTAAAATTTACGTTTTGAGTAGCATTTGCCTTTTTCGATAAACCGAAATCAGTAATTTTTGGTATATATTCAATATTACCTGATATTTTTCTATTGTGAATTAAGATATTCGATGGTTTTAAATCACGATGTACGATATTATGTTTGTGTAAAAACCCAATTCCTTCTAATAACTGTTCAGCTACCCTATCTTTTTGTTGCTCAGTTAGTGTTTTCGCTTTAATCAACTGACTCAGATTGCCATCTGGATAAAATTGCATAATTGCATAATCAAACACTCCATTGGTCATTTCAAAGGTGTACAAACTTTCATATTTAGCAATATTTGGATGGTCGGGCAAGCCTGCCAAAGCATCAAATTCATCCTTCAATGAAAATACTCTGCCATTAACTTCCATATGCTCAGCTATTTTTATAGCAACATATTTGTCTAAAGTTGTATCGTAGGCTTTATATACCTTGCCAAAACTTCCACCACCAAGTCGGTCGTTTTGAATACTATATTTGTATCGGCTGAAAAATTCCTGCTGAGTCATTTCCACTTCTAATTTAATGTTTCTATGTAAGCTTTATTAAGTTGTACTATATAAGCTGAGCTATTGTCTTTAGAATTCTGATTACACTTATCTTCAATTATTTGTAAAACATCATCTATGTAGCTATTATCTTTAAAATACTCTTGTAAGTCATCGTCGGAACAAGATTCTAACACTCCATCGGTACATAAGAAAAATATATCTCCGGGCTGAAAATCATGCATAATTGAGACATCAGCTTTTAAAGTACGCTTGTTAAGACCTTGAATTGCACGTGTTATATGATTTTTCCTCGGATGTATTTTCATTTGCTCTGCTGTTATTTCTCCCATATCATATAATTCTTGAACTAAAGAATGATCTTTTGTTTTGAAGATGATTTCTCCTTTTCTGAAAAGATAAACACGCGAGTCGCCAATATGTGCAACTGTTGCTCCTTTTTCATGCAGATGCAGCAATGTCATTGTAGAAGCCATGCCATGCGCTTCGTGGTGTGTATCAATATATTGATCGAATTGTGATGTTACGTATTTTATAGTAGATTGAATTACTTCTTCATCTGAAGACACTATGTTATTTGCCACAAAATAATCGTTTATTTCTGTGCAAACCATTTTGCTTGCGACTTCTCCTTTCGAACTCCCCCCTACTCCATCACAAACAATAAAAAGACTCTTTAGCGGACTTGCATGTTCGTTATCCGGAAATATTGAATCTTCATTGTGAGGTCTTTTACCAACTAATGAAAAAGAAGCTGTATTAAAAAAACTATTCATACTATTTTGTTTTATAGACTAAATTCTGCTCCGTAAATTTTCCACAACTCAATAGTTTAGTTTTACATAGTCCTAATGCTGAATTTCGTTTTTCCGGCAATGATTCGTGAACCACTTTTAAGTTTTATTCTCTCATCTAAAGTTAAACGATGTTGTTGACTGTATCCACCCCTATCAGAATAATCAATCTCTAAAAAAGTACCATTACCTTTTACTGCTGAAGGGTGACTTTCTAAATAAAATTCTGCAACACCATTTTCAATCTGAGCAAAGATATAAAAATGATTTCTATGTATAAACTTATCCTCTGATTTTATCATTATTTCGCATGGGGAAGTCTCGTTATATCTGCCAACTAACTGCTTTCCAACTTTAATATTATACTTATCAATTTCTTTATCTTGCTCATCTACAACCACTAACACACCTACATTCTTTGTTTGAGATATTATTTCATACGGTTTGAAAGTTTGCTTGCAAATAGGACATTTAATATTAGTTGCAGGATTATTCACTAATTTATCCTGCACTATCATACGGGCATTACAAGCGGTATTTGGACATTGAATTTGCATATTCTATAAAACTTACACCCAATCTGAAACATCCATTCTGTTATCGAAGTCCGCTCCGAAGTCATCATTTCCTGCATCAGCCAAATCATTTGAAGCATATGACATATCATCAGGCATAAGCTCAAAAGCTGCAAGATCTTCGCCACCAAACAAAGCATCATCCAGATTAATAGACTCTTGCGAAATCAGATTACCTTCCATATCTTGAACGGTCATATTACCATTCGTGTCGATTGTCATATTGATATCAAATGTACCATCGCCATCAATATCGACAAGTGCCTGCTGCGAACCATCCGACATAGTTGTAACAAGGGCATTATGTCCTTCAATATCAATATATTCTGAAGTTACAGGCGTTACTTCCATCTGAGCATCCGCCATATACTGACTCAAATCGACATCTGCATTTCCATTCAAACCAATAAGCTGTCCGCTATCTTGATCAGCAATAAAATCATATGTTCCGTCATTATCAACATCTAATTTTACGATTATCTCATTACCCGATTGAAAATATCCAACGTGTACTGTCTGCCCATTTTCAAGTTCTACAACTTCATCTCTCAAGAAGAATTCTTCTGAAGCACTACCGATATCTCCAAAATGTTCAGAATAGTCGACTCTCGACGGATGTATGTTGTTATGATCTAATCCCGAATGGTTGATAGATTGCGAAAATTGTACTCTGTCACCATCATCCATACTGTTCCACTCATTTTCATAATAAGTATTGTAAAGTTTCCCATGCCATGTAAATACACCACCGGGACCTACTTCATGGCGAGCGGTTGCAAAAGCATCATTGAACGACATATCATCAGAAATTTCTGTAGCCACAGGAGCCACATCATGAACAATAAACGGAATATGTTCTTCCTGATTTGCAAGTCCGATACTATCATTTACCTCATTCATATGATTCTGATAGGTAGATTGATAATCTTCGTCAAGCTGACCCCATTCTTCCTGTGTGTAAGTTGTAAATGTGTTGCCATGCCAGTTGAATAAATGTCCGGCACCAAGCTCAGTCCTTGCTGTATCAAATGCTTCCTGATATGTCATATCGTCATTTACTGATGTTGCGACTTGCGGCACATCCGGTATAGGAATAACATCATCATTCAAAAAAGGCAGTGAAGGCATATATCCAAATGCTGCAATACCTGCACCTGCTCCTCCGAGCACATAAGCAAAGTTCTTTAATGTTTCTAATTTCTGTTTACTCGACTGCATATTGGTGAGTAGTCCGATTTTTAAGTCCTGTGCATCTTTTTTCTGTGACATAATTATTTGGTGATTAGTGATTGGTGATTAGTGATTGGTGATTAGTGATTGGTGCATTTGTTTTTAAAGTTTTGCTTTGTTATAAATTGCTCCACATCTCGGACAGAATCCTGTGGCATGGAGTAAAGCCCATGCTTGTCCGTTGAGTTGTTGCTGACATTTTTCGTTCGGACAAACATATCTGACGCGAAAACTAATATCTAACTCCTCGAGTTTTTCCTGCGGTGACATATTGCTGGTAAACACCGCTGCTGCCGTTGAGCCTAAAATCATTATACCCATGAGTTGCATCTTGACTTCCTTTGGTATATCAAATAACATTAATATCAACATTGGAGAAAATGTTATAGCTCCTCTTATTATAGCAAGTTTTTTATTATGCCCCGACGTAATTTTTGCTCTCTTCTTTTTATAATCAAGATACATTGGCTCTAATGCAGCAAATTCTTCTGTAAAATCTTTTTCATTTGCTTTTTTAATTATTTCTTTTGGTTTTACGGTTATACCGAAGAGTGCAGGCACATTGACATCTATATTTGCTGAAAGAGTTAGTTTGTCATCGCTCGAGATAACTGCTTTATTTATTCGATATCCATTAACATAGGTGCCATTTGTCGAATTCAAATCTTCTATTTGAAATTGATTATCACCAAGATACGTTATAGTTGCATGTGAGCCGCTAACATCACCTTGAGAAAATACAATATCATTGTTTTTCGATCTTCCTAATTTCAGAAGTTTGTTTTGCATACTATCTTAAATTATTTTTTGTATTTCAATATTGGAAGATATTTATCAAAATTACCGAACATAACAGGAGTTTGACCTCCCTGACTATCATTTTTTACGTTTCTCCTGACATATGCATATAGTTCATAAGCATTTACAACTCCATCTGAATTTGTATCAGCACGTCCGCTTAACCCTAACAGCAAATGTTTGGTGAAATAACCTGTAACTTGATTGACACTTTCCAGCGAGGTTTCACTATCTCGCGATGACATGAAAATAATCACATTATCAGCACCTGGAGATGTTACATGAGTGGTAGAAGTATTACTTTTACTGCCTACAATACTACCCGAATAACAAGCATCTGCCAAGCAAAGTTTAGTTTTGGCTTTACTCTTTTTAAATGCTGCTCTAATCTCTGAATGTCTTAGACCTGATGCTCCGCCATTTACGTTATGTGGACAAAAAAGTCCGGGCGCACCATGACCCGAATAATAAAATATAACTAAATCATCTTCTTTTGCTTTACTGAAAATCTTATCCATTTCGTATAAGATATTTTCTTTAGTCGCTTGCTTATCTTTTAATATTACAAGGTTTTCAGATTTAGTAATATTAGAGAAAAACTTATAAACTCTTTCAGCATCATCTACCGAAGCCGAAAGGTTGTTGACAGTTCCATCGTAAATCTCCACTCCAACAATTACGGCATAAACATCTGCATTTAACTTACTTACAAATACAATAGTGAAAGTTAAAAACAATAATAATATCTTTTTCATCACTCTTAATTTTTTAAAATAAACGAATTATCACTAAAGTAATCAGGATGATTTCTTCTTTTCTCTTCTATTTCTTCTGTATACAATTAATCCCCATACAGAGACTGCAATTATAATTATAAATGGCCAGATATTAATTAGCCCAACAAAGAACCATATCAAATTTTCCCAACCATTTTTAAACCCATACTTGAATTTATTACCGAATGACACGCTGTTTGGGACAGTTTCGTAGAACGACACCGTTAAAGTTGAAAACCTCACCTGACTTTGAAGATATTTCATTCTTCCTTCAATTGATTCGATATCAGATCTTAACTGACCCATTTTCTCTTCAATCTCCAATATATCCGACACATTTTTTGCTTGTTTTAACAATGCCAGATAACGGTATTCCAATTCTTTTTTGGTTTTTAATCTTGCCTGAATATCAAGAAATTCTTCTGTAACATCCATAACATGGACTTCCTTATTATCAAATCTTTTGACACCTTGTATTGATTCCTGTAGCAATAAATCGAATTTTTCAGCAGGTACTCTAAGCACTAAAGTAATGTTAATTTTCTCAGAGTATTTATACTCTTGTTCAGACGACACATAAGCATTATATTTCTTAGCAGCATCTAAAATAATCTTTCGTGTTTCCGACAAATCATTTGTTTCAAATTCAACTCTACCGTCTTTAATTAATTTTCGTTCAATATTCTCATTTACATTTACATCTGTTCCATTTTCGGAATCGAGTTTTTCAATCTGATCCTCAGGGATTGCCGTCATTTCTTCGCCTGAATAGTCATAACTTGAATTGCCGCCATTATTGGTACAACTTAAAAAAGCAGCAAAAAGAAGGATATACAATAATCTTTGCATATAGACTTAATTTAATTTGTTAATTTACGTGTAAGTTGTAACGTTAAAACTAAGCAATATGTTTATTGGATTTAAAAATATTTAATAAATATCTTACCAGAAGTAAGATTAGACAAAAAGAGTTTGAAATTTAGAATATAAAAAACGGTGAGTTGAGAGATTTGTTGACTTACTAGGATTCGAACCTAGACAGACAGATCCAGAATCTGTAGTGCTACCATTACACCATAAGTCAGTTGTTTGGGGCTGCAAATTTAATAATATTTGATTAAAACCCCAATAGTATGCAATAAAATATATAATAATTATCTGTTATTTTTTCTCGACCTTGCCCACGCCATAACATTAGCAGGAGAACGCTTGAAAAACAGTTCGTTAGCCATAAATTCCATATAAGGTTGTGTGTGCCGATAATACATTTTAAAACCTGCACACAACCAATTCAAGCCCGGTTCTCCTGTCGATGTCGTGAGAATACGGTTTTTAGGACATTCGCCATTACATAAATCAAGAAATTCACATTGCAAACATTGAGTTGGTAGTTTATCTCTTTTATCTGAACCAAACTGAAGCTGTTGCTCAGAGAACATCATTTCGTAAATAGTCTTATGTTTGACATTCCCTAAATAATATTCAGGAAATACGTAATGGTCACATGCATAAACATCACCGTTAAACTCCATCACCGAAGCATGTCCACATTTTTTTGCATAAATACATGAACCCGGCTGTTCACCTACAGTGTTTGCCAAAGTTGCATCGAATATTTGTACGTAATACTTACCAACATCATTTAACACCCATTCATCAAAAATGTCGATATAAAACTGTCCAAATTTCTTAGCATCTACTGTCCATGGCGCAATAACATAATCATCTTTTTCTTCTGGTCCCATCAGCTTCAAACCACTTGGAACGTCATTAATATGCATACGTTCGACAATCGGACTAAACTGCATATAGTAACTGCCAATTTCCTTGAAAAAATCATAAACCTCAAGAGGATAGTCTACATTATAATTATTGATAACCGACAAAGTGTTAAACTCAACCCCATGTTTTTGAAGCAGTTCTATACCACGCATTACCTGTTTAAACGTACCTTTTCCACCTTTGTTTTTACGATATACATCATGGCAATGCTCCGGACCATCAATAGAAATCCCTATAAGGAAGTTATTATCTTTAAAGAACTTACACCAATCATCTGTTAGCAACACACCATTAGTCTGCAAACTGTTATCAATTTGCCTACCACGTCCATATTTCTTCTGATAAGCAAGTGCCTTATAATAAAACTGCTTATCACGCAACAAAGTCTCGCCGCCATGCCATGTAAAAAGCACTTCCGGCACTGGTTGTGCTTGAATATAACTCTCAATATATTTTTCAAGAACTTCATCTGTCATATGGTGACTTGCCTTATCCTTATAAAGATTTTCCTTTTCTAAGTAATAACAATAGCTGCAATTAAGATTACAGATAGAACCCACAGGCTTAGCCATTACATAAGTAGGCATTGACAATGGATTGAATATAGCGGTTTTAGACATAGTCTGAAAAATTTTAGAAATGAATAAACGGTCGTCTCAGATTTAATTTAACCCTGCTCTTAACAGATTGATTTGCAACCGACTCATTATATAAAGTCAGTTTAGAAGTCAGATAATAACCTTTTAAATCTGTTTTGTCATCAAGAATAAAATTAAAGTCAAAACGAATAGTATTTTCCAAATAACTCACGGTCATATCCCCCTTCGTTATAAATTTCCTTTTAGTAAAGTAGTCGTTCTTCTCGATAAAATAAACATATGCACCAATATCAGTCTTAACCCCATCCGAATCATACAACTTACCCGGAGCAATTATCTTCTCTCCAATAGAATCAACTACCTGATATATGCCTTCAGGGAATAAAGTATCGTTTTTTGGTATAAAGATGTCATCTATAAAAAGATACTGACCGAAACCCTTCAAAGAATTTTCTTTATCTAAGTACAAAGAATCAGTAAATAAAGACAAGCTTAAAACATTCTCTTCGATATCATAATTACTGTAATGCTGTCCCCAAAACTGTGCATATCCCCATGTGTAAACAGGAGAAGACTCATACTTATACACAAAAGGCTCTTTTCGCTCGCAAGCTTGCAGGATAAGAACAAATAAAACAAGTAATATGTTCAGCTTTTTGTTTGTCATTCAGTTATTTGTTTATCAGGATTAATAAATCTAACAGGATACATGGCTGCAAAAAAGCCTATAACCGTAACAGTTATAAAAACTAAAACAATATCAGAAAATTGTGTTATAGAAGGATAATTTTCGATAATAAAGCCCGAACCAAGCTTTATAATGCCTATCGTTTCCTGCAGAACAGAGAAAATACTTCCCAAAACTACCCCTATTAAAGCACCTACAAGAGAAATCATCCAACCTTCTAAAAGAAATATCTGCTTTATCATCTTTCTATCAGCACCTAAATTTCGCAAGGTGATAATATCATCACTTTTATCAATAATCAACATAGATAAAGAGCCGATAATATTAAAACTTGCAATCAGAAGGATAAAACATAAAATTAAGAAGGTAATCCATTTTTCGATAGTCAAAATTTTAAAATAACTTTCCTGCTGCTCATATCTATCTTTTACAGAAAAACTATCACCCAATAAATTCTGAATTTCCTTTTTTACTTTTTTCAGATTTGAATAATTATTAAGTTTTAGCTCAATTGCGGTTACATCAGCATCATCATATTCAAAGAGTTCTCTGGCAAGATTTAATGAAACAAGCACATATTGATTGTCATACTCATGCTGTTGAACTGAGAAAATACCTGATAAGAATGTAGCTGATTGATTGAAACTCTGATCGGGACGAATTAAATTAATTTTCGATGTGCGCTTAGGAGCATAAATATACAATGGATCGATAGAAAACGCACCAAAACCAAGAGTAGCAGCAATACCTGAACCTGCTACTGCCCTTTCGAACGCACCGTCATACAGAACAAACTCACCATCAAACATAATACTGTCGATTTTTGTCATTTGCTTAAATTCTTCTTCAGATACTCCTTTGATAAAAGCCGGCATTTGCTTATCCTTGAATTTCAGCAAGGCATTTTCTTCGACAACCTCAGTGAAAACCGCAACAGAAGCTAAGTTTCGCACATTAGTAAACTCCTCAGAATCAACAGAAAATTGTTTGCCTGTATTAAGAGTAATTTTCAATTCGGGGTCGAATGCAGAGAATAAATCAGCAAAAAGGGCTTCGAAACCATTAAATATTGAAAGAACAATCACTAAAGCCATTGTTCCGATTGCAACACCGGTTGAAGAAATGCCCGAAATGACATTGATAGCATTGTGAGACTTCTTTGAAAAAAGGTAACGGCGAGCGATTATAAAAGCAAATTTTAATCGTCCTACCTCTGCTGATATGTTATTTTGTTTAACCAATTTCCTCTTCTGACAATGGTGATGGAGGATCGCTTTTCAGCAATTTATCGATATTCTCCAGATAATCAATTGAGTTGTCATGATGAAAGTTCAATTCAGGAATAATCCTCATATCTTTCACCCTTCTACCTAAGTCGTATCTTATTGATTTAGTATCCTTTTTAACTTGCTCAATAATACTCTGAGCTTTTTCACTTGGGAAAACACTTAAATTAATATGGCATATGCTCAAATCCGGACTTATCTTCACATTTGTAACGCTGATTATAACGCCATGTATTTTTTTTGCATATAAAACAAATATCTCCCCAAGCTCCTTTTGAAGCATTCGAGCAATTTTTTCCTGTCTTTTTGTTTCCATTTCTATTTGTTTATTTTACTTATTAACTCGTTTGCATCTAAATTTATTTTTGAAAATGCAAACCATTTTTTAGCCAAGTCTTTCAACGAGGCACCTATATGATACACTACATCCTGATCTATAATCAAAAATCTATCATGCGATTTCTTAAAAACACGTACCTCAATCGGCTCGTATTGAGCATTATACTTTTCAATATCAAATCTGAATGTATCAGAAATATTATTTGTATATATTGTAACTTTTACTCCTTTCTTCCTCTTTGATAAGATAAGTAGAACACTCTCATCTATATAATTATCAATCAACGTAATTGAGCGTTTAGCAGATTTAACAAGATTAACAGCAAATGTGTAAGCATCAAAAATCTGCCCTTCATAGAAAATACCTTCATTCGGAGGCAAAGAAGTTTTAATCAACAAATCAAATTTTTGATCATGTTCGTGTAATCTTCTCTCAATTCTTTCAAATCTTTGATTGAAAACATATCCTCTCATAAGATATTCTTTTAAAACTTGGTTTGCCCAGATTCTGAATTGTGTACCTCGTTTGGATTTAACACGATATCCGACTGAAATAATTACGTCAAGATTAAACCATTCGGTCTTATATACTTTCCCATCTGATGCAGTTGTTGCAAAAAATGCAACAACTGAATATCGGTCAAGCTCCTGTTCTTCGAATATCTTTTTTATATGTCTTGATATCACCGATTTGTCTCTATCAAACAATACACTCATTTGATTTAGGGTAAGCCAAACAGTTTCATCAATGACCTTAACTTCTAATTGCGTAAATCCTTCAAACTGATAAAGCAACATTTCTCCTTCATTTTTCATAAAAAAATTATTTAGGTTTTGTAAACAACTATAATATATTATCTCTTATCTCCCACTGGAGAAAAGTAAAATCTTACAACTTCCATTCAAAGCCATCTTTCGTATCCTTAATCTCGAAGCCTAAGGCAGTTAGCTCATTACGAATTTTATCACTGGTAGTCCAATCTTTATTCTTTTTTGCTTCCAAACGAATATTGAGCAGTAAATCGACAGCCTTTTGATAAGCTTCAGTACCACCGGAAGCATCTGATTCGGATTGCAGACCAAGTAAACCATACAAAAACAAGTCGAACACCGATTGCAATTCTTTCAAATCGTCAGCAATGATAGTCTCCTTACCATCATGAACAAGATTTATAGCACGCAAAGCATCAAACAAAGCAGAAATAACCATTGGCGTATTTAGGTCATCATTCATAGCTGCAACACACTTTTCGCGCAGACCTTTTACTTCTACCGTAGAAGTCTCAGACGGACTAAGTTTTTGTAAACGCACATAACCCTCCATCATTCGCTCCAAGCCTTTTTCAGAAGCCTCCAAAGCCTCGCTGCTAAAATCGACCGTACTTCGATAATGAGCCTGAAGAATGAAAAATCTAATTGTCATAGCACTGAAAGCCTTAGTCAGAAGTTTATGCTGTCCGGTGAAAAACTCTTCCAAAGTAATAAAATTACCTAAGGATTTACCCATTTTCTGACCGTTGATAGTAATCATATTATTGTGCATCCAGTATTTCACCGTATCCTTACCGAGAGCGGCATTCGACTGAGCAATTTCACATTCATGATGCGGAAACATCAAGTCCATACCGCCACCATGAATATCGAACTCTTCGCCCAAATATTTAGTTCCCATAGCCGAACATTCCATATGCCAGCCCGGAAAACCTACACTCCATGGAGAATTCCATCGCATAATATGTTCAGGTGCAGCCTTTTTCCACAAAGCAAAATCGACACTGCGCTTTTTCTCTGTTTGTCCCTCAAGTTCACGGGTGGTTTCGAGCATCTCGTCAATATTGCGACCCGACAATTTTCCATAATGATGATCCTTATTATATTTCTCAACATCAAAATAAATAGAACCTTCACTTTCATATGCATAACCTGCTTTCAGAATTTTGTCTGTAAACTCTATTTGCTCGATAATATGACCTGAAGCATGCGGTTCGATACTTGGAGGCAACACATTTAGAGCTTCCATTGCTTTATGATAGCGATTGGTGTAATACTGCACCACTTCCATAGGCTCAACCTGATCCAATCTTGCTTTCTTTGCAATTTTATCTTCACCCTCATCAGCATCATTTTCTAAATGACCGACATCAGTAATGTTCCTCACATATCTAACTTTATATCCGAGATATTTAAGATATCTGAAAAGAATATCAAAAGTAATAGCCGGTCGAGCATGCCCCAGATGAGGATCACCATATACTGTAGGACCGCACACATACAGTCCGACATTCGGTGAATGAATAGGAATAAACTGCTCCTTTTTTCTCGTTAAAGTGTTATAAATAACTAATTTATGCTCCATATATAATTAAAACAAAGTACCTGTTTCACCTAATTTAATTTTCCCTAAATGTCTGTAAGCCAACTCTGTAACTTCCCTACCTCGTGGAGTGCGTTTCATAAAACCCTCTTTAATGAGGAAAGGCTCATAAACCTCCTCTATAGTACCGGGGTCTTCACCGAGAGCAGTTGCAATGGTATTTAGTCCGACCGGACCACCGCTAAATTTATCTATAATCGTGTTGAGAATCTTATTATCAATCTCATCCAAGCCATATTTATCAATATTCAAAGCTTCGAGAGCATAACGTGCAATTTCGAGATCGATATTACCAGAGCCTTTTACCTGAGCAAAATCACGCACACGACGCAAAAGTGCATTGGCAATACGAGGAGTGCCGCGACTACGACCGCCTATCTCTTGAGCTGCATCGTTTTTGATTGGCACATCAAGCAGACCGGCAGAGCGTTTCACTATATAGGTAATCACCTCTAAATCATAATATTCAAAATGACAATTAATACCAAATCGAGCACGTAAAGGGGCAGTAAGCAAACCGCTACGGGTAGTTGCACCTATCAGCGTAAACGGATTCAAATCGAGTTGTATTGAGCGCGCTGAAGGACCTTTATCAATCATAATATCAATACGATAATCTTCCATTGCAGAGTATAAATATTCTTCCACAATAGGACTCAGACGATGAATTTCGTCTATAAACAGTACGTCATTGGTTTCCAAACTTGTGAGTAAACCTGCCAAATCACCGGGTTTATCGAGCACAGGACCCGAAGTAATCTTAAACCCTACATTCAGCTCATTAGCAATGATATTCGACAAGGTAGTTTTACCCAAACCCGGAGGACCATGCAGCAAAACATGGTCGAGCGATTCACCACGCATACGTGCAGCCTGTACGAAAATTTTCAGATTATCAACTATCTTGTTTTGTCCTTTAAAATCAGCAAAAGACAGTGGACGCAAAGCATTTTCATACTCTTTCTCACCATTACGATTATTTCTTATATCAAATTGTTCTTCCATACATTCAGATTAAGTTTTTGCCAAACTTTTGAAAATTTCTTCCAAACTCTTATCTTCCTTTTTTAGCTCATTATCAATAATATCTCCTTTCGATTTTAAATCAATATCACCAACAATTTCACCTTTATTTATTATCAAAGCTCTACTGCACACAGCTTCAACCTCCTGCATGATATGAGTACTTAACAACACTGTTTTTTCTTTTCCAATATCCTTAATAAGAGAGCGTATATCATCTAACTGAATAGGATCTAATCCGGTAGTAGGCTCGTCTAATATCAAAACCTGAGGATTATGAATAAGAGCCTGAGCCAGTCCAACTCGTTGTTTATAGCCTTTCGAAAGTTGATGAATTTTTTTATTAGCTTCAGTCGGAAGTCCCACACGTTCAATGATTTCCTCAACTTTTTGTTGTCTACCGACTTTTATTTTATAACACCGAGCTACAAAATCGAGATACTCACGAACATACATTTCATGGTACAGAGGATTATTCTCAGGCAGATAACCAATCATCTTGCTTATCGGCAATCTGTTCTCAGCAACTTCTAAATTACAAATCTGCACAGATCCTGATTTATACGATAAAGCACCGGTAAGAATACGCATAGTAGTCGTTTTTCCGGCTCCATTCGGACCAAGAAAACCAACAACTTCACCCGCATCAATATTGAAACTGATGTTATTAAGAACGATTTGTTTACCTATTTCTTTATAGAGTTTAGAAACCCTGATTGACATGAAATTAATTTTTCATGCAAATTTACAAGAAATTACTTTATAAAAAGAATAAAATAGAACATTATTCTGTTACTCCTCTCCAATCATCAGTTCTAAAAGGAGATGCCGGTAGATTGGCTGCATTATATAAATTGCAAATTGGATTATCTGCCCAAGCATATCTCACAGCAACAGGAAATCGTACTTCTGGTGCTGATACAACAATCTCACTACCCTGAATTTCTGCTTTAGCCCAGTAAAACTTATGATCAACACCTGCTATTGCAAAGCCTTTCAATTCACTACCATCTTTAGCTTGTAGACCACCACATACATGATCAAACGAAATTCTTATAGTATTTTTTTCTATTTTGTGAGATTTATAAATCGGACCACTATACGGTATTTTCTCGTTATATGTATTAGCTCTTGCATTTAATGCAAGCCTATATCCTACATCTTGTTTGTTTCGAGGGTGAATATCAAAAGCTTCTCCAACATCAATTATAACAGCCATACCCGTTTTTTCAAGCTGTAGAGTTTTTAATTGAGCTTCTCTAAGTTCAGCCCATGTAGACTCAACCGGCTCATCTTGTACTTTCATGAAATTAGCTAACTGAACCATATAAAATGGTAAGTCGTGACCAAATTGCTTTCTCCAACTATGAATCAGTAGAGGCATCAAATCACGATACTGATATGCACGACCCGTATTTGATTCCCCCTGATACCATATGGCACCTTTAATAGCATATTGAATAAAAGGATGAATCATAGCATTATAAAGAACAGTTGGTTCATTCATGTTACCATCAATTCTTCTTGGCATCAATCCGACATCGCCTAAAGCGAGAGAGAACTTAGCTTTCCAATTGCCCGACAGATTAATTTTACCTTTTGCAGACTCAATATTGAACGATTGGTCACCTCCCCCAAAACCACCGGATCCGCCTGTGTCAAGAACTCTAACTGCTATTACAGCTTTACCCTTTTTTACAAGTTTAGCCGGAATTTTATAAGATCTGCCACTCATCCAACCTTCAGTTTTCCCAACTAAAGTACCATTAAAATAAGTAAAATCATCATCGTCAATAGTACCTAAATTAAGCGTGAGTTCCAATCCTTCCCAAGTAGCAGGAATTTCAACTTCTTTTCTAAACCAGAACAAACCATTTTTTTGAGACAAGCCTTGATCTTGAACCATGCCCGGTACTTTAAAATCACTCCATGCTTTATCAGAGAAATCCACATCAGCCCAGATTAACTTGCCATTTTCAACAGCAGCATCTTTTTCATTTAATTTCTGCATCCATTCTTGCACATCCTGCTGATACACTTTTTCTAACTCTTCTTTATCAGAAGGAAGTTGACGAAGCTTTTTAACGTAATCTCTAAAATAAGGCATCTCTTCAAGAGTTTCTCCATCAACCCAAACTTCGGCAAGCGTACCACCCCAAGAGGAATTAATCAAGCCTACAGGAACATTTTGAGAGGTATGAATATCTCTCCCGAAGAAATAACCAACAGCGGAAAAAGCACCAACAGTTTCAGGCGAACAAACTAACCAACCTTCACCTTCCACTTTACAATCATCAGCAGGTGTAACGCTTGTTTGATTTTTAATCTTTATCATGCGAAGATTAGGATAATTTGCAGCAGCAATTTCTTTTTTCATATCTGTTATGTCGTTACTTACACGCCATTCCATATTAGATTGGCCTGAACATACCCACACCTCACCGATAAGAACATTTTCTAATTTAATGGTATTCTTTTTATCTGTTGAAACTGTAATTGAAAATGGACCTCCGGCTGCCGGAGTTTTAAAATCGACTTTCCAGTTACCCGACACATCAGCTACAATAATTTGCTTGTTATTATCCCACGAAGACACTACTGTCACTTTCTGACCTGGTTTTGCTTTACCCCAGATTGGAGCATTCGTTTGCTGTTGCAGCACCATGTTATTTGTAAAAAATGCCGGAAGTTTAAGTTGTCCCATAACATTAGTCATAAAAAACACGAGTAACAGCGAAATAAGAAATTTGTTATTCATATGTTTAAATTTATTTTTTTAATATATTTTCTTTAACTCCTTTAAATGTGATAGTAACAGGATTAATATACCCATCCTTATCAAACGTCATTTCTTCAATGCAAGTAGCTCTATTGTTGGCATGGGTCTCCGACAAAGGACGACGATGGTATACAATATAATACTTATCTGATTTAGGCTCATGTATAACTGAATGATGCCCGGCACCGGTTGCAACAGAGGCATCTTGTTTAAGAATTTTATCTATTCTTCTGAACGGTCCAAACGGTGAGTCTGCAATTGCATACGCAACACAATAATCCGGACCTCCCCAGCCACCTTCCGACCACATAAAATAATACTTACCATCTTTTATAAACATAAAGGGACCTTCTACATAATTTTCAGGAGTTACCTCCTTGTACAATTCCCCATCATCGAAAGGAACTATTCCTGTAAAATCATCCTTTAGTTTAACTACATTACAATGTCCCCAACCTCCATAATACATATAATAAGTACCATCTTTATCTTTAAATACAAACTGATCAATAGGTTGCGCCCCATTAACAATTTTATCAATTAATGGCTTCCCAAGCAGATCTTTGTAAGGTCCCTCCGGTTTATCGGCAACCCCAACACCAATACCACCAATCTGATTGTTATTAAGAATATCATTTCCTGCAAAGAATAGATAATACTTTTTATCCTTTTTAATGATTGCCGGTGCCCACATGGCATATTTCAACCATTTGACTTCAGAAGTATCAATTATCCTGTGATGTTTTGTCCAGTTAATCAAATCTTTTGAAGAAAACGCATCTAAAAACACCTGTTTTTCGTACTTATCTGAATAAGTAGGAAAAATCCAATACTTTTTATCGAAAATCACTCCTTCAGGATCAGCATACCAACCTTCGAATATTGGATTACCGGAAAAATTAATGTTTTTATTCATGTTTTTCTGAAAACAACATGATTGAAATGCAAGTATAAGAACGAGAATATAAAAAGAACCTTTTTTCATTTTATTTTGATTTATAATTGAGTATTAATATGCTTTCGTAAATTTATTTTTAGTTAATACAAAAAGTAGAACTTCTTATACTATAATAAATTAAAGAGCCAAAAATACAACAAAAAAACCATTCTTACATAACTCAAACTGATTTACATAAACGAAAAGAAAAAAAGTAGTTTTAATATCCTACTAAAACAACACTCAAAAACCGAAAAAAGAGTTATTTCTATTGATTAATAATAGTAAATTTCGCTTCATTTTAATACAGCTTATGTAAACCACTAATTGTACTAACATGTTTGATGTTTATTGTAAAGTTTTCGCATAAAAATGTTATGTACCGATCTTATTATCATGCATAGCACAATTGGTAAATACGCTATGTCTATATATTGAATTGAGAATATGAAAACAGCCAAAAGGGAAATCAATAAAGTTAAATTTAAAATATGATAAGCGAATAAATATTTAGCAGGTTTATTCTTCCACATAATAAAGACAAGGATTAAATGAAATGGATGTATCCACAGCAACTTCCAATCAGGCAAAAAATACCAATTGGAATACATTAGTTTGAATAAAAAGAACAGTAACCCTACAATTCCCATAAATCCGAATAATACATAATCAATGGATTTATAGTATTTTTTTCGTAAAAGTTCTATTATCATAAACACTCCAAACAAAGCAAGCAAGCAAAGGCTGAGAAGTAAAGGTGTAAACCTAAAAGATGTATTTTCATCAAGTTCGTTTCTTTCAAATAACACCACAGACTCTTTAAATAGAGCTTTCGTATCTTCAGAAGCGTATTCGATATAACTGTCCATCCATATATCCTCCAATTCCTGAGGAGTAAATAAACCATAAAAAGAATGTGCAGTTTTATCAATCTTAGCTCCTGTAATAAAATCAATAGTAAACTTAAGCCAAGGATTATCCTCTGTATATCTATGTATAGTTGAGCGGTATGAGTTAAATGTCAAGTTCTTTGAATAAATTAGAGTTTCGTTAAACACCCGACCAATCAAATCTCTCGGATAGGTCGTACAGTTCTCATTAAAAAAATCAAAATAATACAATCTTCCAGCACCCTTAGCATGCTCAATTAAAAACTTCCACATAGTTTCTTTCTCTTCCGAAGAAAGATTAAGAACATGCTCATGAATAGTTCTATTTTCACTTTTAGTATTTGAATAATACTCTTCGAAAGGGATCACCCACAATTCACATTCAAGCTTTATCTGAAACATGCCATGCAAAACACTTAAAAGAGGAAGATTACTATCAAAAACTCCATAATTAAAAATATAGTCTATACCTAATTCTGCATCATTGACACGAATCGCCATATGACCGAAAGTAGATACGAGCTGTTTGGCGTAAGGTGAGGCTGTAACTATAGATATTGTAGCATCCTTGCTCAAACTTTTTGTTTGAGCAAAGATACTATTAGTTGTACAGCACCAAACTGCTACAAAGATTATCAGAATATATATTATTCGTTTCTTCACTACTTTAAAAAACTAACCAATTTTATTCTTTTAAAAATTTACTTGTAAAATTTCTATTAGCGACTGTGGCATGTAAAACATACATACCTGAAGGGAAATCAGATATATTAATAATAGACTCCATCTGTCCTTTATAACATAATTTTCCAAACATATCATAAATATCTATCGCTTGAATAGAATTTTGATTTACATCTATATGAATTATATCTGTTGCAGGATTAGGATAAACTTTAAGGGCATTTTTTAATATGGTCCCATCTGTGATTTCTTTGACAGAACTCGGTGTAGAATCATATTTACCATACTGTCTTAAATCAACCTCAAAAGCATCACTACCTACTAAATGTTCATCAAATTCTATTTCAATGTCCTTACTCTCATTAGGCATCAAGGTGAAATAGTTATCATTCATATAAATGGGTAATATCCTTTTTTCTGTTATAGAATTGACAACTTTCAATCTATTACCAAAAGCAACCGTATTGGAATTGTTTTTAACTACACATGAAATTTTATATTTCCCATTCACTTTAGTTACATTCTGAGTAACAGACACATTAGCTAATGGTAATGAATTTAAAGCCTTATAATCATAATTCTTCATGTTTCTCCAATAAAAATTATCAGAAATTAATTTTCCATTACTATCGGTCAACTCAAGACGAATAAAATTCACATCCGTTAAAACAACATCATTTCCTCCCGATCCATTACCTACTGTTGGAGCAAACACTTCAAATTCATAGAAAGAATAACCCCACATAGTTGCTTTTTCGACTCCCTGCATTTTTACGTATCTTGCTGTTACTGGATCAAATACTATAGTTTCATTTCCACCCTTTCCGTCATTCTGCTCATAAACGGTAGTCCAATCCGAAGCATTATCTGAAACTTGAATTAGGTATCTTCTCCCATGTGCACCTTCCCATACAATATTAACATTATTTATTGCTGTTGCTTCCTCTAAGTCAACATAAAACCAAGCATCGTCATGATATCCGCTACCCCATCTGGTAGAAGTATTACCGTCAACAGCCCTTGAGGGTACACCTTCACCATCACTATTATTTGTTGATGCGTAAGCAGGTTTGTTTAAAGCAAGATTCAAATCCGAATAATCAGCCAAAATAAAACATTCAGTTGCCGTATTTGAATTGGAGTTTAGAGTTTTTACTTTTGAAAGTGGTTCATACACCTCACCATTCAAGTTATATACGGTTGCTTTAGCAGTTAAATTTGTATAGTTATTCAGGGTTGTATTAATCACCTTCACTGAATTAGAAGCATAATTCCACTGAATATGAAGAGGTTCACAAGCTTTTTTTGCTCCCCAATAAGCACCAGTTGCATCAAAATAATAATCATAAGTTTGCCATACAAAAGATGGATAGGCAGACTGGCTCATCCAGATTAATACACCGGTAGCATTATCCCATATATTGTCATTCCAGCCTTCGTAAATAGCTTTCATTACCTCTAAATTCAGGTATTGTGATTTCTCACAAAACTCATCAATTTCATTAGAAGCTCCATAATTACCATTTACTGTATTAAAATAATTGTCTGTACCCGCTGTTTGAGCTTGGTTACCAAAATAATGTTTATTCCACATATCGTTTCTGGGAGGCCACCAACTACTTTCCGGCATAAATTCTTGAAAACTTTCGAAAGTAGTAAAAGTAGCTGTACCTATTTCAGTTCGAAGTGCCCAAGTGCCAGCTCCTCCCCAGTCACCTCCCCCTGAGCTGTTTGGTCCTGTAAAATAAGTTCTTGGATGTTGATTAGTCCACCACCCACTGCCAGACAATCCACCACCAGAATTAGATGATGACTGATACTTCCGATCATTTCCATCATAATCCCTGACAGCGTTTTTCAGTGCTAAATCTAAACCTTGACCAGCATCACCACCCGGAATACCTTCATTAGCTCCGCACCAAACAGCAATACTCGGATGATTTCTCAATCTTTTTATTTTATCAATAGCATTATTCATAAACACGCTATGATCGGGTGCAAACAAATGCCCATGGAACCAGAAATCATCCCAAACCATAATACCATATTTATCGCAATATTGATAAAACTCATCATCAGTAACACAACCTGTCCATAACCTGATCATATTGAAATTCATATCGACATGCAATTTAATACGTGTGTCATAATCTTCACCGCGACTTCTCTGCAAATACTCCGTCATACCCCAGTTACCGCCACGCATTAAAACTTTCGAATCATTAACATATAATGTAAACGCTCCATTTTCCTGCCTGTAATCGTATTTTCTAATGCCAAAAGTAACAGTTTGAAAATCCGACACTTCATCATTTATCAGAAACTCCAGATTACACGTATATAAATTTGGATTTCCATAACCATTAGGCCACCATAAAGCTGGGTTGGTAATTATGAGCTGACTAAATTCAGTTTTATCAACTTTTACGGTCTGAACACTTGCAGCATCTATGGTTATATTTTTCTGAAACTGAACGTTGCCAGGCATAATAACACCCTTTAGCACTCCATTAATCCGATCTGATCCGGTGTTTTTAATCGTTGTTTCGACACTTAATTCAGCTAAATTTTTATTTAGTAAAGCAGACCGTACCCAGGTGTCTTCAAAAGCGACCGAACTTGTTGTGGATAAATACACATCGTTTGTAAGACCGCAGTTTAACCCCGGAACATAAGGCATCCAGTCCCAACTGGCACTTGCCATAAAAGTAGGCATTGCAAAATTAGCCCAGCTGTCCAACGCCCAACTTGGCTCTCTTTTCCTTCTGACATCCGGAACATCAGTTTTGACTAAAATCACATTTGTTCCGCTGTTTATAATGTCAGTAACATCAAACTTAGATCGGAGCATAAAACCTTTGGTAAATCCTAATTGATGTCCATTCAGATAGAAATACCCTTCTTTGTTTACCCCTTTAAAATGTAGCCAAATTTTACCTTTATTGTAATTTTCAGAAAATTCAAATTCGGCTCTATACCAAAACTGTTTATTGTATTTGGTTTCATCTACTCTATAAATATTATCACCATAGTTAGGATCTGCTTCATAACCTGCATTTACAAAATCAACAAAGTAAGTACCCGGGACCGTAGCAGGTACCCATCCTGATGCATCATAAGTTAATCTTGATAAACTGGTTTCCGTACCTTGAACTTGATCTACGGCTTGAACTCGCCAGTCTATATTATCTGCTGAGTTCAAAGAATGAATTTCTTGAGAGTAGATTACAGTAACTGACAGCAATAAAACCATCAAACTTAAAAATATTCTTTTCATTTTTATAATAATAGATATTAAAGTATTCAGATAATCAATTCTTAACTAACTTATATGTATAAGAGTCGTTAACGGTGAAAACTTTCACTATATAAACTCCATTATTCCATTCAGCCACAGATAAAGAGGTTTGCATTTCATTAACTTGATAATCAGCAATGATACTACCACCTATATCACTGACTACAACACGCTGTATATTATCTACAGTTTTTGACTCTAACTTAATCCAAGTGTTTGCGGGGTTGGGATATAAACTAATATACTTTTCAGCATAATTCATTTGTACAGACGACTCAATATCATCAGGATTTCTTAAAACCCAATAGCCTCCATGTTGACCGATATCTTCATTCTGCCAAACTTTGATATTCTGATCTTTCACACCATCTAAAATTTCCAACATCATATCACTTCTTTTGTTAATTATCTTAACAATCTCATTGCTCACCTCTTGCACAATAAACATCTGATTATCAAAATATTCATTCTGTTGTTTATTTGTATTAGCAAACAGTTTCAGTTCTGCTAACTGCAACATATTTCCAACAGCACATGTCATATCAATCTGATAATATAGATAGTCTTTATCATTATTTTCAATTACAAAAGTTTTCTCTTCGAAACGCCTTGCGAAAGATATATCTGACCGAGTATCAATAACTTCCCAGTTATTTCCATCAGTTGAGCCCGATAAAATCCATTCTTTTGGATCTCGACCTGCAGCATCATTTGCAGAAGTTATGCTATATTTAGACAAATTGCTAGTAAGATTAGCCTTAAATCTTACCCATGCACGATTGTGGAAAGTCAAAAATTTTGTATTAACATTATTATCTATCAAATTATGCACTCTTTCATTATCCGGAGAATCTGAATATTGAGCCGTCACTTCTCCACCATCAGTCATTATATTATATTCGAATCCATCCCATAGTTCAACTAAAGCACTGCTTTTTTTACTCATTCCAACAACACTTACTTCTTTTCCTGCTCCAACATTTCTGATGGCATAGTAATCATCGCCAATATGTGTAAATTGAAATTTTTGTGTATCATCTCCCAAATATGCCTTTTGTACTAAAAGTGCATTATTTGCTTTACTATTATTCTCAACGCCTACATATAATTTACTCTGATTATTTTGTATAGCGTAAATACCATCTTCTATTCTAAAAGCTTTCCTTTTAACTTTTAGTGATTTGATATTATCTTTAAAGGAAACTTCATTTAAATTTACTTTCTCGCCTTCTAATACGGCTTTCTCACCTCCAAAATTATCTTGAGAATATAATTCAACTACATAGTTTACATGAATTTTCAAAGATGTTAATGAATTAATATTGAAACCCAATTCACTCATAACAGTAGAGGTATATTCACCGGCATTTAATCCGATTGCACTGCCGGAATAATTGATATTAGTATACAACTCAGCTTTTCCTGTTACACAGGGAGTTTTACCAGTTGTACCGCCAACACAATTACCACAAGTATCATAAAAAGCAGTACCATTCTCAACTCCTGCACAATCTTTCATATTAGTTGTATAAGGAGATAAAGCTAAAAGGTCTACTTGTACATAACGTTGGCGATACCAGTATTTATCTGCATATAATTTATGTTCGCAATCTTGGCAAAAGAATAAGCAGCCGTGATAATTTGCCGACATGGAAATTGAATATTTCCCATTAGGAAGTTGTCCATGAAAGTTAGGCATATAATACCAGTAGTTTGCACTTCTATCACCTATTGCAACAAGTTTTTCATGTCCCCATGGACCTTCAGGAGATGGCGCAAACAGAACATACACTTCAGGACTCATTACCGGCATTGCCAATTGCACATAATTACCTTCATCTAATTTAATGACATCATCGGCTCCACGTTGGGACACCTCATGTTTTTTGTCTGTTGTCGACCATGAATTTCCATCCCAGAATCTCCAAGTTCCTTTTTTACCATTCAAATCACCTAAATCACAGCGAGCTACCATCATGGTGCGTGTCCATCCTGAACCTCCATTTGCATATAAATACACTTTATCATTTTCGACAAAGAATTTTTCATAACGGCGACAGAAAGGCTCTTGCTCTTCAATTCCAACAAATTCGAGTTCAGGATAGGTAAATTTCCCTAAATAAGAACGATCATTGCCATACACTTCGATTAAATATACTTTAACCATATCGTCCTCAATAAGAGCATCGCCTACCCAAAAACAGTTTGCTACACCTCCGTCAGAATTTCTTACAACATCCGACTCCGGTATTCTGAAATAAGTCCATTGTCCACCTTGATTGGTTACTGGTAAACTATTTAACGAACCATCATGATTTTCAATTACAACAGCATTGCGAACAAATGTTCCTCCCGGGAAAACATTATTACCCGGTATATTGTTTCCATAAAAAGAGTCATTAAAAAACCACATTCTACGTCCATCAGGTAAATCAAATGACACATCATTATCACCTGCAATCCAACTTTGATTATCTTTATTAGGAATCTGATTATAATTCCATAAATAAGTATTGAAAACATCGTGATGCATATCATTGGATTGATCAACCAACACTAATCCGTCAATATGATATGTACAACCCGGAACTGTTCTTTTCCAACAATCATTAGTATCATCAGACTTTTCTATAGATGTCATACTGTTAAAATAGAAGGTTATATTGATTGTTTTATTTTTGTAAGAAGGATTAATTTTAAATGGATAATGGTATGCAACCATCTGACCACGAGCCTCTTTATTTCCCACTCGCATATCAAACCAAATCCCTTTTTGCACAGCACCTTCAATCTCCACGTATAGTTTTGCCTCCTCGGGTCCATGAGCCCAAAACTGCAACAAATACAATGAATCGTTAGCAAGCGTAGCCTGTGTTCTGGCATAAACATTATTAGCGCGATCTAACTTATCCACATCTACTTTAAGGCAGTAAGAGCCATCATCAAAAATCTTTTTATTGTTTGACAAAGAGAATTCAGCCTCTGATCTGTTCGACACATAATATACCCAATTGTGATGTAGACCTGACTCAAAACTACCGTTAATCAGATAATTTGAAGTTTGATTAGCGTGCACCAATACACTTATACTCATTAAAACAAGTAATATAATTTTTTTCATGATAACAAATATTTTCCTGACTTTATCACTTATTTCACCGCCAATCATAACTTTCTGAATGACAAC
>CALFXE010000027.1 GCA_937927845.1 uncultured Paludibacter sp.
AGGGAACTCCTCTACAGTTACAGTCGGTTGATGTGAAAAGTCAAGATGACTTCATAATATAGCAGAGAATATGCTACTGACAAAATTAACATTTTTCATTCAGATAAAAATAAACTATTTTTGTAGTCGTTTTAATTCATTGAAAAATAAAGTTCAGCACATGTTAGTAGACAACATACAAAAGAAAAAAGTCTTATTTATCGACCGCGATGGAACTATTATATTAGAACCTCCTGTTACTTATCAGGTTGATAGTCTTGAGCAAATGGAGTTTTTACCCGGTGTTATACGAAATTTGTATTTTCTTAGAACCAAACTTGATTTTGAATGGGCTATGGTTACTAATCAAGACGGACTTGGAACTGAAGTGTATCCGCAAGAACATTTTGATGCAGTACAAAGTAAAATGTTGAATATTTTAAACAATGAGGGTATCAACTTTGATAAAATCTTTATCGACAAGTCTTTTCCGGAAGATAACTTACCTACTCGCAAGCCAGGCATAGGTATGCTACAAGAGTATCTATCAGGAGATTACGATATAGAAAACTCATTTGTCATCGGTGATAGACTAACTGATGTTGAATTAGCTAAAAACTTAGGTTGTAAGGCAATATTAATTTCTGATGATAAGAATTTACTGAATGATAGTGGACTTACTGATTATTGTGCTTTACAAACTACTTCATGGAATCAAATTACTGAGTTTTTATTTGCAGGAGAAAGGGTAGCTACGGTAAAACGGACTACTAAAGAAACTGATATCTTCGTTAAAATAAATTTAGATGGTAGTGGTAAGGCTACAATTAATACCGGTTTGAAATTTTTCGATCATATGTTGGAGCAAATCGGTAAACACTCCGGATGTGACTTAGAAATAACAGTAAAGGGTGACTTGGAAGTTGATGAGCATCATACCATTGAAGATACTGCATTAGCATTGGGCGAGACTTTGAAAAAAGCAATCGGTAATAAAAGAGGGATTGAAAGATATGGTTTTACTCTACCTATGGATGATAGTTTATGTTCGGTTACTCTTGATTTTGGTGGTCGCCCGTGGTTAGTATACGATGTGCAGTTCAAGCGTGAATATATCGGCGATCTGCCATCCGACATGATTTTTCACTTCTTTAAGTCATTAAGCGATGCTGCTTTGATGAACTTGAATATCAAAGCTGAAGGTGATAACGACCATCACAAAATAGAAGGCATATTCAAAGCTTTAGCAAAATCAATTAAAATGGCAGTAAAACGTGATATTTATAATTATGAATTGCCCTCAACAAAAGGTAAACTCTAAAACACCACTAATCACCAATCACTAATCACCAATATGTCTCCACGCAAACCCATTTTGATGTTAATTTGTATTCTTATCTCAACTATACTGATGTTTTCTCAGCCCCGATTAGTCGTAGGTATCATGGTCGACGGGTTGCAGCAAAGTCATATTGAACAATTGAATGACAGGTTTAGTTCCGGTGGCTTTAGAAAGTTGACAAGTAGCGGAATAGCTTTGAATAATATTGCCTGCAATATAAACTCGTCTGGTAATGCTTGTGATATTGCAACAATAACTTCCGGTACAGTACCTTATTATCACGGTGTTATTTCAAATTTTGTTTTAAACAAATCGACAGGGAAAATAGAATCAATTTTTCAAGATCAGGCATTTTCAGGTATTGAATCGCATTTAAAACTATCAGCAAAAAACTTTAAAGCCACAAATATTGTCGATGAGATAATGATGGCAAATCAAGCTAAATCAAAATCATTTGCGATCGGACTAAATGCTGAGGATGTTATTGCATTCGCCGGTCATGCTGCAAATGGTGTTGTATGGATGGATGATGTAATGATGAAGTGGAGTTCAACTGCTTATTATTCCAACGGAATGCCGTGGCAGGCTTTAGACATGAATGAAAATGGAGCTTTTCAAAGATATATCGATCGAACATGGGAGCCAATGTATCAGGCATCAACGTATTTAGCTGCACTAAATGAAAAAAATCCCAAATCTTTTGAATATAAAAACACTACAAAAAAGAGGGGCAGTCAACCTGTTACAATCTTAAAAAACACACCTTCCGCCAATTCTTTGGTTGCTGAAATGGCTCTACGTGTTTTTCAGGAACATGAGCTTGGTGTCGACAGGTTTCCTGATGCTCTGATGTTGCAGTTTACTGTGCGAACGCCAAATGAAAAGAAATTTTCTCTTTTCTCAATGGAAAAGGAAGATATGTACTTACGATTAGATGGTGAATTGCAATTTCTTATTCAGAAAATCGAAAACAGGATTGGAGCTGATAAAGTTCTGTTTGTTTTGTTTGGTAATCAGACTGATACATATTCTCCTGAAGAATTAAAAGAGAATAATTTCTATGCAGGATACTTTAATGCCAATCGTTCAATTGCTCTGTTAAGTTCCTATTTGATGGCGATTTACGGTCATGAGAAATGGATTACAGGTTATTATGGAAAAAATATCTATTTAAACAGAAATTTGATTGAAGAAAAAGGTATAGACTTCACAAAAATGCAAGAAAATATAATTGATTTTATGCTTGAATTTGAAGGTGTACAATCGGTATATAATTTCAAAGATTTGATGAATATAGCATCTGATTCAAACAGTGAGATGTCAAAAATCAGAAATTCTTCATATAAAAATCTGGTAGGTGATGTTATTATAACCTTGATGCCCGGATGGTTAGAGGTCGATGACAATGACAATCCGATTGGTGAAGCAAATGCGCTTATTTCAAATATTCCAATATGGATGTATGGTGCAAAACTGCCGCAAATTAAAACGAACAAACAATACTATATTACTGATATAGCTCCTACTATCTCAAGGCTATTGAATATTCCATTTCCAAATGCTAATATTGGGAAGGTGATAGAGGAATTGACAATTGACAATTGACAATGGATAATTGGTGATTGGTAATTAATTGTTCGTCTGTATGTTGGTTTGGCGGGCATATTAGCTGCAGAGCAGCGATTCATTAAACATTAAACGCATAGACAATAGACCATAGACATTAAATCATAGACTTTTAGACAAAAAAATAATATAATGAAATACAATTTTGATGAAATAATAGATAGAGCAAACACTGATTCTGTGAAGGTTGAGCGTTGTAAAGCTCTTTTTGGTACTGATAAGGTTTTGCCATTATGGGTGGCAGATATGGATTTTCGCACGCCTGACTTTATAATGAATGCTATCAACAAACGTATGGAGCATCCTATACTGGGTTACACAATTCCGCCACGCAACTTTTTCGATTTGTTTCTGATGTGGATTAAAGATCATTATAATTGGGAACCTGAGAAAAGAAGCGTTGGCTTTGTACCCGGAATAGTACCTGCAATCGCTTTGACTGTACAGTGTTTCACGCAGCCCAATGATGAAATAATTATTCAACCACCTGTTTATCATCCATTTATTCATATTATAAAAAATAACAATCGGTCATTGGTCTACAATGAACTGAAAGTGGTAAAAGGTAAATTTGAGATGGATTTTGAAGATTTGGAGAGTAAAATCACTTCCAAAACAAAGATGCTGATTCTGTGTAATCCTCATAATCCTGGTGGAAAAGTGTGGTCGCTGAGCACATTAAGAAAGTTGGATAAGATATGTTCCAAGCATAAAATTATAGTAATCTCTGATGAAATACATGCTGATATGGTGCATACCGGTAGCAAACACATCCCTTATGCAACTGTCTCAGCGAAGGCATCTCAAAACTCGATTACCTTTATGGCACCAAGTAAGGTGTTTAATATGCCCGGATTAATATCTTCGTTTTACATCATTCCAAATTCTGATTTGAATAGGGAATACTCTGATTATCTGAATGCTTCCGAATCAAATTCAGGGAATATATTCGCATATCAGGCTACTGTTGCATGTTACGCAAGAGGAGAAAATTGGCGTGTGCAAATGCTTAAATACGTAAAAGGCAATATCGATTATGTTATCGGCTTTTTGAATGAATACTTGCCTCAGATAAAACCTATGCGCCCGGATGCTTCATTTCTTATATGGTTAGATTGCAAAGGATTAGGTATGGAAACAGACGAATTATATAAATTTTTTGCTCACAAAGCCGGACTTGGTTTAAATAAAGGCACCATGTTCGGACCTGGTGGTGAGTATCATCTAAGAATGAATGTGGCTGTTCCACGAAGAATTATCGAACAGGCTATGATGCAACTTAAAAAAGCTATTTCTTTTTGAAGATGGAAGTAAAAATCGAAAAGTCATGGAAAGAGTTTCTGCAAGTGGAGTTTGACAAACCTTATTTTGCAGGGTTAGTTCATTTTGTACGAAATGAATACTCGTCAAAAAAGATTTTTCCACCGGCACCTTTTATTTTTAATGCTTTCGATCAGTGTCCGTTTGACGATGTGAAAGTTGTGATAATCGGTCAGGATCCATATCATGGCGATGGTCAGGCTCACGGACTTTGCTTTTCGGTTAATGACGGTATTGCTCTGCCTCCTTCTTTGATAAATATCTTCAAAGAAATCGAGCGTGACTTAAATATTCCTATTCCAAAATCAGGAAATTTGTTGAGATGGGCTAAACAGGGAGTTTTGCTGTTAAATGCAACGCTGACTGTCGAAGCGCATAAAGCAGGTTCTCATCAAGGTAAAGGATGGGAAACCTTTACCGATGCCGTGATTAAATTGGTTTCGGACAAGAAAGATAATATTGTGTTTTTGCTGTGGGGCTCATATGCTCAACAAAAAAGTGCTTTAATAAATCAGTCTAAACATTTGATTTTGAAAGCCGTTCATCCATCTCCGTTATCTGCTTACAGAGGCTTTATCGGATGCGGACATTTTTCAAAAGCAAATGAGTATTTAGCAACAAAAGGTAAAATGACAGTCGAATGGTAATAGACTAAAGACATTTGACTATAGACAATAGACGATAAAACAAATAAAAATGGCTCTACAAGAATCTCTCGAAAAAAATGGTAACTTCTTATTCAGATACAGAAGTTTTCTACCTCTAATTGTTGTCATTGCAGGCATAATTGTGTTCATTTCTGATATTAAAAGTTTACGAGTACCGGGTAATGAAGTTTACACTTTGATAGAAATTGTTGCTTTGCTCGTAAGTTTTATTGGTGTGATAATTAGAATTATAGCTGTAGGACATACGCCTGCAAATACTTCAGGAAGAAATACAAAACAACAATTGGCTGATGAAATTAATACAACCGGAATCTATTCTACAGTGCGACATCCTCTTTACCTTGGAAACTTTTTCATGTGGGCAGGCTCGGTAATTTTAATTGCCAATATATGGTTCTTTGTCGTTTTCGTTCTTGTTTATTGGATTTATTACGAGAGAATTATGTATGCTGAAGAGCAATTCCTAAGAAAGAAATTCGGACAGCCATATATTGATTGGGCTTCTAAAACTCCAACTTTTTTCCCTTCTTGCAAAAACAAGGTTAAATCAAAATATCATTTTAGCATAAAGAAAATATTGAAAAAAGAGAAGAATGGTATATTTGCTATTTTTGTTTTGCTCTTTATATTTCATAACATCAGATATTCAATATTGTCAGATAAACTATCTGTCGAAAATAACTGGGTTTTGTGGTGCACTGTTTTCTCTGCTGTTATGTATCTTATTTTGAAGCTATTAAAAAAATACACTAAATTATTAAACGAATCAGGAAGATAATCATTTTAAATTTTAAGTTATGAAGTCAACAAAAGCTGTATATTACAGAAATCTAAACGGTATAAATATTAATGAAGCATCAGAGTTTCTGAATAGTATTAATAATTTTGAACATATCGACACTGTAAATTGGCCTGACACTTTCCCTCTCAAACCTGATGCGAAATTTATTATTGCTCGTTCCGATTCAGCGTTTTTTATTCATTTTGTTGTTAACGAGAAACAAATTCAGGCACTATACGCAAAAGATCAAGACCCTGTGTGGCAGGACAGTTGCGTTGAGTTTTTCTGTCAGATTCCGGGTAGTCCGACTTATTTCAATTTTGAATTTAACTGTATAGGTACTTGTTTGGCTACTGAAAGAAAAAGCCGTACTGAAAACGTAAATCCTTTACCGGATACTCAAATGGTAAAAATTTTACGATTTGCATCATTAGGAAATAGCACTTTTGAAGAAAAGAAAGGTAACTTCGACTGGACATTGACTGTTCAAATTCCTTTTAGCATATTAAATATTGATGCATCAAATTTACCGGATATGCTAAAAGCTAATTTCTATAAATGTGGCGACGGCACTTCTAAACCTCATTATGTTAGCTGGAATCCTATCGCAGTTGAAAATCCTGACTTCCACAGACCGGAGTTTTTTGGAGAGTTGAAGTTGTAGTAAGTTTGATATTTCACACAAGTAATAAACTACAGCTATTATCGTTTACTTCTAAAAACAATTTATCACGCATGAGAAAATTTGAATTCCGCTATTTATTAGCATTGATGCTATATGTATTGCATTTGCCTTATCTGGCTGCTACGACTTCTAAATTAAACAAGAGTTCGGAGACAACAAACTTACATTCTTATAGTGACAATTCTGTACTTTCGCAAGGTAGATTTCACAAACTTAAAATCACTGAAAGCGGAGTTTACAAGCTTACTTACAGCGATTTAACATCTATGGGAATTGACCCTGATAATGTTAGCATTTTTGGATATGGAGGCGGAGTGTTAGAGCAAGATTTTTCACTTCCTATGTTAGACGATTTGCCTGAAATTGCGATATGGATGGAGAAAGGTAGCGATGGTATTTTTAACGATGGGGATTATATTCTGTTTTATGCGCAAGGTGTTACTCGCTGGAAGTACAACAAAAACAAGAATATGTTTACGCACCTAACGAATACGTATTCCAATGCAGGGTATTATTTTATTAGTTCTGATGTAGGAATTGCTAAGCGAATTGAGAAACAATCCATTGAATTACCTACTAATTATCCTATATATGACATTACGGAATTTATTGATTTTCAAGTACATGAAAGGGATCTGATTAACTTGGTCAATGGTGGTAAGGAGTTTTATGGAGAAACTTTTGACAATGGTGGTAATCGTAAGTTTATTTTTGATTTTCCAAATTCTGTATTATCAGAAAATTCAGTACTTGCAAATTTGGATGTTGCTGCTGCATCGCCTGCTCCTTCCGATTTTATCATCAACTTAAACGATTCGCAACATAAAACGTTGACAGTAAAAGCTCTGACCTTATACGACCCCTATGAGAAAGCGAAAATTAATTCCGGAATTTTTACTTTCACTCCCCAAAATGACTTGTTCGAGTTCAATCTGACTTATTCGATGCCTGCTCCCACTTCCGTTGGATATTTGAATTTTCTGGAGGTAAACCTACGGCGCCATTTAATGATGAATGGTAGCCTAATGCCGTTTCAGAATGTGGATTATTTAGGGCAACATGCTGCTAATAAGTACATTCTGACAAATGACAATCCCAATATTCAGGTATGGGATATTACAAATCAGCAAAATATCTATTCAATAATTACATCTAACACTGATAATCAGATGAGTTTTATAGATTCGAGCATGGAACTTAAACATTACTTGGCAATTGACCCAACAGATGCTGCCGCTTTTCGAAAGCCGGAAATTATTGGATTGGTTTCAAATCAGAATTTACATGCTATTTTACAAGCTGATATGGTAATTGTTACGCATCCCGATTTTCAATCTCAAGCGGAAATATTAGCAGAAGCACATCGACAAAAAGATAATATGACCGTAACTGTTGCCACAACCGAGCAGGTTTATAACGAGTTTTCTTCCGGCACACCCGATGCAACAGCTTATAGACGTTTAATGAAAATGTTCTACGACAGGGCAATAGCTTCCGGAAATTCTACCAACTTGCCTAAACATTTACTCTTATTTGGCAGAGGCACTTTCGACAATAGAAAAATTTTAGCTGATTCAGGTGATAACTTCGTATTGACTTATCAAGCGGATAATGCTATATATGAACTTAATACCTATACAACAGATGATTATTTTACTTTCTTAGAAAACCACGAAGGTATGCAGTTGTATGGACATTCGATGGACATTGCAGTTGGAAGATTCCCTGTAACTAACCAGCAACAGGCTTCGGATGTTGTCAGCAAAACGATTAATTACATGAACAACACCAATAAAGGAAGATGGAAAAATAATTTATGTTTTATTGGAGACGATCGCGACTACTGCGTTCATATGAAGATGGCAGACGATTTAGCCACTGAAATCAATAAAGATTATAAATCGTATCACACGAACAAAATACTCATGGATGCCTATCCAAAGGTTACTGCATCGGTGGGTGAAAGTTATCCTGCTGCAAAGGATAGTCTGCTCAGTGCCTTAGATAATGGACTTTTGCTGTTTAATTATTCTGGACATGCTCATCATCAGTCATTGTCATACGAACAAATACTTACCAACGAAGATGTTGTTAATCTAAAAAACAACTATCTGCCCCTTTGGATTGTTGCTGCATGTGAATTTGTAAGATTTGATAATCAGATTGTTTCAGCCGGAGAAAATGTGCTTCTAAATCCTGATGGTGGCGGTATCGGTATTTTGTCGGCTGCCCGACTAACTTATGCTACTCTAAATTATCATTTAAACAAAAACTTAATAAGAAGTCTTTTTGATAAAGAAAACGAGAATCATATCAGTATAGGAGAAGCCATCAAAAACGCTAAAAACAATGTCTGGCAAGATTTTAATAAATTATCATACATTTATTTGGGTGATCCTGCCATAAAACTGAACTATGCAGATACCTATCAGATTATTACTGATAAAATAAATGATAATATCAGCTTTGAAAATGATACCTTAAAAGCAAATACAACCCAAACCATAGAAGGTAGTATTGTGGATAATAATTTAAACTTGGTATCAGAATTTAATGGAAAATTGTATTGTAGCATTTACGATAAATCATATACTTACACAACGCTGAGAAATGGTAATTTTGCCAACGAGCCGGCTTACGAATATATCGATCGTCCATTGATTTTACATTCGGAAGAAATAGATGTAGTTGATGGGAAATTTGCATATACATTTACACTACCTATCGATATCGATGAAGAATTTGGAAACGGTAAAATGATATTTTATGCGTATGACGATATAAATGTGACTGAAGCACAGGGCTATTTGGAAGATTTTATAATTGGAGGAATTGATAATAAAGCAGGTGTTTTTCAGCCGCATACCAACGCTTCTACTTCTGACTTGATGCTATTGTGCTATCCAAATCCTGCTAAAGATTATGTTTATTTTTCCATATCTAACTCAGATGATATAATAAGTTACGATATTGATATTTTTGATATCTCAGGTAGATTAATTCGGAATTTATCATCAAATGGAGATGACAAAATGCGATGGGATATAACGACCAATAATGGTGAAAAAGTAAATGCAGGTGTTTATATTTACAAAGCCAAAATAAGAACTACAGATAAAACAATTAAAACAGAGTCAAATAGAATTATCATCACCGATTAGCTTTAAAATTATTAATGATAATGCAAAAACTCCCACCAGATTATTTTCGGCAAGATGCTGTAACTTTAGCTAAAAGCATACTTGGCAAGACTTTGGTGCGTGTGTGGGATGACGGTACGCAAAGTAGGTTTATAATCACAGAAACTGAGGCGTATATGGGCGAGGAGGATCTTGCCTGCCATGCAAGTAAAGGGAGGACAAAACGCACAGAAACCTTATATGCTGATGGCGGGGTGATATATGTCTATTTGATTTACGGGATGTATTGGATGCTAAATATAGTTTCGGGGACTGAAAACCATCCGCAAGCTGTTCTGATTAGAGCTTTTTCCAAACTTTACGGTCCGGGACGAATAGGCAAAAAACTGCAATTAGATAAAAGCTTTAACGGAGAACATATTTGTAACTCTCAACGAATGTGGATAGAAGATGCACCCGAAATAACCAACTTTACCGCTTCACCTCGTATAGGTATTGATTATGCAGGTGAATATTGGAAAAATATTCCGTGGAGGTTTACGGTGTGATAATAACAATAAATGAGAGAATAATAATTACTCGCCTGACAATCTGCTATTTTGCACCTTGACTATCTAATAATACTATCCTTTTTTATATACATATAAATTTCTTTACAATAACCAGAAAATTGTAACAAAATTACATAAAGATGTAACAAACTTGATACAAGTGCACAATCTAATCTTATATTTTTGTATTCTGAAATTGTTCTTTTGATATTAATTTAAAATTCAATCATATGAAAACAAACTATTTACATTTACTATTGATTAGCATATGCTTATCCATTGGTGTTTTTTCTAAAGGATTTGCATATACTTCCAACACGTTGTATGGATTATATGGCGATCATATTTTACATGATGATGGGTCTATTACTATTAATAAAACAGGGTGGAATAACCTGTGTGTTTCTCAAATTGAAGCAGATGCTTTTATTTATGAAGCAGACATTGAATTCCTCGATGGACATTATGCTTCATTAGTTTATGGTCATACAAAAAGAGGATTTTATGGAGTTGAAGTAGCCACAAAAGGTGATGACTTAGCTGAAAATGAGATATACGTAAAAGGTTTTAGAGACGGGGAGGGTGGAAAGATCTTCTTTGAGAGAATTAAGGTTTTAGTTAATCCTGAAGAAGCTATTAATTTTCGCGTTCAGGTAACGGCGGATGGACTGCTAAGTATTTACGTGGAAGGAAATCAAATCCATCAACATTCAATTGAAAATTATCAGCCGGGACATTTGGGGATATTAAGTTTTCAAACTCAAGTGAAGTTTTCAAATATTCTCGTAGATGAGTTTGGTTCCGAAGGGCAGCGTGTAGAGTTGGAGGCTTTATCGGGCGATTATAATATTGCAAAACCCGTATATACCATCCAAAGAATGGATCATCGCGATAATTTTGTCTTATCACAAACAGAAGCTAAAGCGCTTACAGTGTCAGGTGATGTTAAGATTACTGAAGGTGATAGAATGTCATTTGTATTTGGTCATAAAGCAAATGATAATTGGTATGGTGCAGAATTACAGGTTAAAGATGAAAATTCTATACAATTAAAAACCTTCAAAGTAGGAAATCATGGAGGTGATCTTTTTGTTGAAGAATATGGAGTAGATACTACCAAACCTATAGCTTATAAAATAGCACTTTCAGATGATGGCACATTAAAAGTATTTGCTGAAGAAAATCTTATTAAAGAATTAAATCTTCCTCATTATGAAGGAGGAAAATGGGGTATGTTAACCTGGAATAGTGAAGCTAAAGTGTCTGATTTTGAGGTGATTTTGTTAGATGATTCTCAGCCTTATAATCTGTCAGAACTTGAATTGAATCATTTAGGTGGTGAAAATAGCTTTTATACTAAGTCAGCTGCAGGTTATATTATAAATCGTCTAAATGGAAATAACTTTATTTCATCAACTACATCAGCCACATCATTTGCTTATTCAGGAAATATTGAAGTACTCGAAGGCGATAGAATGTCCTTCGTTTTTGGTTCTTCAGGAGATATTTCAGGAAAGTGGTATGGCGCTGAATTATTGGTAAATAAAAACGATAATAAAGCATCTGTAAAAGTGTTTCATGAACATGGAATAGGTGTTTTTATTGAAAAACACAATATTGCTGTTGATGCCAGTCAGCCCATTCCTTTTAAAATAGATGTAACAGCTGATGGACTATTGAAGATTTTTGTGGATAACAATCAAATCCACGAACAGCAAATACCTAATTATCAACCAGGAAGATTAGGGTTTTTGACATATCAATCTAAAGTTCGCTTGACAGATGTGCTAATTTTAGTGCGTGATGAACTTGTAGCAGGTAATTTTCTGACTAATATAGAAGGTTGGACGCAAGATCCGAATACTAATGGCTTTTGGAGAGTTCGTGAGGATGGATTATATGGCATCGGTAGTAATAATTCACCTTATTTCTCATCTACTTTTGCTACTGATTTTGTTGTGGAAACGGATATGAAGTTCATCAGTACAAACACACAAGCTGGTGGATTGGTGTTTAGAGCCAACGAGGATCATTCGGTATATTATGCGATAGATATCAATAATAATTCTGAAACTGTTCGCATTTTAAAGTTTTATAAAAACTTCTCCACCGGTCATATTTCAGATGTTGTAGTGGGTGGTACAGAAGGAAATTTAAAAGAACTTACAGATTATACGAAGAAGTCAACTTTCAATATAAGGGTAGAGGCTATTAAATCAAGTATCATTGTATATATTGACGATGAACTGTTGGTTTCTGCAAGCGATGATGAAAGTTTAGAAGGATATTTTGGTGTGACAAACTTCAGCTCTGAAATAGTATTCCAAAATATGTATTACGAAACTATTACGGATTTACCTGTGTTGACAGATTTAACTGTGGATGTTGAACTGTTACCTGTATTTTCAAATCAGGTATTTCAGTATAATGCCCTTGTTCCATTTGAGCAAGAAAGCATGGTATGTAATCTACAAACAGATGCAGAACAAAATGATTTATTTATAAATGATGAACCTGTAACAAACAATCAGAATGTATCAGTTGGATTAAACGAAGGTGAGAATATAGTACGCATACGCGTTCAGAATAAAGAAACAGCTGCATCTACTATTACCACATTGCGTGTGAAGCGTCGTTATAATCCTGAAAATGCTTATACAGAGAGATTTAGACCGCAATTCCATTATACTCCTGAGGCACATTGGATAAATGATCCTAATGGAATGGTATTTTATGATGGTGAATATCATCTGTTCTATCAATATCATCCTTATAGCAAACAATGGGGACCCATGCATTGGGGACATGCAATTTCTACAGATATGGTGCACTGGGAAGAATATCCTATAGCATTATATCCTGATAAATTTGGAACAATGTTCTCCGGTTCGGCTGTGGTTGACCATGATAACACAACAGGATTCTTTAGTGATATTCCTGAAAAGAAAGGTATAGTGTCAATATATACTAATGCCGGACATGGCGGACAACAGCAGTCTATCGCTTATTCTTTGGATAAGGGTCGTAGTTGGACGAAATATAATGAAGGCGAACCTGTTATTAAAATTGCAGATGATCCACTTAATCATGGTGATTTTAGAGATCCGAAAGTGTTTTGGCATGATGAGAGTAATCAGTGGATGATGGTGATTGCAGGTGGTCCTCTACGCTTTTATTCTTCATCTAATTTAATAGATTGGAAATATGAAAGTGGATATTCTTCAGAACAAACATTAAATGAGGTGTTAGTAAAAGATATTTTTACAGAATGTCCTGATTTTGTGAAGTTAGACCTTGAAGGAGAAGATGTTTCTAAATGGGTATTGTTAGGAAGTGGTAAGTTTTATATGATAGGTGATTTTGTTAAAGTTGATGATGCTTGGCATTTTATACCAGATTCAGATGAAAGGATACATATGAATTTTGGTCATGATAATTATGCTGCTCAAACATTTAGTGATATGCCGGACGATAGAACAGTTATGATAAATTGGATGACTAATTTTGACTATTCCGGTGATTTAGCCAATGTAACAGATCCGTACAATGGTGCATTTACTATGGCTTATGAGTTGAAATTGAAAAGAGAGCCTACCGGAAAACTCGTGGTATATCAAACACCTGTAGATGAATATCAAACTTTACGTAAAACTCCTTTCAGTATTGCAAAACAAACTGTTACCAAAGATGATGAGAATATCTTGAAGGATTTAAAAGCAACTCAATTTGAAATTGTTGCTGAAATATCTCCTAATGAAAGAAATGCTCAGTTTGGTTTTAACTTGCGTACTGGAATAAATCAATATACATCTGTTTATTATAATACCTCTATGCAAGAGCTTGTTGTAAGCAGAACTAACTCTGGTGCTGTGCCAAATGATAGATTTGCTCGCAGTTTTACAAAATCTATTAATTTGATTGATGGTAAGTTGAAGCTACATGTTTTTGTTGATCAATCTACTATTGAAGTTTTTGCTAATGATGGTGAAGCAGTTGCAACATTATTAATCTTCCCTGACCCTGAAAGTGATGGTATGGAGTTTTTTGTAAAAGGAAATTCGGTTGAATGTACATTGGATATTTATCCTCTAAAAACCATATGGAGAGAAGATTTGACAGATCCATGGGATACATCTGGATTAGAGCAAAATATCACCATTAATAAGATGGATGTTGATTTATTTGTTGCGAATAGAATTCTAAATGTGAAATCTCAACATAAAAGTCCTTTAAATATTGATTTATACTCTTTAGATGGAAGAAGAACTTATTCAAATGTAATTCATACAGAAACATTATCAGTTCCATTAGATCAAGGTGTTCATTTTGTGAGACTTGCAGATAAGGAACAGCGTGTTGTACAAAAAATATGTGCCTATTAATTAGTTTCTAAAGAATATTGAAAATTTAATTTGTAGCCCGATGATTTGACATATCAGTCATCGGGCTACTTTTAAACTAAATCATAATGAGTAATAGATATTTATATTGGATAATTTTTGTAGCGATTAATGGCGGATTGCTATTTGGATTGAATATGGCAGGTATTGCAGGAGCAACTGAAATGCTGAAAGCTGAGTTTTCCCTCACTGATAGTGGCTTAGGTACCGTAGCAGCTTTACTTACGATTGGTTGTTTGATTGGCGCACTTTTCACCGGTAATTTCACTGAAAAATATGGTAGAAAGAATGTGATGGTGTTTACAGCCATACTTTATATTGTCTCAGCAATAGGTTCAGCTTTGGCAACTTCTTCGGAGATGCTAACTGTTTTCAGAGTACTTTCAGGACTGGCTGTTGGCGCAACTTCGGTAGTCGTACCAATATACATCTCTGAAATAGCTCCTGCTGCAAAGCGTGGAACTTTAGTTTCGATGAATCAATTCGCAATTACAATCGGTATTGTGCTGGCTTATCTTATCGATTTTCTTGTAATGGATTTGGGTGAAAATAGCTGGAGATATATGCTCGCTGTTCCTGCATTTTTCGGCATAGTATATTTAGTATTTCTGCTTACTTCATTCCCTCAAAGTCCGAGATGGTTACTTTCGAAAAATCGTAGAGATGAAGCTATTGTCGTTCTTGAAAAAATAGGAGGAAAATATCTAATCGAAAAAGAATTACCTGAAATGGAAAAATCAATTGCTTCAGAAAAAGATAAGCCACAAGTGAAATTAAGCGAAATCTTCAAAGGCAAGATAGGTAAAATTGTTCTTATCGGAACTGTTTTAGCTGCTTTGCAACAAATTACCGGCATAAATGCAGTGATTATGTTCTCACCTGATATTTTTCAAGCAGCAGGTTCGGTTCGTGGAGATTCGATGATGCAGGCAATGATAGTTGGTTTGGTCAATTTCCTTATGACTATCGTTGCATTGTGGTTGGTTGACCGCAAAGGGCGCAAAACTCTTTTGCTGTGGGGTGCTGTAGGCATGATTGCATCACTTGCATATCTTACTTATGAATTTGCTAAGCCTGTACAAAATGGTGTAGGTGTTTTGGTAGCATTATTATTATACATTTCATTTTTTGCTGCATCTTACGCACCTGTAATGTGGGTTATCATTTCTGAAATATATCCAAATAGAATCAAAGGGGTTGCTATGTCATTTTCTACTGCAATAAGTTGGTTATGTACTTTCTTAACTGTATATTTCGCACCGATAATTCAAGGAACATTAGGTTTGCACTATCTTTTCGGAATCTTCGGATTGTTTAGCTTGATAGCCTTTATCTTTGTAAAAATTTGGATACCGGAAACAAAAGGCAAATCGCTTGAACAAATTGAAATAGAGTTGAAACTAAAATAATCTATTGTTATGGACGAAATAATTGTAGGTCTGGGAGAAATTTTATGGGATGTGTTTCCTGAAGGAAAAGTTTTAGGCGGTGCACCTGCTAATTTCGCATATCATGTTTCACAGTTTGGTTTAAATGGTTATGCAATTAGCGCAATAGGAAAGGATGATTTAGGCGATGAGATTTTACAAACATTGGGGAATAAGACACTTAATACTCATTTGGAAAAGGTCGATTTTCCTACAGGAACGGTGAAAGTAACTTTGTCCGGCAAAGGTATTCCTCAATATGAGATATGTGAAGGAGTTGCTTGGGATAATATACCTTATACAAATGAGGTAGAGGCTTTGGCAAAACGCACAAAAGCTGTATGTTTTGGATCTTTAGCACAACGGAATGATGTGTCCCGAAACACTATCAATCAGTTTCTGGATGCTGTACCCGAAAATGCAATGAAGATATTCGATATTAATCTCCGTCAATATTTTTATTCTAAGGAATTGATAGATAAATCTTTGAAAAAGTGTAATGTGTTGAAAATCAATGATGAAGAGGTTGTTTTAGTAGCAGGTTTATATGGATTAGGTGATTTATCTGAAATAAAAACAGCACAATATTTAATGCAAACTTATCAGTTAGATATGCTTGTACTTACAAAAGGTGTTGATGGTAGTTATGTTTTCACTTCTAATAAGACTTCATTCTTACCAACTCCAATAGTAAAAGTTGCTGATACTGTCGGTGCAGGTGATTCTTTTACAGCCGGTTTGGTTGCTTCACTTCTTAAAGGAGAATCTGTACACGAGGCACATAAAAAAGCAGTCGAAATTTCAGCATTTGTTTGTACGCAACAAGGAGCAATGCCTGAAGTACCTGATAAAATAAAAGGTTTAGTTTAAATAAAGAATATTCGGACTACACATCTGAACATTTAATTTATTATCTGCTAAATAATATACCTAATTGTAAGGTAGGGTTGTAAATTGGTTTATCTTGATAACTGCCGGTCAAGCAAATCGTTTGAACTGTAAAGTAGATTCGTTTGGTTATTGCATAATCAAGACTTAAAATTGGTGAGTATAATAATATCGGAGATTTGAATAATTTTGCATCTGTAAGAGTATTGTCAACTTGTGATTCAATATGCAAATTTTGAATTGAACCCATTCCGATAAATGCTGAAGCTGTGTATCTGAATTTTCCGAATTTCCGACTAAAACCAAGAAATGGTCCGCCATAACCTAAATTAATAAATGAATTTTCAGATTCTGTGGTTTTATAGATACTTTTCTGATTACCACCATATAATCCGGCAGTAAAGTTTTTACAAAAATATATGCGTAAAATTCCACCAATTGAATTACTGTATGTTTTAATATGTTGATATTCATTGGTTGCCATTGTAATCCCTGGTTGAAAAATGAGCATTCCTCCACTATACAAAGCATTGTCATTTTCAGCATAGATTTCTGTGACCAAACAAAATAAAAGTAGAACAGCTAAATATTTCTTCATAATTGATTTTTATTTTTTTTAAATGAAAAACTGTATATTTGTATCTCTATGGCAAAATTACATTATATACTTATATTATCCTCAATATTGTTGATATCTTGTTCAAGCAACAAGGCAAAATCTTCGTATGTAATAGGTGTATCACAATGTAGTGATGACGCTTGGCGCAGAACTATGAATGATGAAATGTTGCGCGAAGCTTCTTTCTATCCTGATTTACAATTGAAATTCAAATCAGCATATGATAGCAACCAACGACAAATACGCGATATTGAAAGCTTTATTGCAGAAGGTGTTGATTTGATAATCGTATCGCCTAATGAGGCTAAACCTCTGACGCCGGTAATCGAAAAAGCAATAGGCGAAAATATTCCGGTGATACTTGTAGATAGGAAAACAGATTCCGGCAATTACACAGCCTTCGTTGGCGCCGATAATTTTCAAATTGGAAAAGAAGTTGGCTTTTATGCTGCAAATCTATTAAAAGGCACGGGCAATATAGTGGAAATAAGAGGGTTGAAAGGATCTACACCGGAGAAAGAAAGGCATGAAGGTTTTCGAAGTGCAATTAACGAATTTAAGAATATACAAATTGTTGAAGATGATTTTGGTGATTGGTTTAGGCAAGATGCAAGTAAAATCATGCAAAAAATCTTAACACTTAATCATTCAATAGATTTAGTGTTTGCCCATAACGACGAAATGGCAATGGGTGCCTTCGATGCTTTGAAATTAGTTCCAAATATCAAGCAACCATTAATAATTGGTATTGATGCACTTTCAACTCCTGATGGGGGTGTTCAGCAAATAATTAACGGTATACTCGATGCTACTTTTATTTACCCGACAGGTGGTGATAAAACCATACAAATTGCCTATAATATCCTGAATAATAAAGTCTTCGATAGAGAAAACAATTTATATACTGCCGTAGTTGATAAAACAAATGCAAGGGTGATTAAACTTCAAACAGATCAGATTCATCAGCATCAAAACAGAATTGGTCAACTCAATACTAAATTGAATGAAAATTTAGATAAATATACAACTCAACGCACACTGTTATTTGCATCAATCATTATTCTTGTTTTATTTTTATCCTTAATTTTACTGTTATTTCGAACCGTCAAACAGAAAACTAAAACCAATAAATTACTTGAAACACAAAATGCTGCTATCAGTAAGCAAAAAGAAGCAATATCAGAGCAACGTGATCAATTAATTGCCCTTTCTAAAAATCTTGAAGATGCAACTCAGGCTAAATTGGTGTTTTTTACAAATATTACACACGAGTTCCGAACACCTTTAACTTTACTGAACGGTCCACTTGAAAGCATTATCAAAAAGGAAGATTTATCTGAAGAAGGTAATAAACTTGCTTTCTTGATGCAGAAAAACATTCGCGTTTTAAATAAACTCATTAATCAGATAACAGAATTCAGAAGATACGAGAATGGTAAGATGCAGATGTATTTCACATTGAGTAATCTAAAAGAATTTTTGCATGAAATATACGAATCGTTTTACGAATTAAGTAAGAAAAAACATATAAACTTACGGTTTTCATCATCAGAAGAAGATTTTATTGTGTGGTTTGATACTGACAAATTGGAAAAAATATGCTATAATCTACTGTCAAATGCATTTAAATTCACACCTGAGAATGGCAATATTGACATAAAGCTTTCATCGGTAGTTAAAGATGGAGAGAAATATGCGAAAATTATAGTTTCTGATGATGGGAAAGGGATGTCAGAAAAGCATTTGAGCTTAATTTTCAATCGTTTCTTTAAAATCGACAGGTTATCGTCCGGTTCGGGAATTGGACTCGAACTTACAAAAGTGTTAGTTGAACTGCATAATGGAACAATTAAAGTCGAAAGTGCAGAAGGAAAAGGAAGTCAGTTTACTGTAATCATACCATTTAAACAGAATAATATTTCAATAGTCGAAGAATATCCGGTTCTCAATCCTTCATCAGAAGAGAAAAAGGAAGAAATTACAATCCTTGAAACTACCGAAATTATCATAGATGAAAATCGTGAAAAAACGAATTTGCCTTTAGTGTTAATTGTAGATGATAACGAAGATATACGTGTTTTCCTAAAATCGTTACTCCATAATGATTTTGATATAATTGAGGCTGATAATGGTCAGAGTGGCGTCTTTAAAGCTATGAAGTATGTGCCTGATTTGATTGTCAGTGATGTGATGATGGATGTTATGGATGGCTTTGAGTTATGCAAACAAATCAAAGAAAATATCTCGACCAGTCATATTCCGGTAATGTTGCTTACAGCTTTTGCTCAAGACGAACAACGCGCTATAGGCTTTGAAAGCGGTGCAGATGCTTATATCCCAAAACCATTTAATGATGATATATTAAAAATCAGAGTTAGGAAAATTATCGAAAATAGAGAGAAAATCAAGGCTTATTTTCAGCAGAATTTAACTTTCGGAGAGAGAAAAGAGTCTGTTAATGAATTAGATAAAACATTTATAGAAAAATTCAGAAAAATTATAGAAGAGAATATTATCGAGACCGACCTCAATGTTGATGAAATTGGTCAGCGGCTCGGATTGTCGCGCGTACAATTATACCGCAAAATCAAATCTTTAACCAATTATGCCCCTAACGAATTGATACGCATCATCAGGTTAAAAGCAGCGGAACAAGCCTTAATTCAAACGGACAAAACCATTTCAGAAATAGCATACGACACAGGTTTTTCGTCTCCATCGTATTTCACAAAATGCTTTAAAGAGTATTTTAATGAAAGTCCGACCGAGTACACAAAAAGAATTAAAAATAGCCTATAATCATAAAAAACAATTCTAATACATTAAGCGTTAGACATTATAGATAATCATATTTTATATCCATTAACTATTTTTATTTGTTTCAAGAAATAAAAAGCTTTATCTTTGTGGGCTTGTTTTGATTCCTAAATGGGATTGTATTTCAAGCTCATACAAGTCACAATTAATATATTTAAGCTGTTTGTAATAAATGAAATTTAGTTATATCTACATACTACTGTGTTTTTCTGTTGTGTTACTATATTCGCAGACTCCAAATAGAACCGTGAATTTCAGTAGTTCAATGACAGGGGTAGATAATTTCAATTCCATTTCTGAAGCACTTTCAGGTATTAGTTCACAAACTACAATATGGGTAGCAGTCGGCAATTACGAAGAAGATGAGCTTATAATCCCTTCTAACGCAACAGTTATTGGAGGCTTTCCTGCTGATGCAACATCGATAAACCATAGAATTTATCCCGGCAATTCCGACATTAATCAACAATCTGTTTTAAGCGGATCGTATGAACATCGGGTTGCTACTGTTTATGGTACGCTTGATGGCTTTGTAATAACTAAAGGTTACGTTTTCGATTCAATAGCAAATTCAATAGCAGGAGCCGGCGGTGGGGTGTTAATCGATGGAGGTACTGTAATGAATTGCGTCATCCACAATAATGTAGCTTCGGAAATAGCACCCAGTCCATCAGTAATTCCAGGAGCTTTTGTTGCGAGCATAGGAGATGTATATTGCACAGATGGCACAATACTCAAGCCGGAATATACACTAAACAATCAAGGCCAGATAATTGCAAGTTTGGATGGTGGCATACCATCCGGCAAAATAGTGCAGGGTATAGTGTTTTACGTTGACCCATCACCTACAAACAATAAATTTTATGTGATGGCTAAAGTTTCTAATTCTAATAAACTATGGTTTAATCCTTCTATTGATATATTGAACATTCCTAATTTAAGTACTGAAGCCGAAGCATTATTAGATTTTGAAGGTAGAGCAAATACTGATTCAATCATGGCATATGTACCAAGATGGTTAGCGCAAAATGGAAATCCATGGCATAATTCAGACTATGCAGCCAAATATGCATATAATTACAATACACCTGCAGGAACTCAAGGCGAATGGCATCTTCCTTCAAGTGGTGAGTTATATAAAATGTGGGAGGTTTTCCCGCAAATGGAGGCTTGTGCAAGAGATGTATTAGGATGGACAACTCAATCATCACCAATGTTTTCAAAAGGATTTTATGTATCATCAACCGAACGTGATGCAAGTCAGATTTGGGCACTTGATACTTATTCGTATCCTTGGGGAGGTTGGGGACTGGCAGAAGGAAGTAAAAGTCAGAGTGGAATTATTGTGCCTGTAACAGTAAAATCTTTAAGCCAAAATTAATTTTAAATGAGAAAAGCTTTTAAAATATTATTTATCATACTTGTGAGTTTAAGTTATAATGTGATGATTATTGCTCAAACTGCTGAAGGTGGTGGTGTGTATATTAAGAACAATGGTAAATTGGTAAATAGTATTGTAACTGAAAACTACGCTGTTACCGGTTTTGGCATAGCAGGTAGTAGTGGAGATGTTATAAATTGTACTGTAAACAGCAATTACTATCTTAAAACATCGGTTATTTATCCCGGCGATATATACTTAGATGATGGTGTGGTTTTTACTCCGAAATATGATAATAACGGCGAATTGATTTTTCCTGATGGCTACGATGCTTCTAATGTTATCGGTATTTGTTTCTGGAGTAACACTAATAATGATTTTATAACCGGACGTTCATGGTTTGTTGCTATGTCAGAAGTTTCGGTACCATGGTGTCCTAATGGTTTAACAAATGGATCAGGCTATAATCCTATCGATATTCCTAATTTATTTAATTTCCCAAATGCTGAATCTGCATTAATGGATTATGATGGTAAGAGCAATACTCAACTAATTGTAGATGAGCCGGGTTTTGTTCAGAGCCCTACACAATCATACGCTTTAACAGTAGATAATTGTGCTGCAAAGTATTGTTATGAATATAAGAAACAGACAGGAGAAGAAGCTAAGTGGTTTCTACCATCAGTTGGTCAGTTAAGAAGATTAGAAAACGAATTGACTTTAGTGAATTTAGTTCTAACGAAATTAGGCAAGACTAATATTAGCGGTGAATATTGGTCATCAAACGAATATTCGCGTCAACAAGCGTGGACATATAATTTTCCGCACACAGCTAAACAGCCTGCAAACGTGAGTAAATCAGTAAGTTACAAAGTGCGTCCGATTTCAATTATTTATCAAAATTAATAATGGACAGGCTTAAATACATATGGTTTACTTTAATGTTGTTCGGATGCTTAATTGTAGTCGCACAGGAAAAGCCATCAAGTATTGCAGGCTCATTGAATGTGATTAATACAATAATTGACAACGATTTAAACTATAATCAAATAAACTCTTCTGTTACTATCTCATACTCAGCCATAAGAGGTGATGTGTTAATTCCCGGAACAGGTAATATGAAAATACTTGTAACAGGGCAATACAAAGATTCGATTGCTGAAACTATCAACGAACGTTCATATTTCTTATCACCTACATCACCAATTAATAATTCCGGCAATAACAGTATTGTTGGACAGTTACCCGAAAAAGATGTCAATGGCAACAGTAGGCATTACGATAACATAATTGATATTGGAGCAACAGAATATTCACTCGTATTTAATAGGGGCAATGGTAGTTGGAATGATGATAATAAGTGGAATATCAACAGGATACCTCATAGACATGATGTTGTTACTATATTAGACGAAGCAACCGTTACATCAGCTGATGGAGTGTGTAAATCAATAATTCTAATTGCTGATACCGGCAAATTAACTATCAACTCATCTTATTTATTAGATGTGAAAACAACTATCAATAACAATAATGAAGATAATATTGTAATAAAGGCATCAGCAGATTCACCTAATGGGTCATTAATTTTTCATAACTCTGCAAACAATATGGTTGCAGCAACAGTAGAGATGTATTCTAAAGCATATATTGATGAAAATCTTGATGATGATGATTCCGGCAAATTTAATTGGCAATACATAGGTATTCCTTTTAGGTCGATGAGTACAGTACTATCGGAAGGAAGCTGGTGGATAAGAAAATTCAATGAGAGCTTAAATGAATATGATAAGTGGGTGGCATTAACTTCAAGTGACAATCTTACATCATTTAAAGGATATGAAATTGCACAAAACAATGAACATTTATACACATTTAAGGGGATACTTGAAAACAGAGATACCACAATAAATTTAAGTAAGACCAACGATGTTCCGTATGCGGGTCAGCATTTATTGGCAAATCCATATTCATCATCAATTAAAATTAGCGATTTAGTTTTTGGTGGAAATATGGAGTCAACAGTTTATGTATATCATACAGGCTCGTATGCCGACTGGAATTTAGATCAGAACAACGGAAGATTAGGCACAGGCAAAGGACAATACTTGTCTGTTCCACAGAATAATGCAGAAATCATTTTACCTGAAATACCTTCAATGCAAGGATTTATTGTTAGAGTAACAAGTGGTAGCGGAAGTATATCTATACCATATTCATCAGCAACTAAAAATGTTAGTTCTCAGAGAGTTAAACAAAATAAACTGAATCCGTATATATCAATAGATCTTATAGGAGAAAACTCGTTCGATAAGTTATGGCTTATACATGAAGAAAGTGCAGATAGAAATTTCAATAATGGTTGGGATGGATATAAAATGAGGACAAGCAATAAATCGGCAGCACTTTTCGCAAGGGAAACTTCAGGTGATTATCAGGTTAATACCGTTGATAATTTAGATAATACAAATATATGTTTCGTGCCGGGTAGTGATAGTAAGTATAAATTAAAGATAGTTAGCTGCAATATACATGATGTTTACGGGTCTCTGTATATAATTGATTTATTTAAAAATAAAGTTATAGAATTAAATGCAGACACAATAGAATATGAATTTACGTCTGAAAACATCAATCAACAACAAAATAGATTTAAAATAATCAGTTCGTTAAGTTCTATTTTTAATGATGATGAAGATAAGCTAATAGATATTATGCAAATAGGAGATGTAGTATTAATTGATAACCGAGCCAATGAGAAGGGGAGTTATTATATATATAATACATCAGGTGGGATACAAAGGAGCGAATCATTACCTGTGGGATTAACGCATGTCAAATTAGAAAATAAATCAGGTATACAAATTATAAATGCTCAAGCAGGTAGAAGTCGTAAATCGATAAAAACTTTTGTTAAATAATTATTAGTGAGAAAAGTTGTTTACATATTACTCATTGCTTTCATTGGATTAGGGATTATATTCTTTACTCATGAGAAAGATATCATGTTTTCGGAATATTCAGTAAACCTTAATCCCGGCTTTGATTTGTCAAAACTCAACAACGCTAAAACCTCTTATACACCACAAATCAGGACAAATAAGGTTAGTAACAGTTTAATTAAATACAACATAAACTCTCATTATTCAAACAATATAAGTTCATCGATACCTTCGTTAAGTAATAACACTTTATACAACTCGTCATCAGCAGCTTATTCTTATAATAACACAAGAAATACAGGCACGAATAATACGGCTGGAGGTAGTGGCACAGGCGGACAGATATCCATGCTTTACAAATCGAGTAGTTCTTCATCTGCTGCCAATTCTGTATCTGCCACATCAATGAATGGTTTTTTAAGTAATAATAACTCGGTTTTTGCTGATAACAATAGATTATCTGCACCGGTAAATCCGCTTTTAGATTATAAAGAAGGAGATATAACTCACCCGGGTGGAAATCCTACAACAAACCCGATTGAGAGTGTACCCATTGGGGATGGTATGTTTATTTTACTTATTATGGGATTTGCTTATTCAATATTCTTATTCATCAGGCGACTTTAATGTGATGTTAACGATTTAAAAGCCTTACCGATAGCATCTACTATATCTCCCGCCATCAACGATTCTTCCGATTCATTTTCTAAAGCTAAATCAGCAGCTAAGCCATGTAAATAAACACCTAATTTAGCTGCATCTTCAGAATCATAACCCTGTGCCAATAAAGCACCAATCATTCCGGTAAGCACATCTCCGGATCCCGCTGTTGCCATACCCGGATTTCCTGTGCTGTTGAAATAGACTTTACCATCAGGTGTCACAATACGAGTGTAAGCTCCTTTCAGCACAATAAATATTTGATATTCCTCAGCCATTTCTTTTGCTTTTTGCAGCATATCCTGAGAGCAAATACCTGAAATACCGGCAAATCGCTCGAACTCTTTTGGATGAGGTGTAAAAATACTTGACTCGGGAATATGACGTAATAAAGTCTTTTGTGCTGATATAATATTGATTGCATCTGCATCAAAAACAGCTGGAATACGAATTAAAGGCAGTAAATTTTGAAGCATCTGAACGGTAAGACTTTGGATACCGATACCCGGACCAATAGCTATTGCATCATATTTATCAACATGATAAAATCTCGAAATGCAATCCTGATCACAATCGGCATCATATATTACTTCGGGTGTAACTGTTTGCAAAATACAACGATTACCCTCCGGTCCGTGCACTGTCAACAACCCCACGCCGGTACGCAATGCTGCCTTAGCTGATAAAATAGATGCACCTGCCATGCCTTTACTCCCTGCCAACAAAACTAAATGTCCAAATGAACCCTTATGCGAAAATTTACTTCGCTTTTTCAACAAGGCTTTTACTTCCTGTTCGTCCAAATAATAAAAATCTGTTTCTTTTTGTTTTATCCCTTCGGGATGTAAACCAATATCTAAAACCGACCACTCGCCTACATATCTTTCATTTTCGAAATAGAAAAATCCAATTTTGGGAAATTGTAGACTGAAAGTATAATTAGCTTTAATCTTAGTTTCGTGGATAGAACAACAAGTATCAGCATTTATACCGGAGGGAACATCAATTGCAACTACGATGTTCTTGAGTGAATTAATAAAATCTACCACATCTGCGAATATTCCCGAAAGGGGCTTATTCAATCCAGAACCAAATAATCCGTCTACAATAATAGTGTCATCGGCTATTGACGGCTTAACAAACTTATCGATATGCTCTTCAAAAGCATCAGGATGTTTCTCTTGTAGCCGACTTTTGTTAATTGCACAATCAGCAGACAGACTTCCGGTGGATATTAAGTAAGACTTGACTGTATAGCCGTTGTCTTTTAATAAGCGAGTAAGTGCTAAAGCATCTCCTCCATTATTTCCCGGACCGGCAAACACACAAAAACTGTTTTTCTTATCAGGAAATTTTGAAACCAAAGCTTTAAACAATGCTTCAGCAGCACGCTCCATCAAGTCAATAGATTTAATCGGCTCGTTTTCAATAGTATATTTATCGAGTTCCCTGATTTGTGATGTGGTGAATATTTTCATGTGGTTATATTTGTCTGATTTGCTTTCAATAAAAACGTACGTACGGACAGGTCGCGTGTGGACATATTACGTACGGACAGGTCGCGACCTGTCCTCTACCTAAATTTTCATAATATAAATCTCTCCTTCTCGAACAAATCCCATCTTTTCTAAATATCTCTGATGATGGATATTGTTTGTTTTGCAACATAACTGCTTAATACCTCTATCTTTAAATATATATATGTTGTGTCCATAAATATAATCGCCTGGTTTTAAATCCCTGTATTGAGGTAAAACATAATCAAGAAGTATATTCAATTTATCATCTTTTATAGTTCCATATACAATTCCTGCTATATGGGCATCTCTTAGCATTAATAGTGTTACTGATTCTTCGCCTGAGAGTAAAGATTGCTTCTCTTGTTTTTGAAAATCTTCAAAGATATTACCTATATCATTCTTGTTGAAATCAATAAAATATTTAACTAATGAATCTTCAATATCAGAATATATTATTTTAAAGATTTCTTTTCGGTTATATAATTTATACAAATAATAGATATTGGTTATAACTATAAAAAGATTCAAATAAGCAACAGGTAGAGCAGAAATCAGAAAGCCATATACCGAAAATATTGCTGCTCCTATCAAATTAATCCATCTCAACTTTAATATTGAGCTCATTGTTAGTGATATAGCAACTAAGACAGAACCAATATACCCAATCCATTCTAAAAGATTGATGTCATTTAACATATCTTTTGAAGTTTAATTTAATAATTAATTGTTGTTATTCTTAAAATAAGACAATGCCTCAGGTAAGTTTTTTTTCATATCGGCAATTCGCTTGTCGTTTGCCGGATGTGTACTTAAAAACTCCAATTGCATGCCTTCGCTGCCTTGTGACATTCGTTCCCAGAAGGATATAGCTTCATTTGGGTCGTAACCTGCCATAGCCATAAATATTAAACCTAATCTGTCGGCTTCAGACTCATGACTACGGGAATATGGTAAGATCACGCCTAATTGTGCTCCTAAACCATAAAGAGTTTGAATACCACTTCTTGTTAAATCCGATTTTTGAGAGAATAACATGTCTGTTACAACGGCACCATAGGATAGTAGCATTTGCTGACTTAGTCGCTCTTTGCTGTGATTTGCAATTGCATGAGCTATTTCATGCCCCATCACCACTGCAACACCCGCTTCAGTTTGTGCAATAGGCATAATTCCCTCAAAAAACACAACCTTACCACCGGGCATACAAAATGCATTTATTGTTTCGTCTTTAACCAAATTAAACTCCCATGCAAAATTTGCAATCTCTGATTCATGTCCGTTTAACCTCAAATAATCCTCAACAGCTTTTGAAATATTATAGCCTGTGCGCTTTACTAATTGTGTTTGTTCTACATTGTCAGAAATAGGCACAGAATCAATAAACTGTTTATAACTCTGAAAACTCATTTGTAATATTTCTGTATCTGAAACTAATGTAACCTGTTTTCTTCCTGTGATTAAAACTTGAGAACATGATGAAAATAGTATCAAAAGTAGAATATTGAAAAAAAATTTGTTCATGTTGATAATGTTAATTTTACTCATGCAAATATATATAAAAGATTGAATTCAAAAAACATTATTAGCACATTACCACATTATATATAAACTTTAATCATTCCAAATTGTTTATATCATAATGTAATAATTGAACCTAAATTACAACTCCTTTGTCGTTCAGTATTATTTTCATTTTAAACCTTTTGTTATTCGGGATTATAGGTTTGTAGTTACGCAAAAAAAACAGTAATTTTGCAGTATTAAAAATTATAGGTATTAGTATATAAAATAAATTCACAAAAAGATGAAAAAGAAAGCTTTATTGATGATCCTCGATGGATGGGGAATCGGAAATGGTTCAAAATCAGATGTTATAGCTTCAACGCCCACTCCTAATTGGGATAAGTTAATTGCCACATATCCAAACTCGTATCTACTTGCTTCAGGCGAACATGTTGGATTACCCGATGGACAAATGGGTAATTCCGAAGTAGGTCACTTGAATATAGGTGCCGGTCGTGTTGTATATCAGGATTTAGTGAAAATCAATATAGCATGTCGTGATAACAGTATTTTGCAAAATCCGGAAATCGTAAATGCTTATACTTATGCTAAAGAAAATAACAAACAAATGCACTTTTTAGGACTTGTTTCTGATGGCGGAGTGCATTCTTCTCAGGATCATTTGCATAAATTACTTGATATTGCCAAATCGTATGGAATAGAAAAGGCTTATGTGCATTGCTTTATGGATGGTCGCGATACCGACCCGAAAAGTGGAAAAGGATATATAGAAAATTTAGTTGCACATATGCAGCAATCTACAGGAAAAGTTGCATCTATCATTGGTAGATATTATGCAATGGATAGAGATAAACGATGGGAAAGGGTTAAAGAGGCTTACGACCTGTTAGTGAAAGGTAAAGGTGCTCCTGCTACCGATCCTGTTGCTGCTATGCAGACTTCTTATGATGCGGGTGTAACAGACGAGTTTGTGAAACCGATAGTTATGACTGACGACAATGGTAAAGCGATAAGTAAAATTGAGGAAGGCGATGTGGTTATTTTCTTCAACTATCGCAACGACCGTGCAAAAGAACTTACTATTGTCTTGACACAGCAAGATATGAAAGAATTTGATATGCATACAATTCCTCTTGAATATTATTGTATGACTCCTTACGATTCATCTTTCAAAGGTCTGAAAGTATTGTTCGATAAAGATAATGTCAGCAATACTATGGGCGAACATGTTTCTTCGCTTGGATTGAAACAATTGCGTATGGCTGAAACTGAAAAGTTTGCTCATGTAACTTTCTTCTTCTCCGGCGGTCGCGAGGCTGAATTCGAAGGCGAAGAGCGTATTTTGATTCCTTCTCCAAAGGTTGCTACTTACGATTTGAAACCAGAAATGTCGGTTTATGAAATCACTGATACTTTAGTGGCAGAACTGAATAAGAATAAATTCGATTTTATAGTATTGAACTTTGCTAATGGGGATATGGTGGGTCATACCGGTGTTTATGAAGCAATCGAAAAGGCTGTAAAAGCTGTTGATGAATGTGCAGGTAAAGTTATTGAAGCTGCTATTGCTAATGATTATGAAGCTATTATTATTGCCGATCATGGTAATGCCGATAATGCAGTAAATGAGGATGGTTCGCCAAATACTGCTCACTCTCTTAATCCTGTACCTGTTGTGTATGTAACTCAACGTAAAGGTGCAAGTGTTACAAATGGTATTTTAGCTGATGTTTCTCCGACTATTTGCCAAATATTAGATATTCCTAAACCTGCTGAAATGACAGGCAAGGGACTTATCAGCTTTAATTGAGAAATTAAAAAATTAAAGAATTGAGAAATTAGGGATTTCTGTATTTCGATATTCTATCAATAAAAATGAGAAATCAATTATCACATCGTATTCTTGTGCTCGATGGTGCAATGGGTACTATGATTCAGCGTTATAAACTTACTGAAGCTGATTATCGTGGTCAACGTTTTACCGATGCAGAAATTCCTCAAAAGGGGAATAATGATTTGCTCGTGTTAACGCAACCCGACAAAATTTACGAAATACACACTAAGTATTTAGAAGCCGGAGCGGATATCATCGAAACGAATACTTTCAATGCTCAGAAGATTTCTATGGAAGACTACGGCATGCAGTCGTATGTTCACGAAATCAACTTAGAGGCTGCTCGATTAGCTCGTAAAGCTGCAGATGAGTTTACAGCGAAAAATCCTGACAAACCAAGATTTGTAGCCGGAGCTATCGGTCCGACCAACAAAACAGCTTCTATGTCGCCTGATGTGAATAATCCTGCTTTTCGTGCGGTTACATTCGATAAATTAGTAGATGCATATACCGAGCAAATGACAGCGTTGATTGAAGGTGGAGTCGATGCATTTTTGATTGAAACGATTTTTGACACTCTCAACGCTAAGGCTGCGATTTTTGCTGCTAATAAGGCAATGGAGATAACAGGAAAGAAAGTTGAGCTGATGATTTCTGTTACTGTTACAGATTCAAGCGGTAGAACTTTATCAGGTCAGACCATTCGTGCTTTTTTGGCTTCTGTTGAACATGCAGATGTACTGTCAATGGGATTGAATTGCTCGTTTGGAGCTAAGGATTTAAAGCCATATCTACAAGAAATATCCAAATATTCAACAAGTTACGTTAGTGCATATCCTAATGCAGGTTTGCCAAACCAATTTGGAGAATACGATGAGAGTCCGGAAATAATGGCTGCCCAAGTGAAAGAGTATTTCGATGAAAGCTTGGTAAATATCATTGGTGGTTGTTGCGGAACTACTCCTGAACATATTGCAGCCTATCAGCAAATGGTAAATTTTGCTGTTTTACGTGATCCGAAATCTGTAAAAATAAATCCTGATACTTTAAGATTATCAGGCTTGGAGCATATTGAAATAAATAAAGAATCATTATTCGTAAATGTAGGTGAACGTTGCAATGTTGCCGGCTCAAAGAAGTTTTTGCGCTTAATCAACGAGAAAAAATACGAAGAGGCTTTGACTATAGCTCGTCAACAAGTGGAAGATGGTGCGCAAATTCTTGACATTAACATGGATGATGCGATGTTAGATGCTGTGCAAGAGATGACTACCTTCCTGAATCATATTGTTTCAGAGCCTGAGATTTCAAAAATTCCCATCATGATAGACTCATCAAAATGGGAGGTTATTGAAGCAGGTCTGAAATGTGTGCAGGGCAAATGTGTAGTCAACTCCATCAGTTTAAAAGAAGGCGAAGAGGATTTTATTGATAAAGCCAAGAAAGTGAAATCTTATGGTGCAGCCGTTGTAGTAATGGCTTTCGACGAAAAAGGTCAGGCTGATTCTTTTCAACGCCGCACTGAGATTTGCTCACGAGCATATAAAATTCTGACCGAAGTTGTTGGTTTTCCACCAAGCAATATTATCTTCGACCCAAATGTATTGGCAATTGCTACAGGTATCGAGGAACATAATAATTATGCTGTCGATTATATAGCAACAGTAAAATGGATTAAAGCGAATTTGCCATATGCCAAAATTAGCGGTGGCATAAGTAATTTGTCATTTTCTTTCCGCGGAAACAATGTGGTTAGAGAAGCTATTCATTCTGTGTTTTTACTTTATGCTATACGCGAAGGTTTGGACATGGGTATCGTAAACGCAGGTATGTTGCAGATTTACGAAGAAATACCTGCCGAATTACTTGAATATGTTGAGGATATAGTACTAAATCGTCGTGCTGATGCCACTGAGCGTATGGTTGAATATGCTGAAAAGATTAAGGCTGACTCATCAGATATAGAATTGTCGGCAAAAAAGGCAGAAGAATGGCGCTCGTACGAATTGCAGGGACGGTTAGAACACGCATTGATAAAGGGGATTGGTGATTATCTTGAAGAAGATTTAGAAGAAGCCTTACAGCAATACGACTCAGCTTTGGATATCATTGAAAAACCACTTATGAGCGGTATGAATATCGTTGGTGATTTATTCGGTGCAGGTAAAATGTTTTTGCCTCAGGTGGTAAAGACAGCACGCACCATGAAGAAGGCAGTTGCTTTTCTTCAACCCTATATTGAAGCATCTAAAGTACCCGGACAAAGTTCATCGGCAGGAAAGATTCTACTTGCAACCGTAAAAGGCGATGTACATGATATAGGTAAAAATATCGTTGGGGTGGTATTGGGTTGCAACAACTATGAAGTGATTGATTTAGGGGTGATGACACCGACTGAAAAAATCATTCAAACAGCTATTGCTGAAAAGGTTGATATAGTGGGAGTGAGTGGATTGATAACGCCTTCGTTGGAGGAAATGTGTGTGGTTGCTTCCGAAATGGAAAAAGCAGGAATGAAAATTCCGCTACTTATTGGAGGTGCTACAACATCAAAAATACATACTGCTGTAAAGATTTCACCTAATTATACCGGTCCTGTTGTATACGTAAAAGACGCTTCGGTAAATACACATATAGTAGCACAACTGATGAACCCAAAGACTATTGGTTCGTTTACTGTAGATGTATCCAATGAATATCAAAAACTTAGAGAGAAGCAAAAACCTAAGGCTAATATACTTACTCTTGAAGAAGCTAAACAACTGAGACCTAAGTTATTTTGACAGAAAGATATTTACTGTCTGATATATATTTGTACCAATAGGAAATCAGGCAATAAATATCTTTATATAGAATAATTATTCAGTCAGCTTGTTTACAATAACATGAATAATAAGTCCCGCCACCAAAACAGCACCTGAAACTACCAATAATGTGTTTGCTGAAGGAGCAGTGAAATAATAAATCACAAGCAAAATAGTACCTATAAGCAAGATAATAGGACCTAAATACTTTAAGAGGCTTTTCATTTTCTTATTGTTTAAATTTTATTTATTGTGCAAATTAAGTGATTTTTTATGGTGTAATCAAATTTTTTAAATAAAATATTTTGATAAGTGCTTATTTGTAATTTAAGATTGGTAGTATCGTAGTTTTTATTAGTCAAAATCATGTATATTTGCAATTCCGATATAGAAAAATTATAAAATGCGAATAATAATTGTTGGTACTGCGTATCCTTACAGGGGTGGACTGGCTGCTTATAGTGAGCGGTTAGCTTATCAGTTTCAAAAAGAAGGACATGAAGTAGAGCTTATTACATTTACTTTGCAATATCCCAATTTTCTATTTCCGGGCAAAACTCAATATTCTTCAGACAGGCATCCTGATGATTTAACAATTAACAGGTTAATTAATTCAGTAAACCCTTTCTCGTGGCTAAAAACCGGTAAATATATTAAGAGTAAAAAGCCTGATATTGTTGTTTTTTGTTATTGGATGGCTTTTATGGCTCCTTGCTTCGGTACCATTGCCAGAATATCAAAGACTAAAACCACTAAATTCATCGGACTGATACATAATATGATACCTCACGAACCTACATTGATAGATAAATTGTTTCCTAAGTATTTTGTTAACTCAATGGATGGTTTTGTTGCAATGGCAAACTCTGTAATAGCCGACATTAACATATTTGATAAAAAATCGAAGCCTAAATTAATGTCACCACATCCTGTATACGACCATTACGGCGATATCGTAGATCGCTCAATTGCTATCAGTAAGTTGAAATTGGACGAGAATTATCGCTATATACTTTTCTTTGGATTTATTCGTCATTATAAAGGGTTAGACTTACTTATACAAGCCTTTGCCGATAAGCGATTACGTGAGTTTCCTGTAAAATTATTGATTGCAGGAGAATATTATGAAAATTCGGAACCTTATGTTAAGTTGATAAAAGATAATCAGTTAGAAGATTTTGTTGATTTGCATACAGAGTTTATCGAGGAAGATGATGTCAAACACTATTTTTGTGCTGCTGATATTATTGCTCAACCTTATCGTTCAGCTACTCAAAGTGGTGTAAGTCAGATTGCTTACCATTTTAACAAACCGATGTTAGTAACTAATGTTGGTGGATTGGCTGATGTGGTTCCTGACAGAAAAGTTGGTTATGTTGTAGATGTAAATGTTGAATGTATCGCTGATGCTTTAGTTGATTTCTTCAAAAATAACAGAGCTGATGAATTTATCAACAACGTATTAGAAGAAAAGAAGAAGTTTGATTGGGGAGAGATGACGCAGACGATTATAATGTCTTAACGATGATTTATTTGATTAGTAAATTTACAATTGAGAAGTGTAGGAATTTAAGAATTTAAGAATAATTTTTATATGTTTAAAAGATGAAAGAAGGAATAGCAGAAACTCCGTTGATGAAGCAATACTTTGATATTAAGTCGAAGCATCCTGATGCCATATTGCTGTTTCGTTGTGGTGATTTTTATGAAACATTTTCAAAAGATGCGATAGTCTCGTCGGAAATATTGGGTATCACTCTTACCCGGCGCGCTAATGGTGCCGCTAAAAGTGTTGAACTTGCAGGATTTCCTCATCACGCTTTGGATACTTACCTGCCGAAGTTAGTAAGAGCAGGAATGAGAGTGGCTATTTGCGACCAGCTCGAAGACCCAAAATTGACTAAAAAGTTAGTTAAGCGCGGCGTTACTGAATTGGTAACACCGGGCGTTTCATATAGCGATACCACCTTAAATCATAAAGAAAATAATTTTCTTGCTTCGGTTTATTTTGATAAAAAACAAGTTGGCGTTTCATTTTTAGATATATCAACCGGAGAATTTCTTGTTGCACAAGGCACAATAGAATATGTCGATAAATTGCTGAATAGCTTTTCTCCTAAAGAAGTGCTTTACGATCGTGGAAAACGAAAAGAATTTGAAGAGAATTTTGGAAATAAGTTTTTTATATACGGTTTGGAAGATTGGGCGTATATGCCTGATTCGGCACAGGAGCGACTTTTAAAACAATTTGAAACCAAATCTTTAAAAGGTTTTGGGGTTGAAAATCTACAACTTGCCATTGTTGCTGCCGGAGCGATTTTACATTATCTCGATATTACTCATCATCAGCAAACCGGACATATTACTCAATTGTCGCGTATAGAGGAAGATAGATATGTTTGGTTAGATAGATTTACAGTGCGTAATCTGGAGTTATATGGTTCGATGCATGAAGGAGCAAAAACTTTGTTGCAGGTGCTCGATAAAACAATTTCTCCAATGGGTGCACGCTTGCTTAAAAGATGGATTGCTTTTCCTCTTAAAGATGTTAAGCCGATTGACGAACGACTTGGGGTTGTGGAGTATCTGTTTAAATATCCTGAGTTGAAAGAGCTTTTAATTCAGAATATAGCATTGATAGGCGATCTTGAAAGAATTATCTCGAAAGTAGCTGTAGGTCGAATAAATCCAAGGGAAGTAATTCAGCTTAAAGTTGCATTAAGATCGATTGAGCCAATAAAACAAGCATGTTTAGAAGCTGAAAATACTGCCCTAAATAAGATTGCAGATCAGTTAAATGTATGTCAGGTTATCTCTGAAAAAATTGAAAAAGAAGTGCAGCCTGACCCGCCAACTTTAATTAATAGAGGTAATGTAATTCGACAAGGTATTGATGTCGAGCTTGATGAGTTGAGAGATTTGGCGTTTTCAGGAAAGGAATATCTTCAGAAGATACAGGAGAGGGAGAGTATCAGCACGGGAATACCAAGTTTGAAAATCAGCTTTAACAATGTTTTCGGTTATTATATCGAAGTTAGGAATACCCATAAGTATAAAGTCCCTGAAGGTTGGATTCGCAAGCAAACTTTGGTAAATGCAGAAAGATATATCACTCAGGAATTAAAAGATTACGAAGAGAAAATTCTTGGTGCAGAAGAAAAAATCTTAACTCTCGAAACAAGAATATTTAACGACTTGGTTCTAAGTTTGGTTGATTATATTCCTGCAATTCAAATGGATGCAAATTTAATTGCACAACTTGATTGTTTGCTTTCATTTGCAAGGGTGTCCGAAGAAAATAAATATGTGCGACCGGAAATTAATGATAGCGATGTTTTAGAGATTAAGCAAGGACGACATCCGGTTATTGAAAAGCAACTTCCGCCCGGCGAGTCGTATATTGCAAATGATGTTTATTTAGATAATCAGTTACAGCAAATTATTATAGTAACCGGTCCGAATATGTCGGGTAAGTCCGCTTTACTTCGACAGACAGCGATTATTACATTAATGGCTCAGATTGGTTGTTTTGTACCGGTTGAAAGTGCTAAAATCGGTGTGGTTGATAAAATTTTCACCAGAGTAGGGGCGAGTGACAATATCTCGCAGGGAGAGTCGACTTTCATGGTTGAAATGAATGAAGCTTCAAGCATTTTGAATAATCTGTCGGATAGAAGTTTGATATTATTTGATGAATTAGGTAGAGGTACATCGACTTATGATGGTATTTCTATAGCATGGGCGATAGTGGAATATATTCATGAACATCCTGCTTTTAAGGCTAAAACCTTGTTTGCCACACATTACCACGAATTAAATGAGATGGAAAAATCATTTAATCGAATAAAGAACTATAATGTCTCAGTGAAGGAGATTGATAAGAAAATAATCTTCCTCAGAAAGCTAATAAGAGGAGGCAGTGAACATAGTTTTGGTATACATGTCGCCAAGATGGCAGGTATGCCACAAAGCATAGTCAAGCGGTCGGAACAGATTTTAAAACAATTAGAATCGGACAACAGGCAAAATGGCATAGCAAAACCTGTTGGAGAAATAGCTTCACAAAGAGAAGGCTATCAGTTGAGCTTTTTCCAGTTGGATGACCCTGTCCTTGAAAGAATCAGAGATGAAATAAAAGGACTTAAAATTAATGAGTTGACACCTTTGGAGGCTCTGAACAAACTCAATGAGATAAAGAAAATAATAACTGCAAAGAGCTAATTCAAATAAAGGTAAATATCCTATTTTCTAAACTTTAGTTACATATTGCATGCTTTTAGTTACACTTTTACAGTAATCAAGTTATTTTCTTAATAAATTTATCTTTTTTTATGTCAAAAACAAAAAAAGTATTACCTTTGCGCAATCAAATTTATTAAAGAAAAAAATAGTTAATTATCAGATTGATTTTCTCTTGAAGACATGATTTTACTGCCTTTATCTGTCCAATCAATTTGAAACATAATGAGCCAACACATATTAAGTATATAAATATTATTTTTATTTTATGAAGAAGCATAATTTTAATGCGGGACCCTCAATTTTACCGCGCGAAGTGATTGAAAAAACAGCACAAGCAGTATTAGATTTTAATGGTTCGGGATTGTCGCTGTTAGAAATATCTCATCGTGCAAAAGATTTTCAACCTGTTGTAGACGAATCAGTTGCTTTGTTTAAAGAATTATTGGCAATTCCTGAAGGATACTCAGTAGTATTCCTTGGTGGTGGTGCAAGTATGCAGTTTTGTATGGTACCTTTTAATTTGTTGCAAACTAAAGCGGCTTATTTGAATACCGGTACATGGGCAAGTAAAGCAATGAAAGAAGCTAAAGGATTTGGAGAGGTCGTTGAAGTGGCTTCTTCAAAAGCAGCTAACTTCAACTATATCCCTAAGGATTATGTTGTTCCTGCTGATGCAGATTATTTTCATATTACTACAAACAATACTATTTTCGGTACGGAAATACTGACTGATATTGACTCTCCTGTAAATTTAGTTGCAGATATGTCATCAGATATTTTCTCACGTCCTGTTGATGTGTCAAAATATGCAATGATCTATGGTGGAGCGCAAAAGAATTTAGCTCCCGCAGGAGTAACTTTTGTAATTATAAAAGACGAGATTTTGGGCAAAGTAACACGACATATTCCATCAATGTTGGATTATAAAATTCATATTGATAATGGTTCGATGTATAATACTCCTCCTGTTCTACCTATATATAGTGCATTGGAAACATTAAGATGGTTGAAATCTAATGGAGGCGTTGCAGAAATGGAAAAGCGTAATATTGCTAAGGCTGACCTGCTTTATAACGAGATTGATAGAAATCAGTTATTTGTAGGAACAGCAGCAAAAGAAGATCGCTCTCGTATGAATATTTGTTTCGTTATGAAACCTGAATATGCTGAATTAGAAGACGAATTTCAAAAATTTGCAAGTGCACGCGGTATGGTTGGTATTAAAGGACATCGCTCTGTTGGAGGCTTCCGTGCTTCTACTTACAACGCTTTGCCTATCGAAAGTGTACAAGCTTTAGTTGATTGCATGCAAGAATTTGAAAAATTGAAATTATCATGAAAGTTTTAATTGCTACAGATAAACCATTTGCTAAAATTGCAGTTGATGGTATTAGAAAAGAAATTGAAGCAGCCGGTTTCGAGTTGGCTTTACTCGAAAAGTATACAGAAAAACAACAATTACTTGATGCCGTTGCTAATGTTGACGCTGTAATCATCCGTAGTGATATTGTTGATGCAGAAGTAATTACCGCAGCAAAAAATCTGAAGATAGTTGTTCGTGCAGGTGCAGGTTATGATAATGTCGACCTCGCTGCTGCTTCTGATGCCGGCGTTTGCGTTATGAATACTCCCGGTCAGAATGCTAATGCTGTTGCCGAACTTGTATTCGGATTACTGATATATGCTATACGAGGTATGTTTGATGGCGGTTCAGGTACCGAATTGAAAGGTAAGAAGTTAGGTATTCATGCTTACGGAAATGTTGGCTGCAATGTAGCTCGTATTGCTAAAGGTTTTGGTATGGAACTACTCGCTTTTGATGCCTTTTGCAGTGATGAAAAAATTGCTGCCGATGGTGTTACTCCGGTTAAATCAGTACAGGAATTATACGAAAAATCTGATATTGTATCCTTGCATATCCCTGCAACACCGGAAACCAAGCAGTCGATTAATAAATCGCTACTTAGCTTGCTGCCTAAAGGTGCTGTGTTAATAAATACTGCCCGTAAAGAAGTAATCAATGAAACTGAGATACTTGAGTTTATGCAAGAACGCACCGATTTCAAATATATGACTGATATAATGCCGGGTAATCATCAAGAAATGCAGACTAAATTGCAAGGAAGATATTTTGCTACTCCAAAGAAAATGGGTGCTCAGACTTCCGAAGCAAATATCAATGCAGGTATTGCAGCAGCCCAGCAAATTGTTGATTTCTTGAAAAACGGAAACAGACGTTTTCAAGTGAATTGATAGAGTTTAATTATGCTAAACTGACTGTCGAATTAATGAAAATTAGATTGTTATATTGTTTAAGTATAAACCGCTAATGCTCTGATTATTGATTGACATATTGGTACATTGGCATGTTAATATATTATTTACGTATGAAAAGTATCAATTTAAGTGTTAAAAACTACTTTGTAGTTAGTTTGACAATCATTGCTTTACAGTTTTTTTTCTCTTGTTGCGATAACAAAAATATATCCTCAAATACATGGACAAAAGACCGGGCTAATGCTTGGTATGCCGAACAACCATGGCTTGCCGGATGTAATTTCCAGCCAAGTACTGCAATTAACCAAGTCGAAATGTGGGCTGCTGAAACTTTCGATACTGCCACTATCAATAAAGAACTGGGATGGGCAGAAGAGTTAGGATTTAATGTGATGCGTGTCTATCTTAGTAGTGAAGTATGGAAGGTTGATTCAGAAGGGTTTAAAGAACGTATTGACGAGTATTTGACAATATCGTCAAAACATGATATTAAGACGATGTTCGTGTTCTTTGACGATTGTTGGAACGATGAAACAGTAGTAGGAAAACAGCCTGACCCCCTACCCGGAGTGCATAATTCCGGTTGGGTAAAAGACCCAGCAAATAGTCTTAGAAAAGATACAATAAGTTTATATCCTGTATTGGAAAGGTATGTAAAAGATATTTTGACAGCATTTAAAGATGATGATCGAATTTTACTGTGGGATTTATATAATGAACCACATTGGATAAGTTCGCTGCCATTATTAAAAAATGTGTTTAAATGGGCAAGAGAAGCAAATCCGTCACAACCTTTAAGTGCAGGTGTTTGGCATTCAGGTCAACAGGAACTAAATGAATTTCAGATAGCTAATTCAGATGTTATAACTTATCATAATTACAGTGACCCGATGAATCATCAATTATGGATAGAGTTGTTGAAAACACATGGTCGTCCAATGATTTGCACTGAATATATGGCGAGAAGAAATAATAGCTACTTTCAAAACGTGATGCCTATTCTTAAAAACAACAATGTTGGTGCAATCAATTGGGGCTTTGTGTCAGGAAAAACCAATACTATTTTTGCATGGGATGAACCAAAGCCTGATCAAAAAGAACCTGAATTGTGGTTTCACGATATCTATCGTCAAGATAAAACCCCTTTTGACTATAAAGAAATTGAGGTTATAAAGCAATTAACGGGTAAACTTCCAGAAGCAAAATAAAAAGATAATGGCATTCCAATATTGTATGTCAGATGTTATGTGAGCTGATTTTCGAATATTTTATATTCGTGAACTCAATCCGCCAAAACAAAATCCAATTGCTTTTTATCTAAATTAGCTTTTGCAACTTTAATTGTGATTTCATCGCCCAATTGATATCTTTTATTATATCTCCTGCCGACTAAACAGTAGTTTTTATCGTCAAAGATATAGTAATCATCGTCTAAGTCGCGAATTGGAATCATTCCTTCGCATTTGTTCTCAATCAGTTCTACATATATACCCCATTCTGTGATGCCTGAAATAACTCCATCGAATACGACTCCTACATACTGAGCCATAAATTCAACTTGTTTGTATTTGACTGATGCCCTTTCCGCATTGGCAGCTAACTGTTCCATATCCGAACTGTGCTTGCAAAGCTCTTCATAATCCTGAGCATTAACATTCTTACCACCTGATAAATACCGCTCTAATAAACGATGAGCCATCATGTCGGGATATCTACGAATGGGAGAAGTAAAGTGAGAATAATAGTCGAACGCCAAGCCATAATGTCCGATATTTTCAGTTGTATAAATTGCTTTAGCCATAGACCTTACAGCAAGTGTCTCGATTAAATTTTGCTCCTTTTTACCTTGTGCGTCATCTAAAAGTTTATTTATAGCACCGGAAACATCCGTAAGTTTTCCGGTAGTTTTAAGTTTATATCCAAATTTACTGATAAACTGTGCAAAGTTTTGAAGTTTATTAATGTCAGGCACATCATGAACACGATAAATGAAAGTCTTGGCTTTCTGTTTCTTGTCCGGTTTACCTATATGAGTTGCAACAGTTTTATTGGCTAAAAGCATAAACTCTTCTATCAGTTTATTGGCGTCCTTTTGTTCCCTGAAATATACTGAAAGCGGTTTGCCTTTTTCATCAACTTCAAACTTAACCTCTACCCTGTCAAATGCTATAGCTCCATTATCGAATCTCTTTTTTCTTAATTTCTTTGCAAGATTATCAATTAAAAGTATTTCATCTTTAAAATCACCGGTTTGAGTTTCAATAATATTCTGAGCTTCTTCGTATGTGAATCTTCTATTGCTATGGATTACAGTTTTAGCTATCTCATAATGCTTAACTTCCGCTTCTTCATTCATCTGAAAAACGACCGAGTAAGTCAATTTGTCTTCATTAGGGCGTAGCGAACAAATACCATTGGAAATATGCTCAGGCAGCATGGGGATAGTGCGGTCAACCAAGTAAACCGATGTTGCTCTTTCCTTTGCTTCTTTTTCAATGATACTACCATTTCTCACATAATGAGTAACGTCTGCTATATGTACACCAACTTCCCATAAATCGTTATCTAACTTGCGAACCGACAAAGCATCATCAAAATCCTTAGCATCTTTTGGGTCTATGGTGAAAGTTGTAACATCACGCATATCAATACGTTTTGCAATTTCTTCCTTTGTTATGCCGGCTTCAATTTTATTTGCAGCTTCCTCTACCTTTTCAGGATATTTGTATGGCAAGCCAAACTCAGCAAGAATAGCATGCATCTCGGTATCATTATTACCTTTCTCGCCTAAGACATCTATTACTTCACCAACCGGACTTTTCAGATTAGGCTCCCATTTTGAGAGTTTTACTATCACTTTCTGACCGTTTTTTGCTCCGTTAAGCTTATTTTTAGGGATAAATACATCCTGAGCTAAAACTCTGTTATCACACACAAGAAAAGCAAAATTATCAGAGACTTCTAATACGCCGACAAAAGTATCTTTAGCTCTTTGAATGATATCTACAACCTCACCTTCGGGCAATTGCCCTCTTCTTCGAGCATATAAAAACACTTTTACTTTATCATGCGGTAAAGCGTTGTTGGTCTTTCTTTCAGGAATAAACACAGGTTCACCATCATCATCAGGGATAAGAAAAGTTTTAATACCTTGACGATCAATAGTACCTGTAATATATCCACCACGTGAGTTCAGTTTGAATTTTCCACGAGAAACTTCTTTTAAAAAGTCATCATCACAAAGCTGATATATTAATTCATGAATAAATTCACCCTGAGAATCATTATTTATGTCTAATATTTTAGCTACCTGACGATAATTATATGTCTTTTCAGGGTTATCTGTAAAAACATTTACGATAAGTTGAATAAGCTCTGATTTCCTAATACGTGTACTATTAGTTTTCTTTCTTTTTTTGCTCATATTCGTTTTAAAATTTTTAAGATGACAAATTTACAATAATAATAATGAGTTGTTGTAAAATCACATAAAAATTATGTAATTTCGTATGCTTTTTTAATTTGATACAATAAAGTCATGAAGAAAAAAATAGCATTCATTATTAATCCGATTTCAGGAACAAGTTCAAAGAAAAATGTTCCTGATGTTATTAGTTCATGTTTAGATAAAAGTCAATTCGATTTTGAAATAGTATATACAGAATATCGATTTCATGGTCGCGAACTCTCCAAAAGCTTTGTAGATGAAGGTTATTATGCTGTTGTCGCTGTTGGGGGAGACGGTACTGTTAATGAAGTTGCAGGCTCGTTGAGGCATACAAACACAGCACTTGGTATTTTACCTGCAGGTTCAGGTAATGGATTAGCAAGACATTTACAAATACCTTTAAACAACAAAAAAGCAATCGAGCATTTAAATCATTCTGAAATTATTAATGTCGATTATGGCTTAGTTAATAATCATCCCTTTTTCTGCACATGCGGTACAGGTTTCGATGCATATGTAAGTACAGAGTTTGCAAAAGGCAAACAACGTGGTATCAAAACCTATCTTGAAAAAATAATCAAAGGATATTTTAATTATAAAAGTCAGAGCTACCATGTTGTAGGTGATGATATTGACATAAAAACCAAAGCATTTATACTCACATTTGCCAATGCTTCACAATGGGGCAACAATGCTTATATCGCACCTCAGGCAAGCATACAGGATGGAAAGATGGATATTTCAATTTTAAGTAATGCACCATTAATATCAATACCATCTTTAGCTTTGCAACTCTTTACAAAAACTATCGATAAAGATTTCCTGATGACGACGCTGCGTTCTAATTCTGTAACACTACACAGAGAAGATCCCGGTCCATTCCACTTTGATGGCGAACCATATGAAGAAGGGCGATTGATAAATGTAGAAATTGTCCCCGAAGGATTGAAGGTGTTAGTGAAAAAGAGGTTTTAGCTATATAAAACAAGAAGGGCTGTCTCCCGACAACCCAATCCTTTTATTAACCTTAAATCTAATACCATGAAAAACACAGTGCAAATGTAAAGCGTTTTTTTATGTTATACAACATGTTTTTGCGATATTAACTATATTTAACCTTGATTAACAGATGGCGATTTGTAATCGCCCTTGTAATCATCTGATATTCAGCCTGTAATCTACTAATTGTTTTTTACCCATGTTTGAGTTCTTCCGATCCAGCCACTCTTATCTAACGACCCTCTTACATTTAATTTGCCTGATTTTTCATCGTAACTGATATTACATTTATAAATTTTGCCGTTTTTGGGATCTAAAATTGTCCCGCCTGTTAGAGAACCATCTTTTTCAACCATATTATTTAAAATAAGCATACTTAAAATTGGCTTGTCTTTATTAGTGCCGGTACATTCTGTACAAAGTTTTTCCGGTTCTTTAAAAAGATGCTCTATTTTTCCGTAATACTTACCATTTGTAGCTTTAAATATATGAACTATTGATTTTTCCGAGCCATCAGCATCGTCAATAGTTTTCCATTTTCCTAATATTTTATCGATCTGACCGAAGGACGTAAGATTGAATGCAACTGCAAAAAGTAAAAATAAAATTGTTTTTTTCATGATATTCTGAATTGATTGATTTATAATAATTTGATTATAATTGTGGCAAAGATATAATTATTTATGATTATTCACAAAATAACTTATACCCCGATAGGGGTAATATTATGCATAACCGTATGCAAGCGAAGCGCAGCTTACGGTATGTGTATATCCTTTGGCACTCAAGCCTCGCAGAGGCGGCATTATTATTATCCCGCCCTTGCAGGGCTCATAGTCTGGAAAACGTATCTTCTATCCGTAAGCTACGGCTACGCCTTGCATACGGTTATGCATGATAACGCTCCTGCGGAGCTTAGGTCATTTTACGGATAAACATAAATTGTCTTTGTGTGTTTTATTTATACGTATGTTTTTTAGTTGGTTAAATATAATAAATAATTAAAGAAATATTTCTTTAATAGCGCATATTGTTGTATCTTTGCAACTCGAAAAAAATGGATAAAAGTAACAAATAAAATAAAAAATTTATGTCGAAAGTAACTGTAGTAGGTGCCGGAAATGTAGGTGCCACATGTGCAAATGTTCTGGCTATTAATGAAGTAGCTGATAAAGTAGTATTGTTGGATGTTAAAGAGGGTATTTCTGAAGGTAAATCTCTTGATATTATGCAAACAGCAACTTTACTTGATTTTGATACGACTTTAACCGGATGTACAAATGATTATTCTCAAACTGCTGATTCTGATGTTGTTGTTATCACCTCAGGTATTCCTCGCAAACCGGGTATGACACGTGAAGAGCTGATAGGTGTAAATGCAGGTATTGTAAAAAGTGTTACGGAAAATATCTTGAAATTTTCACCAAATGCTATTATTGTGATTGTAAGTAATCCTATGGATACTATGACTTATCTGACATTAAAAACATCAGGTTTACCAAAAAATAAAGTTATAGGTATGGGTGGAACTCTTGATAGCTCTCGATTTAAATGTTATTTGAGTAAGGCTCTTAATGCTCCGGCTAATGAGATTGAAGGTTTAGTTATTGGCGGTCATGGTGATACCACAATGATTCCGTTAACTCGTTTTGCTGCTTATAAGGGTCGCCCCGTTGCCGATATTTTAGATAAAGATGTTTTAAATAAAGTTGTAGCTGATACAATGGTTGGCGGTGCAACACTAACCGGTTTGCTGGGTACTTCTGCGTGGTATGCTCCCGGAGCTGCTGCTGCTTATCTTGTTGAGTCAATTTTACGTGATCAAAAGAAGGTTATTCCATGTTGTGTGTCCTTAGAAGGCGAATATGGTCAGAATGATATTTGCATTGGTGTTCCTGTTGTAATTGGCAAAAATGGAGTAGAACAAATTGTTGATTACAAACTTAACGATGAAGAAAAAGCTTTATTTGAAAAAAGTGCAGCAGCCGTTAGAGCAACAAATAATGTGTTGAAAGAAATAAATATTCTGTAAAAATCATACTGACATTTATATAATTTGCATTATTTTCTTATTTTTGCAGACTCTATGCTCTGATTATGAGCAGTAATTAAATATGGTATGAAGACTTTTGGTGATATTCACAGACATTTAATACAGTATTCAATAAGGCCATCGCAACAAAGAACATCTGTGATGGGCTATCTTATGAATCATAAGACACATCCAACAGTAGATGAGATTTATAATGCGATAAGTCCGGATATTCCTACTTTATCGAAGACTACTGTATATAATACTTTGAATTTGTTTGTGGAGAAAGGTGCAGCATTAGCTCTAACGCTTGATGATAAGAATGTTAGATATGATGCTAATGTTTCGAACCACGCTCATCTCATTTGTTCAAGATGTGGAAAAGTTCATGATTTATTTGATTTAGATTCGAATTTGTACAAATTGCCCAAAATGGATGGTTTCACAATAAATGCCGTTGAGATTTCATATTATGGGGTATGTGGAGCATGTAAAGAAAGTTAATGTCAATTTCTGAAATAATAAAAAACATCAAAGGCTGCCTTTAACGGGTAGCCTTTTTAATGTTTTATAAAAGATGGTTTAGATATTCATACAATGAAACATATTTTCTCTAATAGCTATTGTTTAAAAAGAAAAATGTAAATTTGAGCCGTTAATTATAATATAGGAATTTTATATTGAAATTTCTTACGTGAATTATTACAATTATTTTAAAAGACACCATCATGAGAAGATTTGTATTATCATTAATCTTTTGCGTAATAGCAATTAATTTTTATCCACAAGAGAAAATCAAAACCGGATTAGGCTTCGGAGCTATTCCTGCTGTTTCATTTGATTCTGACCTTGGGTTTCAATATGGAGCTATTGTAAATCTCTACCACTATGGAGATGGCAGCAATTATCCCAAATACGATCATTCACTCTATTTAGAATGGTCGCGATTCTCGAAAGGCACAGGTATAAACAGGATTATGTATGACACTGAAAAGTTGATTCCCGGAGTTAGAACTACTGTTGATGTTACTTATTACACCGACCAGATGTTATCTTTCTATGGATTTAATGGATTTCAGTCTGATTACCAAGCAGATAAATCGAGACAGTTTTACAGTCAGGAACGTAATATGTTTAGGGCAAAAGCCGATTTGCAGGGTAATTTTGGAACTTCAAATTTTGGTTGGGTAGGAGGTTATTCCTTTTATAATTTCGATATTGATTCTGTCGATATTAATAAATTAGGATTGGAACATAGTGCGGGAGGTTCTCTGTATCAGCGATATGTAAATAATGGTTTGATTAGTGCCGAGGAAGCTAATGGTGGAAGTATTCATTATCTCAAAGCCGGATTTAAGTACGATTCGAGAGATCAGCGAGCGTTTGCTTCCAAAGGTATCTGGACTGAAGCTGTGATTCAATCAGCACCCGGGTTAATTAACTCTATGCCTCATACGAAATTCGCTTTAATTCATCGTCAGTATTTACCACTGATTAAAGATATGGTGTTTGCATATCGATTAACTTATCAGGCTACGATAGGCAAAAACAAGACACCTTATTATGCTCAACCATTGTTGATTACAAGTTTTTTAACAGCAGCAGAAAATCAAGGATTAGGTGGCAAAAGGTCATTACGTGGTGTGATGCGTAATCGTGTTGTTGGCGATGATATCGCTTTTGGCAATTTTGAGCTAAGATATAAGTTCTTCAAATTTCAAGCATTTAATCAGAATTTTTACATAGGCACAAATCTGTTTTTCGATTCCGGAATTATTCTTAAACCTATTGAAATTGAAGGTTTTGATACTATGTCGAGCGCACTCAAAGATGAACTTCTTCTTAAAGATTTTGAGACAGGAAAATTTCATTCGGCAGCAGGTGCAGGTTTAAAAATTGGTTGGAATGAGAACTTTATCATTTCAGTCGACTATGGAAAGGCATTTAATTCTCAAGATGGCGACTCCGGTATGTATATTAATTTGAATTACATGTTTTAATGTTGAGCTTATTTGCTGTATTATCAATAGTCATACTTGGTTTATACCTTTTGATGATAATGGTTTTTGTCATTGGATGGAATAAAATATCTAAGGGAAATAATGAAGTTGGCATTCACAAAGTTAATGTTTCACCACAAGTAGAAGTTTCTTTAGTAATCTGTTGTAAAAACGAAGCTCACAACTTGCCTGTACTTATTGATGCATTGAAACAGCAAAGTGTAAGTAATTTCGAGTTGATATGGGTTAATGATAATTCAACCGATGATACATTACAAATCCTTGAAGACTCTATTCAATACTTTCAGAATGCTAAGGTGTTAAATTCTCCCTTTACAGGGAAAAAGCAAGCTCAACAATTGGGTATATCTTCAGCTAAAGCCAACTTTGTCATTACAACTGATGCTGATTGTAAGCCAGGTAAAAAATGGATTGAATCTTTTTTGAATTTTCAGGCAAGACATCATGCTGATTTGATAATAGCTCCTGTAAAATTAGCTGACGGAGTGAATATATTTCAAAGATTGCAGCAATTGGAGTTTGCAACTTTGGTGGGATCAGGAATGGGAGTAGCCGGAGCAGGATATCCTATCTTCTGCAATGCAGCGAATATGGCTTTTACAAAACAAATGTGGCTTGATTGTAAAAATGATATGGAGAATAACGAAATATCAGGAGATGATGTTTTTCTTCTTCATTGTACAAAAAAGCGGAAGGGCAATATTCAAGTACTCAATATTGCTGAATCTATGGTTGAGACAAATGCTGTAGATACATTGAAAGAATTTGTGGAACAAAGGAAAAGATGGGCTTCTAAATCTTCTAAATATCATGATATTGCTACAATATTTACAGCTTTAAATGTCTCTTTAATCAATATTTTTTTGATACTGCTTTTCTGCACATCTATATTCTTCCCATCAATCTTGAAGTTTTTCGTATTTGTGTTTCTATTCAAACTAATTACTGATTATTCATTTCTTGCAAATATCAAATCGTTCTTCAAATTGAAATTTACTATTGCTGATGTTTTTTTATTGTCAGTGTTCTATCCTTTTTATGTTATTCTTGGAATCAGTTCTTTGTTTCAAAAAAGAAATAAGTGGTAATTGTGGACAAATAAAAATCAGAGGAAGTTGTACCTTGTTGGTTTTAAGCTTAAAAAGAGTGTTGGATATGAAATTATTTTAATTTGTTGGGGTGTTGTGTTGGTAAATCAAATTTAGTTATTATTTTTGGAGTGGTTTTGTAAGATATTTTACATTAAATGGAATATCTGATATTAGTCGTTATATGTAATTATGAAAAAGAAAGAAAAATGAGAACTAAACACAAAGTGATTTTTGGAAACTGTATGAATATGGATGAAATTCCAAACAAAACATGTCATTTAATGATTACTTCTCCACCATATTTTAATGCACCGTTTGATTATGATGGTTTTTTTAAAAGTTACGATTCATTTCTAAGCATGCTTGAGAATTTTGCTTCCGAAACCTATCGAGTTTTACAAGATGGACGAATTGCAGTTATTAATATTGATGATATGCTTGTAGACGGCACCAAATATCCAATAATTGCCGATACAATTAAAATATTTCAAAAAGTTGGATTCAAATATAGAGACAAAATAACTTGGAAAAAACCTGATGGCTATCTTAGAATTAGCAAAAGAAGTGGTGTAATACTTCAAAATCCTTATCCAATGTATTATTATCCGGACAATTTATTAGAAAGTATAATAATTTTTCAGAAAGGAAAATTTGATTATCGTTCAATTTCAGAACAGGTTCGTGAGCTATCAAAGGTTGACAAGAAAGAATTTCAAGATAATAAATGGTATATGACGCTTTGGGAAATTACAAATATTTTGCCAAGCTCAACCCTTGAAAAAGGTATAGCTGCATTTCCTGAAGAAATTCCATATCGGTTAATTAAATTGTTTTCATATAAAGGAGAAACTGTTTTAGACCCATTTTTAGGAAGTGGTACAACTATGAAAGTTGCAAAAAATCTTGGTAGAAATAGTATTGGTTTTGAGATTATTAGAGACCTTGAGAATATTATCAGAAAGAAAACGGGATTCGACAATTTGGTTAGCTGTGAAAATAGCGATATATTTGAAGTTATTGAAAGAAAAGAAGGGAAGTTTCGATGTGTTAATCATGAAACCCTTGAGAAAATTACACTCAAAAATAAAAAATCGAAAAATGAATATTCACGCTGAAATTGAAGGTATTGAGTATAAACTAATAATGTCAAATGAATTAAAAGAGATTAATATTGTCGATTTTGATATTAATACAATGCCTTCTTGTTGCATTATAAAGAGTAGAAAATATAATTTTGCAATCTCAAAATGGGTGTCTCCAAAACGTACACGTTCATATCCATTTGAAAGAGTTTACAACACTTTGTCTGTTTCAAAAAAAATTACAGTAATTCCAATAATAAAAGATGAAGGGTCAAAAGGTGATAGAGATTTTATTCAATGGGACACTATATCACTAATGAGTTTGTTGGATGTTTATGTGATTTTTGCATATTATCATAAAGCAGAAAAACACTCAACAAGAGAAAATAAAATAACAAATCAAAAATTTGATAATGAATATGTTTTGTCTAAGATTGAAGAGATTGGTAACTATCATAGTTCAGCATTACATTGGAATCTTAAAGAAATTAAAGACTGTTTACCTTTTTTAATAGATAAAGTGAAACAATATTATTCAAATATTAACAAGCAATTAGGCGTTTCATTTCATAGTTCAAGTGGTATTGATAAGTTTAGAAAGCAATTTGAAGATGGTTTTAATAAATTTATGGAAACTTCAAGAAATAAAGCTAAAGAAGCACAACATAGAGAGCAGATGACAATTCAACCGAGAGAAGTACTAACTACAGCTACAAAAGCAACAATTACGATAAAGAATTATTTAGGTGGATTATATTATCTTACTACTGATGAAATTGCTATAAAAGATGAAATATTGTATTTAATAGAAGGAAAGCACTCCACAAACTCTCAACTGCCAAGTCTCGGCGACATAAAAGATGGTTTGTTGAAAATGATTTTATACTGTAACCTAACAAATGTTTTAATTGAGAATATTAACTATACCGTTGTGCCAATTTTGAAACTAACTTCAAACCATATAACAGGAAAACTCACTTCATCAGATTCAGATGATAATTATAAACTTTTCTTTAAAAATAACACATTTAATAACAGTCAAATTGAAATACTCAATACATTATTTAAAGAATCACAACTTAATAATTTTGAAATAATAATTCAAGGAGAATGATAAAAAGTCCTTTAAGATATCCAGGCGGTAAAAGTAGAGCAGTAAAGTTGATCTCAAATCTTTTACCTGAATTTGAGGAATTTAGAGAACCTTTTTTGGGAGGAGGTTCGGTTTTTATTTATGCAAAACAACGATTTCCAAATAAAAAGTTTTGGGTAAATGACCTTTATTATGAACTATACAAGTTTTGGGAAATGACCCAAAAAGATGTCGATACCTTAATTGTACAAATTTATGATTGGAAAAATAAATTTCCCATAGGTAAAGAATTACATAAATTTTTGAATGAAAATTTAAATAAATTTAATGACATGGAAAGGGCAGCAGCTTTTTTCATTTATAATAGAATTACTTTTTCTGGTACAAGTTTAAGTGGCGGCTTTAGTCATGGAGCATTTACAGGGAGATTCACAGAAAGTAGTATTCAAAGACTAAATGAGTTTGCACGAGTAATAAATGGTTCAAAAATAACAAATTTTGACTATGAAGAATTATTGAATAAAGATGGAGAAAAAGTATTTATTTTTCTTGATCCTCCATATTATTCTGCTACAAAATCAGCACTTTATGGTAAGAATGGTGATATGCATAAGTCTTTTGACCATAAAAGATTCGCTGAAAACATGAGAAAATGTAAACATAATTGGTTGATAACTTATGACGACAGCGAATTTATAAGAGATTTATTTTCGTTTGCGAATATTATACCTTGGACTTTGACTTATGGCATGCGAAATATTAACGAAAACTCAGATCAAAATGGCAAGGAAATTTTTATTTCAAATTATCTAACTATCGAGAAAGCTCCTGAAAGTGATGGTCAATTGAGCTTGTTTTCACCGAAACAAAAATATTTTATATCAAGAAAAAGTCCTATCTGATATTATTATCAAGAAAAATATAATTGAATCACACCATTCAGTTCTAAGTGATAATTATGAACAAATAAGAACCAGATGGAGTTGTTTTAATTCCCCCTGTAAATCGATTAGAAAAATTAAAAGGAATTTAATAACATTAGAAGGAATAAAGAAAGAAACTTCGCTTAACGAACATTGGTTAGAATCAATTACTTCCGTGTAATAAGCAAATAATCACCTCTTTGTGAAACTTTATAACGTTTGAGCGGTTCTTTCGATACGCTGCTATTTAAAGGTATGCCATAACCACCAACAATGTCGTAAGTAGATTGGCATTTTTCACATACTGCTTGACCGATGTCATTTGGTACAACTTTTATTTTCGAGTCTGCTTCATGCGGACAAGCTAAATCATATGCAAAGTATTCATAAATAGAAGAACTACCCCAGCCACAAATTACCAATATACCACCAAAGCCAATACGATCATTATTATATATTGGCTTTTCAAATACTAAATATTGATATGGGTTGTCTTTAAAAGTCGGGTATGAAGCCGTTAAGTTCAATTCAAGATTTACTGGATAATCAGGGATTGATGATATGAAATTATCGTTACAGCTTGAGCAGGTAAATAATATTAAGACAAAAAACAATATGCGACATTTTATTTGCATATAAGAATAATATGTTAATTCTGACAAGTAGGGGAAAGGTAGTACCAATATATTAATAACGAGGATATTGTAAAAATATAATTATCCTACAATAACATCTATCTCCACTAATTCTTCAGATGAAAAATCAATATTTGAAAGCGCATTGATATTATCTTGAAGTTGCTTTACCGAACTTGTTCCTACAATTACTGAAGTGACAACCGAATGTTGTAAACACCAAGCAAGTGCCATCTGTGCCAATGTTTGTCCTCTACGTTCAGCAATTATTTGAAGCTGAGCAACTTTATCAATTGTTTCTGGCGTAATCTGGCTTGTTTGCAAAAATCCGTGCTTCAATCCTGCTCTTGAATCTTCTGGAATACCGCCACGCAGATATTTATCGCTTAATATTCCTTGTTCAAGTGGAGAATAACCGATAAATCCGATACCATTATTGTCAGCTAATGGAAATGCTGATTGTTCAACCACACGTGAAAGTATATTGTACTTTCCTTGATATATCAGACAAGGTGTACCATTCTTTTGTAAAATACGATATGCTTCTTTTGCCTTATCTTCCGGATATTTTGATATGCCGACATATAAAGCTTTGCCTTGTTTGACAATATCAGACAGAGCACCCATTGTTTCTTCAATAGGTGTATTATGGTCGTAACGATGCGAATAAAAAATATCCACATAATCGAGATTCATGCGTTTTAAACTCTGATTAATACTTGCCATTAAGTATTTACGAGAGCCTCCGTCACCGTAAGGTCCTGACCACATCTCATGACCTGCCTTTGTACTGATAATCAATTCATCTCTATAAGGAGCAAAATCGGTTTTCATCACTTTACCGAAGTTGTACTCTGCACTGCCAAAAGGAGTTCCGTAATTATTAGCCAAATCAAAATGGGTAATTCCGTGATCAAATGCATAATGCAGCATTTGAATAGCCTCGTTTTGGTTATCGACATCTCCGAAACTATGCCATAAGCCTAAAGAAATAATTGGCAGTTTCAATCCGCTTGTTCCGCAATGTCGATAACTTACTAAACCTTTGTATCGATTATCTGAAGCTATATAATCTATTTCAGACATAATCTAAATTTTCAATTATTAAAACTGAACTTCCGGTGCTTTATTGCTTCCTTCTTCAGCTTCGAAATATACCTTTCTTTCAAAATTGAAGATTGATGCAATGATATTGTTAGGGAAACGTCTGATTGCAGTGTTAAAACCCTTACTTGCTTCATTGAAACGCATCCTTTCAGTTGAAATTCTGTTTTCCGTACCTTCTAATTGCACCTGTAGGTCTCTAAAATTTTCATTTGCTTTTAAGTCAGGATAGTTTTCCGTTATCATCAGCAATCTACCTAAAGCTGAACTTAATTGTCCTTGTGCAGCCTGAAATTCTTGTAACTTTTCAGGTGTAAGTTTTTCCGGATCAACATTGACCTGTGTTGCGCGTGATCTTGCTGCTATAACATTTTCAAGTGTTTCGCTTTCATGTGAAGCATAACCCTTTACTGTTGCTACAAGATTAGGTATTAGGTCAGAACGGCGTTGATATTGGTTTTCAACATTCGCCCACTGTCCGTTTACGCCTTCTTCCATTATAACTAATTTGTTATACACGCTGATACCACCAAAAACTACAATAGCTATTAAAATACCAGCTATAATCCATGAAATTGTTGTTTTGTTCATATATGAATAATGTGTTAATATGCTAATGTGTTATAGTGATTGGTGATTGGTAATTAGTAATTGGTTATTAAAGTTGAGTGCTTAATTACTCCAAACTATTCACTATTCACTAATCACTAATAATAACATTAGCGGTTTATACTAAAATAAATATTACCATCTTCCGGTAGCACCACCGCCACCTGACAATCCACCACCAAAACTTCCTCCACTAAATCCACCACCACCGCCGAAGCCACCTCGTCCGCTAAAGACACTTCCTGCTGCTGCCCCTGCTGCAATAGAGCTGTTTCTCGATATTTTTGGTAATTGATGATTGTCGTTTTCTTCATAGCCACAGAATTTACATTTATACGTAACTCTTTCTGTACCACTATTTATAAAGGTTGGTGCTACAATTACTTTTTTACTGTGCAATGAGAATGCTTTGGTTTTGCATTGTGGACATTCTGAATATGCACTGGGTTTATCGAGTGTAAAAACTGCTTCATTACCACAATCTTTACATACAAATACATCATAATCTACTGTACCTAATTCTTCTTCAAACTGTTGAGATACTTTCAAATATGCATCTTCCTTTTTTTCTGAAAGTATATGCATTTTTCCTTCACAAGCTGTACATGGGATAGGTTGCCGTCTTATTCTCCACATTATAATTTTTGCATAAAGATTTGCAGGATAAGTCATTATTGGTATCCCAACAAGAAAAACTAAAAAAACAGGATTGGAAAACATCAGTATAACAAAAACACCTATAGCTATTGAAGTTATGTTTATTAAAGATATTACACCTCTCTTGTTATTTTTAATTGCTATGTATTTGCTGATATTTGTTCGTAAAACTGCATTATTCTTGATTTTTTTGATAGATGAGTTAGTAAGAACAAATGATATCAGAAGTATTATAACATATATTCCTGCTACAATTGGTAAAACAGTACTCCAAGCAATTGTACTTTGTTCTTTCTCAAATTCTTCTTTCTCCAAGATGGTAATAAGATGATCGATACCTTTTATAAATCCTGTATCATAATCGCCATTCTTGAAATAAGGAAACATACTTTGATTTTGCACTCTTGAAGCTAAAGCATCAGGTAATACACCTTCGAGTCCGTATCCTGTTTCGAAACGTATTGCTTTTTGGTCGCCAACAAATAAAATGAGCAATCCATTATTATCCTTTGCTTTACCAATTCCCCACTTCTTAAATAAATCAGTAGCAAACATTTCTATATTTTCTGTTCCAATGGAATTAACTAATACAACAGCAACTTCAATCTGATTTTGCGTTTCAAGAGAAGAGAGTTTTTGATTGATTGTCTGAACTGTATTGAAATTTATTATTCCATCAGGGTTACTTACATGCGTTCTGCTATCTATAGCTTTAGGGTTTGGGATGTTGTTAAGATTATAAACTACACCATAGATAGATGTTATATTCAGAACAAATATAAAAATCCATATTATATTTATCTTAATAAGTTTCATCATAAGTACTTAATTTAGAACTTCAAGGAGTTCAACATCAAATTCTAAAGTTGAATAAGGAGGTATAGCGCCAGATGCTTTCGTTCCATAACCAAGGTCATAAGGAATATAAAGTAATATCCTACCACCGTTTTTGATTTTTAAAATGCCTTCTTGCCAACCTTGAACGGTTCCCGATAAGGGCATAGGTTGAGTACCGGCACTACTGTCAAAACTTTTACCTGTTATATATTTACCTGTGTATCTTGCTCTTAGATAACTACCTGAATATGGTGTTGCGTGCTGTCCCTTATGAATTATCTTATAGCATAACCCACTCTCCGTAACGATAAAATCAGGATCGTTTTTATGTGTTTCTTTCAGATTTTCTAACCACTGTTCATTAAGTATCTTCCAGTCGCCATACTTATCTTCATCACAAGCAGAAAGAAACAACAAAGAAATTACTAAAATCAGTATATATTTTTGAAAATATCGCATATTAATTTATTTTTCAGACTGTAAAGATACAATTTTTTTATTTTTTGAGCACAAAAGTATAACTTCCAACAATATCACCATCAGTGAAAAAATCGATTCTGTAATTTCCGGGATACAGTATTTCTTCAACTATCCAATATATTACATCTTCTACGGCTTCTCCACCATATTCATAATCTTTTTTTGCAGAATAACCGATTGTTCTATTTTCAAAAGCGAAAGTATTGTGATTGTCTTTTATGAGCAATTCGCCATCAGGTCTTGTAACTCTGATATACATAGTTTTCTTGCCGGGTTCTGCTGTAATATTTTTCGCTATTGTATAATCAAATTGCAGACTGGCAATACGACTGAAAATTCCGGTTTTTCTGTTTTTATCGTTCAAAGTAGATACATTAAATGCGACCACCTCTAATTTAGATGCACGTGTTACCACTTCGCTCAAGTTTTCTCTTTCTTTTTCTAATAACTCAACTGTTTGTGATGACTCGGCATATTTTAGTCTGATTTGTTGATTTTCTGTACGCAATTGCTGATTTTCAGTATTTAATGAATCGATTTGTGCTACAAGATGCATCATGATTTTTCGTACTGAATCTAACTCATCTTTTAATTCTTGAATCCTTTTGGCATTTGTAGAACGTGTTTTTCTTAATTCTTCAAGTAATTCCTTAACTCTTGCCTTCTCAACTTCAAGTTCTTGTAAAAGAGAGTCATTTCTTATAGTAGACGTATAGCCATCAAATTGATAAGTAAGATTTTCATATTCTTCTTCAACTCTATCTTTTTCCTGTTCCATTATTGTTGTAACCTCTTCAAGATCACTTTCTTTCTGCTGAATATCTTTATAGAAATAATAGACAACACCTAACAGTGCTATAATAAGTATAACTAAAAATACAATAATTAAATTTCTCGCTTTAAACATAATGAAATTTATAACAATGAAATAATTTTTTCTAATTGAACACTTCTTGATCCTTTTATTAAAATGATATTGTTAGCAGGACAATTATTTGAAATATAAGTAGTAAGATCATCTACATCATTAAACGTCTTAAAGTTATTATTAGTGTTCATAAATGCTGTCCCTATCAATAACACATTATGAAACTTCTTTTCTTCAAGTACATTCACGATATTTTGATGTTCTATTTCGCTCTGATTGCCAAGTTCAAACATGTCTCCTAAAATCAACATCTTATTGTTTGATTGCATTTCTGCAAAATTATTAATTGCAGCCAGCATACTTGTCGGGTTTGCATTATAGGCATCAACTATTAATTTGTTTTTGCCGCTATCAATAAATTGTGATCTGTTATTCAGCGGTTTATATGTCTCAATACCATGTTTGATTTGAGTGTTCTTTAAACCAAAGAAATGTCCGATTGTAACTGCTGCAAGTATATTTTCTGCATTATAGGCTCCCACAAGGTGCGTGTTGATATCAAAAATAGTGCCCGTTTGACATTGCATATTAAGAAAAGGGTCAGAAGAACTTATCATACCGGTAACCATAGTTAAATCATCATTTGCTTTTAAACTATAAGCAACTTGCTTGTCCTCATGTATTTTAGCTGACTTAGCCATTTCTTTTAGAGATTCATTATCATTATTGATAAATATCCCTTTGCCATTTGCAGAAATATAATCATATAATTCTGCTTTGGTTTGTTTTACACCTTCAAAAGAGCCAAAACCTTCTAAATGAGCTTTGCCAACATTTGTGATAATACCGAAATCCGGTTCGGCTATTTCGCACAATGTTTTAATTTCGCCGGGATGATTTGCTCCCATTTCAATTATTGCAAGCTGATGTTCTGATGTTAATTGAAGCAAAGTCAGAGGAACTCCAATATGATTATTCAAATTCCCCTTAGTAAAATGAACTTTATATTTTTCTTGTAATACTGAAGCAATCAGTTCTTTAGTTGTCGTTTTTCCGTTTGTGCCGGTTATGCCGATAATTTTTACACCAACATTTTTACGATGTTGATTTGCAAGATCCTGTAATGCTTTTAATACATCTCTTACAACAATAAAGCGACTATCAGTTGCATATTCAGCCTCATCAATCACAGCATATGAACAACCTTTCTCCAAAGCTTCATGTGCAAATTTGTTTGCATTGAATTTATCCCCTTTCAAAGCAAAGAAAATCGAACCGTCAGGACAATTCCGACTGTCTGTGGTAACTATAGGATGTTCAAGGAAAATTTGATAAAGATCCATGTTTGAAGTCTTGAAAGTCTTATTTTATCTGATAACCAAAGCTTACATACCATTGACCTTGATGTATATAATCTTTTTTGGTCTTATCTAAATTGTTTAATCCCCAGTCATAACCGCTTTTGAGAATAAATTGACGCCATTGAACGCCGCCGCCTGCACCAAGCTGGAAATTTACAAGATTAAGATTGTTTTTAAATAAGTTATTATTGCCTGATTGTATGCCGGTCATACTTTCCAAAGGAGCAGTAAGGTTTGAGATAACCTTTTGATTTTGAGCAATGCCAATTTGAATATTGGGTCCTGCATATCCGAAGATTTTAAAATCCTTGAAAAGTGGCTGATTATAGACAACTCTGATAGGAATTTCAAGTGCATGAGACCATGTCTTATATACCACGCTATCTGTTGAGATATATTTTTGGGTTTTATTAGAATATCCTATGTTATAGAATAATCCACTCTGCAAAGCAAAGTTATATTTTAAATTATATTCGTATAAAGCACCTATCCGAATAGCATCGAAATATGTTTCACTTGTTTGTGACCCAATTCTTTTCGGATTAAAATACCCGGTTTCTAAAGTGATTTTATTTTGTGCAATCACGGGTAACGCACCTAAAAAAACCGTAAATAGTACGATGTAGAATAGTTTGATTTTCATATATAAAAACAGTCATGCAATTTGGAGCACAAAGATAATTTTTTTACTTGGGTTTGCATTATCTTTTGAAAATTAGTTACTTTGTATAAACAAAATTACACACTTAAAACGTAAAATTTAATATATATTATGGAAATTGTAATTATTATCATCGGTATCATTACAGGTTTAGCGATAGGATTTTTAATAGCTAAGCAAAAAAGTGCAAAAGTCATACAGACAGAAAGAGAAATAAGTCTCAAAACTGAACGTGAATTTATAGCTCAGAAAGCGAAAACGGAAAGTGAAATCGAGTTTTTAAACATACAAATTACTGAAAAGCAAAATCAGATTGTTAATCTGCAACAGGCTATTGCAGATAAAGACAAGGTAATTACATCAGCAAACATAAAAGTTGCTGAAAAAGATTCGGAATTGAAAGCTTTACAGGAAAAGCTTGCTACTCTTAAAGAAGAAGTCGACAGTATAGGTTTAAAATATGCTGCTGAATTTAAGAATCTTGCTAATGAAATTCTTGAAGATAAGTCGCAACGCTTTACTCAAAAGAATAAGGAGAATTTGGAGGCAATATTGAAGCCTTTGGATGATAATATCAAAGAGTTTAAGAAAACTGTTAGCGACACATATCAAACAGAGGCAAAAGAGAGATTTTCTCTTGGAGCTGAGGTGAAAAGGTTAGCTGAACTTAACCAGCAGATGAGTGAAGAGGCAAGAAATCTGACTCGTGCTTTAAAAGGAGAAGCTAAGACTCAGGGCGACTGGGGCGAAATGATTTTAGAGAAAATCTTAGAGAAATCAGGTTTACGAAAAGGCGAAGAATATTTTATGCAAGAAGAATTAAAAGATGATACAGGAACAGCTTTAAGGTCGGATGTAGAAAATAAAAAGATGCGACCTGATGCTATTATAAAATATCCTGATAATCGTTCGGTAATAATCGATTCAAAAGTTTCTTTAAATGCCTTTACTCGTTATATCGAGGCAACAGAGCCGGAAATTCAACAACAAGAACTTGCTTCGCATGTTGCAGCAATAAAAAATCATATAGTAGCATTAAGTTCGAAAGGATATGATGATTATGATAAAGCCCTTGACTTTGTTATGATGTTTATTCCGAGTGAACCTGCTTATATTGCAGCTATGCAGGGAGATAGTAATTTGTGGTCATTTGCATACGATAAAAGGATTTTGTTGATGAATCCGACTAACTTAATAACTTCTTTGAAATTGATTGTAGACTTATGGAAACGGGAATATCAAAATCGTAATGCACAGGCAATTGCAGACAGAGGTGCTTTATTATATGATAAATTTGTAGGTTTCGTTGAAAAAATGAATGAAGTAGGCGATAGATTAGAAAAAGCCACCGATTCATATCAGGCAGCATACAAACAACTATCAACCGGCCCGGGCAATTTAATTCGTCAGGCTGATGAAATGAAATCGCTTGGGTTAAAATCAAAGAAAAGCTTAGATAAATATTTACCTGCCGAAGAAGATGATGTTGTGAAGTAATCCGCCGACTGCAACGTATGGGGAGATCCCTCACTCGCTACGCTCATTCGGAATGACACGCTCGATATCAAGTGAAGTGTAGAAGTCAATATAGCTTCGGGTTTTAATTTTTTTCTTTTGTGGTAACCACATTAATTTAGTAATTTTGCGACTAATAGAAATTTAAAAAATATAATCATGGATCCCAAAAATCAAAACCAGCTTAATATAGAATTAACGCCTGAAATAGCGGAAGGTATATATTCTAATCTTGCAATCATTTCACATTCAACATCAGAGTTTGTAATAGATTTTGTCCGTATAATGCCGGGTACACCAAAGGCTAATGTAAAGTCGCGTATCATATTAACTCCCGAACACGCAAAACGGTTATTGTTTGCACTTCAGGAAAATATTGCAAAATACGAAAGTCAACAAGGCAAAATTAAAATTGCAGACAATCAAATGATGCCTCCTATACCAATGGGCTTTGGTGGTGGTGAAGCTTAATATATTTTATTGGGTCTTTAACTTTAAAGTTAGATTTTATTCAACACATCGAGCAAAACTATTGCGTGATTGATTTTCGGATCTTTTGCAGCGTATAGCAAAGTAAGATTTTGTGTTTCTGAAAGTGTTTTCAGGCGATGTAATTCTTCTGAGAAGTTAGTTAATTCCTCTTTATATAATGCAGAGAAAGTTTCAAAACGTTCCGCTTGATGATTAAACCATATTCGGAGTTCGGGAGATGGAGTGATTGTTTTATTCCATTCGTCAAGTGTAGCAAACTCTTTACTTACACCTCTGGGCCACAGTCTGTCAACTAAGATTCTGTAACCATCATCCTCAGAAGGGATTTCGTATATACGTTTAATTTTTATCATCTCTATTCTACTTAAAAGTAAACTTCTTTTGAGAAAGATAACTTATAATTACAGCAAGAATTGTAATTCCCATTTTTGATGGTGTGGGAAATAAACCTGCTATATCTACTAACAATTTTAAACCGAAATAGTTGAGACTAAGATTGAAAATTACCACTAATCCGTATCTTACAATCTGGGTTTTTCCTCTTAATGCAGATGAAGTGAAAGTTACATATTTCTGTAATAAAAAGCCGGTAATAAAACTTATTGGGAAAGATAATGCCAATGCAGCTATATGCGAACTTAAAGTAACAAAGCCTAAATGCAACATCTGTTTTTCCAGTATAAAATGAAATGTACAGAAATATAATATCCAGTCGAACATCAAATTAGCTGCACCGGTTACACCATACCTGAAAAATTCAATTGTAAAGTATTTACTGAATGGAGGGTAGAAAAAATCTACTATTTTGCGTATGTTTGTTCCGGTTGATATAAGAAATTTTCGCATTGTGTTGTCAATTGTTACAATTTTGTTTACTTTTGTGCGGCGTTAAAAGCGCAAATGTACAAAAAATCTATTCAAAATAATTATGTCCGACGACTATCATAAGCATGGCACAAGTAAGAGCAAAGAAATACTTGGGGCAGCACTTCCTCAGAGACATGGAGGTAGCGCATCGCATTGCTGGAAGCTTAGAGCTTACAGAGCGTGCTTGTGTTCTTGAAATCGGTCCCGGTACAGGCGTACTTACACAATTCCTTTTAAATAACGACAACATCAATTTAGCTGCTGTAGAGATTGATACAGAGTCGATTGAATTTCTTAATACCAATTATCCTGAATTAAGGCTTGTTAATGCTGATTTTCTTAAAATCGATGTCAGCACAATTTTTCCTGATAAATTCAATATAATTGGTAACTTACCATATAATATATCAAGCCAGATTTTCTTTAAGATTTTAGAAAATAGAGATAGGATACCTCAAGCTGTATGCATGATTCAGAAAGAAGTTGCAGAAAGAATGGCAGCGGTTCACGGGAATAAAACTTACGGAATCCTTTCTGTGTTGATGCAGGCTTTTTATTCTATCGACTATCTTTTTACTGTCCACGAGCACGTGTTTGACCCTCCGCCTAAGGTCAAATCGGCTGTTATTCGCCTCACTCGAAATAATGTAAATAAGCTTGGTTGCGACGAACAATTATTTAAAGCAGTGGTGAAAACAGCCTTTAATCAAAGACGCAAAACATTGCGTAACTCGCTAAAACCTCTTGTTGGAAAAGAGAATCCCATATATGCCGACCCATTGTTTGATAAAAGACCTGAACAATTGAGCGTGTCTGCATTTGTAGATCTGACCAACAGGATTGAAATTGCGATAAGAGATTAATTTTCTATTTCCAAACAGCAGTAAATTCACTGCAAATCAACTGTAAGCTGAGATTGTAAGCAGTTGATATAAAAAGAAAGGAGTAATGATATGGCAGAACTAAGATTATTTTATCAGGAAGAAGGTAAACTGAAAATATCAAAGACAATAGATATCCTTAAAAAAGTAAATCTAAAGGATATGATATGGATAGACTTGATAGATGTTTCTGATGCGATAGAATCTGAGCTTGAGCAATTTCTAAAGATATATATACAGGAAGATGAAGAGATTGAAGAAATTGAGATGAGTTCTCGGTATATTCAGACTGAGGATAGCATAGTTGCAAATTCCAACTTTTTACAGGATAATTTTCAGATGCAACCTGTATCTTTTATTTTGAAGAATGGCATTTTAGTTTCTGTGCGCGATACCGAATTGAAAACATTCAACGATACAGTAAAAAAGATATATGCCGACTCTAAAAGTTTTATGTCCGGATATCATGTTTTAGTGGCATTACTTGAAACAAGGGTGGAATATGATGCTGATATGATTGAATATATTACTGATGAAATTACCAATTTAAGTAAAACTTTAAATACTGAAGATGATTTAAGTCAGGATATACTTATGAGAATCAAAGACCTTCAGGAAAAAGTGATGATAATACGGCAGAATATTGTGGATAAGCAGAGAGTAGTATCTAATATGTTAAAGTCGAATTTGTTTCCACATGAATTATTACCGAAACTAACAATGGTTATCAAGGATATTAATTCATTGTTTGAATATACTCGTTTTGGGTTCGACCGACTTGATTATCTGCAAGATACTTTCTTAGGGTTGGTAAATATTCAGCAAAACAGAATAGTAAAGATATTTACTGTGGTGTCGGTGATTTTTATGCCACCGACACTTATTGCCAGTATTTACGGTATGAACTTCAAGCATATGCCCGAATTTGAATGGAAATATGGATATCCTTTTTCAATTCTTGTAATGCTTTTATTCTCTATTGCAGTTTTGATTTTCTTTAGAAGGAAGAAATGGTTATAACTTTAGTCGTCCCAATCATCGCTTCTGAAAGAAGATACCGGTAAATCACCCATGCCAAATAAATCACCGATAACGAAGTTTTCGAATGCATATCTTACTGCTACCGGATTTGGTACTGATTCACTCGTTACTTCAAGCTTATTTCTTACAAATTTTGCTTTTGCCGGATAGAAAATCTTATCTTCGCCGGCAAGAGTAAAGTTTTGGGACTCTCCACCTTTAATATACAATCCGTTTGGAGCTTTTGCGAAATTTACAGTTACTGTATTACCATTAATATTTATGTCCTTATACTCCGGACTCTCACCTTCAATTCCTGTTATATTATATGTTTTTGTAATAGCATTCAGTGCTAATCTTTCACCTGCTGCACGTTTGTTTGCCGGATGTATACATTCTTTTTCTCCCGTATCCATTAATATTGCTATTCCGGTATTATCTTCTTTTGCTGCAATTGTCTGAGCTTCTCTCAAAAAAGCTGAGTTTTTTCCACCATTATACTCAAATGGTGCAATCTGACAAAAATAAAACGGAAAATTTTGATCCTCTAATCCCCATACTTTTCTCCATCCGTCTGTCATAGACTTAAACATTCCGGCATAGTCTTGATAATTATCTTTATTACTTTCACCTTGATACCATATAACACCTTTGATTCCATAACCTATTAATGGATAAATCATACCGTTATAAAGCATGGTAGGAGCTTGATGTTGATATTTGATATTTTCTTTTGATGTAGGAATAGTAGCTGTTGGAAATTCTTTTAGCATTTCCGCATCCATCCATGCTTCAATAGTCGACCCACCCCATGAACTGGAAATCAATCCAACCGGCACATTAAGAGTTTCTTGAAGCAATCTTCCGAAATAATATGCAGTTGCACTAAAATTACGTACGCTTACAGGCATGGCTTCTTCCCATCGTCCGGTTACATCTGTTTGTTGCTCTAATTCTGCTTTGCGCTCTACCCTGAATAATCGTAATTTAGAATTTGTACTTTTTAAAATATCAAGATTACCACCCTCAACTGGCTGTCCGTTAAAGCCTCTCATAGGCATTTCCATATTGCTTTGACCGGAACATAGCCACACTTCACCAAGCAAAATATTGCTTAATGTTACAGCTTTTCCATCACTTAATATAATAGAGTACGGACCTCCGGCTTTGCCTGTTGTAATTGACATTGACCATTTTCCATCATTATCAGCAGTTGCTTTATATTTTTTTAAGTTCCAGCTTGTAATAGCAGTCACATTTTTATTAGGCTCAGCTTTACCCCAAATTTTAATTGTTGATTGCTGTTGTAGAACCATATCACTACTGAAGAAAGAGGGAAGAGAAATTTCTGCTCTGATAAAACTGAGTGATAATAGAAATAGAAATAAAATAATTGGCTTTTTCATCTTATTACTTTGTTAAAATACAATTAATAAACATTACTTAAATATATTGATTTGATAGAAATAATTCAGACGTAATAATTGCAAAATTAATTTTTTTATTTAACAATAGAACATTAACTGTAAAAATATGTTTTAAAAAATATGGTAAATTGATTGTTAATAGAATTTATATTTTTATATTTGTGGAGCTTTTCGTTTAGAAAGCGATTAAGTTTGTTTAATAACTCTCTGTTTGTATTAATTTATCATGAAAATATTAATCCGTTGTTCGTTGAACAACCTAAATACTATTTATATGAAACAAGAAGAAAAAAAGTATGATGATTCTCCTATTTTAATTCCTAAGAATAGTTTCTTGGAAGGGTACATTAAATCACACAAAGCAATTAGAATAGAATGTGATTTTAATGGTACCATATTTACAAATAACAGAGTTATTGTTGATAGTTCATCTAAAATTACAGGAGATGTTATTTGCGCAGAATTAATATTGTCAGGCACCATAATCGGCAATATATTTTGTTTTGGCAGAGTTACTTTAAATCAAGGTGCTAATGTAGTCGGGAAGATTTACACCTCTCTATTTACTAACGAACAAAATACTAACTTGGATTGTGTTATTCAAATTCCTGCACCGGAATTTATAAGCGAAGCAAAACAGATAATTGAGAATTTGAATATGGAGAAAGGCTTGTCTGTAGATCCAATTCTTTCTCAAGTGCGTGAGCTATTCTATGAAAGTGCATTTGCAAGAAAAAATAATCCGGATAAGGAAATAGTTCATAAATTTACAGAGCAGCAAGCATCTAATAAAAATAACTCCTTTACTCAATCAAGTCAGTCTGCAAAAGAAAAGGTACATCAAAGTACAAATCAGGAATTAGTGGTTGAGAAAGTATAGTTAGATGAATTACTAACCATTGTGAGCAAAAATAATAGTTAATTAATGCCACAGGAAATCGAGAGAAAGTTTTTAGTTGTTTCAAATAGCTATAAAACACAATCTTACAGACAAACTCATATCATACAGGGATATTTATCTAATTCGGATAAATCAACAGTTAGGATAAGGATATGCGATGATAAGGCTTTTCTTACCATTAAAGGGAAAAGTAATTCGTCGGGTACCTCCCGTTACGAATGGGAGAAAGAAATTGCTATTGCAGAAGCAGAGGAACTTTTGCTCTTATGTAATGATATTGTTATAGAAAAAGATAGATATGAAGTAACTACGGGAGATCATATGTATGAAGTTGATGAGTTTTTAGGAGATAATACTGGTTTGGTCGTTGCGGAAATTGAACTTAAAAACGAAAGTGAATCTTTTTTTAAACCTGACTGGTTAGGTAAAGAAGTAACAGGTGATAAACGCTTTTATAATGTTTATTTATCAAAAAAGCCTTATAAAAACTGGTAAAGTATGTGCAAACAATCAATTTCATATATTAAACTGTCTTTATATTATAGTTTATTTATACTTATTTTCACATCGTGCCAAACGGTTAAATGGCAGGTAGTAGATTCGAAATCAGTAGCAATTCCAATAAATAATTCTACGGAAAACACTGCTGATATAAATATGAAAAAATTCATTCAGCCTTTTAAGGAACAGCTTGAAAAAGAAATGAATGTAGTTATTGGTTATACTGATAAAGACATGAAAGTACGTGCCCCTGAAAGTTTGATGTCTAATTTCTCGGCTGATGTATATCTTAATGTAGCACAAGACAAGATACAAGAGCATGTGGATTTTTCGATTGTAAATATAAAAGGATTAAGAGCACCAATTCCTGCTGGAAATATTACTGTGTCTCAAATTTTCGAATTAATGCCTTTCGAAAATGAGTTAGTTTTACTGTGGATTAAAGGAGAAGAGCTTATTAATCTTTTTGATTTTTTTGCATCCATCGGTGGAGAAGGGGTAGCAGGAATGAAAATGGGGATTCAAAACGGAAAGGCTGTTGATGTATTAATTGGAGGTAAATCATTGGTCAAAGATAAGGTGTACATTGTAGCCACCAATGATTATCTATCAGAAGGAAATGATGGGATGATTCAGCTTAAAAACTCTATAAAACGTTTGAATACAGGTGTTAAAGTTAGAGATATGCTGATTGATTATATTCAAAATGAAACAAAACAAGGCAAATCAATATCTTCGGAATTAGATGGAAGAATTTATATCAAAAAGTAAATACATGAGTACTAGGAAAACATTTATATTGCTGATACTTGTTTTGCAGACCTTTTTGATAATCGGTCAGCAACACAACAAATTAGTAATACTGCACACCAACGATACACACAGTCAAATTGAACCTACATCTACTGATGCTGTTCGTAATGCCGATATGGGCGGTTATGCACGCAGGCTTGGTATAATTAATCAAATCAGACAACAAGAAGAAAATTTGATACTTTTAGATGCAGGTGATTTTTCACAAGGTACTCCATATTTCAATTTTTTCAAAGGCAGAGTAGAATTACAGGCTTATAATATGATGTCTTATGATGCAGTAACCTTTGGTAATCATGAATTTGATAATGGAGTTGACTCCTTAGCTGCTGTTTTACAACTTGCTAAGTTTCCGGTTGTAGTTTCAAATTATGATGTAAAAAACACATCTCTTTCTACTGTAGTAAAGCCTTATTTGGTTTTGGAGAAGGGAAATATGCGTATAGGAATTATCGGCTTGGGAGTTGAATTGGAAGGCTTGGTTATGGGAAGTAATTTTAAAGGAATAAAATATTTAGATCCTATTTCTACAGTCAAAAAGTACGAGAAGTTTTTAAAGAAAAACAAAAAATGTGACGTTATAATCTGCCTTTCTCATCTTGGAGCAGATTCAACATCTATAAAAATAAACGATTTCAATATTGCTAAACACTCTGAATATGTAGATCTTATCATTGGTGGACATTCTCATTTGCTTCTTGAAAATGTAAAAGCAACAAATGCAAAAGGTAAAACTGTACTTATTGCACAGATGGCTAAAAGCGGGTGGTATTTAGGTCGCGTTGATTTGGAGTTGAAAAGTGCAAAATAATCTGTTTTGAAAATAAAATTTTCGTCTTTTTTCTATTTTCACTACCTTTGCACCTGAATATTTGAAATCAAGACAGCATATGTTGCGACAGTCATTAGAACAAAAATTACAACAGAAACTTTCACCGGCACAGATTCAGGTAATAAAAATGCTTGAAGTTCCTACGTTGGAGCTTGAAGAGCGTATTCGTCAGGAATTGGAAGAAAACCCTGCTCTTGAAGAAGGTGCGGAGAAAAATGATAATGAATTGGATGATGATGATATTAATGATGATGGTGGAAATAACGATGATATGGATCTTGAGGAATATATGGCTGATGACGACATACCTGATTACCGATTGAAAGTTAACAATACATCTAAAGACGATAAAAGAGAAGATATCCCATTTTCTATTGGTACTACTTTCCATGAAAATTTAATTTCGCAGCTTGGATTGCAGCAGCTTGACGAGCATGAACGTATGTTGGCTGAGTACGTTATAGGCAATATTGATGAGGAAGGTTATTTAAGACGTACTGCAGAGTCGATGGTTGATGATATTGTTTTTCATGCGGGAGTGCATACAACTGATGTGGAAATGGAGGAAATAATATCTGTTATTCAAGAGTTTGATCCACCGGGTGTTGGTGCAGCCAATTTGCAGGAATGTCTCAAATTACAGTTGGAAAGGAAGAAATATAGTAATAAAGTTGATATTGCTCTAAGGATTATTAATGATTATTTTGAAGAATTTTCTAAAAAGCACTACGATAGGATAAAAAAGAATCTGAATTTAGACGATGATACATTGCGAGAGGCAGTTACAGAAATATCTAAATTAAATCCCAAACCGGGTAATGCTTGGGGTGGAAACCTACTCGAAAAATCAATGACAGTTGTTGTGCCCGACTTTATCGTTGAAAATGAAGAGGGGAAGCTGTCTGTTCATCTTAACAACAGTAATATTCCCGAACTTAAAGTTAGTAGCGCATACAATAACTTGTTTCATGAATATAATGATAAAAAAGGTAAGAGTAGCACTCAGCTAAAAGATGCTGTTATGTTTGCCAAGCACAAAATTGATTCAGCACGCTGGTTTATAGATGCTATCAAACAGAGAAATGAGACATTATTGACAACTATGACGGCAATAGTGAATTTTCAGTATGATTTTTTTATAGAAGGAGATGATGTTTTTATGAGACCCATGATACTAAAGGACATAGCTGATATTACAGGATATGATATTTCTACTATATCAAGAGTTAGCAACAGTAAATACGTACAAACTGAATTTGGTGTTTTTCCGGTAAAATACTTTTTCTCAGAATCTATGGTTAATGAATCAGGAGAAGAGATTTCCACTCGTGAAATTAAGAAAATATTGCAAGACTGTGTTGATGGCGAAGACAAAAAGAAACCTTTAAATGATGAAGCATTAGTGGATGTTTTGAAAACTAAAGGATATAATATAGCAAGAAGAACCGTTGCTAAGTATAGAGAACAATTGAATATACCAGTGGCACGATTAAGAAAAGAATTATAATATAGCTAATGAGAAAGTTTTTAAAAGTAATATCCTTTGTTTTTCAACCTTTGTTGATGCCTACTTTTGGTGTTTTGTTTTTATTATGCACTAATTTAATGTTGTTTTATAATGAGTCGTGGAAATGGATTGCACTAAGCGGTACTTTCATTTTTACAGCTTTATTGCCTGCCATGCCGATTATAATGATGATGCGTAGCGGACAAATAAAGGACTTATATATTTCAAAACGTGAACAGCGTACATTCCCGTATCTTTTTGCTTTGTTAGCTTATGTATTCTGGACATTCTTTATGTGGCAAGTATTGAATATGCCTTTTTTCATTGTTGCAATGGGTATAGGATCTATTTTATCTATTGTGATAATTACACTCATTAATACAAAATGGAAGATAAGTGCACATCTTTCGGGTATAGGCGGACTTACAGGCGGAGTGTTTAGTTACTCATACGTGATGGGAATAAATCCTGTATGGCTGTTTGTCTCTATGTTTTTATTATCGGGACTTACTGCTTTGTCACGTATTGAATTGAAGGCGCATACGCCGGGTCAGACTTTAGCAGGATTTACACTTGGATTTATCATGGTGTTTGTCCCGGGTGCTTTAATAAACTTCTCAATTTTATAAAGATAATAATATTGCACCACTAATCACCAATCACCAATTACCAATCACTAATTAAAAAAATATGATTACACAAGACCAACTAAAAGATGTGTTGGAGCGCGAGGATGCGCTGAGGAGGTATCTTTGACGTCGATACTAAATTAATTCAAATTGAAGAAGAAGAGTTAAGAACTCATGCTCCGGGCTTTTGGGATGATACAAAAGCGGCTGAAATTCAGATGAAAAAGGTTAAAGACTTGAAAAGCTGGATAGAAGGTTATAATGGGGTTAAGGCTGCCACTGATGAATTGCAGTTAGCATATGATTTTTTTAAAGAAGAAGCTGTTACTGAGGAAGAAGTAGATCAGGCATACGCTCATGCACTTTCTCTTGTTGAGGCATTGGAATTAAAAAACATGTTATCGAAAGAAGAAGACAAGTTCGGTGCAGTTGTTAAGATAGTTGCAGGCGCCGGTGGTACAGAGGCTCAAGACTGGGCAGACATGTTATTTCGGATGTATCAACGTTGGGCAGAACGACAGAAATATAAGTTGGAGGTAACTAATTACCAATCAGGTGATGAAGCCGGTATTAAGACTGTTACCATGCAAATTGAGGGTGAAATGGCTTATGGCTATCTTAAATCGGAAAATGGAGTTCATCGTTTGGTTCGTGTTTCTCCTTTTAATGCTCAAGGAAAACGTATGACATCTTTTACTTCGGTTTTTGTTGTTCCTTTAGTTGATGACTCTATCGAAATTGATATTAATCCTGCCAATCTTACTTGGGATACATTCCGTTCAAGCGGTGCAGGTGGACAAAATGTAAATAAAGTCGAAACCGGAGTACGCCTACATTATAAGTTCAAAAATCCTGTAACCAACGAAATGGACGAAATTATCATTGAAAACACTGAAAGTCGCTCGCAGTTTGGCAATAAGGATAATGCAATGCGTATGTTGAAGTCGCAGTTATATGAACTTGAATTAGAAAAACGCAGGGCAGAAACAGCAAAAATAGAAGCAGGTAAACGAAAAATAGAATGGGGTTCACAAATTCGAAGCTATGTATTTGACGACCGCCGTGTAAAAGATCATCGCACCAACTATCAAACTTCCAATGTCAACGCAGTAATGGATGGCGATATTGACGATTTTATAAAAGCGTATTTGATGGAATTTGAGGGGTAATGTTAAAAACAATATCTTTTTAAAGTCAGAGGTAGGGTTTTATACTATAATTGGGTATTCATTTATGATACGTTGGTGTGTCGAAATAATCATAAAAAACAAATAGAAAACTATTATGGATAAAAAAACTTACTTAATTTGTGTAATTTTAAGCTTAACAACATATATTTTTTCTCAACAATATCAACTTTTAGATAATGGGGGTTTCGAGAGAAGTCTTGCCAATTGGGAAACAGAAATCAATAATGCTGCTGAAGCTACATTCAATATCATTACCACTAACTCTCCACATTCAGGACGCAATATGTTGGAGGTTAATGTTACTAAAAGGGTATCAGCTACAAATTCAGTTAAGTTAATTTACGACTCCATCTCAACAGATACGGAGAAAATATACATGGTTCGTTTTTGGGCAAAATCAGCTCAGGCAAACAGTAGAATGTTTATAACTTTTATAGGTGAAAATACCAACACAAAATGCGAATTCAGGATAGATGATGCATTTGGGTCATGGAAAAACGGTTGGCAAATGTATCAGTATCTTTTTACATCGAAAGATGACTACATAAAAATGGACATTTCATTTAATACTATAGGAATTTATTATTTAGATGATTTTGAGATAATTGACGATACACATCCTGTGTTGGATTTAAAGACTCAATTGATGTGGCAGAACAACTTAACGGGATACGGATGGGCTTCCGGAGATAATGATGTGTCGGTAGTTTTACCGGACGGACGGGTAGCCTGGATTTTTAGTGATTCGTTTTTAGGTTGGCCTAATCCAAACGAATATTACTTAAGGGAAGGCACGATGATTAACAATTTAATTGTTGTAGAAGATTTGGATGGTAAACTAACAACATTGTATGCAGGAACACAATCGAGCCCTAAAACATTAGTCACTTCATCCAAAGGTATTTATTGGGTAGGTGATGGAATAATAGAAAATAATAAACTGATCGTCATGTACAACGAATGGGGAGGGTTGGATTATAACAATAGTGCAGGAGTAGCTACCTTTTCTTTGCCTAATTTAACTCTTGAAAAGAAAATTGTTTCCGCCTATAAAGGCTCTGATATCCCTAACGCATTGTTGCAAGAAGATGATTATACCTATATTTATACTGAAATGCGTTCGGGATTTGCAAGATACACACGTGTAGCAAGAGTACCTGCCGGACAACTTAATAATCCGGATACCCAATGGGAATTTTACACAAAGACTAACACTTGGGATACGGATTTATCGCAGGCAAAACAAATAGTAACAGCTCCTGGATGTAGCGTTCGAAAATTAGGTGAAGGGAATTATGTGATGAGCGGAGTCCCTAATTTGAGTAGCGATTTTTGTGTGTGGTTTTCTCAAACACCCTATGGTCCTTGGGGAAATAAAACAGTTCTTTATAAGATTCCTTCAGAGGAAGGTGTGTTGTTCTATTTAGGACATATTCATAATCGTCCGGAATCGGAAACCACCGGAGTATATACTTTATCGTATTCGCTTTATCCGTTTGGAGGAACAGTTCCGCAGCAAAGAGCCGACAAAGGAACCTATCTACCGATTTACATGAAGGCAAATTTGAAAGAACTATCTCCATATACACCGCTATCATCTGTCAATCAGCTAAGAACTGAAAGTACAATACGTATATTTCCCAATCCGAGCTTTGATATACTTAATATTGAAGGAGTTCAAGAGGTGACAAATATTCAAATTCTGAATTTAACCGGTCAAATTGTTACTGAGACTCAAACAAGAACAGTTGACGTAAGTGCATTGGAATACGGGACTTACATTGCCAGAGTAACGCATAGCAAAGGTATAGATAACCGTATGTTCATTAAAAATTGAATCAATAAAATGTAAAATAGTTGATATCCTTATGTAAAGGAATCAATAAAGTTAACCACTCTTGAAAATAAACACAAACATAGATGAGCTTAATAGTGAGTTAAGAGCAGGATCTGAATATGCTTTTAAAACCTTATTCGGTCTAACCTATCCACGACTAATTTGTTATGCAAATATGTTTATGCAAGATAAAGAGCTTTCCAAAGATATCGTTCAGGATACCTTTGTGAAGTTTTGGGAAAAAAGGAAAAATCTTAAAGATTATCCTCCTGCTGAGCGTTTATTGTTTGTAATGCTGAAGAATAATTGCCTGAGATATTTACGAGATAATAAATTCTTTCGAACACAAGTTTCTATAGATCAGCATGAAATAGATGCTTTTGAAGAAGTTCAATCTTTGTTTGAGTTTGATTTTTTAGATGTGGAAAGTGGTATAATTGCGATAACCGATGCCGGCTTGTTGGTAACTAAAACAGTGACTTTTATGGCTTTTTTACTCATACAACCTGTTACAGTCTACTCAATATTCATCCTTTCGTAATATTTTCAAACTCTCCTGTCTCTTGATTAAAATTGAAAATCTCACCTGTTTCAATGATGTAATGCCATCCGAAAATCTTTAATTTACCGTTGTGAAAACTTTCTTCTATGTAGGGATAAGTCAGCAGGTGATTCATTTGCTCAACAACATTCATTCGCTCTGTCATTAAATCACGGTCAAAATCGCTTTTGAACTGAATAGTACTGATTTGCTTTTTTACACGCCCCATTAATTCAAGCCATTTTTTAGTGTGCGGTATATCTTTAGTCTGACTTTCATCAGCAAATACAGCCTTGCAGCCTCCACAGTTTGAATGCCCGCAGATGATTATGTTTTCTACATTCAATACCTTAATTGCATATTCTATTGCTGATGTGGTAGCAAGAAATTCTTCTGATTGCCGATAAATGGGTACTATATTAGCAATATTGCGTATAACAAAAATTTCTCCGGGTAATGTTCTGGTGATAAGATTGGGAACTAAACGCGAATCACAACAACCAATGAATAGCGTATGAGGATTTTGTGCGTATCCTATCTTTTTAAATAGGCGTTTTAATTCTACATAATCATTGGTGTGAAAATTCTGTGCGCCTTCGAAAAGATAGTGCATAATTATTGTTTTTATTTGTAAAACACAGTAATATTGAAATTGTTTTTCGAAAATAAAAAAAAGAGAAACTAATTGTAATAACTAATTTCTCTTTTCTTATATCCATAAAGAATAAATTTATACTCTTCTTTCTTTAATTTTTGCTTTCTTACCGGTTAGAGCACGTAAATAATACAATTTAGCTCTGCGTACTTTACCGAATTTGTTCACTGTAATCTTGTCGATAAATGGTGAATCTAAAGGGAAAATTCTTTCTACCCCTATATTACCTGACATTTTACGTACTGTAAATCTTTTGCTTCCTTGGTGACCTGAGATTTTTATAACATCTCCACGGAATTCCTGAATACGTTCTTTGTTTCCTTCTTTAATTCTGTAAGCAACCGTAACTGTATCTCCCGGTCGGAATGCCGGATGGTTGTTTTCAACCAAAAACGCTTGCTCTGCAACTTTTATTAAATCCATTTTTTCTTTGTTTTGACATTAAATTTTTTACGCAATATTCACAGTTCTCTCTTAGCTGCCAGAGATTGGGCAAAAATTCGGACTGCAAAGATAATGTTTTTTAAATAAATAGCAAATAGTTTTTAAACTTTCTCTATCTGAATCTTAACTATATAATCTTCAAAGTCTAATTCTATGGGTGACTTAACATTATCTATAAGCTCTATCTTTGTTGCTAATGTTTGTGTGGCTATGTATTTACCAAAATTTTCTATTGCATCATTGATTTCTGCTTGTTTCTCTATCCTGATGATAATTTTATCGGTTATTTCCAAGCCTTCTGATTTTCGCAGGTTTTGTATGCGGTTGACTAATTCTCTCGCTATACCTTCACGCATAAGTTCATCTGTAACTGTGATGTCCAACGCTACTGTTAGCTTACCTTCGTTGGCAACCAACCAGCCGGGCATATCCTCTGTGATAATTTCTACATCTTCTGCAAGTATCTCTATTTCAGAGTTATCTATCTGAAGTGTGTACCTGCCATTTTGCTCAATCTCACTTATCTGTGTTTTGTTGAATGTACCTAATGCTGCCGCTATGTCTTTCATCAACTTGCCATATTTCTTTCCTAAAGTTTTGAAATTGGGTTTGACTTTCTTCACTAAGTTATCCATGTCTGCATCAGCAGGAATAATCTCCAAAGCTTTAATATTGACTTCGGCTTTAATTAGCTCGGCTACATATTGTATTTCGCTGAATGTTTGCTCGTCCGGTGCAGGTACAACTGCCTTAGATAGTGGTTGACGCACTTTCTTCTCGGCTTTTTTCCTTAATGCCAATATCATAGACGAAACTTGCTGTGCCTGCTGCATGCAACTTTCTAAGTGTTGGTCAATTACATCCGATTGATATTTTGGAAAATCAGTCAGATGTACTGATTCTGATTTATCTTTGCCGGTAACTTTATTCAAATCTAAAAATAATTGTTCCGAATAGAATGGAGCTATAGGTGCAATTAGCTTTGCAATTGTATCCAAACAAGTATACAATGTTTGATAAGCTGCAATTTTATCTTGATTGTATTCTCCTCCCCAATAACGTTTACGGTTCAATCTTACATACCAGTTACTTAAATTCTCTCCAACGAAATCGGCTATTGCTCTACCTGCTTTGGTGGGTTCGTAGTTTTCGTAATGTTCTGTTACATCTTTTATCAATGTGTTCAAAAGTGAAATTATCCATCTGTCTATTTCCGGTCGCTTCGACAGTGGTACTTCTTCTTCTGAATAAGTGAATCTATCTACATTGGCATATAATGCGAAGAAAGAATAGGTGTTATATAAAGTTCCGAAGAATTTTCTTCTGACTTCTTCAATGCCTTCTATATCGAATTTTAAATTATCCCATGGCGATGCATTGGTCATCATATACCATCTTAAAGGATCTGAACCATATTTGTCGATAGTTATGAACGGATCAACTGCATTACCCAGACGTTTCGACATCTTATTACCGTTTTTATCTAATACTAATCCGTTGGAAATAACGCTTTTGAATGCTACAGAACCTCGTACCATAGTACTGATGGCATGTAAAGTAAAGAACCATCCGCGAGTTTGGTCAACTCCTTCTGAAATAAAATCAGCCGGATATATCGAACCATTATCAACCATTTCTTTGTTTTCGAATGGATAATGTATTTGTGCAAACGGCATTGCACCTGAGTCGAACCACACATCTATCAAATCCAACTCACGCTTCATTGGTTTGCCGCTTTGAGATACTAATGTGATATGATCAACATACGGACGATGCAGATCGATATTTTTTACAGCGTAATTTTCTGTATTATATACACCCGGTTTGAAGTTTTTGAATGGATTTTCTTGCATAAATCCTGCCTTGATAGATTTTTCTATCTCAAACATTAGTTCTTCTGCCGAGCCTATACATATTTCTTCTGCTCCGTCTTCTGTTCTCCAGATAGGTAGGGGAGTTCCCCAATAGCGACTGCGACTCAGATTCCAATCTTGCAGGTTTTCCAACCACTTACCAAATCTACCTGTGCCTGTCGACTGTGGTTTCCAGTTGATGGTGTTGTTAAGTGCTATCATCTCATCGCGACAAGCAGTAGTTTTGATAAACCAGCTATCTAACGGATAGTACAATACAGGCTTATCTGTACGCCAACAATGAGGATAATTATGTACATGTTTCTCAATCTTATACGCTAAACCTTGCTGTTTTAACATCACGCAAATTGACAAATCTAATGTCTCGTCTTGTTCAGTCAGATTTTCATCATATGAGTTTTTTACATATCGTCCGGCAAATTCTTTATATAGATCCACATCTACCTTGTCTGCAATATATTGCGAATCAATATCTTCTATGCGGAAGAACTTACCTGTCCTGTCGACCATCGGCTGACGATTACCTTCTTTATCGATTAATATCATCGGTGGCACTCCGTTTTGTTTGGCAACTCTGTCGTCATCAGCTCCAAAAGTAGGTGCGATATGTACTATTCCTGTTCCGTCTTCTGTGGTTACGAAATCACCGGAGATTACTTTAAAAGCGCCTTCTCCCGGATTCATCCATGGTATCAATTGCTGGTATGGTACGCCAACAAGCTGATTGCCTTTTACTTTCCCAAGAATTTCATATTCGTTTTTACCTATTACCTGTTCAATTAAAGCTTCTGCAAAAATCAATTGACATTCTTGTTTTGTATATGGATTAGTTGTTTGTACAAGTACATAGTCGATATTCGAACCAACGCATAATGCTGTGTTTGAAGGTAATGTCCATGGTGTTGTTGTCCATGCAAGAAAATAACAATTTGACGAATTACCTTGTGCAAATGGTAAAATTGCTGAATTACTTACCTTAAATTGTGCTACACAAGTTGTATCTTTTACATCTCGGTAACATCCCGGTTGATTTAATTCGTGCGTACTTAATCCTGTTCCTGCTGCCGGAGAATAAGGCTGAATTGTATATCCTTTGTACAGCAAATCTTTGTTATATAATTGTTTTAACAACCACCATAAAGTTTCGATATATCTATTGTCGTATGTGATATACGGGTCATTCATATCAACCCAATATCCCATTTTCTCAGTTAGATCTTCCCATTCTTTGGTGTATTTCATTACATCATGTCGGCATGCGGCATTGTAATCTTCCACTGAAATAGTTTTTCCAATATCTTCTTTAGTGATGCCTAAAGCTTTTTCAACCCCCAATTCAACAGGCAATCCGTGAGTATCCCATCCGGCTTTACGTTTTACCTGATAACCCTGCATGGTTTTGTATCTACAAAAAATATCCTTAATAGCTCTTGCCATCACATGGTGAATACCGGGCATACCATTAGCAGAAGGAGGTCCCTCATAAAAAATGAATGTTGGTTTACCTTCACGTGAATTTACACTTTTATGGAAAGTATCAGAATCCTTCCAGAATTTGAGGATTGTCTTGTTTATTTCTGAAAGATTAAAATTAGAATATTCTTTGAATTGCATACTAAAATACCTGTTGAAAAAAATGAAGTTGCAAATTTACTAAAAATATTCATATTATCATTTCTCATTCTTTGATTCCTATATTTCTTGATGTTTTGCAATCCTCATTGTATTATAGTTTCTCAACTTCCTTTTCTGAAAGACTTGTAACTTTTACAATAACCATTGTGTCAAAACCTTCGGCTTTCATATTTCGAGCAATTTCTGTTTGTTTGCGTTTTTCACCTCTCTCCAATCCTTCTTTTCGACCTTTGCTTAATCCTTTCTCCAAACCTCTATTTAATCCCTTTTGTTCGGCAAATGACAATGTAGCAAGAGTATCACGATAGTTTCTGATACTTCTGTCGTAACGCAGACGGTCTTCTTTGCTCAATGCTGAGATGTCGACTATTTTCTCCAATTTCTCGAAAATAGGTTTGTAAGCCTTAAATGTCATTCTGTCTAATGCTTCCATATTCTTCTGTCTAAACGATGATTTATATGATTTACATGATTAAGATGATTATAATGTCTACACTGATTTATATCGTTTATTGTTCAAACGTTTGAAGTTGAGACTACGCTCTCCAAAATTTATTAAGAGACCTACTTCTAAATTATATGCTTCCAAATAATTAATGGCTTGTGCAAAATGTACATCTTGCAACTGTACGACAGCTTTTAACTCGACAGAAATTATATCTTCTACCAAGAAGTCAACTCTTCTCGTTCCTATATGCTATTCTCTATAATAAATTGGCATTTCAAATTCGCGACTAAATTTAAGACCTGCCAGTCGCATTTCAATCTGTAATGCTCTTTGATATATGACTTCTTGAAAGCCATTTCCTAATTGTCCGTGTACACGCATGGCACAACCGATAACCTGAGAAGTAATTGCTGAATGTGGATATTTAATATGTATCATAAAAATCAAACGAATCAAATAAATCATGGTTAAGACATTATTATTACGTGTATCGCCATCACGACACGACACAAAAATACAAAGTAAGTTTGAATGGAAATCATTAAAAGGTAAATTAATCAGGTAGAATGAAAAGTTTTTACATTTTGCGTGCAATTGTCTGTACTATGATTTATTTGATTCGTTTGATTCTTATGATAAATACTGAATAATCACATTGTCATATACCTTTTATATCATAATAAATCAAATGAATCATATAAATCATGGTTTAGACATTTAAACTGAATATAAGTTTTTTACCGACAAAAGGTGGAGGTTGAGAAGATGAAACAGTGAAACGATGACGAATGTGGATATGATATAAATATTAATAAAAGACGCAACATTACGAATCGATAGTACGTAATATTGCGTCTTAGTTAAACTTTCAGCTCAATTGGATAAAAGTAAAAATCTTATTGTAAACTTGCCCTAAACAATCATAATAGATTATCAGGATAAATTACATTTTTATTTTATTAATGAGCAATATCTTCCGGATATCCGGTGTATCGATAACCTGCAAGAGTCCATGTTTCATCCCATCCATCATCATCAGCCGGAGTGTTTGAACCCGCTTTTACTTGCCAGTCAAATTCAGGCACATTAGGATCATCCCAATCCGCAGGATCAATTTCATAACTCTCGAACTCTATATAATCATGATGAAGAATAGCTTTGATATACAGACTATCTGATATATTACCACCTATTGTTGTTGCACTTTTAGGTAGAATTTTGCCTTCTATTAGCGTAATTCGAGTATAAAGTTGAACTCCATCTGCTATTAACCCTGCAGAAGCAGGAACACCTAATCCGGCTACAGTAATCATATTTCCAGCATTATTGAATGCATAAACTGTGTTGCTGTCTATGTTTTCCACTTGTGTTGTGCTATCAGTGAAAGCATTAAAATTACCTGTTAAATTAAATTTGCCTTTAATACTTTCTCCAGCAACTGAGAACTGAATCCAAATTTCGTTTTCCTTATTGTCAGAAGTGTTATAAATCATTACTTCAAGACCATCTTCAATAGATGTGTCATCGTCGTTGTATTCTTCACATGCTGTAGCTACAACAAACCTTCCATCATAATTAGCTGTTGCGCTATACCAATTTTTAAACTCTTCTTGACACGAAGTGCAAAGTATAATAATAGAGGTAATGGATAAAAATAATATTTTTTTCATATTGCGATGTTTTTAAATTATTCTTTAGTAGCTGTTACATTGAAGTTGAGTGTACCTACGTATGTAGCAGTCCAAGAAATTGTTTTAGTTGCCGGATTATAAACTCCATTACTTATTCCATCAAGTCCATCACCCCAACCGATAATTGAACTGCTAACAAGACTCAAAGTGTTATCCCCAGCTAAAGTAAAACGTCCTGTCATTGCATAATTACTTCCGTATCCTGCTCTTTGTTCATACCAACCACCTAAGAAGTCAGAAATGAAGAATTCGGCAGGACTAACCTGAAATATTAATATTGGAAAATCTCTTCCATAAGCAACACCATTTCTATTACTTGAACTAGATACAGTATAAACTCCTGACTCAAGCGCAGATGGAGTAGCATCAGCAACTATTATTCTTCGAGTGAGGGATTTAGCAAAACCATCTACATTTTTAACGGAATATGTTAAAGTGTAAAGACCTGCAACACTTGCATTCACAGTTCCGGCTACAGTAACATTTGCCGAAACATCTACTCCTTTTTCCGTCGCATCCCATCCTGGCTCTGTATAAGTTCCATTAAGAGCCACTAACTCGACAGAGTTCCCTTTTAATTCAAGATCACAGTAATATGTGACAGACGATAACCCTTCTGTATCTTTTTCGCATGACATTAGAAAAATTACAGATAGAAAAATTAAGAAATACTTATTTATTTTCATAACTATCTTATTTAATAGATTATAAATTTATTTGCCTGATTTTAAATTCCACCATACTTTAACGCCAACATTATCTTTCTGAGATGGAGAATTAACGTTTCTAAAAATGTATGATTCAGGATATAAAGGTGAAGCTGGCAAGTTTCCATTCAATAAAGCTCTACCTTTTACAGATATGGTTAAATCACCCACCGGAAAGTTTGTAAATGCAGTCGATCTGTTAGCCGCAATATCAATCTCATTTACAGCAGGATATTTAGTCCTATTTCTTTCTAAGAAAGACTCAATGTGTTGATAATTACAGTTTGCAACCCATTTTTGCATAGCAATTTGTTTTATTTCAGCTTCAACTGTACCATCTTGCCATTGAGCATACCCACCAGCATTAATTATACTTAAATCTGATATTCCATGTTGAGTTAAAGAAGCCTCGACACCAGCTTCGTAAAACTCTTTTGCTTTCACGTTGTTTCCTGCACGGGCATAAACCTCTGCGATATAGAAACTAACTTCCCAGTCTGACATCAACATCAAATCCATGGCACCTGTAAACAAAGCTTTACAGTATGTTTCTTTGTCATCTGTTGTCCCATTACCATCTGAATCTTTTTTAGAGTCAAAATCACCAAAGAATGCAGCTCTATTTCCGTCTGAGAACAATTTTGGTAAACGAGGATCACTGTTTGTATTAAGATAATCTACAAAAGATTTGCAACCAATAACATTTGTTGAAAGATAGTTGGCGCCACCCGCCTGAAACTCACGCATTGGATGACGTTTACCTTCTTTTGCATCATCCCATACATTGCCTGGTATACTAGCACTTTTTGTCAGTAAATCTGCAGACTGAATGAAGCTTAATACATCAGCATTGTTATAACTTGCAGTTTCAGAAAGGCGAATCATCAATTTAAGTTTCAATGTATTAACAAATTTAGTCCATTCAGCTAAACTACCTTCGTAGACATAGTCGTATTTAGCATCAATATCAGCATTGCTCAAATCTATTGCAAGTAATGCGTTCGTTCTTGCCATAAGATCAGCGTATATGTCTTTACCCAAATCTTGTTTAGGGCTTAACAAGCCCTCGTCACCTCTCAATGCTTCACTGTAAGGCATATCACCCCAAACATCAGTAATAATTTGCCATGTAAAGATTGACAGCGCTTCAGCAACAAAATAATACCCCCTATTTTCATCGTCGTTAGTCATATCCTTGATGAGTTTCAAATCCATTAAAGGTTCTCTCATTAAAGACTGATAAGCTGTATTAAAATCGTGAGGAAGATATTCACACAAAGTTTTAAACTGGGAAGCAGTATATGACTGAGTCCAATATTGTACCCAAAAAGCTCCTCCAAAACCAAAATCCCAACCCATTAAGTTATTTGCAATACCTATTTCTGCAGATGGTAATAATACTTTTGCATCAGGAATTTCTTCTAATGCATTTGGATCATGATTAACATCAATCCACTCATCACATCCTGAAAAAAATAAGGCTAAAGCAATAAATGAAATTATAAATATATTTTTCATATCATTCTCTATTAATAATTATTAAAATGTTATGCTTAGTCCAAACACATAAGTTTGGTATGGTGGATTTACCCCAAACTCACCAAATTTAGCTGAAATATTGCTTCCAAAGGTTGTAACCTCAGGATCGATATATTGATTCTCAATCGGCGTCCAGAGTAATATATTCTCAGCCGTCAAAGAAGCACGAATACGACCAACATTCAGTTTTTTGCATAGATTTGACGGTAATGAGTATGCAAAACTGACATTCCTTAGCTTGATGTAAGAACGATCTATCACTGCAAAGTCATCATAGTTAAAACCTCCATTACTGTAGAAATTCTCTAAAGCCGTTGGATCAACAGGTGTGGTGTTCTCGCTATAAGTCCCATCTCCATTCTCAACTACAGAATTAGGAATGATAAATGGATTACGATCATTATAAACCGTTTCCGGACCACTACCTACCCAATGCATATAACTTTTAGTGTAGCTGTAGATGTCACCACCATAACGGAAATCTAATGTTCCTGATAAAGAGAAATCCTTGTAAGTAAACACATTAGTAAGTCCCATTCTGAATCTCTCGTTTATATCTTTATCTAAAAAAACTTCGTCAGGCGTAGGTTTTGGATTTCCACTTCCATCAACCACAGTATGTGCAATTCCATTTATGTCAACCGTCAATGCTTTTTGAGATTTAAACTGACCTAATGGTTTTCCTTCAACTGCATAAATGCCCATTCCACCAAATCCTGACAAGTATACTTCCGGAGCACCTAATCTTTCTACAATATTATTATTTTTAGTAAAGTTATAAGAAATATCCCATGTGAAATCTTGTGTTTTAATAGGCGTCAATGATAACAAGAGTTCAATTCCACTGTTACGAACATCTCCCAAATTTGCTACCTGTGATGTGTAACCTGTAGATGGGTCAATAGGTAGAGTTGCGATTAAACCTTTTGTAAATTTATTGTAATACGAAAGTTCGAAGCCTATTCTGTTATTTAAAAAGGTCATATCAGTTCCTATTTCAAATTCATCAGTCAATTCCGGACTTAAAACCAGATTTCTCACTGTATTTGAAACGGTATATGCATTCACACCCCCTAATGGGAAAATCAGATTATCAACAGACGGATAACCCGGGTTTGAAATTTCTGATGCAACTAATTTACCATAAACGGCATACTGAGTAGCATCTTTACCTGTTCTACCATAAGAAACGCGAAGTTTTGCAAAATCAAGCGGACCTGTACTTATATTTTGTTCTTTCAAGTAATCTGTAGCAATAAAGCTAAACATAGCACTTGGATAAAAATATGAATTTTTATCCATAGGTAATGTTGATGAGCGGTCGTTACGTGCAGTAAGTGTCAGATAAGCGTAATCACGATAACCAATATCTGCATTTATATAAGCACCATATAAACGATACATACTTGACGATTGATAAGCAACAGCTGGTGTTAATGAGTTTGTAAAGTCATAAAATCCAGGAATATCTATTGAAGTAATTTCACCCGTAATACCGTCATAGCTTTGTTGATTTGAATTAGCACCTAAAACTGCATTCACAGAGAAATCGCCAAATCGTCCATTGTAATTTAAAAATAATTCATGATTAGTCTGAATTCTTTGTTGTCTGGTCTGAGAATAATTACCTGGATTTTCATTACTTTGCCCATAATTTGGAGACTCCGGAGCAAAAAATATAGCATCTAAATGAGTATTTGCAATAGATGATTCAAAATCGCCACCGAAACGATAGGTTAGTTTCAAGTCATTTCTAATGTCATAATCAAGTTGTAATTTACCAAAGAACTTATATTTATCTTGCACAGCTTCCTTTATGCTAAGCATATAATAAGGATTCATACCATAGGGAGTAAAATAATTGTCCTTATTGTTAAACTTATTGTTTAAATCTTTTAAATCTACTATAGAGATGTCTGTAGCAATTTCATTAAGTGAACGATATATTGAATTGTCCTGACCGGTTGGAGATGCTTCATTACGTTCAACACTAAAGTTTACAGACGTACTAACAGTAAGTCGATTTGCTTTATGAGATGCATTTGTTGAAATTGTATATCTATTATACGAATCATCATCAGTTGGAATAGGGCCATCAACATGACTCTGAGAAATCGAAGCTCTAAACTTAGTAAGTTCTGTACCTCCTGTAAGAGAAATAGCATTATTATAGCCTACACCTAAATCATAAAAATCTCTAATTCTATCCTTTAAATATACATAAGGTTTCCATTGTTGACTATTGTCAACGATATTTCCCCAAACACGCTTTGTTCCATCAAAACGGGCACCCCAGTTTCCATTCTCATCCAAAGCCCTGTCTCCGCCCCATCCCTGTCCGAAAAGGGTTTGTTCTGCCGGCAAACGTCCCACTTGTTGAATTGTAAATCCGCCATCATAATCAATGTTAATCTTACCTTGAGTGTTTTTACCACTTTTTGTTGTAATCATTACTACCCCTTGTGCTGCACGAGAACCATACATTGCAGAAGCTGCAGAACCTTTCAAGATAGATATATTTTCAATATCATTTGGGTTAATTGCATTAATACCAGATCCAAAATCTGCTTGTGAATTAAGATTATCTCCAGATCTGTTTTGAGCATTAGTAATAGGTACACCATCAACGACATAAAGAGGCTGATTATTACCGAAAGAACTGAAACCACGAATTGCAACATTTTGAGTTCCTCCCGGATTTGAAGCGGACGATATGTCAACTCCCGCTATTTTTCCAGATAAAGCTGCCATTGGATTTAAAGTTTTTGCATTTGCAATTTCATCACCACTAAAGGAGGATACACCATAACCGACAGTTTTTTTATCTCTTGTGAGACCCAATGCTGTTACCACCACTTCATCCAATTCTGCTGCATCCGATACCAATCGAATTACCATATTGGGTGTGGCTTGAACTTCAACAGTTTTCATACCTACATAAGAGACGATAAGTGCTCTGTTTGGTGCAGGTAAAGAAATTGTAAAGCTCCCATTTATGTCAGTAATTGTACCTTGTGTGGTACCTTTAACTAACACACTTGCTCCAACAATAGATTCTCCGTCATCGGCTGAAATCACCTTACCGGAAATGGATGTTTGAGCAAGTACCGCGCTTATTCCCACTATGAAGAAGCAGGAAAATAAGAAGATTAGTTTTCTCATAAATTTACCATTTTTATTTAACTTCAAGTTTGTTGATACTTTTTTAGTTTTTATCTCGGCAAATATAAATGATTGTAAATTAATAAACAATAGTTTCAACTTACATTTTGGAAAAAAATTTAAAAAATATGCAACAATTTGATGCAAATCTGACAAAAATGATATACTTATTAGTTTGTAAAATTATAAGATTGAGACTGTAATATGCAGTTGTACAGATACATATAGATGTAGATTAGTTATATTGCTGATATTATTTTGCTTCATAGTTCGATGTGAATATTTCAAAAAAGAAGTGCAATTTTTTTTATTTTTTGCACTTATTTTTAGTCATATTTGCCTGATTTAGGTATCTAATGGAGTGTCTCATAAGGAAATCAGCCCTCTAAACATCAATGTCATTTATCATTTTCTCAAGTTCTTTGTCAATATTATGCAACTGTTTCTTGCAAAAATCTATTAATTCAGTTGCTCTTTTTACCTGAAAAGATATCTTATCAATGTTTATTTCTTCGGTATTCTCTATCTGTTTTAGAATGTACTCTAATTCGACTATAGCTTCTGTATATGTAAGTTCTTTTTTTGCCATCACATTGTATGTTTAATTTCTTAATTCATCTAAACAATAAAACCTTTTGAAATATTAATTATTCGTCACTTGCCATTTTAAGCAAACTACCGTAAATACTGTCATTATCTAAAATTTCAATAGCTTTTTGCAACGACTCATTTTCTGCATCCATTATCTGATAATATTCATTAGTCGACCATAAATCTCGTGCGATCAAAGCTTTAAGCTGTAAAGCAATAAGATATTCTGATTTTGTATATTGCTCTTCATCTAATGCTATTCCTTCCTTCTCTGCTTTTTCCTTTATCTGATTTAAGATATCACTATCGATATTAAAGGTTCTATTGTACTTATTAAAATCTTTATAATTCTTTTTTAATTGATTCCTGTTTTGGTCAATGTGTTGAACTACAACCTTATTGACAATCCCTTGTGCTACTATTTTTCTATGATAGTCGGTATATCGTGTGGTATCTATCGGCACAAATACATCAGGCATAATACCGCCTCCACCATACACTGTTCTTTTCAATATATGAGTTTTATACTTTAAAGAATCAGGAAAATGAATAGAATCAGCATGTTGCATTTCTCCATGTTTAAATCTCTCTATCAAATCTTTCTGATATTTTTCCACACCATCTTTATAGGATTTCTGAATACATCTGCCTGATGGGGTGTAGTAACGTGATGTCGTTAGTCGCAACATAGACCCATCTATTAGAGGCACTTGTCGCTGAACCAAGCCCTTTCCGAACGTTCTCCTGCCAACAATTATTCCTCGATCCCAATCTTGAATTGCTCCAGATACAATTTCACTTGCTGAAGCTGAATACTCATCTACTAATATTATTAATTTACCAGCTTCAAATCCACCGATAGCTGTGGCATTGGCTGTACTTTTAGGCTGATTTAATCCTTCTGTGTAAACTATCAACTGTCCTCTGCCTAAAAATTCATCTGCTAATTCTATAGCTGCATTCAAATATCCTCCACCATTACCTTGAAGATTTAAAATAAGGTTTTTCATACCTTCTTTTTTCAGTTTGGCAAATGCAGTCTTATATTCTTCTATGGTTTTACTTCCAAAATTATTAATTTTTATGTACCCGATATTACCATTTATTAAATATGAAGCATCAACACTGTTAACCGGTATTTTATCACGTATTATTTTAAACAACATAAGGTCTTTAACTCCTCTTCGTGCTATCTTAACAATAACTTCAGAACCTTTTGGTCCGCGCAAACGCTTCATCACATCAGAGTTTTGTATTTTCTGACCAGCCATCAAATCTTCGTTGATATATATTATTCTGTCGCCCGGCATTACTCCGACTTTTTCTGCCGGCGTTCCTGTAATAGTTTGTACAACTAATATTGTATCTTCAAAAATCTGAAATTGGATACCAACTCCTTCAAAACTGCCTTCAAGGGGTTCGTTTGTTTTTTCTACTTCATCTTTAGGAATATATGAAGAGTGCGGGTCAAGCTCTTTTAGTGTGGCTATTATTGCAGTTTCAACTATTTTTTTTTCATCAATAGAATCGACATAAAGCTTTGAAATAGTGTTAAATACATTGTTTAACTTCAATAAATCACTGCTGACACGAACCTGCGAATAAGTTAAGTTGAAAATAAAAGTAAGTGTAAGTAATATAATAGTTTTCTTCATTTGTAATTGTTTTGAAGCACAAAGTTAGAATTAATTTTCAAAATTGAAAATAACATTTACTGCATTCAACTCTCTAACTTCACATCCTTTTGTGGTTGCTATTGATAAATAAAGTTCTTGCAGAGGTGTATTGCTTTCGTCAGTTTCAACAAGTATTTTATCTTTAGGGGTAATTCTAAGGCTTTCGGGATTGAACTTTTCACCAAACGACAAATACATTCCTGTCTTTATTAATTGTTGTGCTAAAGCAGGTTTACCTCTAAATCCATGAATTATCCATGCTTGTTTAGGATTAATTTCTTTATGAAGTAAAATTAGCTCGTTGAAATGACCTACACAATGTATAATAAGCGGTTTCTTATTTTCTTCAGAAAGTTTTATCTGATGTTTAAAAATTTCTATCTGACTTTCTAATGATGCTGAAGAATTTTTATCTAAACCACACTCGCCAATAGCGATAATTTGCTCAAACTTCAGTAATATATTTAAGTTGTCTAACCAGTTGCTGCGAAAAAGATTAACATCCCAAGGGTGAATGCCGACAGAGAAAAAGACATTCGGACCGTGTGGCAAAGACATAGCATCATCATTAATTCTAATGTTGAAGATTGATCGTATATCAGTAGATTGAACGCTATGGCAATGTGAATCTGTTAGCATTTCTGTTTTTTGTACGTCAAAGATAATTAAATATATTATTCAAACGAATTTTTGTATCTTTGCACCCTTATTTGTTTTTAGTAAAAACCGCTGATATACTTATTAGTGAATAGTGATTGGTAAATAGTGATTGGTAGAGACACACAATTTGTGCATCTGTACATAAACATTAAACATTAAACTATTGACTATAGACCACATTGGCATATTTGGTATATTAGCACATTAACATATTTATTTACATATGAACACCAATGATTTGTTTAGTAATTTGCCTTACAAAGTAGCTGATATTTCGCAAGCATCTTTTGGAAGGAAAGAAATAGAATTAGCTGAAAAAGAAATGCCCGGACTGATGTCTCTACGTGCAAAATATGGAAAGGAAAAACCATTGAAAGGTGCTCGTATCATGGGTTCTTTGCATATGACTATACAAACTGCTGTATTGATTGAAACTCTTGTCGACTTAGGTGCTGAGGTGCGTTGGTGCAGTTGTAATATTTACTCGACTCAAGATCATGCTGCGGCTGCAATTGCTGAAGCCGGAGTGCCAGTGTTTGCTTGGAAGGGTGAAACTTTAGAAGAGTATTGGTGGTGTACATTGCAAGCATTGACTTTCGAAAATGGAAAAGGTCCTACTTTGATAGTTGATGATGGAGGAGATGCTACAATGATGATTCATGTAGGTGTTGCGGCTGAAAAAAACTCAGCGGTTTTAGATAAACACGCTGAAGGAGAAGATGAAAGAGAACTATATGCTATTCTTAAAAAGGTATTAAAAGAAAAATCCGGACATTGGTCGGCTGTTGCACCTGAAATTCGTGGTGTATCGGAAGAAACCACGACCGGCGTACATCGTTTGTATCAGATGATGCAGGAAGGCTCGCTTCTTTTCCCTGCTTTCAATGTTAACGACTCGGTAACAAAATCGAAATTCGATAATCTTTATGGCTGTCGTGAGTCATTGGCTGATGGTATCAAACGTGCGACCGACATTATGCTTGCAGGAAAGGTAGTGGTTGTGTGTGGATATGGAGATGTTGGAAAAGGTTCTGCAAAATCGATGCGTGCATATGGTGCAAGAGTGATGGTTACGGAAATTGATCCGATTTGCGCACTACAAGCAGCAATGGAAGGATTTGAAGTATGCACCGTTGAAGATGCTTTAGCAGAAGGTAATGTGTTTGTTACAACCACAGGAAATAAAGATATTATTCGAATTGAGCATATGGCGAAGATGAATGATGGAGCTATAGTGTGTAATATCGGTCATTTTGATAATGAAATTCAAGTTGAAAAGCTTAAAAACTATCCGGGAATAGAGAAAATCAACATAAAACCTCAAGTAGATAAATACGTTTTTCCTGATGGTCATTGTATTTTATTGTTGGCTGATGGGCGTTTAGTAAACTTAGGATGTGCAACAGGTCATCCATCTTTCGTTATGAGCAATTCATTTACCAATCAGACTCTTGCTCAGATTGAGCTGAACACTAAAGATTACGAAATTGATGTATATCGCTTGCCAAAACATCTCGACGAAGAGGTTGCACGCTTACATCTTGAGCAGTTAGGAGTTAAGCTTACAAAACTAACATCAGAACAAGCTGCCTATATCGGGGTAGAAGTTGATGGTCCGTATAAACCGGAGCATTATAGATATTGAAATTAGTGTTGCCATTTTTATGCAACAAACAAGATATTATCAGCATCTAAAAAGAGGTGTATTAATATCTTTTATAAATGTCTTTTTTAAAATCCTACTGCCATGAAAATCAAATTCTTTTTATGTTTTTTAGTGCTACCTTTTATTATTTCATGTGATCAACTAAGTGATGATCAACAAGAAGTGAAGGCAATACCTTTAAAAGCTTCCATGCAGAAGCGTGTTCAGCAGGATAATGATTTTTCTTTTGATTTGTTCAAAAAAGTTCTGACTGAAAGTGAGGAGAAAAATATCTTTATTTCGCCTTTAAGTGTAAGTATTGCATTGGGTATGACTTGGAATGGTGCTGCCGGCAACACTAAAACTGAAATGGAAACTGCATTGAAAATGTCAGGTATGACTGTTAAAGACATAAACGAATACTATCAAATTTTACTTACTAATTTACCCAAAGTTGACAAGTCGACCCAATTAAATATCGCTAATTCTATTTGGTATAAACAAGGATATCCTGTTAAAAGTGATTTTCTGAAAATTAATACTGATTATTTTAATGCAGAAGTAAGTGATTTGGATTTTTCAGATCCTAAATCTTTGGATATTATTAATAATTGGTGCGCTAAACAGACTAATGATTTAATTAAAGAACCTTTAGATGAGATTAGGGCAGATGCGATTATGTATCTTATAAACGCAATTTACTTTAAAGGAATATGGACGAAACAATTCGACAAGAAACTTACTTATGATGCTAATTTTTATGCTGAAGATAATATAACGACGCAGGTCAAGATGATGCAACAGAAAGACAGTTTTAAATATGCCGAAGATGAAAATGCTCAATACTTGGATTTGCCTTATGGTAATAAAGCCTTTAGTATGACTGTAATACTTCCAAAAGATAAGAAAACAACTACTGAAGTATTAAACAGTATAGATACAGCAAAATGGAATGCTATTGTGAACAGTAGTTCGCAGGAGGTTCGAGTGTATCTGCCAAAATTTAAAGTGCAAGCCAAGTATTTGCTTAATGATGCATTAAAAAGCATGGGAATGGCAGAAGCTTTTACAGACAGGGCAAATTTTACAGGTATAGCTGATGCAGATTTATCAATATCAAGGGTGATACATAGCACATATTGTGATGTTAACGAAGAAGGAACAGAAGCAGCGGCAGTAACAATTGTTGAAATTAGAGAAACTTCAATGCCAATAGATAATACTCCGGTTTTCAATGCAAATCGTCCTTTTATATTTGTAATACGCGAAAACAGCACAGGTATTATTTTATTTATGGGAAAAATGGGTGAAGTTGAAATGTATGATTAATTTTTCATTAGATACCTTGTCTGTTGTTTACGTTTAATATTATTTAATCAGTTTTTAAATATACTTTTGCAAGTCATTTGTGAATTTTTACTAATTTTGTACGCGAAAATTGTAAAATTATCTTCTCAATGAATAAAATCTTAAGCAAAGAGTATTTTTCAAAGAATGTAGTTAAACTTATAGTGGAGGCTCCATTAATTGCGAAATCACGGAAAGCAGGTCATTTTGTAATGGTACGTGTAGGCACAAAAGGAGAGCGCATTCCACTTACAATCGCTGATGCTGATGTTTCAAAAGGCACCATAACCTTAGTGATTCAAAAAATGGGTGTGTCATCTACAAAAATAGCTGATTTAAACGTTGGTGATGAAATAACGGATGTCGTTGGTCCGCTCGGTAATGCAACTCACATAGAAAATGTTGGCACTGTTGTATGCGCTTGTGGTGGTGTTGGAACCGCACCTATGATGCCAATCGCGAAAGCATTGAAGCAAGCCGGTAATAAAGTCATTGTTGTTTTAGCTGCGCGAACAAAAGATTTAGTTATTCTTGAAGATCAGATGAAGGAAATTTCGGATGAAGTTATCGTTATGACCGATGATGGTTCGTATGGTACTAAGGGTTTGGTTACTAATGGTGTGGAAATGGTTATAAACAGAGAAAAAGTCGATTTGTGCGTTACTATAGGACCTGCTGTTATGATGAAATTCGTTAGTCAGTTAACTAAAAAGTATGCAGTACCTACAGTCGCTTCATTGAATACCATTATGGTTGATGGTACGGGCATGTGTGGTGCTTGTCGCGTTACAGTCGGAGGCAAAGTGAAATTCGTTTGCGTTGATGGTCCGGAATTCGATGCTCATCAGGTAGATTTTGATGAAATGTTGATGCGTCTGGGAGGATACAAGGAAATTGAGAGAGAAAATATGGAAAGACTTGTGAATCATTAAATAGTAAATGGTAATTGGTAAATAGTAAATAAGAACGATGTCAAATATATCAGAAGAAAGAGAATTACCTTGGAGAGTTGAGTTGCGAACTGCAATGAAACCAAAAGAGAGAACAAGTCTTCCTCGTGTTAAAATGCCTGAGTTGGATGCTGAATTTCGCAGTCACAATAACGAAGAGGTAAATTTGGGTCTGACGTCACAAATGGCAATGCTGGAAGCTCAGCGTTGTATCGACTGTGCAAATCCTACTTGTATGCAGGGTTGTCCGGTAAGTATTTATATCCCTAAATTTATTAAACAGATTGAAGTAGGTGATTTTCTTGGTGCCGCAAAAACATTAAAAGAAACTTCGGCACTACCTGCTGTGTGCGGTCGTGTTTGTCCTCAAGAGAAACAATGCGAAGCTCAGTGTATTCATGTTAAAATGAAAAAAGAACCTGTGGCTATTGGTCATCTCGAACGTTTTGCGGCTGATTTCGAACGTGAAAGCGGAAATATATCTGTACCTGAAGTTGCCGAACCAAACGGTAAAAAGATTGCCGTGGTAGGTTCAGGTCCTGCAGGCTTATCTTTTGCAGGCGACATGGCAAAGTTTGGTTATGATGTTACTGTTTTTGAGGCACTTCATGAAATAGGTGGCGTGTTGAAATATGGTATTCCTGAATTTAGATTACCTAACTCAGTTGTAGATGTTGAAATTGACAATCTGAGAGCAATGGGTGTAAAGTTTATCACTAATTGCATAGTTGGTAAAACTATAACATTGGATGATTTGCGAGACGAAGGGTATAACGGTATGTTCGTAGGAAGCGGAGCCGGATTACCACGTTTCATGAGTATAAAGGGTGAGAATTTGGTTGGTATTATGTCATCAAATGAGTATTTAACTCGTGTAAACTTAATGGATGCAGCTAATCCTAATGCAGATACTCCTGTTTATAAAGGGAAGCATGTGGCAGTAATCGGCGGTGGTAATACAGCAATGGATTCAGTGCGCACAGCCCGCAGATTAGGTGCTACAAGAGCAATGATTGTTTATAGGCGTTCAGAAGAAGAAATGCCGGCACGTATAGAAGAAGTAAAGCATGCAAAAGAAGAAGGCATTGAATTTATGAATTTGCGCAACCCTATAGAATTTGTAGGTGATGAGAATGGTCGCGTAACGCATATGGTACTTCAAGAAATGGAATTAGGAATGCCTGATGCTTCAGGACGGAGATCTCCGATAGAAATTCCTGGACGTACGGAAACAATTGAAGTTGATGAGGTTATCATCAGCGTTGGTGTTTCACCAAACCCACTAATTCCTCAAAGTATCGAAGGTTTGAAAGTATCAAAATGGGGAACTATAGAAGTTAATAATGACACCATGCAAACTGATATTCCGATGATATTCGCAGGAGGCGATATCGTCAGAGGAGGAGCTACGGTTATTTTAGCAATGGGCGACGGACGAAAAGCCGCCGCTTCCATGCATGAGTGGCTGTTGAATAAGCAATAGTTAATTGAATATAAATTTATAAAAAGAGAAAGAGCGTAAAGGATTTAAACTTTGCGCTCTTTTGATTATAATGGTAAGCTATAAGGAAGTTTGATATGAATATGAAAGCTAATCATGTGGTTCACCTTCTTCATAATCTCTCAGACGGATACCTAAACGAATTTTATTTTCAATTTTCACTTGATCGTCATTATAAAGATATTTTTTTAATCGGGAAATAGAGCTATACAAAGCGGTTTCTTTTGTGTTCGGATCATCAACTTGCCATACAATTTTTATTATTTCCTCTCTCGACATGAAATTTCCTTTATTTCTGCAAAGTAGAGCTAAAACTGTTGAGTCGAGATGATTCAAATGTATATCCCCTTTATCGAATTTTAAGGATTGTTCGTCTGGGAAGAACTTAAAGCGACCGATTCTAAACTGTGGATCTTCTGCTGAAAGATTTTTATCTGCTTCAATCATTTTATTAATTCGTAACATCAATTCAACAAGACGATAGGGCTTACGTACATAATCGCTGTTCTCAATTCCAAACCCAATTTCATAGTCTTCATTTCCGTCTCTTGATGTAGTAAAAATAATTGGCACATCACTAAATTTTCTAATGCTCCTTGCTATTTCAAATCCATCAACACTACAATTAAGCATAACATCAAGAGTTATTAAATCAGGACTAAACTCCTGAAACTCTTCAATTGCTTCATCTCCATTACTGATGAATCGAACATCATATTTCTGCATTTCAAGAAAGCCGACTAAGGCTGTACCAAGATTGATATCATCTTCTATAACCAAAATTTTCTTCATTTCCATTATTTTTTTGGTAATATAATTTTGAAATTAGATCCTTTCCCTAATTCGCTTGTAACACTTATTTTACCACCGTGTTTTTCAATTATTGTTTTTACATAGCTTAAACCAATGCCAAAGCCATTTACTTTCGTGTTGTTATCTACCCGTGAATATTTTTCAAAGATAGTACTTATTTTTTCATCAGGAATGCCTATACCATTATCTTTAAAATTTAATTCTACGTTAGAATGTGATAATGTATTAATACTAACATCGATGACAACATTTTGTTTTGAGTATTTTATTGAATTGTCAATTAAATTGGCGAAACATTGTGTCAACATCAATCCGTCAGCGCTAATAATTATTTCTTTAGAATCGTAATCTGTATTTATTGTTATATTTTTTGAAGGAGAACTGATAAATCTTGATTTTAAATCATTGATGATTTTGATTAAGTTAACCGGTAGTCTATTTAGTACTAACAAGCCTTCTTCAACTTTTGCTAATCCAACTATCATACTTATCGTACCGTTTAATTCCGTTAATGAATTTATGGAGTTATTGAGCATAGTGTCGCGCATAGGAGCATTATCATAAAAAACAGGCTCTTTAAGACAGTCTAAATTCACAATTAAACTTGATACCGGACGCTTCAATTCATGTGCTATATTGCTTAAGAACTCATTCTTGAATTTTACTAATTTCTTTTGTTTCATTAAAGTTTTAATCAGAAAACGAAATGCTAACAAGGCTATAATTGAAAATAATATAGAACCGATTAACATTAATCCCATTCGCTTAATTATTTCTGAGAAAGGATTTATAAGGATTAGTTGTAATGCCTCCTTGTCTTCAAAATCTAAAGGATATAGTTGTGAGGGAATGGTAAAAAAGGTGTTTCTAAATGTACTTTTTGAACTTGAGATTATTTCTTGCGTAGTAGGATTAATGATATGAACTGAAAACTGTGAAGTAATATTTCTCTCTTTTAAAATCAATCCGGTTATACTGTCTAATGTGTTGACATTTAGCGGGACTAATTGTCCAATAAATACATTCATTATAATGTCAAATTTATTCAATAGATTTTCATTGCTGATAGTATCTGTTTCTCGCATGTCAAAGTCGATTATTTTGACATCTTCAGCATTATCTATGTCATTACCTTCTTGAATGGTATTTTCTTTAAGAATGTTCAGATATGTCTCATTCCTTTGATTTAGATCAGATCTAAAAGCTTCTTTAAGTATTGAGTCAGATTCTCTAATAATAGAAAATTTAACCGTATAAAAGTAATCAAATACTAAATAGCTTTGTGTCAACAAGATTAAAATAATAGAAGTTATTGCTATATATGATATGGTTTTTGTTGACATTTTGGGTTAATTTATTAGAAACAAATAGCTACAAAGATAATTTTTTTTTGTCAAAGTTTTGTCAAAATGCTTTTTTTTAGAGTTATGATGAAACTTTGATGAAACTATAAGCATTTTTATTTGAAAAATATGTTTTAAAATTGCAGTGTCAAATCAATTAAAATTAAATAGTTATGAAAACAATTAATTCAAACAAATTCAGAACCTTGTCAAACGAACAATTAAATTCAACTTTAGGAGGTGAAGGTTATTATGTTATTATTACATTACCTAATGGACAAAAAGTGAGAGTTAATGTGAGATAAAAACTCTATGCATAAATTCCCTTTTTTTTATCAGCACGACCATATGGATTGTGGTCCTACGTGTCTACGTATGATTGCAGCACATCATGGTAAGCAATATTCTTTAGAGGAACTTAGGGAAGCATCCAATATTAGTCGAGATGGCGTATCGCTACTTGGTATCAGTGAAGCAGCAGAAAAAATTGGGCTACGCTCGGTAGGTGTATATGTTGATTTCGAAGAATTAAAAAATGAAGCTCCATTGCCTTGTATAGTGCACTGGAACCAACAGCATTTTGTTGTAGTATATGATATTAAACAAAAGCGGGGAAAGGATTTTGTCTATGTTGCAGATCCCGGAGCCGGAAAAATCAAATACACAAAAGATGAGTTTTGTAAATGTTGGTTAAGCACTAAAGCTGATGGCGATGATGTAGGTATAGCATTGTTATTGGAGACTACTCCTGATTTTTTTCAAAAGAAAAATCGAAAACCCTCTTCCTATAAGGGTTTCTCTTTCCTCTACTCATATGTTAAACCTTATAAGAAATTAATATTTCAGCTTTTTCTTGGTTTGTTTTTGGGAAGTATTCTGCAATTACTACTTCCTTTTCTAACTCAGTCGATAGTCGATTTTGGTATATCTACGCAAAATATCAACTATATATATCTTGTGTTGATTGCTCAATTGGTGCTCGTTTTAAGCTCTTCTACTGTTGACTTTATCAGAGGTTGGATTTTGTTGCATATCGGAACCAGAGTGAATATTTCATTAGTATCTGATTTTTTAGCTAAACTAATGCGTTTGCCAATGGGTTATTTCGATACGAAGATGACTGGAGATTTATTGCAGCGAATAGGTGACCATGCCCGTATTCAGGATTATCTGACTAATTCAACATTAAATATCCTTTTTGGTGTGTTTAATATTTTGATATTCACACTTATACTCCTATTTTATAATTTCTACATATTCCTGATTTTCTTATTAGGAAGCAGTCTATATTTCTTCTGGGTAAGTCTGTTTATGAAAAAAAGAGAGGCTTTGGATCATAAGAATTTTGCACAGCAGGCTGCTAATCAAAGTAATGTTATTCAGTTGATTACCGGTATGCAGGAAATTAAACTGAATGCTTGTGAACAACAAAAAAGATGGGAGTGGGAAAGAATTCAGGCGAAAATTTTTAAACTGAGAATCAAAGGCTTAGCTCTAAGTCAATATCAAGATTCAGGTGCTATTTTTATTAATCAAACTAAGAATATAGTTATTACTGCATTAGTTGCTAAGTTTGTGTTGGATGGCAATATGACGCTGGGAATGATGCTTTCGGTTCAATATATTTTAGGACAGTTAAACAGTCCGATTGACCAACTTATTAATTTTTATCGTGATTCTCAGGATGCGCGTCTGAGCCTCGAAAGGCTAAGTGATGTGCACAGCAAATCAAATGAAGATACTGAGTCTGATAATATAATTCATGACATTCCAAGCCATCAAGATATTTATATTAATAATTTAAGCTTTTCTTATGATAATACTTCTGCCGGAAAGCCTGTGCTGAAGAATATTAATTTGAAAATACCGGTTGGCAAACAGACTGCTATAGTGGGACTTAGCGGTAGTGGTAAGACCACTTTAATGAAACTATTACTCGGATTTTATAAACCACAAACAGGTGAAATCTTTTTGGGTAAGAATGATTTATCTCAGTATAATATGAGAGAATGGAGGAGAAAATGCGGTGTTGTTATGCAAGAAGGATTTATATTTACAGATAGTATTGCAAAAAATATAGCTCCAGGTGATGAAGAAATAGATAAAAATAAATTATTTAAAGCTGTAAACACTGCTAATATTCGTACTTTTATTGAGTCTTTGTCGACTAAGTACGACACTAAAATAGGTTTAGAGGGACATGCTTTAAGTCAAGGGCAGAAACAAAGAGTTCTTATAGCAAGGGCTGTATATAAAGATCCGGAATATGTTTTCCTGGATGAAGCCACAAACTCATTAGATGCTAATAATGAGAAAGTTATAATGGATAATCTTGATAAGTTTTTTGAGAATAGAACTTCTGTTGTAATTGCTCATAGATTGAGTACAGTGAAAAATGCAGATCAGATTGTGGTTTTAGATAATGGCGAAATAGTTGAAATTGGTACACACGAAACTCTAACTAAAAATCAAGGAGCTTATTATCATTTAGTTAAGAATCAGTTGGAGTTGTAAGTTAATGATAAGATTATGAATGAAGAAGGACATAATATAGAATTACGTAGCCGTGAAGTACAGGATATTTTATCACGACCTCCAAAGAAAATATTAAGATATGGTACTTCGGTTGCTTTTATTATTGTTGCTATACTGTTAATAGGAAGTGCTTTCTTTGAATATCCGGATAAAATTAGCGGAGAAGTGGTTGTGACCAAGGGTGTTGCTTATGTTGAAGTTGGACATCAAGGTGTCGGTAAGATAAAGCCTGATCAGCAGGTGATAATTAAACTCGCAGCATATCCTTATCTCGAATTTGGTTATTTGCAAGGCAAAACTGATAAAATTACACCAATAAGTAATAGCGAAAAATATCTGATTGAGGTCAGTATCGATCAAAATTTAGTTGCATCTAACAATAAGCACCTCGAATTTGACCAAAATTTATATGGAACAGCAGATATAATTACTGAAAATCAGTCGTTTTTCATGAGAATTTTCTCTCCACTGAAGAATTTTGTCAGAAAATAGAGTTAAATAACGTCAATATAAGTATATCTAAGTTAAAAAATAGCATTTTTTTGATGAAAGTTTGACAAAGCTTTGATGAAAGTTTGATGAAAGTTTGATGAAAATTTTATGAGAAAAAATTGACACTTATTGCTAATTATAAAAAAAGTTGTACATTTGTGCCGAAAACAGAATAATTATGACACGATTTTTTACATACTTTTATTTTTACTTTTACTTTAGTAGGTGAGAGCAGGATAATTGTATGTGAAATTTATAATATAAATAAGTATAAAATAAAATCCTGCTCAAGCTAAGAGCGGGATTTTTTAGTTTAATAAAGAAGATAAATTATGAAGCGAGTAGCTATTCAAGGAGTTAGTGGGGCATTTCATGAAATTGCAGCACGTCAGTTTTTCCATGATGAAGACATAGAGATAGTACCATGTGTTACGTTTAAAGATATTTTTAAGAACATGGAGAAAGAGCCGGCTATCATCGGCTGTATGGCAATAGAGAATACCATAGCAGGAAGTCTTCTTCCTAATCATGATTTATTGAAGAATAGTCATTACCCTATAATCGGCGAGTATAAATTACGGATATCTCATACTTTGGCTGCTTTGCCCGGACAAAAACTTGAAGATATCAATGAGGTACATTCACACCCGATTGCACTTATGCAATGTGATGAGTTCTTGGAAAAATATCCATATATGAAAGCTGTTGAGAGTGATGATACGGCTTTGTCGGCACAGGATATAGCCGAGAAGCATATTGTTGGTAGAGCTGCAATCTGTAGTAAACTCGCTGCAGAGCATTACGGACTTGAAATAATTGCTGATGAGATTGAAACTAATAAACGAAATTTTACTCGTTTTCTGATTTTTGCAAATCCCATATTGGCAAAAGAACTGATTGAAAATGTAAAAGTAAATAAATCATCTGTAGTTTTTACATTACCACACGAAGAAGGTAGTTTAGCTCAGATATTAGCAATTTTATCATTTTATAAATTAAATCTTACGAAAATACAATCTTTGCCGATTATTGGTAGAGAGTTCGAATATCAGTTCTATATTAATCTGACTTTTGATAATTACGAGAGATATAGACAAGCATTGGATGCAGTTCGTCCATTATTGAAAGACTTTCAGTTGTTAGGAGAATATAGAGAAGCAAAATTACCACAATAATTTTTTTGATTTAAGAATATGAATATCAAACCCGCAAATAGACTAAATACTGTATCGGAATATTATTTCTCACAAAAATTAAGAGAAGTAGCTGAGATGAATGCAGCAGGAAAAAACGTTATTAATCTCGGTATCGGAAATCCTGATTTACCACCTTCCGAAGAAACGATTGAAGCGTTATGTGAAGAGGCTCATAAACCGAATAGTCATGGATATCAAAGCTATGTCGGTATTCCTGAGCTAAGAAATGGATTTGCTGAGTGGTATAAGAAATGGTATGGTGTCGACTTAAATCCGGCTACGGAAATTCAACCTCTTATTGGTTCGAAAGAAGGTATTTTGCATATTACATTAGCATTTGTAAATCCGGGCGAAAGTGTTTTGGTGCCAAACCCGGGTTATCCGACATATACTTCAGCAAGTAGAATTTGTGAAGCTAATATTATCAGCTACGATTTGGATGAAAATAATAATTGGCAACCTGATTTTGAAGCCTTAGAAAAAATGGACCTGTCGAATGTTAAGTTAATGTGGATCAATTATCCTAATATGCCTACCGGGGCAAATGCTACTAAGGAATTATTTGAGAAATTAGTTGATTTTGGGAAAAAACATAATATTGTGATTTGCAATGATAACCCATATAGTTTTATTTTGAATGACGATAAGTTGAGTATTCTTTCGGTACCCGGTGCAAAAGAAATTTGTATTGAATTAAATTCTATGAGTAAATCGCATAATATGGCAGGTTGGCGTATGGCTATGCTTGCTTCTAATGCTGAATTTATTCAATGGATATTGAAAGTTAAGTCGAATGTAGACTCAGGAATGTATCGCCCAATGATGATTGCGGCAGCAAAAGCATTGCAAAATTCAAAGGAATGGCATGATAATATGAATAAGGTTTATGCAAAAAGACGTATACTTGCTTTACAGATTATGGATGCTTTAGGTTGTGTCTATGATTCAAGGCAAGTTGGAATGTTTGTATGGGCGAGAATACCTGATAAATATAAAGATTCAGGAGAATTAGCAGATAAAATACTTTATGACAAAAATGTATTTATAACTCCCGGATTTATTTTCGGAGATAAAGGCAAAAGATATGTTAGAATATCCTTATGTTGTCCCGAAGATATGTTATCGGAAGCACTTTCAAGAATTAAATAGTTAAAAATTAAATAAGTATAATTATCCATATGAGATTGATTTATCGGTAATTAATTCATCTTATATGGTCTAAAAAAGAATAAACATGGAATTACAATCAATTTTACTACCAGGAGTCGATCCCAAGCGTCCGTTAGTTATAGCGGGACCTTGCTCGGCCGAAACAGAAGAACAGGTGATGGAAACTGCTCGTCAGCTTAGTGCACAAGGCATCAAGATTTTCAGAGCAGGTATATGGAAACCTCGAACAAAGCCCGGAGGTTTTGAAGGCATTGGTGCAGAAGGTTTACCTTGGCTTAAACGAGTTAAAGAGGAATTAGGAATGTATGTGGCAACAGAAGTGGCAAAAGCCGAACATGTTCGATTGGCTTTAGCTGCGGATGTCGATATAATTTGGATTGGAGCGCGTACCACAGTAAATCCGTTTGCTGTGCAGGAAATTGCTGATGCTTTAGAAGGTACAGATATCCCTGTGCTTATTAAAAATCCTGTTAATCCTGATTTAGATTTGTGGATAGGCGCAATTGAACGAGTTTATAATGCAGGTGTCAGGAAAATTGCTGCTATACATAGAGGTTTCAGCAGTTATGATAAGAAAATTTACAGAAACTTACCGCAATGGCATATTCCTATTGAGTTGCGCAGACAAATGCCGGAAGTTCCTATTTTATGCGATCCAAGTCATATCGGAGGTAAGAGAGAATTAGTTGCACCACTTTGTCAGCAAGCGATGGACTTAAATTTCGATGGATTGATAGTAGAAACTCACGTGAATCCTGAAAAAGCGTGGAGTGATGCCACTCAGCAAGTAACACCGGCAATCTTAGATTTTATTTTAAATACCTTAGTGATAAGGGAAATCAAACAAACTACTGAAAATCTTTCAGCTTTACGCAGGCAGATTGATGAACTTGATAATAACTTGCTTGAATTGCTTGCACGAAGGATGCGTGTTTCAGAAGAAATAGGTCAGTATAAAAAAGAACATAATATGCCTATTTTACAAGAACAAAGATATGATGAAATCTTGCAGAACAGAATATCTCAAGCTGAACATATGGGTATGCATCCTGAATTTATGAAAGCTGTTTTAGTTGCTATTCATGAGGAGTCAGTTCGCCATCAGATGGAGATAATGAAGAAATAATTTGCAAATATTGCACAACTTGTGTACTTTTGTGCCGAAATTTTATTCTTTTTGAACAAATATAGGTATTAGTTGGTTTCATAAAAAAAGAATTATAAAAAACAAAGAACATGAGTTGTAAATTATTAACAGGTAAAAAAGGGATTATTTTTGGGGCATTAAATGATATGTCCATCGCATGGAAAGTTGCAGAAAGGTGTGTTGAAGAAGGTGCTACAGTCACTTTATCAAATACACCTTTAGCTATTAGAATGGGCTCAACTGAAGAGTTGGCTACTAAGTTAAATGCAAAACTAATTCCGGCAGATGCAACTAACGTTGAAGATTTGGAACGTGTGTTTGATGAATCATTAGAAGCATTGGGCGGTAAAATCGACTTTATTTTACATTCTATAGGTATGTCTCCTAATGTGCGTAAAAAACGTACTTATGACAATCTCGACTATGGTTTATTAAATCAGACATTAGACATTTCAGCAATATCATTTCATAAAATTTTACAAATAGCATATCAAAAGGATGCCATAAACGACTGGGGTTCAGTGATTGCGTTATCATATGGTGCTGCACAGCGTACGATGTACGGTTATAATGATATGGCTGATGCCAAAGCAATGTTGGAGTCAATAGCTCGTAGTTTTGGATATATTTATGGTCGCCACCGCAATGTTCGTATCAATACTATTTCTCAATCTCCTACTGTTACAACCGCCGGAAGTGGTATAAAAGGTTTCGATAGTTTGGTCGACTTTTCCGATCGTATGTCACCTCTTGGTAATGCAACTGCTGCCGAATGTGCTGATTATTGCGTAGTTATGTTTAGCGATTTAACTAAGAAAGTTACCATGCAAAATCTTTTCCATGATGGAGGATATTCGAGTATGGGAATGAGCTACCGTGCTATGGAGCAGTACATCAAGAGCTTTGAGGATATTAAAGACGAGTTTGGTAACGTAATTTTGGGATAAAAGCTCTACATCAGAACGGATATCCAATAGCGATATGCACAGCCATATCACTAAAAGATTTTGGAAATACCCATCGTGACCCTGTAGTTATTGCAGGGTCATATAATTTTAGACCTATGTCGACACGGAATAAAAAGAAACTGAAATCCATACGTAGTCCCATACCATAAGCCAATGCTATTTCTTTCCAGAATGTATCTAATTGGAATAACCCCCCTGCTTGATTGGCATAGTTGTAAACAGTCCAGATATTTCCGGCATCTGCAAATAAAGCCCCTTCGAGTACCCAGAACATTTTCGCTCTATATTCAAAATTAAGATCTAATTTTATATCACCAACTTGGTTGTAGTCTCTTCTTCTATTGTCGAAACGCTGATAACTACCCGGACCTAATTGACTTTCGCCCCAGCCTCTAACACTATTGGCACCACCGCTATAAAAACGTCTTTCAAAAGGAATGATTTCTGAATTTCCATAAGGAATGCCGGAACCAAACCCTGCGTGGTATACAAATTTGTTGTTTTTATCAATAATTTGATGGAATGAAGTATTTATTTCACCTCTGACATATTGAGAATATCTGATATTAAATGCACGATAAAAACCTTCAAGGTCGGTTGGAATATCAAGAAGTTTATAAATCCCAAATAAGGCATTTCCGGCACTTTCAACACTATATCTATAAGTAAAATAATTACGCATAGGTCGCAATGGATTATAAGTGCTCGAAGCTGTACCGTAACTTATACGCATTATTAAATAATCCTCGTAACTGTAACGATTATATCTTCCACTTTCAATAAAATAATCAACAAACTCCTGTGATTTCCATGGAAAATGAACATAGTTTAAATTTAGTAAATCGAGAATGTGATTTTGTTTTCCTTTCAGCCAGTTGTATTTTATACCACCACCGACATTTGTTGAAGAAAATTCCTGTGGACGAAACTGATAATTGAATGTACCTCTAAATTCTGTAGCTCCTCTGATATTTCTTCTAAATTCATTATTTGTAAATGGAATTAAGACTCTCGGCACGCGTATACCTGCTTGTCCGCCCCATTCCTGTGCAATAACATCAACTTGTTTTTCAAGTGCCAGCCTGCCTTGTAGAGTTAATGATTCAGCACCTTTGAAAAGATTGCGGTGTACAACCCCAAAATTCCCTGCCGTACCCCAAAAGCCTTCAGTAAAAGTTATTTCTGCCTGCGAACTGAAAGTAAATGACTTAGCTTCAGCAATAGTGATTAAACACTGTAAAGAATCAGAAGCAGATTCTGTGAAGCTGATATGAGTGTATTTTATTGGAGGAAGAGAATTAAGCGAAGCATATGTTTTTTCCACATCAGTGTCGGAAAATAAATTTCCCGGAATAATAAAGTTGGCAGACAATAAGGAATTTAAGTTAATAAACTTCCTTTGCGGACTGATAACGGAATAATTTCCTATATGAGTGGTGTCTTTTTTATCGTAAGCATCATTGCTCATTATAGTGCTTAATGCAGGCTGAAGATTAAAAATCACTTTGTTGATATGATATCTTTTGAAAACCGTATGTTCAAGAGTATCCTTATTATCCATCAAATAATCTTTCAATTTAATTGACACATCAATCTTATGACCTGTACTATCTGCTTCATATTCAATATAATCTTTTGTAAAATTGTAATATCCATCACTCCTCATTATCGACGAAAGCCGACTTCTTTCATTATCCAACTGATTTACATCAAATAACATACGGCGTTGTATCAATGATTTTGTTGAATCTTTTGACAAAGTTTCAAGTTCTTGAAATGGAATATCAACAGAATATTTGTCGATTCGATATGGGATTTGGGAGTATATATTATAAAAAATTCGAGCAGTTTTTCCTTTTGTTTTAATTACGGTATTAATTTCAGAATCGAAATATCCTTTATTTTGATGAAATCTAAGTAATTGCTGACCCGAGATATCTGTAAGTAGAGTGTCAAGTAGCACGGGTTGTTGACCTACTCGACGCAAGGTTCTATTCCACCATTTAGTTGTATCGTTTCCCGCAAGGTTGTAAATTCCCAATTGCATCCTAAACAAACCTAAAATATATGAATTAGGCATTTGACGTACATAATCAGGTAAATCCCGTTTGTTTATCTCTTTGGCATCAGTTTTAATTTCAACTTTGTTGAGCAGATATGACCCTTCGGGCACGTGACGGGTTGGTGAACAAGAGAGTATAAACACCACCGACAGAGCAATTACGGTCAGTTTTATAAAAAGTGAAGATAAATTATAGCTTCTCATTAAATGTATTGAAAATTTCAAATGCAAACTTACATAAAAAATAATTAGCTTTGCACAAAATCTATTAAAAATGCTATCAAAGAATAAAATCAAGTTAGTAACATCTTTATCTTATAAGAAAAATCGTGATGAAACAGGACTTTTCGTTGCCGAGGGTTTTAAGCTTGTTGAAGAGCTTTCACAGGTGTTTCATTGCGAGTTTATTGGATATTTATCAGAAAAAGAAAATGAAATAGCAAGTCTTCAAGCACAAGAAAAAATACCTGTAAGTGAAGATATAATGACGAAAATATCATCGCAGAAGTCGCCACAAGGAGTGTTAGGAGTTTTCAAAAAGAATAAAGTTGATGAAATTGACAATGAAATAATTAAATCACAATTATGTATTGCTCTTGATGATATCCAGGATCCGGGCAATTTAGGAACTATAATCAGACTGGCTGACTGGTTTGGGATTAGACATGTTTTTTGTTCAGAATATAGTGCCGATGTATACAGTACTAAAGTTATACAAGCAACGATGGGAGCAATAGCAAGAGTTAATGTTCATTATGTCGATTTAGAAAAATTTCTTTCGAGTATAGAAAATATTCCTATTTATGGAGCTTTTTTGGATGGTGAGAATATTTATTCGGAAAAATTATCACATAACGGTATTATTGTAATGGGTAATGAAGGTAATGGTATATCTGATAAAATCGCCAGAAATGTAGGTGTCAGGTTGAATATACCGTCATTCTCACCAGATAGCACAACCACAGAATCGCTCAATGTAGCAGTTGCAACAGCAATAATTTGTTCGGAGTTCAGAAGACGGAAAATTGGTAAATAAATGTGTGATTATACAAGACTAAGGGTAAGTAAAACAACAATTTACAGTTTACGTACTCTTTTTTTAATATTTTTTTGCACAATCAAAAAAAAATGATTTCCTTTGTGCCGAGAATAATGTATAAGAATTTTTCCAGGTTATTTCCAACTCTCACCTTAGGGCAGACTTTGTTTTAACCTTATAAGTTTGTTTATGCTGTTCTTAAAGGTTAATTTTATTCATTTATTTTTTATTTTTTTTATGAACATTTATGTAGGTAACTTAAGTTACAGAGTACGCGAAAATGATCTTCAAGGCGTAATGGCTGAATACGGCGCAGTACAATCTTGTAAAATCGTTAAAGATCGCGAAACAAACAAATCAAAAGGTTTTGCATTTGTTGAAATGGACGATGAAGGCGCACTTAAAGCAATTGAAGAATTGAATGGTGCTGAACTTGATGGTCGTGCAATGGTAGTTAAAGAAGCAAAACCAAGAGCTTAATAGACTTTCTATTTCACATTTAAAACTTCTGTTTTCGTTAAGATTGCAGAAGTTTTTTAATTTTATATTTATGAAACTAACCGGTATCTTCAGCAACTCAAGCTTTGGTAAGAAAGTTATTCAACTAACATTGATATCTTTATTTTTTTTCTTACTTTTTTCACTTATATCTGTTCTTATTACTAAAGGTAATTTCTCTGATATTAATTCATTGAAGCTTGCTCAATTGCTCCAATCGATAGGTTTATTCGTTATACCACCAATATTATTAGCAGTGTTGTGGAGTAAAAATCTATTTGAATATCTCAAAGTCAATAAGATACCATCATTGAATAATATCTTCTTTACGTTATTGATAATGTTTTCGGCAATACCTGCAATTAACCTGCTTAGTGAGGTAAACGCTGCCATACATTTACCAAATTCTTTGTCTTGGCTTGAAAAGCTTTTTGTAGATATGGAATCAAGAGCAGAAGAGCTTACATTGAGAATGTTAGAGGTCAATAGCATCTATGGATTAATTATTAATATCGGACTTATCGCAGTCGTTCCGGCAATTGGAGAAGAGCTGTTTTTCAGAGGTATAATACAGAAATTATTACAGGAAAAATGGAAAATTCATGTTGCGGTATGGGTAGCAGCAATAATTTTCAGCACATTTCATTTTCAGTTTTTTGGATTTATTCCCAGAATGTTAATTGGAGCTTTACTGGGATATATGTTTGTTTGGACACAAAACTTGTGGGTGCCTATTATTGCTCATTTTATTAATAATGCTATAGCTGTTGTCTTTTATTATTTTAAAGGACAAGATACAGTTTTGCTTGATGTTGATAATATCGGCAAATCGGACACATTATATATGGGACTGATTAGCATTGTAGTAGTAGCCATTTTAATATACCTTTTCAGAAGACACACAAAAAAAGCTTTGTAATTGGAGATAAACTTGTCTTTTATTTTATTTTTATTAACTTTGCTGTCGAAATTTTGATATTATAGTTTTAATGATTTAATAATCAGCCAATAAGTGGTTTTCTGCTGATTGTTTTGTTTAAAAATACTATTTTTTTATATATAAAAAGGATAAAAATGTCTTTAATTCTAACATCTAAAATTTAAATTCAATGGACAGAAAACAAAAACAACTTTGGGTTATTTTCGGTGCAGTAATAACGCTGTCTTTTGCTGTACTTCTTTACTACGGTAAGGAGATTTATCAAGAGGCGCCGCCTATTCCTACGAAAGTCGTGAACGACAGGGGGGAAGTCGTTTATACCGAAGCGGACATTAAAAATGGACAAAATGTGTGGCAAAGCACCGGGGGTCAAGAGCTTGGTTCTGTTTGGGGACACGGTTCGTATGTAGCACCCGATTGGACTGCCGACCGCCTACACCGCGAAGCACTTATAATGCTTGATTTGTTAGCGAACGAGAAACATCAGAAAAATTACGATGAACTTACAATCGCCGAGCAAAATGCGTTGGAATTTATACTCCAAGACGATGTGCGCACCAATACCTACGACAAGGCAACGGGCGTGCTGACGATTTCAGCAAACCGACACATCGCTGCAAATGAATTGGAAGTGTATTACACCAAACTTTTTACTGATGACGAAGAGTTTAATCAGCTTCGCGAGTATTACGCCATGCGTACCAATACGCTTACAGACCCTGTACGTCTGAAAGAACTGAATGCCTTTTTCTTTTGGGCAACGTGGGCGACTGTAACCAATCGTCCCGGTGCTGATATCTCGTACACTCACAATTGGCCCAATGAAAAATTAGTTGCCAATAATCCCACTACATCACTTTATTTATGGTCGGGTGTGAGTGTTATCGCACTTATACTCTTTATCGGGATTTTAGCCGGATTCCATGTGGCATCGAAAAGAGAAGAAGAACTTCCTTTACCCAAAGATGACCCGCTTATCGGTGGAACTATTACACATAGTATGTCTGTGTTGCGCAAGTATTTCTGGATTGTATGCGCACTTATGCTTGCGCAGGTCGGTTTAGGAATAATTACTGCTCACTATGGCGTAGAGGGGCAGGGGTTATACGGTATTCCGCTCGATCAGTTTTTGCCTTATAGCGTTACCCGTACATGGCATACGCAGTTGGCTATTTTCTGGATTGCTACAGCTTGGTTGGGTACGGGACTTTATGTCGCACCGTCCATTATGGGTAAAGATCCTAAATTTCAGGTGTTCGGCGTGAATTTTCTGTTCTATGCACTGCTTGTGATTGTGGTTGGTTCCATGATTGGTCAGTGGTTGGGAATTATGCAAAAATTAGGTTATATTGAAAACTTCTGGTTTGGTCATCAAGGATATGAATACGTTGACTTAGGTCGTTTTTGGCAAATATTCCTGTTTGTGGGACTTATCATATGGCTTGTTTTGATGATTCGTCCGCTACTGCCCGTATTCAAAACTAAGAATGAAAATAAACACTTGATATTCCTTTTCCTTATTTCGTGCGCCGCTATTGCCGCTTTCTATGGCGCAGGATTGATGTGGGGACGACAGACAAACCTCGCAATCGCCGAATACTGGCGCTGGTGGGTTGTCCATCTGTGGGTAGAAGGTTTCTTCGAAGTTTTTGCTACCGTTGTAGCTGCATTCCTGTTTGTGCGTATGGGACTTTTACGTCCGAAAACGGCTATTACGAGCGTGTTGTTGTCCAATATTATCTTCCTGTCGGGGGGTATCATAGGTACATTCCACCATCTTTACTTTACCGGTACGCCCACCGCTGTAATGGCATTGGGTTCGGTATTTAGTGCGTTGGAAGTTGTTCCCTTAACTTTAATCGGTTTTGAAGCATACGAAAATTACAAGATAAGCCGTGAAAAAGGATGGTTGAGAGATTACAAGTGGCCTGTTATGTTTTTGGTTGCAGTCGCGTTTTGGAACTTCTTGGGTGCAGGTGTATTTGGATTTATCATCAATCCGCCCATCGCGCTTTATTACGTACAAGGCTTGAACACTACACCGCTCCACGGACATACTGCACTTTTCGGGGTATATGGACTGCTTGGTATCTCGCTGATGCTGTTTGTGTTGAGAAGTATCTACCGACATGTGAAATGGAACGACAAATTATTGGGCATCGGATTCTGGGGATTGAACATTGGGTTGCTGCTTATGGCTCTTCTGAGCCTGTTGCCTATCGGAATTTGGCAAGCGGTGGAAAGTATGCAGCACGGCATGTGGTATGCTCGTTCGGCTGAATTGATGCAGGAACCGGCTATGGTAACGCTGAAATGGCTTCGTACCATTGGCGACGTGATTCTGACAGTAGGTATGTTTGCTGTGGTTTATTTTGTGTTCGAATTGAGTTTCAAGCACAAAACCGCTTGGCAAAAGGAGCATGATAAATAACGATTGGTTATAAGTTGCGAAGTACGAGGGAAATTTTAAATTTTGAAATTCCAAGATTTCAGATTGGATAGTGTAGATTCGTAACGAAGATTTAGTAACGGCTTTGCTTGAAGGTGAAGCCGTTACTTGTTTACAAAAAATATCCGCCATGCAAAACAATTTGCTATCTTTGTCGGTCATAAAATTGAGATAAGATGTTTTCAAAAGCATGCGAATACGGAATTAGAGCGATTGTTTATATTGCGGAGCAATCGTACAACGATAACCGTGTGAATATAAAAGAAATAGCTAAAGCTATTGATTCTCCCGAACCATTTACCGCTAAAATACTCCAAATACTGTCGCGCGCCGGTATTGTCGATTCGCTCAAAGGACCTACAGGAGGCTTTTTGATGTCTCATACACAGATGGATGAAACACATTTGAGCCATATTGTGGCGGCAATTGATGGCGATCAGGTTTTTGTTGGATGCGGACTGGGATTGAAAGGATGCAGCAATGAAAAACCTTGTCCTGTACATGATAAATTTGGAGTGATACGCAACGAATTAAGACACATGCTCGAAACAACAAGCGTTAGCGAATTAGCCAAAGGATTGAAGGAAGGACTGACTTTTTTAAAGCGATAATCTTTGTCCTTGCACTTTTACTTTATGAAATAATTTTTATCGGACAACAATGATATAAAATCAAAGGCTAACGGAAATGAAAACGTTGTTGCTTTCCAAGTTGGCAATCGTAAAAAGGACAAAACGAATGGTTACAATTACCAATTCGTTTTCACAATATTGAATTACACGAATTTATTGTTATGCCCAATCATTTTCACGCCATTTTGCAAATCGTAGGGGCAACCCTTGTGGTTGCCTCCAATGAATGATTTTGTTGCCCCCAATGATCCTTTGCCCCAAACACAAACATTACAACCGATAACAACAATGCAACCGTTATCGATAAAGGGCAACCACAAGGGATTGCCCCTACGGATAAAACCGTTGGTAATATGTTGGGTGCATTTCAATTTATTGTTACGGTGGAATATATTCGGGGTGTAAACACATTGGCAACGCAATTGTTATGAACATATCATCCGCAACGAACAATCATATCAACATGTTTTGGAACACATTATCAATAATTCGACAAAATGGGAGAATGATAAATTTTATACGAAATGAAATACACAGAAGAAAAATAAATGAACAATATAATGAACAACGAAATAATCATATACCAAAACTCTGACGGTAACATCAAAATCGATGTAAGATTAGAAGATGAAACTGTTTGGCTTACTTAAACACAGATGTGTGAGCTGTTTCAAAAATCAAAAGCGACTATAAGTGAGTATATTAAAAATGCCTTTGAGGAAGGAGAGGTAGATGCAAGAGCAACTGTTAGGAATTTCCGAACAGTTCAAATGGAAGGTAATCGGGAGGTGGAACTAGACCTTGATTTCTATAACCTTGATGTCATTATTTCAGTGGGCTATCGAGTAAAGTCCAGACAAGGCACACAATTCCGAATATGGGCTACACAACGACTCAAAGAGTACATCATCAAAGGCTTTATGCTAAATGATGATCGATTTAAATCGGGAAATTCAATGAATTATTTTAACGAACTTCAAGAGTGTATCCGGGAGATAAGAGTTTCTGAACGGTTTTTTTATCAGAAAATTAAAGATATATACACGACCAGTATAGACTATGACCCCAAGGATGAAAAGACTGTTGGATTTTTTAAGATAGTTCAAAATAAATTGTTGTGGGCGATCAGCAAACAGACCGCTGCATAGCTTGTATATCGTAGAGTAAATGCTGAATTGACATTGATGGGAATGCAGTCCTATGACAAAAAAGGAACGATTTCCATCAAAAAATCGGATGTCAGTATTGCCAAAAACTATCTGCATGAGGATGAGATAAAACTACTTGGGCTATTGGTGGAGCAGTATCTTGCATTTGCCGAAACAATGGCACAACAGCATACCCCGATGTATATGAAAGATTGGATTACACGGTTAGACCTTATCCTGCAAATGAATAATCGTGAACTGCTTGATCATGCAGGTAAAATCAGTCACAAAATGGCATTAGAGAAATCAGACAAAGAGTTTGAGAAATATCAACTTGTTCAAAAGGCATTGGACAAAGAGAAAAATTTAAAAGAGTTAGAGGAAGATATTAAGAACTTGAAGAGGATTATAAAATAAAATTCACTGAATCTAAACTCGAACAATGAGCCAATGCAGTAATCACACACATTTGCAAGCTACATAAACCAAAGCTTGCAAAAGAGTATGCCTGCTCCAGCGCACTGACAAAAAACAACAAATCGCCAACAAAGGCTATACGTCATAAGGGTTCCAATGGGTATTTAAGCGTTGTAGACCACTCAAACAAATAAACTTATCAGAACTTATTGTTTATTCTGTTTTTGTTTCTATTTTTGTTGTGAATTTATAACACTTAAAATACTTCTCCCCTTAAATTGAAATATTGTATACGAAACACTTCCAAAATCTCCTTATTTTTTATATCACTTGGTTTCAGTGTTTTGACTATTTTTATCTCAAAGGCTAAGGTGGATATATGCGAGCTATGGGTGTGTGTATAGGAGAGAGGTGGGTGTGGTTAGATGTTAGGAGTAAGGCTAAAAAATAAAATCAACTATTTATGGCAAATATTAGACAAAATGAATTTTTAATATTGGAGAAACAATTCGAGATGGAGAGAGGTTTCGTTTTAGACTTTTATAATTCTTCTTTTCAACAATTTATTTATAATGTTTGTGGACTCGACATTTACAATTCGAAGTATGCCATTCGGGGAGACTCAAAAGCAAAAAGACTTCGTATATTTTGGCAAACAGAAAGTGACAGTATAGTTGGAAAGCTAATAAATGAAATGTTAGCCTACTGGAAAACGAGCAGAAAGGTAAACAGTATTGAAATCACAAAGGAAGAAGCAATAATATTTAATGACTGTCTTACAATTGCTAATAGATTACGTGGAGTCTATGACAAAACAACAAGTAAAAACGCAGCAACTACAAAAGACGAATTTCTAAAGCGAGAATATAAGAATATAAATGTCGACAATCTTGATATTGATGCACATGTGATTGAAATTATAAAAAGTAGATTATTTGAAATCCAGAGAAATATACATAGTGAGTCTGCTTTATCAGCAGTGATTTTATGTGGAAGCGTTTTAGAAGGTTTATTATTAGGAATCGCAATTAAAAATATTAAAGATTTTAATCAGTCGTCAGCAAGTCCTAAAAACAGAGAAACAGGTAAAGTGCTACTCCTTCAAGATTGGACATTAAGCAGCCTTATTGATGTTGCACAGAATATTGGCTTTATTGGCCTTGACGTAAAAAAATTTAGTCATTCACTCAGAGATTTTAGAAACTATATTCACCCTTATCAGCAGATGAGTACGGGTTTTATTCCTGACATTGATACCGCAAAAATATCATGGCAAGTTTTACAAGCAGCAATTAGTGATTTAAATGGAAAAAAGCCCTAACCCTATTGGATTTGCCGCTTAGTCCGTCCGTTAGGGGTCAGCAGCGAACAACAGAACTTAAAAAGAAACATTAGACTTAAATGGCAAGAAAAAATAGAATAACAACTTATAAAAAAATATACCGAACCCGTCAAACTGTCTAAAAACCCCACTGCATTACTAACCCATTGATTTTTGAGAACTAAACACTCAAAAACTTGCTCAAGCCACTGATTTTAAGTATCTTTACCTTAT
>CALFXE010000028.1 GCA_937927845.1 uncultured Paludibacter sp.
AATCAATGTATTCAAAAGCAAATATACATTATTGTAGAACTATTCGCATAAAATGCTGAAATAATCAATTAAAAAGTAAATATATTCTCTTTCCATCTACACAAAAGTATGTTTTATCCTGATTCTATTTACAGGATGTACAAATTCTATTGGTGGTTTGTATGTTAGAGTGAAAAATAACGACAGAAGCGGAACTTCATCAACTCGGTGTAGATTTAGTAAAAAAATGCGTATAAGCCGGACATCGGTTTCAGAGTATAATAAGCGTGCTGATTTATCTGGGTTTTGGATGTTAGATAAGTAATTAGTTGCGGAATCGGAATATTTGGGCCATCTTTGTGCAGTTTAACAAATGAATTATCCGAATGAATGTGAAAGAATTTATTTTCAAAACCGAATTGTTATGTGAACATTGTGGAAAAGACTTGCTTACCGATCCGGCATCCGGAATATTTGTGACCTGGACTATCAAACAAAAATCAAACAACCTTAATGAGTTCTACCATAAAGCTTAAACGAAAATCTTGAAGTTATGAATTGTAAACAGTCAAATAAGGAAATTGACCCGATACGGGATGGTCTTCTTTCTGTAAGAGCATTAAACTGCTGTAGGCATTTGGGAATAAATAGCATAAATGAATTAGCGGAATATGCAAAATCTAATGATTTATATCAAATTCGAAATTGTGGGCGTAAAACTAGGTTTGAATTATATAATGTGTTATCAAAATATACTCATTATTATATGCTACCTGAAATCAAAACATCTTTGGATGTCCTGAATAAAATAAATGATTACATTCCTATTATTTCATGCGACGATAAGTCTTCTGAAATCAGAGTTGTCATTCCTAGCGATATAAGAGTACAAGCTGTCAATATTTTTGATAGTTGTGTATTAGTTTCTAATGACGATATAAAAGATTGTTTTTTACATAAATATCAAGATGTAAATAAACTCCTATCATATTGTTTTAGTGACATTACTTCATTCTTCAAATTTGAGGATAAATTTTCAGTGGATATTATATTATCCTCATGGGATTTAAGTCTCGATATTTTGCATAAGATTGAATTGTATATATCTGATAACTTTACAAATCGTAAATGCAATCAAACAATTAAATATTTTTGTTATAGCATAAATTTATTAATAAAAGACATCAAACTACATTACTGTGATAATAAGATATCATTATTATTTTCAAGGTTAGATCCAGCTGCAGTAGAACCAGTTCAATCTGAATATAATAGAATAAAAAGAAATATCTCTACTCGTGCCGGAAATGTGCTTGCTGAGAATAATATTGACTATAAAAATATAATAAAGTTTTGTGAATATACAATACCTAATATTCATCAAACCAAGTTATACAGGGCTATGAAGGCAATGGAAATTAGTGAAGCATTCTCTTCATACCAGCAGTATATTTGTAATTTGACAGACCTTAAGCCAGAGCAAATCAAAATATCATTGCTGTTAAAAGATTTTTCTTTTTTGGATGAAGTATTAGCACATGAAATCATAAAATTCTATGAAAAGAAAGGCTATTATCCATTTTTTAGATTGTTATATCTTTACTTCCAAACATCAGATTATAGAAAAAATATTATTTTTAATAAGGCAAAAGGAATAACATATCCACTAATGTCTTTCACTGATATATCTTATGAATTCGGAATAGCCAAAGAAAGAGTAAGGCAAATTGTATCGGATGTTAGTAAAAGAAGTTACCCCCAAAAATATACTCAAAATTTTAATCAAAATAATTATTCATTTTTAGCTAAGGACTACATTTCTATTCAGGATATATATTATTTAGTTAACGAATCGGAATTTAATTCAATTGACACTCACTTTTCATATGATTCGTTAATTGCTATACTATCTTTTTGTAATGAAGTTTCAATTGTAGAGTACAACAATCAAAAAATAGTTGTAAATAGTCAGATATTAAGTTCTTTTGACTTAAAATCTGCTTTAGCTGATATTTCCAAAACAATATCAGCCAAAACTACTGAAGATGTATTGTTACCTATAAATATATTTATCAACAAATACACTTTAGACAGTTCGATTGATGCTTCCAGGATAACTTCAATTCTTACATTTTTTCTTACTGACATTTTGGGTGTAGAACTGGATTATAATAATAATCTTGTTCTTAAACAAAACTCTATAGATATTGAAAGTGAATTAGTTAAGATCCTTGAAGAGAATGGTCAACCAATGTCATTTGATGACTTGATGTTTAAGTTGAATAGTTTATTTTCTACTAAATATAAATTTACAAAGGGTAATACTAAAAGGATTATTGTCAATTCGAATCGAATTTCATCTATTGGGAAGACATCTACCTATTCATTGTATAAATGGAATGTATGCAATTTAACCATACGAGGATTAATACATCAAATTCTAAGCGATAGCGATTCTCCATTATCCTTAGATGAAATCGTTTCAATATTAAAAATAAAGGGAAGAAATACAAATAAAAAAAATATACGTAATAGCATACGATCTGCCGGTAAATACAATTTTATAAGATTGGAAAATGGATTATACGGTTTAAGTACAAAGCAGTATAGTGATTCCTAGTTCGTAGCAGATAAAAGTGTTTATTCCGGTTAAATAAAACCACTATTCCGGTGAAACAGACCATTATTCCGGAGCAAACAGTACTACTAAAAGCACTGAGAAGGAAAAGTTGAATTCTTCTGCTGTAGCTCTTCTTATTAAGTAAAAACCCCCGTCCGTTGCGAAAAGTGGACGGGGGTAATTAAATAGATAAC
>CALFXE010000029.1 GCA_937927845.1 uncultured Paludibacter sp.
TCTCTCTCTCTCTCTCTCTCTCTCTCTCTCTCTCTCTCTCTCTCTCTCTCTCTCTCTAACAAATAAAGGGAATTAACCCAAAAAAAAGAGTTAATAATACATAAAACGGAAGAAGTATTTTCAAGTTTTTCTGCCATAACATAGAGAATAAGGTACGTGAAATAAACTATGAAAATCAACTGCACATGAAAATCTCAACCAATAAAATACTGTAGATAAAATAATTTGAGCGTAAAAATATATAATTTATTTCAATAAATAAAAAATAAACTTAAATATTTTTTTAAGAAAGTACTCTTGAGGGATTAGAGGGATAATCATACAATTATAATCAGCTATAAATGATGGTGATTCAAAGTCCGAAATCATTCATAAGATGAGAACTTTAATACAACATTCCAAATTGCCACAAAGGTATTTTATTGTCAAAACCATATTCAATATTGTCAGAAACAATAAAAGCATTGGGTGAGTCTTTCAGTTGTCTACCGGTCTTATTTTTACCGCCAACTTCAAACAAATATTTCTTATCCACCCAGAAATCTCCGTTATTCGGGTATTCAACCGTATGATTATACGAGAGTTGATTTAAAAAGAAGGTTTCTCTCATATTTCCAATATCGGTATTATTTTCAGCAAGGGTGTACGCAAGGTTTGTGTTTTCGAGATAAATCTTGTCGGGCTTTTGTAATTTGTTTATGCCTGAAATATCTTTGTGTAACTGATTTGTCAGACAAGTCTCTTGCAGGTAATAAAGATAAGAGAGCAATGTATTTCTATGAATATCAATTCTATTGCTCAGTTTTTCGATATTCGGAATAAAAGGAACAGATTCCGAAACTATTTGCAGAAGCTGTTTAATTTTTGACACATAGGCAGGTTCAATATTTCGCAACAAAGGTAGTTCAACTTCCAAAATCAGATTAACAACCTCTTCCAAACGATACGAAAACTTTGTAAGTCCCTCGGTAAAAAAGGGATAATAACCATATCGTAAATAATCGCCAAAAAACTGTAAAGGCTTTACTTTCGAGAGTACCTCGTCAGAAATTTGCTTGTGATTTTTCAATATATCATCAAACGAAACCACCTCAAATTTGGTTTGCTGGGTTATATTCAGAAATTCTCTATATGAAAGTCCTTGAAGATCATAAATAATCGCCCTACGGCTCAAGTCGGCTCTGGCATTGAGAATTTCGAGTAATGACGAGCCTGTAAAAACTACTTTTAATTCTTTGTAGTCATCATAAATATTTTTAAGTACTTGCGACCATTTAGGATACTTATGCACTTCATCCAGAAATAAATATTTTCCACCACGTTTTACAAAATAATCAACCAAACTCAGCAGACTATGCTCCGAAAACCATAAATTATCCAATGAAGCATAAAGTGTTTCACTGGAATTGTCTGAATGCTTCTTAATGCGTTGCAGCAAAAGTGTTGTTTTGCCTACACCTCTTGCACCACGAATACCTATCAGACGATCATTCCAGTCAATTTTATCCATGATACTGCGAATGAAACTTGTGTCTGTTTCATGTACCTTTTGATACGATTTTTCTATTATAGCGTCCATATTATTGCTTGTTTTGTACACTCAACTATCGAACTATAGCATTTATTTTTATAGTCGAGTGTACAAAGATGAGGTATTTTTTTATATTACACAATACATTGCTACAATTTTCTACCGTGGGTTCGTTATTCTTCTTTCTAACCTTCCCTTATTTTGTCAATGTAAACACGCAAACATACATAAAAACGCAAACATAAAATTTGAGGGTTTAACTAATATCCCTTTAAACAAGCTTTTTTGGAGAGCCTTGCCAGGAACATCCCAAGCAATATAAAGTAGTCAAATCAAATCCATCTAAAGATTCTTCAGGGTGAACCGGTATGATTTCGTAATTCTCGTTTACGATAACTACAACTGTTTCACCTTTTTCGTTTTTCACATTGAATCTGTGAATTTTACATTGAGGACATAGTTTCTTTCTCATATAGTTTTCATTTGTTCATCTTCTATATAGATGACTCTTCCGGGATATAAATCGACCCAAGTGTAGTTGTGTGTAGCAATTATGACTGTTGTGCCTGAGGCTGTTATACCATTAAGAAGCTCTATAAGATCACGACCTGCTTCCGGGTCGAGGTGACCGGTAGGCTCATCAGCAAGGATAATTTCAGGTGAGTTGAGCAAAGCTCTGGCAATAGCAACACGCTGCTGTTCGCCACCCGACAATTGGTGTGGTCTTTTATAGCCTTTATTTTTAAGTCCGACCTGCGCCAATACAATCTGAATCTGTTCTTCAATAGCTTCCTTTTCCTTCCATCCTGTAGCTCTCAAAATAAATTCAAGATTTGCATATACTGTTCTATCGGTCAAAAGCTGAAAATCCTGGAAAATAACACCGATTTTCCTTCTAAGATATGGAATCTGATTATTCTTTATTGTATTCAAATCATATGATAATACTTCGGCATTACCATTAGCAATCTGAACTTCTTTATATAAAGACTTTAGAAAAGAGCTTTTCCCGCTACCAACCTTACCCAGCAAATAGATAAATTCGCCGGAATGTACTTCTAAGGTAATATCTCTCACCACCGTCAATTCCTGTTGGCAGATGTCTACGTGATCATATTTGATAAGTAACTTACTTTTCTTCATGATAGTCAACACTTTATTTATGCCTTTTCTTTAGCTCCTTTCCAAGATCATCAAGCGAATAACCTTTGGAAGTCAAAAGAACAATAAGATGATACAACAAATCTGAAGCTTCATATAAAAACATTTCATCAGTTCCGTTAGTAGCCTCAATAACTGTTTCCACAGCTTCTTCGCCTACCTTTTGAGCCATTCTGTTCACTCCTTTTTGGAAAAGAGATGTTGTATATGAACCTTCCGGCATTTCCTTAAAGCGTTGTTGTATAAATTTTTGCAGATAATTCAAGAAGAAAAAATCACCTTGGTTAGATTCGCTCCAGCAAGTATCTGTACCTGTGTGACAAACCGGTCCGACAGGGTTTACTTTAATCAGCAGGGTATCATTATCACAATCAGAAAGGATAGACACAACATTCAGAAAATTACCACTCTCCTCGCCTTTTGTCCACAATCTTTTTTTAGTACGGCTATAAAACGTAACTCTTCCTAATTCTTTTGTAGTTTTGAGAGCTTCTTCATTCATAAATCCAAGCATCAGCACCTTTGAAGAAACATCATCCTGTATAATTGCGGGCACTAAGCCATCCATTTTATTAAAATCTACTTCCATTTATTTTTTTGTACAAATTTAGAAAAAAATGCTGAAAAGCTAAAAGAAAACCAATCAAATCAGCAATATATCAGCTTCCTCACATGTTTTACGCATATCTTCAGGCCATATACTTGCTTGTATCTCGCCAATATGAGCTTTTCGCAGCAAGAACATACAAAGTCGCGATTGCCCTATTCCACCTCCAACAGATAGAGGTAACGTACCCTCCATCAGTCTTTTATGAAAATACAGATCCAAGCGTTCTTGTTTATTTTCCATCTCTAATTGGCGTAGCAGAGCTTGTTGGTCGACCCGAATACCCATCGATGAAATTTCGACCGGTAGTTCTAATACAGGATTCCAAAGCAGAATATCTCCATTCAGTCCCGGAAGTCCCTTTTCGCCTGGTGTTGTCCAGTCATCATAATCCGGTGCTCTTCCATCATGCTTCTCGCCGTTGGCAAGTTTACAGCCAATACCAATAATAAATACAGCACCATATTTCTTAGTAATTTGATACTCTCTTTCTTTTGGAGTCAAATCAGGATACAACTGACGTAATTCTTCAGCATGAATAAACTGTATTTCTTCGGGTAAAACAGGGCGTATCTGCGGAAATGTCTCAGAAACAAGATATTCCGTCCTTAGAAAAGAAGCATGTATACGTCTGACTATCATCTTTAGAAAATCTATATTACGATCTTCAGCAGTCATCACACGTTCCCAATCCCATTGATCTACATACAAAGAGTGAAGATTTCCTAACTCCTCGTCTGCACGAATTGCATTCATATCCGTATAAATTCCATAGCCATTTTCAATTGAATAATCGGCTAATGTTACTCTTTTCCATTTAGCAAGAGAGTGAACTACCTCTGCACGAACATCATCCATATCTTTTATAGGAAAATTCACAGCTCTCTCAACCCCATTCAAGTCATCGTTTAATCCCGTTCCCCGCAAAACAAACAAAGGTGCGGTAATCCTTCTCAACCTAAGTTCGGCAGACAAGTTTGCCTGAAAGAAATCCTTTATTTTAGTTATACCAACTTCCGTTTGCTGTAAATTTAGTATCGGCTTATAGTTAGCCGGCTTTATAAAGTAGCTCATAAATAACAATTTAACTTAATGATTGAAAAAACGAACAAAGATAATCAATTTGTAAGAAATACCTTAATTCTACGTACATTAATCAAAAACAAAATCCAACTTATTAGAATATAGAAAAAACAAAATAATATTTACTTTTATATTGATAAACAAAATAAAAAGCCTTTCCCTTAAAAGAAGAAGGCTTAAAATTTATAAAATCTTACCTTTTACACTACCCGTTCATATATTGTGAAGCTGTAGGGATATTTATTTTTATCATCTGCCTCATGATCTTCACGTGAAATTTCTTTCCACTTAGAAAAATCAATATCAGGAAAATATGTATCTGCTTTAAAATTACCATGAACCCACGTTAGATACATATTATCAACATAATCCATGCACTGTTTATACACGGCAGCACCACCAATTACAAAAACATGTTCGGCATTCGAACAAAGCTCTAAGGCATCTTCCAGTGAATTTGCTTCGAAATATCCCTCTGAAACACCTTCTGAAACCATGGATGTAAGTACAATATTAGTACGATTCGGCAACGGACCATTTGGCAAACTCTCAAAAGTTCGTTTACCCATAACAACAGGATGTCCGTTAGTAAGTTCTTTAAAATACTTTAAATCAGCCGGTAAATGCCATGGCATTTTTTTCTTATAGCCGATTGCATAATCATCTGCAAGAGCGACAACGATAGAAATCTTTGGCATAATAGATAATTTTGGTAAAAGATTTTTAATACAGTATATCTTAACCGTTAATTTGTTTTGTTTTGCAGGTACAAATATAGTACATTTTGCACAAAACAAAAACAAATGTGCTTTTTTATCTATTAATCAATTTTTTTATATCAGATTTGTATAGTTAAACAGCAACTTTACCTTTAATATGAGGGTGTGGATCATAATTTATCAGCTCAAAATCCTCAAATTTAAAATCGAAAATATTTTTAACGTCAGGATTTATTTTCATTGTTGGCAAACTGCGAGGTTCTCTTGTAAGCTGAAGTTTAACTTGCTCTAAATGATTGGAGTATATATGTGCATCTCCCAATGTATGTATAAAATCACCGGGTTGAAGATTAGTTACCTGTGCCACCATTTGCAGTAACAAAGCATATGAAGCGATATTAAACGGTACACCTAAGAAAATATCCGCACTACGTTGATATAGCTGCAAACTAAGCTTACCATCAGCAACATAGAATTGGAAAAAAGCATGACATGGAGGCAGATTCATATTTGGTAAATCGGCAACATTCCATGAACTGACAATAATTCTTCGGGAATCCGGATTATTTTTAATCGTATTAATGACATCAGATATTTGATCGATATGACCTCCATTATAATCAGGCCATGATCTCCACTGATAACCATAAATATGACCTAAATCACCATCTTCATCTGCCCATTCATTCCATATTCTGACACCATTTTCTTGTAAGTACTTTACATTCGTATCTCCATTCAGAAACCATAACAGCTCGTAAATAATCGACCTTAAATGCAATTGCTTTGTTGTTAAACACGGAAAACCTTCTGACATGTCAAAGCGCATCTGATGCCCAAAAACTGAAATAGTTCCGGTTCCTGTTCTATCTTCTTTTTTAACCCCTTCAGTCAAAACCCGATTTAATAAATTTAGATATTGTTTCATATATGTAATAGTAATGTGCTAATGTGATAATATGCCAATGTGCTAATGTGTTAATGTGATAATTGTAAATTGTAAATGTATAAATTGTAAATATATTAATGTGCCAATCACTACATAAATCAATCGCTTTACAACACTAAACACACTAAATAATGTTGCGATACAAAGATACAATATTATATAAACATATGAATCCTTCGGATTCAAGGTGGTGTGTCTTTTAACATATTTATCAATCTCAATTATCAAATTTTTATAATCCCCCCCCTCTTTTACCTAAAATTCATTTTCACTACTTTAAATTCAGTTCTTCTGTTGATTTGGTTTGCTATTTCTTGTTCTGTGTGTGGTAGGGTTAAGATATATTCTTCATTTAAAACTGTATCTACTGATAGAAACGGATGTTGGATGTTTAAAGATTCATCGACAATATATGGTTTTTCTTCGCCATAACCTACTGATATTAACCTATTTGCATTTATTCCCGCATTAATTAAATAATCGACTACAGATTGAGCTCTTTTTTGGGATAATATCATATTAGCCTCATTATTACCTATATAATCTGTATGGGCACTGACTTCGATAACTATGTAAGGGTTGTCATTTAGCATTTTCAGTAAATCCTGTAATCCTTTTTCCGACTCAAGTGTCAAATCCCATTTAGCAAATTCAAAAAAGATATTGTTAAGCTGAACAGGTCGGAATGCTGCCGGTAAAACTAAATCGACAGTGTAGGTTTTGCTACCTTTTAAGCCGCGTGAAGATACAGATGCTTTGCTGTTTAGAAATCCTCGTGCCGTTCCCAACATCACACAATCCATATCTGAATCAATCTTAATACGATACGTACCGTCTTTACGTGTTATAACTCTGGTGTTCTGTCCTGTATTGCTAATTAATCTCACCATTGCATCCGGAATAGGATTTAATTTATCATCCATTACTTTTCCCTGAACGATGACTTCTTTTTCAGGGAGTACAAACGACCAAATTGCATCAAATCCGCGTATCTGACCTCTGTTTGAAGAGAAAAAACCTTTTTCTTTATTGCCTTCGAAGGTAATACCAAAATCATCATAGTTTGAATTAACCGGCATTCCCATATTGAAGACCTCCCACTGAATTGAATCACCGGATTCTGTCCCAACCGCTTTGTAAATATCTAAACCGCCTAAACCGGCATGACCATCAGACGAAAAGTATAGAATACCATCGGCACGAACATAAGGAAACATTTCATCGCCGGGCGTGTTTATTGTCGGACCAAGATTTTCGATAAATTTACACTCGGTCCCTGATAAAGTACCTTTCCATATATCTTTACCACCCTGACCGTTAGGTGCATCCGATACAAAATATATTGTTTCGCCATCAGGTGCGATTGCAGGATGCGCAACAGAGATGGTGCTATCTTTAAAAAAGACTATCTTCTGAGGTGTAGTCCATTCTCCTCCTGTTCTTGAAGATGAATAAATTTCGACATTGGCATTAGCATCATTTTTCTGGGATGCTTTGGTAAAATACATTGTACGTCCATCCGGAGAAAATGCACAGCTTCCAATATCTGCACTGCCTGCTATTTCATCAGAGAAAACAGGCTCAGGTTTACTCCATTTTTCGGAAGCATCTTTTTTTACAAAGAAAATATTACTGTTTGGTGAATTTGTTACAAAATTATTAGCCGTACCTTTTTTTTGCTGAATATTATTGGCTGTGTAATAAAGTTGATCATAATCGGAATTCTGATAAGATGGACTGTAAACATATCTATTCCGTGCATAAAAGGTATTTTCTCTTTTGACCACATATGATGTCGGCTCTGCTTTCCAAACAGCAAACGATTGAGCACCTTTTATCCCATTTATAGCAACTACATTTGATGAATCATGCTTCAAATATAAATTGTAATTCTTTATTGCTTCGGAATACTTGGCATTGCGATGTTGAGCTTGAGCTAATTTCAAATAAACTATACTATCCTGATACTTAGCTCTTACCGCTCTGGAATACATCATTTCGGCACGAGTATAATTTAATTTCCTCAGACATTCTGCCTGATTAAAAGCTACTCTACCCCTGAGTTCGGCATCTTTATATGAAATTTTGGAATAAAGCTTAGAATAAAGTTCGGCAGCCGATGCATATTCACCGGCTTCAAACTTTTTATCTGCTGATGCTAAACGAGATTTAGCTCCACAACCGTACAGAAACAGTATGGATGATATGATTATGAATAATGCATATTTAAATCTCATTCTTATAAATTTGTTTACTCTAAAGCATGAATAACAAGTCCGGAACGTAATTTAGGTTCAAACCATGTTGTTTTCGGAGGCATGATATTTCCTGTGTCGGCAATATCAATAAGCTGTTTCATCGATACAGGATATAAAGCCAAAGCAACACGCATTTCACCACTATCGACTCTGTCTTGAAGTTCTTGCAAACCACGTATACCACCTACGAAATCTATACGCTTATCAGTTCTTAAATCCTTAATGCCAAGAATTTCATCTAAAATTAAATTAGAAGAAATAGTAACATCTAATACTCCTATAGGATCATTGTCGTTATAAGTTCCCGGTTTCGCCGTTAAATCATACCAAATTCCTGAAAGATATAACGAGAAATTATGTAATTTATTTGGTTTGTAAATTTCCGTACCTACTTTTTTCACCTCAAAGTTTTTCGACAATGCATTTAAAAACTCTTCATCGGTAAGATTATTCAAATCTTTTACAACCCTGTTGTAGTCAATAATTGTAAGTTGATTATCTGGAAAACAAACAGCCATGAAGTAATTATACTCCTCATTTCCTGTATGATTAGGATTTTGAAGGCGTTTTTCATTACCAACTAAAGCTGCGGCTGCACTTCTATGATGACCATCAGCAATATACAATGCAGGAATTTCAGCAAATATCTCGGTAATTCTTTTAATAGTATCTACATTATCAATTACCCAAAAATGATGTCCGAAACCATCGCCCTGAGCTACAAAATCATACTCAGGCTTATTTTTTATAATACTGCTAATTATATCATCTAATTCCTGCTGATGAGGATAAGCAAAGAAAACAGGTTCTATATTGGCATTATTGATTCTCACATGCTTCATCCTGTCCTCTTCTTTATCTTTTCTGGTTAACTCATGTTTTTTAATCCTTGCCTCCATGTAATCTTCTACATACGCACAAACGACTAAACCATATTGTGTTTTACCATTCATTGTTTGAGCATAAACATAATACTTTTCGGTTTCATCTTGAAGTAACCATCCGTTTTTCTTGAATTGATTAAAATTTTCAACTGCCTTCAAATACACTTTTTCTTCATGTTCATCAGTGCCGGGTTCAAAATCAATTTCAGGCTTAATGATATGATATAAAGACATTGGATTGCCCTCTGCTTCAACTCTTGCCTCTTCTGAATTTAGCACATCATACGGACGTGATGCTACCTTTTCTACAATATTTTTTGGTGGACGAATACCTTTGAACGGTTTAATTGTTGCCATATGTTTTGTTTTAAAAAAACCGATACCCACCAAATAATTGGGGCATCGGTTTTTTGTCGATTTTGAATTGACTGAATCTATTCTGAAACTACTTCAAATGCAACTTCAACAGTTACTTCTTTATGTAGTTTTAATGTTGCTTTATAGGAACCTATTTCTTTTACAGGTTCTTTGATTACAATAACCTTACGATCGACAGTAAATCCTGCTTTTTCGAAAGCATCAGCAATTTGAATAGGACCAACTGCTCCGAAAATCTTACCGGTAGTGCTTGTTTTTGCACCTACTGATAATGTTATATCTTTCACTTTATCAGCTAATTCAACAGCTTCGTTTTTGATTCTCTCAAGTTTATGTGCACGTTGTTTCAAGTCTTCAGCCAGCATTTTCTTTGCTGATTCAGTAGCTAAAACTGCTTTCTTCTGAGGAATCAGATAGTTACGTCCATAACCATCTTTTACTTTTACAACATCTCCTTTATAACCTAAGTTTATTACGTCTTCTTTTAATATTACTTCCATATTATTTCCTCCTCTTTAGATTATTTCAACATATCGGTTACGTAAGGAAGTAAAGCTAAATGACGAGCTCTCTTCACTGCCTGAGCTACCTGACGTTGGAACTTTAATGAAGTACCTGTCAGGCGACGAGGCAAAATTTTACCTTGTTCATTTAAAAATTTCTTCAAAAATTCAGGATCTTTATAATCAATATATTTGATTCCGCTCTTTTTGAAACGACAATATTTCTTTCTTGAAAGATCCACTGTTGGTGGTGTTAAATATCTTATATCTCCTTGATTTGATGCCATGTCTTAGTTCTCCTTTTCTTTAGATTTAATACCTTTTCTTTTTTCCGCATATTCATATGCATACTTGTCTAAACGGAAAGTCAAGAATCTTAACACTCTCTCATCACGACGATAATTCGTTTCTAATGTTTCAATTACAGTTGGTTCTGCATCGAATTGCAACAAAGAATAAAATCCTGTCGATTTTTTCTGAATGGGATAAGCTAACTTACGTAGCCCCCAGTTTTCTTCATTTGTGATAGTCGCACCGCTCTCTGTTAAGAGGGTTTTGAACTTTTCTACCGCTTCCTTCATCTGTGCATCAGACAAAACGGGAGTTAAAATGAAAACGGTTTCATAATGGTTTAACATACTGTTTACTAACTTTTTAAAAATAATTATTATACTATTCGCTTTAAAAGCGGGTGCAAATATAGTAATAATTATTTAATAATACTTCATCTCGACCTCAATTTTTAGATTTTGACCTTCTTCTAACTTAAATTTAAAACTATTAAAACCGGGTTTAAATATCCCTTTGTGTTTATAACCACCAAAGCCAAAACCTTCTTTAGGAAAGCCGATTTTAGTATAATTCATCTTTTTGTCCATATTGACATCATCTAAAACAGTTAAGCCATATTCCCCCGCTTTTAACTCCACAGAAAGTTCAAATTCTTCGTCAATTTTATCTTTTGCATATATCTTATACCAGCAAGGATCTTCATGTTTGAAACCTTCTTCGCTATTAAACAGTGTAACACATAGCTGTCCTTCCGACTTCTTTAGATTGTGTATTTTTATCTCTAAAGTCTGTGCAAATCCTGTAACAAAAAACATATTTGCCGACAAAACCAAACCAATATATTTGAACAAGTTAACCATTTAAATAAATTAATTTTCGATTGCTGAAGGAGAAAAAGTTGCTTCCGGCAGTTTTGATCCGAGTTGGAATTTATCTACTATCATCTCTGATTTACGTCCGTTTTGTACGTTTTGCATAACCATTTTGTGAGCAAAGTTTTTCCCGTTACTTTGCTTCCTGTAATCGGAAATCAACTGTTTTCTCTGCTGATTGTCTGATGCATCATAATATTCAATCTTATAGCAGAAACTTGTCTCCTTATCAATATAGCTTACTCTTTTAGCAAAACCATTTTCCTGACGAACTTTGTCATCTTTTGCTTTTGCTTCAATAACCCAACATTTTTTATCATTAAATGTATCTTCTTTTAGTAATTTATAGTTATAATCATTCAAATTAGGTTTGCTCATATCGGCATTAGTGAACTCAGACCCCATAAAGTTCTTACTTTTTTCTGTACTTACTATTCTTCTTACCTTTCGTAATGCAGGCATATAAATCCACTGACTATCCTCCTGATCTTCATAATCATAGACTAATAATGTCGTTCCCTTGACATCAGCAGGTGCAAGAAATTTAATTATCATCTTCGAACAATCACTAAACCTGCGAGAAGCAGTAGATATTTGCCGCACTCTGACATTACCTTTTCCATCATGAATATTAATGGTCGAAATCATTTCCATATCCGTTACTTCAATAGCATCCATAGCCTTTTTGGATATTTCTCTCGCATCTTGTGCTGATACTTGAAAGTTGGCAATCAGCAACATCACACTGAATATTACAATTATTTGTTTCATATATACTTTATTTTTAATTATTAATAATCTTTATTTTCTCTCCAAAAATTTAGGTTTAAGAATAAGGGCAAATGCCGGAATGAACACTAAAGCGCATATCAAACAGAGAAATAATGAGATGATAATAAGGAAAGCAAACGAATGAATAATTGGAAATGCCGAAGTAAATGCTACAGCAAAACCGACCATTACTGAGAATGCATTAATCGTAATCCCTCTTCCTATCGTGGTTAGCGTGTTTTTAATACTATCAACATAATTATTTCCGGCAGCTAACTCCCATTTTATCCTCCAAAATACGTGTATAGTAAAATCTACTCCTAAACCTATCGATATTGATGATAATAATGCAGTTACGATATTAAGTTCCATTCCCAACCATCCCATCAGACCAAAGGTACAAAAGACTGCAAAAGCTAATGGTAAACTTCCAATCAATCCTGCAACCAAACTTCTGAAGATAATTGATAACAATATAATTATAGCTACGAATGCAAACAACAAGGAGTAATACTGACCTGTTAAAATAGACTGACTCATTGCAATTTCCACAAGAGGATAACCTCCTGCAACATAATGAAATTCGGCATCCTCTCCAGTAATTTCATCAAGCTTTTTAATTACATCCTCAACATCTGAAATACTCTTTGCCGTGAATTGTACAGTCATCAAAGTTTTAGTATAATCAAAATCCACAAATCTTTCAACATCTTCAGGGTCGCTACTCATGGTATAAAGTTCGAGATATTGTGCAATTGCTTCTCTATTATCAGGAATCTGATCAAAATAAACACTATTGGAGTCGTTTAATGCTTTACTGATTTCTTTTACTATCGTTGCCAACGAAGCCACAGAACCGACATTAGGAAGTTCTTTTAATCCTTCTTCGCACTCAATAAGTTTATTCATCAACTTCGGTTCTTTCACATCTCCTTCGAACATTACATTGAGCATTTTGCTACCACCAAAATCTTTGTCAACAACTTGAATGCCCTTATTAAATGGGTGATCATCAGGCATAACGCCATTCCAATCGGGTGCCACCTTGAAATAAAACAATCCGGATGTACAAATAATAAATAAGGTAATAAAAATACCGAAAACCCATTTAGGATGTTTTGTAACTAAATTGCCAACTCCCTTAGTTAGAGGCAGAAAGAAATCTTTCGACTCACCATTTTCTTTTTTAAATGGCTTACCCTTCTTCATAAACGACATCACGGAAGGGATAAAAAACAAACTGACAATAAGTGCAAAACCTATCCCTATACTCGTTACAACACCCATTTGCTGAGCAGGTAATAATATATGAGTTACCAATCCTAAAACACCTACTATAGTTGTCAAACCACAAAAAAGCACAGGTTTAGTTAGATATTTAACCGAATGATCCACAATCTTATACATACTCAACTGTGGTTGATTGGCATTCAAATCCTGGTATCTTGCAATAAAATAAACACCATAATTATTCGCAATAGCAATCATCATAATAGGTATAAGTACTCCTATCAATCCTAATTCCCAGCCAAGCAGAGGAATCAGCCCTATACACACAATTATAGAAAATACAACAACAGAAAAAGGTAACAGTACGGCTTTCAACTCTTTAAACGAAAACCACAGCATCAGGAACATTAAAAGTAATCCAATGGGCAGAATAACAAATAAATCTTGTGCAATCTTCTTCTCAGCATCATCGCGTAAATAAGGCTGTCCGGTTACATATACTTCCTCCGGACCGGGATTATTCTCAAGAACTTGATTAACAAACGACATAAGCTCAGCATCCTTAGCCGTTTTATTCGAACTGAGAATTATCAATGCGTTTTTAAAATCTTCTGAAACGACTAAGCCATAGACCAATTTATTGGATCTAATTTCATTCTTCAAACTATCTCTCTCATTTTCAGTCTGTGGTATCCTGCTAATAACAGGATCAACAATCATAACTCCATCCTCTGAACGAATATTCTTTGCATGAAACAGAGAAAAAACATTACTAAACCTGCTATCATTTGCAAAATCATCAGCAATTCTTTCAATTCTACTTAATGTATTTTCTTCCAGAACATCCTCATTTTCAATAACAATCAATAAAGGTTCTTCATAGCCAAACACTTCATTGATTATTTTAGATTGCTGCCGTGCAGGCATATCCTCCGGCATATAAGACTCAAGGTCAGAATTAATTTTCAGTTTGAATAACCACAAAGCCGAAATCAACACAGCTAATATAGTTACACCTATTATCAACCAACGATACCTAATCGTAAAAAGATTTGTTTTAATTTTTCTTATCATATTTAATCAATTTATTGATACTGCTTTTCAAAATGCAAAACTTTAACTTCTCTTTAAGGCGTTTCAGAAATGGATAAAATGCAAGGCGCTGAGGATGAGGGTGAGGGAGCATACTGAAGTATGTGACCGAAACCGAACTCCGAAAGCAACGTAGCAGTTTGCCATTTATGGAATGCCTTACATCAAAATGCAACTTTCATCTCCGCAAATACCCCATTCAAAACCTTCGAAGAGAATTTGAATAAAGTTTGATTTTTTGCACTCATATAACTACCACCAAAATTTACAGATAAATAATCATTGATTTTCCAACTGATTTTTGGTCTTAGTAAATATTCTTTAGTTGTAATATTATAATATCCTGTCATTTCAGCATTCCAAGTATCGTAAGCAAAAGACTTAGTGAGAGTTAAAGATACAGCATAATTATTTTCCGCTGCCTGATTAAAAATCAATCTATTAAACATTCTACTTTGATAATCAACCATTTGATTTGCATATGTTGGTAATTTTGTTAAATCATAAAGATCGAGTACAGGCTCTGTAAGTGGCGTAAAATCCGTAACAGTTCGACCGATAAACTGACCTATAAAAACAAAATCATTCCACATCTTCTCAACTCCAAATACATAGTACAAGTCACTATTAGGAATATACATAACGCTGTCTTCATTCTTAATAATATTATATGCAAATTCCCCTTTTATCAGTAAGTCATTAATAGGCATGGCGAAGTCGAAACCAATAGTTTTTTTTGCATACACTTTTGGAGAATACTTAACAACAATGGGTTTCGACAGATTAGTAACATCAAGCGAGAATGTATCCAAATCGAAACCATGGAAAGGATCATAGCCACTAAAGTACGAAATTGCAAAACCTATTTTCTGAAGATCAAAGTTTAATCGTGCACCAAGACTACTGTTTGAGAGTTTCTTTTCAGGAATAGTCAAGGGATTAAATTGCACATCGATATTTACCTTAGGAAGAGAAATAAAAAACTCTTCTAATTTCATTTCCTGACTTAAATCAAATAAATCAAATCGATAATTAGATGGTTTGAAGTAAGGAATACCAACAATATCGATATCGATCGCACTTGAAAATCTGTATCTTAATCTCAACATAAGATTCGACATAATCTGATCATCCGGATCTGAAGTAAGAAAAAATAAATCATTAGGATTCAAATTATTAGTAGGATTAAACCCATCTGTCCTACCCCATGAAACCAATTGATAACCGGCAAGAAAATCAAAACTTAAATCGCTATAACCGGCATATAATTCTTTAAATTCTATTAATTGTAAATCTTCTTTAAAAGCTACACCCTTTCGTAATCTTATATCAGAATTAAGAAGTGCATAATTACTTTTCAATTTTGTTTGTAAGGAAATCTCGGCAAAAGCATTAGCTATATCATAAGATTCGCCACCTCCAAATACAGAGGCACGACCATAACCATTAAATTCGACAGATGATTTTGAGCTGTTAATATTCAAATCATCACCCATACTTGCATCCTCAAATAAACTTTGAGAGTTAGCATTTATGACGATTAAAAAAGAAAGTAATAATAATAAAAAACGCGACATAGCAGTAATTTGTAATGAATTTGCTGCAATGTTAGCGTTTACGAGTTAAAGAACAGTAGTATTTTTAAAATACAGACAAGCAATTGCTGTATCATTTTTAAAAGTTATACTAAATTACTTGCTATGAATGGTTTTAAACTCAACAGGAGTAATACCTGTAATACGTCTAAATTCTTTATAAAATGATGATTTACTGGCAAATCCGCAATCATATCCAATTGCTTCGATAGAGAAATTATTCTTCGGATCTAATAGCATCTTTTTCACAGCCTCAACTCTATACGAATTTACAAATTGAAAGAAATTTTTGCCTATTACAGTATTAAGCACTTCTGTAAGCTGATATTTCGGAGTATTAAGTTCTTTTGAAAGGAAGTCCATATTTAAGTCAGGGTTCAGATAAACTTGTTTTTTATCAAAAATATTTAATATGCTTTGTTTAATATACTCTTTTGTTTCTTCATTTAATACAGAATTTTTATATGCAATAATGTTATCATCCTTTTCATCTTCAGCAGCAAGTAATTCTTTAGGTAATATTTGTTGGCGAAGTCCGTAAAAACTCAAAATGTAAATAACAAATAACAAGACAGAATAATTATAAATATGTGGCAGTAATGGTTGAGATTCATCAAAATATGAGAATATTGCGGTAAGAATTGCTATGGCACAATAAACAAAATAAAAAATCACCACACTTAAAACCCATCCTAAATTTTCATTCTGACCTATATTCGACTTTTCATTTTTCAAATAAATACGATGTTTATGTACAAAAAACAAGCTTAGAGGATTATAAATTGTCGTTGAAATTACATTTGCAGCTCCAAAACTTATTCTAAAAATAAAATTATCATCAATCACAAGAAAGTCTTTCATTGAAAATGGCTCTTGTATGATATAAGCTAAAATTTCAAAAATAACGAATGGTATTAAATGCAATAATTGAATCCACTTCAGTTTAAATGACGGTCGGGTTAAAGAACTGATATATAAAAACATTGCCGGATTTATCAACAAAAAAGAACTTGAAAGCAAAGGTTTACCAAATATTTCATGATCTAAAGCACAAGTAAGAAATTCAATAGCCAACAAAGTAAGCCATCCTGATAGAATTTTATCAGGTAAAGAACTATCTTTCTTTGTAAACATTAATAATGCAGCAAATAGACCTTGTCCAAAACCAATCCAGGCAATCGTATTCATAAATTCAAAATTTCAAACTGTGAATGCTAATAATTTTTACCAAGCAATTGCACAAATTTACTTTATTTTTATTAGTAGTTCAAATATAAACGTACTTTTCTTTAAAGTTACCAGCACAAAAAACACAATTAATATCATTTAACATATGAATATATGTACATGTATTGTTTTGTGTTAAATAATGTAATACTTTTGCAGTCGAAAAAAATGATAAATTTAAGATTTCAATATATATAACATGAACGAGAAAATTCTTATTATTGGAGGAGTAGCCGCAGGAGCCACAGCAGCAGCAAAGGTACGCAGACTTTCATCAGAAGCAAAAATCACGATGTTGGAAGCCGGTGTTGATATTTCATTTGCTAATTGTGGTTTACCTTATTATATAGGAGGAGACATAAAAAATCGCTCTTCATTAATATTGCAAAGTCCTGAGAGCTTTAACGAACAATATAATGTTGATGTTTTCACACATACTGTTGCAACTTCAATAAACAGAGAGAAAAAGCAAGTCATAGCCGTTGATGCACGTAATGGTGAAGCTAAAACTTATGATTATGACAAGTTAATTCTTGCTCAAGGTGGCAAACCTGTAAAGCCAAAAATCACAGGTGCTGATTCCGATCATGTGTTTTCGTTGTGGACACTCGATGATATGGATAAGATAAAACGATATATTGATGATAAACAACCTAAGGAAGTTGTAGTAATCGGTGGAGGTTTTATTGGTTTGGAGATGGTTGAAGCTCTTGCTAAAAGGGAAATAACAGTACATGTAGTTGAAATGATGCCTCATGTAATGTCTATTATGGATCCGGAAATTGCAGGATTTATTCAGCAGGAAATGAAATCTTATGGTGTTAATATCCACACAAATAAGAGTGTAACTTCTATACAGTCGGATAAGGTAAAGTTAAATGACGGCACTATGTTAAAATCGAACATGGTTATTATGTCGATTGGTGTTCGTCCGACTTTACAATTAGCAATGGATGCCGGACTTGCAATTGGAGAAGCCGGTGGTTTGTTGGTAAATGAATATCTTCAAACATCTGATGAGAGTATTTTTGCAGCCGGCGATATGGTTGAAATAGAGCATAGAATCTCCAAAAATAAGGTAAGAATTCCTTTGGCCGGTCCCGCAAACCGACAGGGAAGAATAGCTGCTGAAAATGCGCTCGGTGGCAAACATGCATATAAAGGTTCGATTGGCACTTCGATAGTTCGCGTATTTGAAGCTGTTGCAGGTATTACAGGTTTGTCTCTAAAGCAAGCTCGTGCAGCCGGTATTCCTGCCGATGCGGTTGTTGTGCATAAGGAGCATCACACATCATATTATCCGGGAGCCGAGAATGTTACTGTAATGTTGGTATATAATAAAGAAACAGGCGATATACTTGGCGGTCAGACTGCCGGATATAAAGGTGCTGATAGAAGATTGGACGTGATAGCTACAGCGATGGCAGGCGGATTAAAAATTCATGATTTAGCTGATGTAGATTTTGCATATTCTCCTCCGCTCGGTACTGCCAATGATGCAATCAATATGGCTGCATATACTGCGGAAAACAGATTGAGCGGTTACAGTCCATCTGTTACAGTATCAGAATTAGATGATTTGATTAAGGAAATTAATCCGGTAGTTATTGATGTTCGTGATATGTTTGCCTTTGAAAAGTCAAATATCCAGGGTTCATACAATATTCCACTTGAAGCTTTAAGCGAACAGCTCAATGGTATACCGAAGGATTTGAATATCATTGTTTATGATGAAACCGGTAAAAAAGGTCATCAAGCCCTGAGAACGCTCAAAGGTGCGGGTATTAGTAATGTATGGAATATTTCAGGCGGTCATATTTCGATGCAACGCCATGCTTTTGCTGTTGGATTTGAGACTATACAACTACCACTTTTACCACTCAAAGAAAAGAAAATCGGTGAACATAAGGTTGAAGAAAACACTAAAGAAGAAAAAGTAGATGCTTCGCAAAATGGCAACAATAATAATCAACCACTTGTGGTAGATGTAAGAACTTCTATGGAATTTCAGGGAGGTGCATTTCCTGGTGCAATTAATATTTCGTTAGATGAACTTCAATCTAAACTTGATGAATTGGGCAGTAAAGATAGAGACATTACATTGTACTGTGCATCCGGTGCTCGTTCTGCTTATGCTCAGCGAATACTTATGCAATTAGGTTATACGAATGTCAAAAATGGTGGAGGATTAATACAAATGATGATGAGGAGGTGATGGAACGCGGATAACGCGGATGCGAGCAGCGCGGATTTAAACTTAAAATACATAGCACTGAATCCGGATAGTGTAGTTCAACAATCACTCATCGATGGGTCGCCGATTGCTAACCCAACTTTAACGTAACGCGTATGTGAAGTGGCTATCCATAAGGGATTTAC
>CALFXE010000030.1 GCA_937927845.1 uncultured Paludibacter sp.
AAGATCCGTGCGGTGGTGAGCGGCGCCGCGGCCTTGAATCCCAAGCTGGCGCGTATTTTTACTGCCGGAGGGATTACGGTGATGGAAGGCTACGGCCTGACGGAAACCTCACCCGTTATCAGCGTGAACCTGCTTCAGCAGGAAGGCCGCAGGATCGGCACGGTAGGACTGCCTATCCGGAATGTGACGGTGAAAATTGCAGAGGACGGGGAGATCCTGGTAAAAGGGCCTAATGTCATGGTGGGCTATTATAAGAACCCCGAGCAGACCGCCGAGATAATAGATAAGGACGGCTGGCTGGCCACGGGCGATATCGGCACGATGGTGGACGGTAAGTTCCTCAAGATCACGGACCGGAAAAAAGAGATATTTAAAACCTCGGGCGGCAAGTACGTGGCGCCACAGGCCATAGAAGGCACCTTGAGGGAAAGCAAATATATTGAGCAGGTCATCGTTATCGGTCCTGATCGCAAGTTTGTTTCGGCGCTTATCTACCCGGATTATGAAAAGGTGGTGGCCAAGCTGAAAGCGAACAATGTACAGCTGCCGTCCACGGATAAAAAGGACCTGGCCAGGAACAAGGATGTCATTGCCCTGATACAAAAGCAGCTGGATTATTACAATCCGCAGTTCAACCACGTAGAGCAGATCAAAAAGTTTACTCTGATCAGCGAGGAGATGAGCGTGGATAACGGGCTGCTTACGCCCAAGCTGAGCATGAGAAGAAAGCAGATCTATGAACGTTTTGAGAAGGAGATAGAGGAGATGTATAAGGAATCGTGATGTCAGGTTTGCAGGATATTTAAGGAATCCAGTTGGTATTTATATAAGAGAAACCTCATCCGCGATTTTTATTAATGTCCGAGAGTTGGTTAGTTTTTGGTAGTTATCAAAAAATTCCAAGTTTACTTATCTTTTGTTTTGAGCACTTCTGCTTGGGTGGCTTGGGTACGTTCAGCCAGGTGGTCGATGAGTTGTTGTTGGGTCATAAGAGGTAGTTTTAGTGAGTGAATGTAATTGCTTATTTCAGCTTCTTTACTGCTTTGCTTTCAACCAGTGATTTTGTAAGTACCCCATAATTCAGACAGCAATTTGAAGCTCAGTAGCCCAGATCGTATCGGCGTCTTTATTGAGTACCATCTGGTATTCCGTGACATCGTGAGCAGGCTTAAACGCTACAAGCACCCTGTTTTCATCTGTGTTCTTGATGTCATTGTTCATATCACTGTTTCAATTAAGCCTAACGCTTCTGTGTAGTCTTACGTCCAAATACATAAATCCGTCCCTCCTGTTTTTCCTAAGATAGTAAATTGAGATAGCTATTGCACTTTTTTCTGTTGTATATGGTATTTTATCTCTTTACCCTCCACTTCAATTTTCTTACTCTTGGCCATCTTCTAACGTATTGACTCCGATTTGAATTTACTATGTCTATTCACATTAAAGACTCAATCTTGTGAAAGAAAAAAGATTCCATGAATTTCCACTCTCCATTTTTCTGTCCCAAGACTAAATATTCTCCTTTTTCGTTTTGATAAATCATTCTGAGTTTGATTTCTAACTCATAATCTTTTTCTTCGAACTCAATTACAACATTAACTAAAACTTCAGAAATAGCCGGAACGCAATCAATAACAGAGTCGATTTTATATTCTTTCAAAAGCTTATTATTGAAAATATTTCTAATTCTACCAGCTTCTTTCCAAAATTTACATCCTTTTTGAAATAATTTATCTGCTTAGCAATTCCCCCGTAATTCTTGTTTTTCCAATTGTTAAGGAACTTCACCGCATCTCGTTCTGGCGTAAATTCTTGATATTCTTCTAAATTTCCATTTTCAGGAATGTCTTTGCCTATTTCTAAAGCCCTTGGTTTCCAGGCATCAATATAACCATGGATTTCTTTCATCTTTTTTTGATGCTCTCCATAATCTTTTATTGTCTTTTCGGCTCTTTCCAGGATTACTTCAATAACTGTTCCTTTGCTTCTTTTAGAGGATTTTTCTTGTTTTTCTCTAAAGCCTTACCCCAATCATTAATAGCAATTAAAGTCAACCAACATTTCGCTGCAACATGTTTGTTGGCATAAGCAATATCTCTGCCGTGTAAAATTCCATTTCGATAGGGTAGAAAAATTTCTTCTGTGTTGGTGCGGTTTCTTCCTTTGTTTAAAATGTCACGTAGCCTTGAAAGTCCTGTACTATGCGCTGCAATGGAATCCCATGCTGTTAAGTCTGTGGTTTCGGTAAAGAAACCTTTGTTTTTGTCTATGTCATTTACGCCACCATCGATTATCATTAATACGACCGGAACAGCAGAATGAAACCTTTGAGCGATAGTGTCTTCATATGCAAGCCGAATTAATTCATACCGTTTTTGAAACTCCGGTGTACTTTTCAGTTGTCTTGTCAACCATTTCAGGTTTTCAGATGTATAATAATCAGCCAATTTTTCTTCGGCAGTTTTTATATCCTTGTTTTTAGCTAACGCTATACATTCCAGCATTAAATCGTGATTCATTGACTCATGGGCAATCCAGCCGGATGCACTGAAAAAATCATTGAATTCATCAGGGCTTTTTGAAATCAAGTTGAATTGCTTTTCAATAGCTTGGAATCCTTCAAATGATTGTACAATATTCTTAGCCGTTTTGCTAAAAGGGATAAGAAAAAATGCTATTTGTTTTATCGATTTGGCACCTTTTATGTTATTACTAAATTCCTGAAATGAAGGATTATTCTCTATTTTTAATCGTGACAATTTTTAGGATAGCTTTCAATTTATAAAATATTCTATCGGAGTCTATAAAAGAGTATTAAATTTCATTTAAAAATGTTTTAACAATAGAAGTATAGCTGGACTTAGTCATGTCAACCCAGCTAATACCTATCTTTGCCATGTCTTGCTCATCTATAATGTACTTGTTAGTTGCAGATTGTAATCTGATAATTCCTTTAGTTTTTAAATGTGCCAAGACTCTTTTTCTTAATTCAGAAGAACCTACTATTTCATTATCAATAAATTCTGCCTGTTTGGCAAATCCTTTTTTTCTATGCTTTCTGAATGGCGATAAAATTCTTTTTAGGGCATAAAATTTTTCTCCGGTCTCATCATTTTGAGATTCTTCTAAATCCTTGCTATGGAATTGGGACCAAGGATACATTTCAGATCCAGGCCAATAAACCATGGTAGCCCCATGTCCCTTTTTTTCAACCTTAAAGGAAGGAGGTTCTGTTTCATTATTTGCACGAAGAATTATAGAACTATCTTCGTTAAAGCAATTAAATAGGCAATTATTTCCAAGGAAATTAATTCCATCGACGTATATCTCCACATCATTTAATTCAATCCCCCCTCTAGTTGATCCTAGAAAAATATTGCATTTAGCTTCAATATTTGCGTTTGACAATCTATTATTAAAGACTAGAGGATTGTCTTTATCTAAAAGACATTCAAAATGAAAATTATTAGATGAATGAGAATCAGGATTTAATATCTCTATATCATAGATATTATTACTATTAGATCTTTCCTTAATAAATGTCATTATCATACTTTCTTCTGCACCAATTCTAGATATAGCGGAGTCATATAAATATCCAATATGAGATCCTTTTACATGATTTTCATTCCTAATCTGATAAAAGAAGATGAAGAGTGGGGTAATTGCAAAATTTCCTTGATCCAGTAATTTTTTACTGATATCTTCGGTTGCAGGGTCACTAATTAAAATACTAAGTGAATAATCACGGAATGCAGGGCTAGAATATAATTTACCTTTAAGAAAAGGATGATCCGGAAGGAAATTATTAATTGCCTGAACGTATTCATCTTGAAGCCAAATAGGTAAATTTTCTACGTTTATTTCTATCTTTCCATGATTAAGTACATATTTTTGAACTATCTTTATTTGTTCGATAGGGTCAAAAAGATTTTCAATTATATTCCAGTCTTCGTGCTTGTCTTTATTAGATGAAATTAGAGGATTAATGACCTTACCCTGCTCACGTATTAAAAGTTGATTTATAAAACTGGAAATAACTTCTATACCCTTTTCCATCGTCTTGGCATCTTGAAATTCATTATATATCTTATTATAATCGCTTTTAAGCAGATAGGATCCGATTGTTTCCAGTACAGGTGCATAGCCAATGAAAGATCTTGTGTCTTCAGTATTCCACATATCAAATCCAACATTCATTCCTGCAGAAATACTTGTAAATATTGCATTCAAAGCTACATTAAATGTAGCTGAATGAGTATCATATGTTTCATCCCCCTTATTTCTTAGCCAATATTTAATAAATTGATTCGCCCCAGATTGATTAAAGTAATCTATTTCATACACACAATATTTTTTCTCAGAATTAGGCAAATCCATTAACTCAAGCTGGAGAAATTCGGCTGTTTCTGATCTTGAAAAAAGCACAACATTAGGTCGAGTTGATTTATCTATTACACTATATATATCTTGAATAAAGCTCCTTATTCCATCTAAGCCACTTCTAATATAAGCTTCATCAAAAGCGTCAATAAAAAGTGTGATTTCTGATTTTTTTAAGCTTTCTAAGACCTTAGGTAAATTAGAATATCCAAATGTTTGAGCTAGTGTTCCAATAAATGAGTTGTCTCCTAAAGTATGTTTTGACAAATCCCAATAATATCCCTTTTTCACGTGAGACATATGTTTGGCGAGAGTTGTCTTTCCTACAGCTCCAGGAGCAGATATAATAATAATTGGTCCATTCTCATATGATTTAATCTCTTTTATCTGCGGGGGTATGTAAGTGACTGGGTTATTAAGTTTATATATTGTTCCATCAGTGTTTTCAACATTATATGCTTTAGTTGAAGTCCAAATTTCCTTGAAAAGGTTGTTGATTTCAGACAAATTTTCCATTTAATTAAAGTTTATATTTAGAGTAATTGTGAGTTTTAGTTATTGTTTGGAAAAGTCACTTTCCCATCAACTTCTCCAATCTCGCCATCATTTCGTCCTTCCCTTCAGCATACGCTCATATAGTGCAATTTTTTCTTCGTGAAGTTGAATTAGTTTATCAATGGGATTATTCACAGATGTTGGACTATAATTTATCAAACCTTGTGTATCGTGAAAAGTATTAGAAATAATATTGACCGCCTGCTCCTCGTCAAAATTCTGAATCGCTTCCACGGGGATTTTCAGGGCGTCGGAAATCTGCTGTAATAAAGTGGAGTCAATCGTTTCCTTTTGTTCCAGTAAAGAAACTTTCTGCTAGTTCCAGTCATCGCCCAGCTCATAAGCCAGTGCGTCCTGCTCATAAGCCAGTGCGTCCTGCTTGATGCCCAGCATTTCGCGGAAGCGTTTTACATTGCGGCCTTCGTGTATTTTCGGGTTTTTAGCGGTATGTGTCATAGCTCAAAAATAGTATTTTTTGTTATAATATATGCGGTCTTTCCTGCAAATGCCCGGAAACAATACGAATATCATTTTCAGTGACATTGCTATCCGGCAAAAGTAATCGTTCTTAGGAAACAATCACCATTATAAAGATATGTAAAAAACCGGTATATAACAGATTGGGGGCTGTAAAATACATATTGTACCAATAGGATACGCTTTTTTATAGCGCAACCTTTGTCGAAACGAAAAACACATCGCTATGAAAAGGCCTTTCACCCCCCGACTAAAAGTATAGGATAAGACAATGCACTGTAACGAAAGCGCTCGTTACGCGTCAGTCTTGGTTATAAGAGAAAAGAAGATACCCGACTCCGATGAGAAGCGGGAAGGGGTTAAGCCTGGATAAGTATTAATTTGATCCGGGACAAGCGTTACTTTTTATCATCCAGCAACTGCTTCATTAAAGCGATCTGCTCCTTCATCCTTTCAAATAACCCGGGATAATTCTTTTCAGGGATGTTATTATTGACAACATAACCATTTTGACCACCGGCATTATTGGAATTATAAAAAGTGTTATGTTCTCCTGACAGCAGCTCCGTAACAGGTATATTGAAATAGGAGGATACCCGTTCCAGCACCAGTATATCCGGCAGGGTAGCGCCGCCTTCGTAATTGGAAACAGATGACTGGGAAATGCCCAGCTCAAAAGCCAGGTCCTCCTGTGACAACCCCTTACTTTTACGGAGCTCCGACAATTTTTTACCGAACGACATAGTAGTGAAAGTGCTTATTAAGTATTTGGTAAAAATACCATTTTATTGGTTGGCTGCAAGAGAAAAGCTGTTTTATTTCGGGTATTATTAACAATTAAATCTTTTTATTATGAAAAAAATCATTAATTTGTTGACTGTATTGGTGATGGTATCACTAATGGCATCCTGTAAGAAAAATGAAGCATCCTTGTACTCCTGCGACCCTGTGGTACACCAGTTTGTGGCCGGAACATCATGGGAAGGGATCAATCGTGAAGAGCTGTCAAATTACCAGATCGATACCCTGATAGCTATTTTCAGGTCGGTCTCTTCTGAAAATAAAGCGTCTATATGGAGAGAAAAAATGGACCTGCTGCTGGCTACGGAGTCTCTTAGTGACGATGAGGCAGCTTTTATTCAAAGTATCAGGGACGCGATAACGCCGGAGCTGTATGTCAATACTCCTGATAATCAAGCTATCCCGGATTCACTGGAAAACAGCGTAAAGCAGCGGGCTGTGGTTTATTCCTGGTCAGAGGAGGATGTGCTTTATTATTTTGCATTGCCGCATAGCAGGACCCAGCTGATCGACTATATACAAAAATCCAATAAAGAAGGAGGCGGTACCTCTGCGGGTGTCAATGACTGTAGCTGTAATTTTTCTATGAACAGGTGCAGGATGCTGGATTACAGGATATGCGCTAATTATGGTTGTAACGTGCTTCCATCTGGATGCGGCTTCTTATTTCGGGGAAGTTGTGACGGCAATTGTTTTTAATAACAGCAGCTACCTGGTCCGGTCACCCGGCCGGGTAGCTTTAAACTTTAACCGGTTATGAGCTATGCAAAACATCCCTTTAAAGTATTTATAGAAGTGTGGCTATACTTCCTGTTATTTATTTTACTGCAGCTGATGGTCCTGGGACCGGGCAGGGGGTATTTGTGGTATGTACCGGCGGATTGCTATTTCCAGCTCCTGCTGTTCTTTATGTTTACCCTGCTTATTTACCACAGGTACAACATCTCTTTCAGGGCATACCGGTATTTTATGAATATAATGGTAACCCTATTACTGGTGTATTGCTTTAAGGTATTATTTCTGGACAGCGGTAATATAAGCGACCTGGCTATTCCCAATATCTTTTGCCTGGCATTGGGTTATTGGGCC
>CALFXE010000031.1 GCA_937927845.1 uncultured Paludibacter sp.
TCCCTCACTTCGCTTCGCTCGTTCGGGATGACACGAGCGTTAGCGGGCAGAGGGTGGAAAAGCCGACTACGGTTGCAGAGGAGTTCCCTCACTTCGCTTCGCTTGTTCGGGATGACACGAGCGTTAGCGGGCAGTGTAGCCGGTCGTTTGGCATCGTAAAACGTAACAGCTAAAACGCACGACCGGTGTGAAGCTCCCCGTACCGCCACTGCAAAAAGATGATGTTACAGAAACACTTCGAGTGGCGGTATACACCGCTCGCTAACGAGCGTGTCATCCCGATGGAGCGCAGCGACTGAGGGAACTCCTCTACAGTTGTAGTGAGTTGGATAATGCGAAGTGAGGGAACTCCTCTACAGCCGCGTCGGCCGGATAGCGAGAAGTTAGGAAACCAGTCATCATGGGTGGAAGCCTCCGTATATCACGGAGGGAAGAGCTAATTTAGTACGGAGGGAAGAGTTAATTTAGTATGGAGGGAAGCCTCCTTATTTCATCTCAAATGTTACTTCATTATTTGTGTAACTACCTAAAATTCCAACTCCATTTGTTATGTTGTTGTAGACCTGTACAGGTTCAGTGAAAAGACCATTCATTGTTGACTCTGCTTCTTCTTTTGACTTTAAATACAGGTACATTTCTTTAGATATTGATTGCAAATTAACAGTGTAAGATTCTTCCATTGTTGTTTCAGGTTCTGGCAATAAACCACCAGGGAAATATTCATTATAAGCAGGTAGAATAATCTGTTTCATATAATTTGTCTTAAATTTCAGTGAGAATTCTTTACCGTTAAACATTTCATCGGTAAACAATTGTTGAATGCTCATTTGTTCCTCGCCTGTTATCATTCCCAAAACACTTCCATTGACATCTTCAAATCCTTCCAGATTAATAGGTACAAAAAATGTTGATCTTCTAAATTCATTACCATTATGTTTATATACCTGAATATTTTTTAATATCAATCTGTAATAATTTGGCTGCAAGCTTGGGTCTTTTATATGTATTCTAAAATTCAAATATCCTGATTTGTTGATTGCAATAGTGTCACCCTGTATTGTTTCATCATACATCATTTCACCATACATTATTTCATCATATATCACATCATATTCTACATTAGTGAATGTATAAGTAGTGTCTGATGACAATATTATAACGTTTTCAGGCATTATTGAACTTGTTTTTATCTCGTCGTAACTATCAACAAGAACAGATAAAGCAACCGTGTCTCCAACAGTCGGCTTAATCGAACTTGAATAATTACCTTCGGAAATGAAAGTTAGCTTTTCTTTATACTGACTGTTGATATATAGCGATATTTCTGCATTATTGACATTGTCGTACTTAGTTTGATTGCTTAAAAAGAATTTACTTTTACTCAGCTTCACAACAATTAATGAATCAGTGTTTAAAAAGCTGTTTAACACTATCAGAGGTTCTGAGATTTCACCTCTAAATTCTATTTCTTTCTTGCAAGAAGTAAATATCAATGCAGTAACAATGCTGATGTATATTATGTATCTATATAGTTTCATATGTGAATAATGTGCTAATGTGAATAATGTGCTAATATGCTAATAATGTTTTTAAATGATTATCTGTAAAATGCCTAAGCTCCGCAGGAGCGTTATCATGCGTAACCGTATGCGAGGCGCAGCCGTAGCTTACGGATAGCAGATGAATGTCCTCTACTTTAAGCCCTGCAAGGGCGTTATCATGCGTAACCGTATTTATTTTTACTACCATTTGTAACTATAACTTATAGATGGTATTATCGGGAATATAGAAACCTGAATCAAAGATTTTTTAATCGTGTACTTACCTGTGTTAGGATTATATTCCATAGATTCATCAGGATAAACCAAGAATGGGTTATTATTGCTGTAAACATTGTAAATGCTTATATTCCACGTTCTTGTACCATATTTCTTCTTTTTGTGAAAGTTTAAACCTAAGTCTAAACGATGATATGGATTATATCTAAAATTGTTCCTCCCACTTATATAGTCGACCGACATACTTTCATCACTTGTATGTGTAGAAGAATCATCATAAGGAATATCATACGAAGCATTATCCCAAGAATCAGGAGTAGGAATCGACTCATACTTCTGAAATGCCAATGTTCCGGTGTTTCCTGTGCTGAAAACCCAAGTGCCCGACAAATCGAACCTTTCACTGAATTTGTGTGAAACCACTATACTTACATCATGTCGTCTGTCGAATTTGGCAGGGAAAACCTTTCCATAATTTAACTCTTGCCCCGGTCTGTTGAATAATCGTTCTGCTTTAGACCATGTATAACCTATCCAACCTGTGGTTTTTCCAAAAGATTTTTGTGCCAGAAATTCAACTCCGTATGCCCATCCGTCTCCCATCACAACCTTATCTTCCCATCCTGTACTTGAACCTAAGAAAGTTGCTCCATCTTTGTATTCTATCAAATTGTGCATTGATTTGTAGTATCCTTCAACAGATAAATCGATTAAATCCATTAAATTGTAAAACACACCTGCGGAATACTGATGAGAATTCATTGGTTTAATCCTTTTCGTTACAGGCACCCATAAATCAGTGGGCAGACTGACATAAGAATTAGACAGAAGATGAACATACTGACTCATAGCAGCATATCCGCCCTTAAAGGATAAATTGTCGTTTGCCAAAATCCTGAAACTTAATCTTGGTTGAATAGATTGATAGGTTGTTTTTTCAACATTCATCATAGAATAATGTAAACCTACATTTACTTTCCACGCATATCCTATAGAAATATCATCTTCGGCATATAACATAGTTTCATGAGAAAAGATATTTTTGTCGCCTATTACAGTATCATAATTTAATGTATTTTTATTATCAACCATATTCATCTGTGTTACAGAAACACCCGGTCGGAATGTGTGATATGTATGATTAATACCAAATTTCACATCATGGTCGGGATGAGGAGCATAGTCAAAATCAGCCTTGATAGTCATATCTTCTATACCAGAATTATAACCTAACGACATGTCAAACGACTGTACAGTCGTAGAGTCGGGCGTTATAGTTAGCATTTTTGCTTCTGCACCCACGCTCATATCGAAGCGATAACGGGTATAAGCAGCGGTTGTGTTTACGAATAACTTATTGTTGATGATATGATTCCAACGAATTGAGCTTACAATATTTCCCCAATACCAATTGAGTTTCATCCTTTGAGAATCTTCATATCTTGTGTTTGAATCATCATCATACTCATTTGTTTGTTTAGTCCTAAAATTAGTATATATCACGTCATCACCCATATATAAACTCAACGATAATCTATCATCGTTTGAAAACTTATGACTTACTTTAGCATTAATATCATAGAAATAATAACCTGATGTCAAATTACCTTCATCATCTTGAAAGTCCTGTGCCATACCTAATTTGAGTATTGGTTGAAGCAGCAGGTCGGAATAAGTTCTACGAGCAGAAATATTAAAAGTGGTTTTACCCTTGATAATAGGACCTTCGAGATTTATTTTTGAAGAAATCAATCCAAGCGACACATTACCATGAATTTTTTTGTCGTTGCCGTCATTCATCCTGACATCGATTATAGATGATAATCTGCCTCCAAATCTCGCAGGAAAACTGCCTTTGTACAATGTTACATTCTTTATTGCATCGGGATTGAACACAGAGAAAAAACCAGCCATATGATTAACATTATATACAGGTATGCCATCTAACAAAAACAGATTTTCATCCGGACCGCCACCACGAACATGCATGCCTGTTGAGCCTTCCGAACCCGCCATTACACCCGGCAACAATTGTAAAGCTTTTATCACATCGGCTTCGCCAAAAAGAGTAGGTACTGATTTAATTTGACTTATCGGTACTTCTATAGCACTCATCTGAGAAGCCTGAACACCGGTTATACGCTGATGACCGATAATAGTAACTTCTTGCAAATCAATAGATTCTTTGAAGCTAATATTGATTACGGTATCTTTGTTTAAATTGAAGTTTATAAATTGAGTGTTATAGCCCACATATGAATATTGTAAATTTACCTGTCCTTTAGGAAGAGTCAATGAGTAAAATCCATAAACATTCGAAACATTTCCTTTCTTGGAATTTGTATCGAATACGGAAGCATTTATCAATGTTTCACCACTTGTATCATCGGTTATATATCCACTGATGGTGTAATTTTGAGCACAAACAGAAATACTTAATAGTAATAATACCGGTAAAATAAAAATATTTTTCATTTTTTAGTCTAACAATGTTTTTTTAGTCCTTCATTTTTATTCTCAATTGTAAATTGTCCATTGTCCATTGTCCATTGTCAATCTACCTAAACACCACTTCATCAATAACATCGCATCCAACATATTTGTTTAGCGACTGCATAATTTCATCTCTCGAAAGAAACAAATCATGCCTTAAAACAGAAGATGATAATGTTACATATAATTTTCTGTTTCTTACAATGATATCAGTAGTATATTCTGAAATATTTTCGCCAAGAACTTTCGACCAAGCATTAACAATCTTTTTCTCAAACAAAGGTTTATCTAATTTCCTGAGTTTTAGAAATTCTTGAATAAGGTCTTTTATGCTTTCAGTCTCTCTTCTTCGCATGATATTTATGTAATCTTTTATCTCAATTTTAAAATCTGCCCTATGTATGCACCTTGTGTAAATGGTATATTATTCAATTGATATAAACTAACTAATTGAATACCATATGTCTGGGATATACCGTAAAGCGTTTCACCTTGTTGCACTACATGTATCTTGTTTGGATATGCTGCACGCTTTTTCTTCTTCGACAAGTATACAATATTGCCAAGTTTTAGTTCGGCATCATCACCAACATCATTATATCTTCTCAATCTTTTCTCCGAGATTTTTAATTCTTTTGAAATAGAAGCATAAGTGTCATTTTCTTTTGCCACAGCTATTTTCAAATAATTCGACTTGTAAATCTCACGAGGCTGCACTATGTTTAATTCATGATTAATCTGAATTGTTTCGTATTCATCAGGTTTTTGAGCAAACAACCCTCTTTTTTTATCAAATTCATGCAGATTATAGCGTTCAATCAAACTAATTAACTTTTGAGCATATGCAGGATCGGTTGCATAACCGGCAGCTTTAAGTCCGCGTGCCCAACCTGCATAATCAGTAGATCTCAAATCGAATAGAGATTTATATCTTGGTCGAGTTACCAAAAACAGAGAATGATCTTCGTAGGATTCCGAAGCATGTCGATATTTTCTGAAACATTCATTCCTTTCATCGTCATCATGATAAATTCGCTTTCCTGTCCAATCGTGACATTTAATCCCAAAATGATTATTTGCTTCTACTGCAAGTCGACCCTTGCCTGCACCTGATTCCAATAGTCCTTGCGCTAAAATGATACTTGCAGGTATACCGTGTTTTTGATGTTGCCTGACAGCTATATCTTGAAATTTATCAATATAATCTAAGTATGCAGGATCTAACGTCTGACCGTAAGATGTTGTTAGGCATATAATTATTGAAATAAATAAAAGAATTCTTTTCACGAACAGTGCTTTAATTTGAATGCACACAAAATTACATGAATTATTTTAATGAGCAAGATGAATATTGTTGAAACTAAAGATATTTACCTTTTACCCGTTTTTACTAATTACTTCTAAAGAGGCTTTATTTAATATTTCTATGTTTTTACCTTTTACCTTAATTATTCCATCTTGTTCAAATTCAGATAGAATGCGACTTACACTTTCGCGACTTGTATCTATAAGATGACCTATCTCTGTTTGTGAAATAGGTATTGTATAACTGTCTGAATGAAAAAAATTATTGGCAAAGTCTAATAATACATCAGCTAAATTTCCCCGTGTAAGCTTTTGTGTACGATTTGCACACCTTCTAAACGACTCTATTTCATATCGACATAATGATTGAATAATTTCAAAAGAAAAATGATCACTTTCTTTTAATAAGTTACGAAAAACTGTTACGTCTATAAAGCATACTTCACAATCGTCTAATGCCGTGATTGAATATTGATTTATCTTATCTCCAAAGGTAGTTGGTAAACCCAAATATGTAGGAGGTTTGGCTAATTTTACGATTTGCTCACTGTACGGACCGGTTATATGTATCTTCACAAGTCCCTTTCTAAGGAAGATGATATTAGTAGAATATGTGCCTTGCCGAATGATAGAATCGCCCTTTTTAAAGTTGACAACTATGTGATTTTCATTTAGTTTATCCATTTGCATGCTGTCTAAATTAGCAACATGAGTTGAAACGAACGGGCAAGTATTACAATGTGTTCCCATCTTAAATGATTTAATATTGATGCAAATATATAAAATGTGACAAACATCACAATACATTGTATGCTAAACCACACTATTTTTTTGATTTTCAAATTAATATAACTCTATCTTTGCAGTACTCATTATAAATAAAATATCATGGAAAATGCTATTACAGTCGAACAGCTTCAGAAAGATATTGAAGCTTTAAGAAAAAAGGTAAGTTTGTTAGAAAATAATCGTAAAGATCAATTGTCCATCGCAATTGTTTCGGGCGATATGGATAAAGTTCTGGCTGCAATGATTATTTCATTAGCTGCTGCGGCAATGGACACTCAGGTTAAACTCTTCTTTTCGTTTTGGGCATTAGCAGCCTTGCGTGACCCTAAAAAGAAACCGAAAGGTAAAGATTTTATTGCGAAAATGTTTGGGATGATGTTGCCTAAAAGCAAAAACAATCTCAAATTATCTAATATGAATATGTGTGGCATGGGACCGATGATGATTAAAATGCTGATGAAAAAGAAAAATGTACTTTCACTCGACCAAATGTTTGCTGAAGCTGCTGAACTTGGAATTGAGATTACAGTATGCGAAATGTCTATGGATTTGATGGGCTTCAAGAAAGAAGAAATCATTGATTATCCTAATTTACGTTATGCCGGCGCTGCTACCTTTGCTGCCGATGCAGGAGAAAGTGCAATGCAGCTATTTATATAATGTCAATAGTCAACAGTCAATAGTCAACAGTCAATAGTCAATAGTCAACAGACCATAGACCATAGACTATCGACCAATTAATCACCAATTACTAATAATCAACAAAATAAATTATGACAGAACAAGAATTAAGAGCAATAACAATTGCTAAATCAGTAGATGCACGTGGTACAGCTTGTCCGGGACCACTTTTGGAAGCCAAAAAGGCAATAGGTAAAATCGAAGTAGATGATGTAATGGAAATTCTCTCTGCTGATGAAGGTACTAAAGTCGACATACCAAAATGGTGTGGTAAACAAGGTCATGAATACCTCGGTGCAGTGGAAGAAAATGGATATTTCAAAGTTTACATGAAGAAAAAATAATTGTAAATTATGGCTATTACCCATCAAAAAACAGCTAAGATTTTGGTGTTTTCAACTGAAAAGATTTCAGACCCTGCTATTGATATGGCAGGGCTGCTGAAATTACACTATCCGCCAACTGTTTATACTATTACTGTACCTTGTTCGAGCGGTATCAAACCAAAATGGATTTTACATGCTTACGAAAAAGGTTTTGATGGTGTGTTTATAGCTGCGGATGGTACTGATTGTGTTTATGGTGAGACATGTACAGAAAAAATAGGTGCATTAGTCTCTAAGACACACGAACTTATGAAGGAAAAGGAACTAAATCCGGCTCGTTTGAGAATGGCTGCAATTTGTTCGGTTTGCAGCGAATCTTTTGTGAAACAGATTAGAAGTTTTAACGAATATTTATTGAAAACCTTAGAAACAGAATCGTGAATCAGATTAGGAAAAATATAAGTTATGATGCTTTGGTAATCGGTGCAGGTATTGCCGGCGGTGAGGCTGCTCTCAATCTTGCGAATACAGGTTATAAGGTATTATTAATTGAAAAAGATGACAGTGTAGGCGGAAAAATGATTTTGTTAAGTAAAGTTTTCCCGACACTCGATTGTGCTGCCTGTATTACCACGCCTAAAGTATCCGAGATTGGACGTCATCCCAATATCACAATATTCACAGGTAGTACAGTAAGCAGTATAAAAAAGATAAGTGATAATGAATTTACCGCTACAGTCCACAAAAAGCCTCGTTATGTTCATGTTGCAGATTGTACAGCATGTCAAAAATGCGAGGAAGTGTGTCCGGTAAGTGTCAATGATCAATATCAATATAATTTAGTAGGTAGAAAAGCAGCTTATATTCCCTTTAGTATTTGCGACCCTAAAGCGGCTGTAATAGATATAGAAAATTGTACGCTTTGCGGTGCATGCGAAAGAGTTTGCCCTACAAACTGTATAGATTTCACAATGGAGGATGAAGAGTTCGATTTGCACGTAAAAACTGTAGTACTTGCGACAGGTTTCAATCTTTTCGATCCGTTAAAAATACCTCGCTATGGCTTTGGAGAGTATAAGAATGTGCTGACTTCCATGCAGATGGAACGCCAAATAGCTCCAACTCGCCCATTTCACACAATATTACGACCGACTGACGGAAAAGTGCCGGATAGAATTGCTTATGTTCTTTGCACCGGTTCGCGCGATGTGTCAGTCGGCAATCCTATCTGTTCCCAGATTTGCTGTATGTATTCCATTAAGCAGGCTCAATTGCTGATGGGTGCACTTCCAATGGCTGATGTAACTATTTATTATTTGAATATCAGGTCGTTTGGAAAAGGTTTCGAAGAGTTTTACGAACAAGCAAAAGGTATGGGAGTGAATTTTATCAAAGGAAAAATTGGTAAAATCACCGAAAAAGAAAATGGTAATTTGTTGCTACGTTACGAAGATATTAACGAAGGAAAGCTTAAAGTTGCCGAGCATGATATGGTTGTACTTTCAGTTGGCGCACTGCCTAATCCGGAAGCTAAAACCCTGTTTGCAGATGATTTGAAACTCGATAGTTTTAATTTTGTCGATCAGCCCGATTTGATGGCTTCTCCGGCTAAAACAAGTATTGACGGAGTTTTTGTGGCAGGAACAGCTTCAGCACCTATGGATATTCCCGATGCAATTTTATCTGCCGGCTCTGCTTCGTCGGAAGCTATTAGTTACTTAATGAAACAATGATATTATGGATAAAAGAAGAATAGGCGTTTACGTTTGTCATTGTGGTGGTAACATCTCCGATTATGTAGATGTGGAAAAAGTTCGCCAATCCGTTGAAAATGACGACAATATTGTATTGGCAAAAACAACAATGTTTGCTTGTTCCGACATGAATCAGAAGGAGATGGTTGAAGATATCAAAAATCATAATCTGGATGGTGTTATTGTAGCTTCTTGTTCGCCTAAATTACATTTGGTTACTTTTAGAAATGTTACGCAGCGTGCTGATTTGAATAAATACACATACGTTCATTCGAATATTCGTGAACAAGCATCGTGGGCACACTCTGATAATAAGGAAGGTGCAACCGAAAAAGCAATTCATCTTGTTAAATCGGCTATTGCTAAAGCTCGTCATGTAGAACCGCTCGAACCTTCAAAAATAAAGGCTGAGAAAAGTGTAGCAGTTATCGGAGCAGGTATTGCCGGACTAAAAGCTGCACTGTCGCTTTCAGAAAAGGATACGCATGTGTTTCTGATTGAAAAGGAAGCGACTGTCGGTGGTTGGGTTGCCAAATGGAAAGATTTGTTTATGACTGATGAAACCGGAGATGCACTTATCAAACGTTTGTACGAGGAAGTTAAGCGTAAACAGAATATCACTGTTTTTACTAATTCAGAAGTGTTTGCAAATACGGGCAGTATTGGTAATATTACGCTGAAAGTCAAACAGAAAGGTGAGTTGTTCGATATTACAGTTGGTTCTGTTTTAGTTGCAACAGGTTTCGAGCCATATAAACCTAAGGAAGATGAATTTGGTTTTTCAACCGTTCCAAATGTTATCACTTTGCCTGAGTTTAAGCAGTTGATAGATCACGAGAAAGATGTGTTGACTTATAATGGGCAAAAGGTAAAAAACGTATCTTTTATCTATTGCGTAGGCAGTCGACAGCCCGAAGGTGAAAATACTTATTGTTCGCGCTATTGCTGTACAGCTACTATTCATGCTGCCAATGAAGCTCGTAAAAAGTTTAAAGGCATTCAGAATTTTCATTTTACTCGTGGTGTGAGGTCTTATGGCAAACAAGAACTATTATATGCCGAATCTTTGCAAGGTGGCGATATATATTTTCAGTCATACGAAGATGATTTACCAAAAGTTTTTGTTAGAAATAACAAACCTGTAGTCAGAATAAATGATATTCTTACCGGAGGGCGTGAACTTGAGGTTGAATCCGATTTGGTTGTGTTGGTTACAGGTATGATACCAAGGAGCAACAATACCATTAGTTCATTATTTAAAATTCCTAAAGGCAGAGATAAGTTCTTCAGCGAAATTCATATGAAACTTCGACCGGTTGAGACTGTAATCGATGGAGTTACAATCGCTGGTGCTTGTCAGGGACCTAAAACAATCATAGAATCAGTAAATTCAGCACTATCTGCTGCAACAAAAGCATACTCAAACATCAGCAAGGGTGTACTTGAAACCGATCCGCAAATTGCAAAGATTGAGACAAAAGACTGTACAGGTTGCGAGGATTGTATCCCTGCTTGTCCGTTTGATGCAATATCGATGAAACAAATAGACGATAAAGCTATTGCAATTATAAATGCCTCATTATGTAAAGGTTGTGGTATGTGTACTCCTGTATGTCCGACTGATGCGATAGATTTAATAGCACATTCCAATATCGAAATAATGGGTATGATAGATGCTTTGGCATAAATAATAATGTGAAATATTCATCAAGATGGAAGTAGAAAAAGGTAAAACAGCAAAATATTTACGAGATAAGCAAGGTGTTTCTGACAAAGCAAAAGAGCAACAGAAAGAGTTTCAGCGAATTAAGAAGCTTATAACAAATTCTTTAGCTGATGGAGAATTGACAATAACTGAAATATCAGAGAAAACCGGTCTGACACTTCCGGATGCAATGTTTTATGTTATGTCATTAGTGAAATATGGCTTTGTTCAGAAAGGAGAGATTGACGATATGGATGAATATTATACTTATAAATTGATTAAGTAATGACAACAGTAAATCCAAAATTTAGTAAAAACCTTAAAAAGTACGGAGGTTTTAATTTCAATGCTTGTTATAATTGCGGTAACTGCACTGCTGTCTGTTCACTTTCAACAAGCGACAGCTCTTTCCCACGCGAATTAGTCAGAATGAGTGTAGTTGGTTTGGAAGAAGAACTTGAATCCTCGTTAAAGCCTTGGGAATGTTATTATTGCGGTGAATGTAGCACTCATTGTCCGCAAGATGCAAATCCGGGTGAGTTGATGATGACTTTAAGACGTTGGCTTACTGCTAAATATGATTGGACAGGGCTATCAGGCATTTTCTATAAATATCTGCCTGCATTTATTGTTGCATTATTGGCGGTTTTCGCAGGTGTTATAGTTTTTGCTAATTATATAAGCTGGAATCTAACAGAACTTTTACACTATGGTCATTATTTTGAAATGTTTGCCATTGCAACTGTTTTTGTTGTGATATTTATTCCTAACTTACTGCGGATGTGGTATTTCACTATTATCAAACCCAAACATAAAGTGAAATTCAAAACTTATTTTAAAACATTAGGCGAATTATTTATCCATATGTTCACTCAAAAACGTGCTAAAGATTGTGATGATAATCACTTCCGTTGGTTGGAGCATCTTATACTCGTTTTTGCATATCTTTCGTTGTTGTTTACTACTGTTTTTTTAGATTGGTTTAGCACTGAGAATCTGTTTATTATAGTGCTTGGATACATCGAAAGTCTACTGATTTTTATTATTACATTCGATTTTGTTAAAGACCGCATAGAAAAGAAAAAAGCATTAGCGAAGAAGTCTCAGCCCTCAGACTGGTTTTTTGTTATATGGCTGCTATTGATGGGATTAACAGCATTTGTAGTGCGACTTTCTATCGACCTTAACTGGTTGGAAAGTAATAAGTGGATATATATAGTACATTTAACCGTTTTAGCTCAATGGGCTATGCTGATAGTCCCTTTTGGCAAATGGACACACTTCCTTTATCGTTCGTTTGCAATGTACTTTGTAAAACTGAAAAATGTGAGGTAATGTATTGCAGACCAACTTACCCATTGCTTTTTTAAGAATGCTTACTGGAAATCGATGATTTAAGCACTGCAAATTGATGATCTAAGCACTGTAAATTGCCTATTTAATACCTTTATAGACTTACTGCCGATTATCGGTAGTCTATTTGCGGATTATCGGTAAAGTAACTGCGGAGCATCTGTGGAGTAATTACAGAGCATCGGTAAGACATTCACGGAGCATCGGTAGTTGTTGTGCAGAGCACCTGTAGATATGTTACCGATAGTCTCCACGATAAGTAAGAATACTACTGATATACTATGAATAAGCTTTAAGTTGTCGGTTCATCAGCTTATTTTTAGACTTTCCTTTAATTTACCGCTCAGAATGTCTTTACCGTTACGCGACAAAGTCTGCACTATAAGATTATATTCTCCCGCCGCCAATTCAGGTATCTGAAAGTGTATTTCTGAAGGTTTATTGTAGGAATATAGATTTACTCTGATTTTATCTTCAGGAGCATCAGTCGGAACAAAGAACAATCCTAACCTGGGATCTTTTGTATCTATGCGCAGTCGTTTGCCACTTAACATTCCAATTCCTCCGACTGTGATTGTTTTATTTTTTGTTTCGCTGCAAATATCTGTGAACGTGTATAGAACCGGTGATTGCTTAGAATCTGTTATCTTCACGATCTTAGTGATTTTTATAGGCATTTCCCGTAATCGTTGACCCTCCATTCCTCGAATTTTAATCTGATGGCGTTTGGGGTCGAATTTATCTTCTTTACTGTTAAACGTACCACAAATAGTGGGGCGTGTCCGAAATAGGGGAGTCGCAATGCTATAGCCCTGATTAGCAAAATGTATTACTGATTGTGTAAGTCTCTCGAAATAAGCCATTGCTTGCGGACGTGTAAGACCGGAACCTTCATTTATCATGTGGGTGATGATGTCGTCAAGTTTTTTGGTTCCCGGACTTGAAACAACGGCATAGCAGGATTCGGTTTCTGCTGTAATAGCATTCTCAACAAGCATATACTTAATCATAACATGAGTTTTAGGTAGTAAAACAATACAAATTTAAATTATTATCGGCTCATTTTTCATTTTTCCGATTGAGTGTGCAAATGTATAAATTGTGATCTGAAAAAACATATTTTAGGGCGCAATTTAACATATATTTAGTTTTTATTGCCGATTTTGATACGTCGGTAATACGTGATACAAGTAATATCTATAACGCCTACAACTTCAATGTCGCCGTATATGTATTCCTGATTGTATGTTATTATTATCTTTTTCTTCGGTGTAATGTAGTCTTTGATAGTGTTAAAACCTACAAATTCTCGTGGAGCACTACCTTCGTTCAGTTCGTAACAAACTTGTATTGCTTGATACTCAAAACCCTTTTTTACGAAATGGAATTAGAGAAAATGATGTTTTTAGCTAAACGTATTTAGAAAGATTATTTTGTTTGTCTAAATGGATTTAGAAATTTACTATTCAA
>CALFXE010000032.1 GCA_937927845.1 uncultured Paludibacter sp.
AGCTGACAGACCATTTAGGTAATGTGAACGTCACTATCCTGGATAAAAAGACGGGTACGGGTGACGGTAATCCGGGTGAGTATGCGTATCTTAGTACCAACCTAAGCTCTTTTACCGATTATTATCCTTTTGGTATGCCGATACCTGGAAGAAGTGGAAGTATCGAAAAATATCGGTTCGGATTCAATGGTCAGGAACAGGATAATGAAGTGTATGGTAAAGGCAATTTGAATTCGGCTGAGTTTTGGATGTACGATATAAGACTTGCAAGAAGATGGAATCTGGATCCTGTTGATCAGATAAGTATTAGTAATTATGTAGTACTTGGTAATAGCCCATTATGGCTAAGTGATCCTAATGGTGATGTGGCTGGTGATTATTATACAAAAGAAGGCAAATATTTAGGTAAAGATGAACGTAGTGATGATAAAGTTTATATAACTACAGAAGGGAATTATACTTATATGACAGGTAAAGCTGATAATTCTTCTCCTTATTACAATGGTTTAAGAAAGTATTCTAATATGTTAGATATAGGCCATAATGAATTTCGCCAACAAGCAGCAACTGTTTACGGTGAAAGTACTGCATACAAAACTAAAGGAGCTACTGAGGATCTAAAAAAAGAGATGGGTCCATTGCTTATGTGCATCAGAATAATAAGTTGGCTTTCGCTGGAAAAGACGGTAATGAGCAGGTAGCATTGTTTAAAAATACTGATTTATATAGACAAACTGCTAAAATGAAATTAGCTAATTGGGCGATAATAAATGCTAGAACTGGTGGGTAGATTATAGTAATGGAGCTGATATGTGGGATGGAAAGGAACAAGCTATTTTCCCTGCAAGTAATAATGAAAGAAGTGTAAAGTATGGAAATAGAAGTTTTGAATTACAAATGAATACAATGGGATGGGATATTAAAGATGAGCATTACCAAACTTGGAAAAGAAATATTGGTTCTGGATTTAGTGCTCCTCAAAGAAAAGCTGCTCCAGATAATTTCGGTAATTATAAGAATAAAGGTAAAATGAAACTTAAATCAACTGCAGTATATGGTGAAACAATATTTTGGAAGTCTAAATAATATACATGTGCGCATGTATATTATTTTGTTTTTTTTAGTAAGCGCATGTTCATTAACACATAGTAATGATGTAATGATTGTAAAGAGGAGTAGTTATTCAGGTACTTTATCATTTCCAAGTTATGATTTGACTATACAAAAATTATATTATCATAATAATAAACATATTGCTAGTGTTAATTATGCTTTAAATGGGTGGCAAATAATAGACTCTTCAATTTTTAATTATAAAGATAGGGGAGTTTATAGAGTAGAATTTACCCCACAGTATAATGATTTAAGTAAGAATATTGAACGGTATGTGTATTCAGATAGTTCGTATAGTTCTAATATAGATAGTTTTGGGTTGTTTGATAAACTTAATGATAAGTATAAGTTATCTAAAGACTACATTGAGGATTTATTAGAATTGTTGAATATGCAACCTAAAGCGTATACCAAGGGGTATTTATTTGAAGATGGTGTTCTTCCATTGCTATTTCTTCAATATGGTATTCCGAAAGATGAATTATTAACTTCATTCAGTTTTGAAATTGCTAATAATTTGATTCAAAATGATTGCTTTGAATATGATAATTATTTGCTATGTAGGACATATGATTATGATGAAAATGTCATGTTGAGGTCTGTAACTATAAAGGTTTTAGCAAAAAAAAATGATTCTGAATTAGAATTTAAAGAATATTTTTTTCCCTTGAGTGATAGTATTAGGTAATGTGGTAGGGTAATGGGTAGTGTGGTAATGTACTCAAATTGTTGTTTTTCATAAAAGTTACGGTGCTATCCTTTAAAATCAATACTTTTAACATTACGATGTATGAAATTCGGGCGGTCTATGGGTCGCCCGAAGCTGTTTTAGGTCCTCAAACCGGTCTTAAATGCAGTTGTTGATGACCTTGTGTTCTCAAATTGTTGTTTTATAAAAATAGGTTATGTGTCCTTATTGTGCTGCCGACTGTATTCGATATGGCAAAAGCAATACCGGAACTTCACGATTCCGTTGTAAATCGTGCAAAAGAACGCACGTTTCGCATTATGTTTACCGTGCCTGCCACCCTTCTATTCCGGAGAACGTGTCAGGTTATCTTAAAGAGGGTTGTGGCATACGAGGTATATCACGGCTGCTGAGCATATCAGCCTCAACAGTGCTCCGCATAATTTTACGTATAGCTAATAGGATTAGAAAACCTTTGGTCCCAATTGGTAAGGAATATGAGCTGGACGAACTAAGAACTTACATAAAAACGATGCGCCAACCCTTTTGGGTGGCTTATGCCATACGAAAGGATACCGGGACTTACATTGTCTTACTTATTGGTTCGAAACAATAAGGCAGTATAATGGATGTTCCAAACAATTCCAGCCTTTAACAACAGTGAACGCAGTGACATATAAAGATTTAAACAAAAAAATGATAAATGAAAGTAAATATCCTAATTCTTCTGATTATTAAAATATTTTTAGCGTTCAATTATAGTTGTGCTAGGAATGATATTAATATTAAAAAAGTATATGTAAATAGCAAATTGTGCCAAGAAGATAAAAATATTATTGACGGAGATACTTTTTCTATATTAGAAATAGTCGGTGGTTTTGAAGCTTCACAGGTAGATATTGATCGTGCTGTTTTATCAGCTGGCTACTATAACAATGAAAACATCAATTTTATTCTAAATAATTTTTCAAAAATTGATTCTCTCAGATTTAGTTATGATAGTATCAATTTTAATGGATATACTTATAGAGATTCTGTTGCTGAGAGTCAAGTTGGATATAATATAAACGTGTTAATTCTTTATAATAGTGTTAATAATTATATTAGTGTTTTAAACTATGATAGTCTTGATATTTCTAGTGGTAAGATAGTTGCATTTGTTTCATTCAGAGATAAAACCTGGAAAGAAGATTATATTTATTGTAGTTCTATTAAACAATTTGTTCACTAGGTGACAGGATTGGTAGCCGTAATCAAATGTAATGTAAATGGTAATCCAATTAATTAAATTGTCAACAGGAAACTAACTTCACTAGAACTTCCGGAGGACATACCTCAATGCATAAATTTAAGCATCAAGAATAATAAATTAAAGCCACTGTAATATGATTTTATCAGAAGGGCAAAAAAATTGCCTATTAAATATTTTAAAATGTTTTAGCCCATATAAGTAATGAGAAATATATAATAAAATGTTGGAATAGTGATACAATAAACCTTTTATCTGCTGGGAAATTATCTGCTGTTGATGTATGTAATACTATTGTATTCAATTGCAGAGAAGCTCTAAATATTTTATGATTTAGTAGATACAGATTTTGGATATTGGCAAGAGTTTGTAGAGGTGCTAAATGAAAAAACATTTAGTAGTCTTATTGCTGTTTGTGAGCAAATATTATTTTTTATTGACAATAACAATATTGATTTGAATGGAATCGAATTAATGAAAAGCCATCATTGGATTAATGTTCTAAAACTGTCTAAAATAGCTTTTGAAAATTTAAGAGAAGATTTGAACGAAAGTGAAAGAGGATATCTATTCTGAAATTTGAAAATTATTCAAACTGGGTAGTGTTACCAGTTGATAATTACGTTTCTATTGCACATATTATTGATATTCAGTTGGCTTTGATTTTTATTGTTTTCAGGTTGGGGTAATAGTATGACAATACACAACTTTTTTTACCTTTAAATAAATATTGGAGCCAGGACAATATATCCTCGTGTTACACCTGTGTTGGTTCTCTTTTATGCAAACACCGTCATATACAGCTTTAGCCAATCATGCCGGCAGCGTTATCAATGGAGCGGAGTAACTTGAAAGGTTGAAAAAGCCCTTAAAAATGTGAGTTAATTATCTAAAAACAAGTATTATGTTTCTGATAAATAGACTTTTAAAGGAAGTTATATTATTGTTTTTTCTGAGTCTAAGTGTTACACTACAAGCTAATGATGGAAGCATAAATCTACATATAAATTGTAGTGACAAACATTCAAAAGAAACCAATAGAAATTTAGGAAGAGTGGAAAAATTCTTTTTGATTATAGAACAGGAAGAAATTGAATTTTTTTTTGATAAAAAAGACACGTGTTTCTTATTTGGAAATTTTACCGGGTCTCAGGTAAAATATTTAGAGAAAGTACATCTCGTGCCAATGAAATTGATATTAAACAGTAAATGCTATATGACAAACTTTCCCGCATTTGAGTTATATTTCAATGCAAACAGAAAAGAATATGAAGATTATATCAATATACCGGATTCATTAAGTTTTTGCTTTTTAAATAATACTCCACAATTTAATTTTATTCAAAAACAAACATATTTAGTTTCATTTCCTGTTTATGAAAAGAAACAATTAGATGTCAGGGAATATTATTCTAATGGCAAAAGGAATTTTATTGAAAGAGAATATATCTTTTTGCAGGAAGTAAATAAATGTCGGTAGACCACTAATCTTACCTGAAAAATAAAATTATGAAAACTATTTATTTTGTTGCATTAGTTGCTAATACAATGTTTTTACTGTCATTTGAACTGCCTTCTTTTAATTCAATAAAGAACGATCAAAAATTTTGTGATGTATTAAATATTATTGCTAATGATAGTGAGCTCTTTGTTACAAATTCATCTGACGGCTTCAGATTAGAAGATTCATTGGGGAATATTACAGAAGTATTAACCACAGTAAGGTCTACCCAAATTCAGAACATTATTATTTATGATACTTTTAATTTCTTTTTATGCCGGCAAAGCATAAATTCTAAATCCAAAATCTCTATAGTTAGCCAGCTTCCGGATGGATTAAGGTTTGATTCTCGAAGTCAGACAAGAGGAGTTTATTTTCTGGCTGCAATAAGACAGGAGGGTGATGTATTAGGCGTTTCTTTGAAAGATTTAAGTAATTTAACGTACATTATCTACTCTTTTAAGATTGAAAAATCAGGTTTAAAGCTGGTTGATAAGACATTAGCTGTTTTTTAAAAGGGATGTCCTAAAGGGTAATGTTCCAGGGTTGTACAGACGGCGCGAAAATAACCGCCAATAATGAGATGTACAATGCTCTTAAAAAAGCAGTGGGGCTGAAATTTTCAAAAATTATTCTCAAAAAAATGAAACAAAAGAAGATAAGTAAGTATTTGTTTGTTATATATGTGTGTTGCTGCTTATTGCCATTTGATAGCTATTCTCAAGTGACACTAGATTTTAATAATATAAAAATAATGAAATGGTCAAGTGTTAGGCGAGAAAAAAAGGAAGATATAAGGTATAGGAGAATGACCAAGACTATTAAATATATATTCATAAACACATCCGACTATTCTGATTCTTTTAAATTCTTTATCGGGGGAAAATGATGACTGACTTGAAAGAAATAAAAGGTAATTATAGCGATTTTGAGTATTTAGCGAAAACTCAACAAACGCCTTTGGTGAATTATACATTGGATGTTAATTATAACGATGTCAGGAATAAATATATTTATATTTATAATGAATTTAAAATTTTGAAATTTAGGGTCTATGAGAATTTTCATTTTATATATATTTATGAAGATGATGGAAAATGGGAGTTAACTTATTCTAATAATAATCATTTTTATTAGAGTGGTTATAATCAGGGCAAACAACCTTTACTTCCGGATATCAATATAATGCCTGCCAAATGCTTATTAACAGTGTAAGTACCCCATAATTCAGACAGCTATTACTTGAGCCTTTTTCTTTTGACCA
>CALFXE010000033.1 GCA_937927845.1 uncultured Paludibacter sp.
CTGTGACTAAATTGATTAACAATTTTTGTCCAGTCTTCTAGGGGGCTAAGACAGTAAGACTGGTTCCTGATATAACTCACTCATGCTAAGATGATAATATAACATACATGCTATCATAACATATATGTTATATTCAGCCATTTTACTATATTTGACTGTAACATATATGATATGATTATCTCCCTTTAAATGCTTGCTTATCAATTTTTAACGGATGAAGTTTATACTATTAAAACCTAAATTCAAACGATTATGAAACAGAGTTTTTATCTGAGTATTTTACTTACAATATTTGTCATTTTCGCTTCCTGTAGAAACAACACCTTAGTTGGTAAAACCTTTTGTGTTGGATGGAAAAATTAGTTCGGAATATTACGCTTCGTTGAAAGAAATTAGACTGGATTTTATAAGTGCTGATAAAGTAGAAGCTAAGATGACAATGTATGCCGATGCATTAGGTTATCGTGTAATAAGTGATCATAAGGAAACTGAATCCAAAATCTTTTCTTATTCATATGAATCTGGATTACTCAGCGTACCGAATTTTAATCTAACATCAAAATTAGATTTTTTGGGGAACGGCGATATTGTTACAAATGAGAATGAGTATTTATATCATACATCAATCGTTGATTATTTAGGAACTGATGAAGCATTTGAAAGATTAAAGCAAAATTCCAAGGGGAACTTTGCAGCCTTGTTTAAAAGCTTTCTCGAAAAGCCTTCCAAGCCATTATTAAGGAAGGAGGGAGGTAAACTTATATTCAGTGACCGTGAGCAAGATAAACCGCAAATGAGTCTTAGGGATTCGCTTATTTCGCTGTATAATGATATTTTGGTAACATTAGATTCTCTGACAGAGATAAAAAACATTGATCTGGAAGAGACTTCCAATTTACAGAAACAAATAAAACAATTACTACAAAATAAAAACAGTAATGAAGATCAGTTAAGGCGTGCTGAAATATTGATTCAAGAATTGAAGAAAAGAATAAATTATTTTGGGAACTCTCAACACATTTTTGAAGTAAAGCCATTACTGTTTACTGGTACCAAAATATTTTGCGATGAGTTACAAGGATGGAAGTATGAAGTAACAATCAAAAATGATTCGATAACGCTGAAACTGTTTCCTGGCTCCGCCAATGACCTTTATAAAAACAAGAGCAAATCAATAGAGATTATAAAAGGCATTTTTTCCAATGGAAAGATTGTTACAAAAGACCTGCCAGAATACCTTACCAACAGATTCAAATATGAAAATGGCATCCTGTACGAAGTGAACAATGAAGGTGATTATAATGACTATTCTGAATGTAAGTAAACTTCAGTTTTGATAGAAGGAGCGGAGGAAATAGAGGATTTGGCGGAAACGCGGGATTTTTGAAATACAGCCTTAACCTTCATCATGTCAACAACACGTTGACAGGAGGTTATGCTGTATTTTCTTGCTGGCATTCTTTTGAGACGGTATTCGCTCCTCAATCTGCACCCTGTTTCCCACTGATGGTAAGATGAACATGATTGACCTTCATTCAAAGTGGAGAAAGAAGTACTACAAATACTGGTTTCGCAAATGGTTTTTCAAAGTAAGGAGAAACACTTATCCTCGGTAAAGTGGGTCTCCGGGCCAGAACACTCCTTTAATGAAAGCATGTTTTAGGTCTATGGGATGTGAGCCGAATGGCTTTCTCCCGTTTTACTTTACATGTGGTTGAGTTATTCGACAAAGTTGCTATATGTTACTGAAAATAAACAGTTTATAATCTATGCCCTTAAGTGGAATGAGATAAAAGCCGGAGCCACCGCCCGCCGAAATAAAGAAAGGAGGTTGTTTACCTAAGGTATTGGCTAGGTTTTGAGATTTGAAGAGATTTTATGCAGAATGTGGGAGAAACTTAATTTCTATACAAAGCTTCGATTTACCTAAATTCGCCTGAATAGCACTTAGTTATGATTGCGGATAAATGGATCGATAGTATTTTAAAGGTCTGTGACAAGGTCGAACAGGAAAATCCCATTGAGAATCAATTAGTTTCTCTTTTAGTGGAGAAATGCTTCGCCAAAAAGGAAGTGCCAGAAGGTGGGGTTGGGCTGGTGTTTGCTAGCGCTTTCGACTTACTAATATCCGCAGAATATTATGGGTCTTTGAGTCACACAGGCTGGCTTTATTGTCCCGACAATGAGCCAAGGCTATTCTTTCATTATACTAATTGTTGCCCAAGGCATGTAATAGAAGATAAGTTTTTCTTTCATCCTTCTAACAAGCCTACATCCGGAAAAATAGGTACGGCAACATCTCGTCTGCTGCTACTTTTTTTAAAAGGAATCTTTAAGTTTAAAAACCTTAAAGAAGAAATTCTAAAGGGTACAGAACCTGTCGATGCGATTATAGTAAACAGAGAGACCAAGCAAATTCTTTTTGCAGAGATAAAGGCGTCTCCACTTTTGACATTAGCTGTTTCAATGAAGGCGGAGCGATTGACCTCTGAAGTTGAAGGGGAGATTGTAGCAAACGGTCATATGACCATAACCAACTCTAAGCTTTACTTGTCACCAATAGATTTATGGATACCGGTTGCAATCGAAGGGAGGTGGGAAAGCAGACATTTTAAATTAGGTCAGAAAAATGACGAGAAGGATTTTTATTGGGGTTTCCGAGGAATGATTGATTTACTTGAAAATGACGCTGAGTTTTTTGATTGCTATTTTGAATATTGGTTAGAGTCATTTAATTCATATTCTCCTAAATCCAACAAGAATATTTTTTGGCTTACAAATGCATGTGGAACGCCTACACCGATTCCTGAGGGGTGGCAGAAACGAAGGGTTGGAAGCGGTTATGAATCTATTTCAGATTCAAAAACGAGCGTTGGGATGGATCGGACGGATGACATCAAAAAGGGTATCTACCAAGTATTAAAGCTAGGATCAGAGGGAAAGCCATTTTCTGCAACCTGGGATTATAAAGTAGGCATTATTTCAAATATACATCCAGCACGACACTTTGATGATTACCTAAAATCATTGAAGGATATTGTTTGGACTAATGATGAAACCGGCAGGGCAAAATTCGTCAAAGACTTACCGGACGATCAGAAAATATATAATCTATTTGATGGAATAATCGCGCTTACTAAAAGTTACTCAAGGGACGAATGGATTGATAAGTTATTTTCAAATTTTACTTTATGAGTACAGCCTATTTCAAGTTACGTGCTAATGTTGAACTGGAAGGTGACACCATTATCGCGCAAAGAGAAATCAAAGCCCTTTGCTCAAAATTCTCTTTAGTAAAAAGGAATGAATTGATTAAATCTAGACAGCAACTCAAACTCGCGGAGGAACATTTTTTATCAAATGCACGGGAAGGTGATGTTATTGGTTTTATTGGGGAAATAACTGAAGGCAATCTCAACACTTTAATAACCAAATCCAGCTTTGTTCAAGAGATCTGGCTGCTTGATTTGCCAACAAAACTCAAAAGGAACCATAGCAAAGACTATATTCAGCAGGCGCCGGATTCTGCCTTTTGCATTGTACCACTTTTTGCAATGGCCGAATTGCTGACATATTGCAAAACAAGCGAGATAAATCTATCGCATTTAAGAACATTTACTCAGCATTTGGCGAATAATACTCCCGATGGGGAGCTTGAAAAAATTGTTCGTAAATCGACCACCTCAACGCCTCATGTACATGGGCTTCATAAGTATAAGGCAAAATTTTTTCCGAGGCTTGTACGGACTTTATTATTAGGTGAGTCGCGGGATAAGTCAGATATTAAAATCTTAGATCCATTTGTCGGTAGCGGAACAGCATTGATTGAAGCATCCTTTATGGGCTACAAATCCGTAGGTGTTGATATTGATAAGCTTTCATGTTTAATATCTGAAAGTAAAATCAAACTTTTGAGCCTTCCAGTCGATAAGATTCAGAAAGAAGTTGCCGAATATTATACTGGTCGTAGTTCATCCAAATCTGAATATAAATTTCCTTCTTGGATTAGCAAGAAATTTGACCGTTGGGGTAATGTCGATGAACGGGAAGTATATGAGAAGGAAATTTCTAACCTAACGAAGAGGCTACCTAATCTTAATGGCAGTAAGAAACTGTTTGAAACCGCAATAAGCGATGCAGTCAGCAGGAAGTTCAACATTCGCATGATGGGGACTGGTGTCGGAAGATTCGCTCTTGAAATTCAGAAGTTGCCATTGAATAGGACATTTGATAATAACATTAAGTTTTTGGCAAAAGCAAGTAGTGTAGTAAATGCCTTGAGGGCAGCTTACGAAATTGAATTGAAGACTCCGGAAATCATAAATGGAACTGCAACCGAACTGCCAATAAAGGATAGTTCTATTGATCTCATACTTACATCTCCACCCTATCTACCCGCATCCTCTGGAAGAGAAGATTATTTGATTGGTAAGTCCATATCTATCACAGCCCTCAATCTGATGAGTGAAAGAGATATTGAACTTGCAGAGGAAAGGAGTGTTGGCTCAATGAAAAGCTTGTCCACTAATGATGCTCAACAATTGCCTAAAAGTGTCTATGAACTGTATGATTTTCTGAAAAATGACGAGTTACGTAAGATTAAGGCTAATCCTACAATTGCTTACTATAATGATATAAGGAGAGCCTTGGATGAATCCTTCCGCGTCCTCGTTCCCGGCGGGAAAGCAATTTACATCATAGGCAAGGAATCTGTTTTTTATACTTTCAAGAGCAGGGAAGTTTTGTTTAAAGTTGAATGTGATAAAATCTTCGAGGAAATGGCAAAAAAGGCTGGATTTATTGTTAGGGAAGTTGTGGATATTGAACTTAACAAAAAGAATAAAAACGCAAGACCTCGGTCGCTCGACAAGTATTTCGAATCTGCTTTGATATTAGAAAAACCTAAGGTTCCGGCAAAGCGCAGATCAACAAAGAAAAGTACGAGGGTGATTTTGACAAAGTGATTGTGTCTTAACCCCTTATTAGCTGGACAGATTTTTTAAAATGGTTTGCTACTAAAT
>CALFXE010000034.1 GCA_937927845.1 uncultured Paludibacter sp.
CTTCGAGCTGGAACAGGAAATCATGAACCGTCGCTGTGCCTATGATGAGGATGACTTTGCGGAATTTCCCGAACCACCCGGTGGTGACCGCAGCGGTGGTACGCTGTATACGCCGGTGCAGGAGCATGAGTCGGAGACGGAGCCTCCTGCCATGCCTCTGCGCACCGCTTAAGGAGGTGTTCATGGTTGAACTATCTTTCCTCACTCTATGCACAGGATGTCCCGCATCGTGCTGTTGCGGTCTATCGCTATTTGAAAGACCGGACAAATAAGGATGGAACCTGTTATCCTTCCATCGGCACTATCGCCAAGGACTTAAAGCTGTCTCGCCGCACCGTTCAGCGAGCCATCGCTGATCTTGAAAAGACCGGCCATCTACAAAAGGAACAGCGTTGGCGGGAAAACGGCGGCAAGAGCAGCCTGCTGTTTACGGTGAAATGAAAAAACACATACCCTGCCGCCAAGGGAGCAGTGTGCTCTCTTGATGGCATGAGGTATGTGTCATCATGGCCTATGCAGTGAACTTTTCACTCTAAGGATTTCTTTAAACACAGAGAAAGAACAATCTATCTTTATGGGATTATAAGCTACCTAAAGATAGAAGATGTGTCAAATTATTTAGCATCCAATAATGCTTTGATGATTACGATAGCCACTTTAATCTCCCTTTCATCGCACATATGAATCAGGTGGATGAGTTGTTCTTTTTCCCTGGTTTTATGCTGCATTTCAGGATAAAAGATTGTATCTGCTGATATTTTCAATGTGCATATGATCTTAGACAACACTTGGATGCTTGGGTATTTATTTTCGTTTTCAATAGCCATGATATACCGTGATGTAACCCCAACCCGTGTGGCAAGGTTGTCCTGCGTTAATCCTGCCTCTAACCGTGCGCTCTTAATTAATTTTCCTAAAGTTATAGGTGATTCACCCATCGGCACTTCACCTCCGAACAGTTGCCTGTTTATTATTAAAATGAACCCTCTTGATATTTTTACTAAGGTGCTAAAAATTTGTAGCCATAACCAACTAATGTTTGAATGTAGTTTATACTTGTAGAATTTATAGCCATCTTGCGCCGCAAATTGTATATAATATTTTCCACAGCGTGTTGATTACACACATACTCTTCTCCCCATACGGTCTCATAAATTTGGGATTTTGTAAATGCCCATCCCGGATGGATAGCCAAAAAGTACAAGAGATCAAATTCTTTCGTGGTGAGGTCTATGCGGTTGTTATTTATTAAAACACTGCGATGGCAAGGATTGATTACTAAATCCTTAAAACGCAGCTCTGATTGTAATGTTGCTTCTTTTAAGTTATCCACTTTCTCATTCCTCCTTGGCTACATGAATTTCATGCCAGATTGATGTCCCTCATTGCCTATCTCGCCATACGACTTATCAAAAAAGTGACGAGTTTTATCCAATCGATCATCCGGTTTTCTGGCCTGAGTAAAAGTTTCACCGGTGTTCTGCTGATACCCTGCCCGTTCTGTTAAAAAGACTCCACGACCTTTTGTAAGTTCCGAAAGCTGCTCTTTATAAAATTGTGATGTGCGAGCCGGAATTTTTCCCGATACTACGACTTCGTTGTGCTGTGTCTTTATTGATACAATATCTGCATGAAATTTTTTCAGATCATTGTAAACACGCGCGTTGCAATCTTGGGGAACATAAAGCTCAAATGACAGGCAGGGCTCTAACAACTCCGTACCTGACTGTTTTAGGGCTTGCTCAAATACAATAGGAGCTAAGTGCCGAAAGTCAGCAGGGGTGCTTACCGGACTGTAGTATACGCCATATTCAAAACAGACTTTAAGATCTGTTACTTCCCATCCATATAACCCCTGCTCACAACCATATCGAACACCTTCTTCAACGGCGTTCTGAAATGATTTATTTAAATATCCATAGGACACTTTGCTTTCATAGCGCAGTCCAGTTCCAATGGGAAGCGGTTCGATTGACAATCCTATGGATGCCCAAAAAGGATTAGGGGTGACCTCAATATGGGCAGTAAAGTCTGCCTTTTTCAAAGGGCGTTCTTTATAAATGGTTGTTACATTCTCGATATTGACCTGAAGATGGTATCGGTTTTGTAACAAAGAAACGATGACTTCCATTTGTACTTTTCCGAGGAATTCCATAATAATATCGTTGCTTCTGGAATCCAATTTATATTGCAAAAGAGGATCTGTTTCCGCCAGTTCCGATAAGGCTTCTAACAGAAAAGTTCTGTCGGAAGAAAGGACAGGGGAAATGTTCGCCTGCATGATCAGATTATTGTTGTGTAGAATCAAATTCCTTTCAGGAATTGTTCCTATGGAGTCCCCAATCTTTAGTCGCATTTCATTTGGAAAAATAGCAATATCACCGCATTCGACTTTTTCGGTTTCTACCATTTTTCCATTGCTTGAGGTCTCTAATTTTTTAATTTTTATACTGTCAGAATGATCTTGCAGGGTTAGTACGTCACGTGATTTAATGGAACCTCCAAAAATGCGCATATATGTGCGTTTGTTTCGATTATCATCTCTTTCAACTTTGTATACCAATGCAGCAAGATTAGAGTTGGGTGGAGACATAAATGGAGTGAATTCCATGAGAATCGCATCCATGAGTTCTTTCGTGCCAATATGTTTCAGAGCACTGCCGTGGTAAACAGGCAAAAGAGTACCATCATTTATAT
>CALFXE010000035.1 GCA_937927845.1 uncultured Paludibacter sp.
AAAAATCAACACAAAAACAGAAAACCAAGCCCTTTCGATCGAAAGAGTGAAAAGCGGCTTAAAAGCAGATTTTACATTTGCAAATGATGGAGAAGATTCATCGACAGTGACAATGAAGGTTACAGAAGGATAAAATACATTACCCTAGTAAACTTGTCAATAGAAAATAGACAAATAAAACAATACCCTTGTTCAATTCTATATTGTACAGGGGTATTATAATCTAAAGCATAAGCAGGACGCTCATCATTATAATACTGGACATGATCCATCAGTTCAAATACATTACATATATTGGATGTTTGCTCATTAAGTCATAAAAATTTTCACTCCAACCACTATAACCATAGAAAGAGGGAACCCGGCATTGTTAAGTATAATATTTCATTCATTACTGGCATTTTACATCAGTATTTCGAGTGAGTGACTTAAACAAACGTATTAACAATATAATAAACAAAAGTGCAATATTATCTATAGTGTTCATCACATCTGAACTCCGAATCAGTCTTTAGTGTTTAATAGGGATGTGCCTGCCTTTGCACGCTGTCTGATCTTATAACAAGAATTTTCACGATTAAACAACATATTCTATTTATAAAATAAGTATTTTATAGTATTATTAAGTTGGATGAGTATTTATAGGAGATTTTGTAATTTAGTGGAAAAATGCAAATTAAAATTTAGCATATAGAAAGTATGTGATGCTTTTTGAGCCGGTAAAAAATATACGGGAAATTTCTCTTTCCCAATACATAAATATATCAACTGTTAATAACGGCCCAACAAGGCTTCGAAATTGGAGTGTTACTGCTATGAACGTTATGGCTATATATTGAATTTATTCAATATATACATAAATTTGTTGACTTAAAATGCTGATTGTGTTATACTAAAGATGTATTAACAAGAGTAAAATTCAGGAGAATTTCGTCTGGATGTTTGAAATTTTGCGTACTGAATTATGATTGGAGGGTGGTTTTATTATGTCTTTATTTCGCCAGGTATTGATATCTGTATTGATTCTATTTCTTTTGTTATTTTCTTCGGGATGCGAACAAAAAAATAAAATCCTTACGCTGGACAATACAACAAATAACGATAAAAAAATTACCATAAGATTTAGTAGCTCTTGGGCGGGGACAGATGTTAAAGTGGACACGCTTAATCAGATTCTTGCTAGCTTTATGAAGGAAAATCCTGATATTAATATAATTAATGAATCTCTTTCGGGAGGAGATTATTTATTTAAACTAAAAACAGACTTTGTTTCCGGAAATGAACCGGATGTATTTGCAATCAGACCAGGGAAAAATATTTCTGTTTTAATTGCATCCAATAAAATTGTAGATTTAACTCCGACTTTGAGAGAGGATCCCGAATGGGTGAGCAGCTTTGACAAAAGTGTTTGGAATTATGTGACACAAAATGATAAAATTTATGGTATACCTCTGGAAATTTTCTATCAGTGTATGTATGTAAATACAGATTTATTTAGAAAATACAACGTGAAAATCCCGGAAACATATACTGAACTAAAATCTGCTATTGAAACTTTCAAGTCCAATGGAGTGGTCCCTATTGCTTATGGCGCCAGAAGTGAGAGTAATCTCATTTTCCAAAATATTATTGCCTCACTCGGTGGTAAAAGCGAAGTAGAAACTCCTTACAAAAATAACGAGATAAATAGCTGTTATGCCGACGCAGTGACATATTTTAAAGAGCTTTATGACTTAGGTGCTTTCCCGCAAAATATATTTTATTTAGATCAAAGAGATTGCGACAAGCTCTTTTTGGACAAAAATGCTGCTATGTTAGTTGGAAAATCTGACTTTATCGGTGAGATTAATAAAAGAATTACTCAAATGATACAAAGTGATGGCTATGTTTCAACCGATTTTGAAAAAAATATTGAAATGGTTACTTTCCCGGCTATTGAAAGTGGAAAAGGCGACCCAACTTCTATTATTTACGGTCTTGGTGCCGGTACATTTTATGTAAGTAATAATGCATTTGGAAATTCTGAAAAAAGGGACGCTGTAATTAGGCTTTTGAAATTTATAACCTCGGAAAAAACGGTTAATACTTTTATAGACCAGACAATGATGAGGTGCAGCATAAAATTTTTCAATAATAATCATTATTACAGCGGTCTTATGCTACGTGGTTGGAATCTTGTTGATTCAACAAAAGAGCTTATCTTGCCGCCCGAAAGTTTTTTTGATAAGTCGGTTTGGGAAGAAATGATAGTGAGTAGACTTCCTTACATTTTGGAAGGTAAGCTCGATTCAAAATCCTTTTGGCTGGATATTGCGCAAAGCACAGTTCTATCTGCAAATAGTAAACCAAAAGATTAAACTGCCGTTTTTTACGAATGGCTTTCAGTAGTATAATCTGAGCGAATGAGGAGCACTTATTTTGAAAAAAATTTTTTTCACCATTAATGACAAATGGCTTGAATTTTTGAAGGATATTTCTATTACAAAAAAACTTCCGGTGCTTTTAGGGGTGCAAATAACGATACCGCTTATACTGATTGGCTTGTTAAGTTATATCATTTCCACAAATATTCTAGAAGTAAGTTCAATTGAACATTCACGAAATATCTTAAATTCCATAAAATTCAATATCATGGACTATACAAATAATATTGAACTAATTTCGCAAAGTATTTTATACGAAAAAAAGATATATACTGTTTTGAATAACGAGCAAAATGACCGATACTCTTTATATAATTACGAAGCTGCGGATGAAATACATAATATTTTTAAAAAGCTTATTTTCACGAGAAACGAAGTACAGGCAATCACTTTAATTTCCAATAATCAGAATTACTATGTTTCTAAAAAGAGCAACGACAATAATAATAATATATCCTTAAATTACAATGATGTTTTAAAAAAGGCGAGAGATAACCAAGGAAAAGCGGTTTGGATCCTTGAAAAAAATCAGACTTCTTCTGTTGTTTTTCTTGCCCGCCTAATATATAATCAGGACACGTTTACAGAAATCGGGCTACTTGTTATTGAATTACAGCACGAATATCTGGAAAGCTTATGCTCCGAGCTTACCAATAATGATATCCGAAATATTTCCATCACATCTGATGATAATGTCAATATTGTAGGAAATGAAGTTCTTGATCATTCGTTTTTTGATACAATAAAGGGTAAGAATGGTTCTATCCTTGATAAAAACAATAAAAAATTAACTTCGTTTGTTTCTATTTCAAATCCGAACTGGATTTTAACTACTTCTGTTTCTTTCAATTCACTTTATGCCGGAGCTGTGGTTTTAAGAAATTGGATTATTATTCTATCATTAATTTCTGTTATATTGGCTATTTTATTAAGCTTATTTATTGCAACCGATTTTATTACGCCGATTAATACGCTCGCTACCGCTATGAGCAATATTAGTGATGATGGTAGCATTCCAGGCGTAGATTTACAGAGAAAAGATGAATTTGGCTTATTGGGACGGAAATTTAATTCTATGGCAAGTGAGATTAACCTCTTGGTAAAATGGGTTTATAAAGAACGGATCACGAGACGTGAAGCTGAGCTGAAAGCACTTCAGGCTCAAATTAATCCGCATTTTCTGTTTAATACGCTGGAATCAATAAACTGGATGGCTCAGATGAGTAAAATTCCTTTTATCAGTCAAATGGTTACATCCTTGGCATCTATACTGGATGCCAATATCGGCAGGGACAATAAACTGATTACAATTTTGGAAGAATTCAATAATATAAAAAACTATATTAATATCATGGAGGTAAGATTTGAGAACAGAATCTCATTTATCGAAAGTCTTTCGCCTGATGTTTGTGATGTGAAAATTCCTAAATTATTAATACAGCCTTTAGTGGAAAATGCAGTTTACCATGGAATTGAGAAAAAACGTGGCAAGGGAGTAATTTTACTAAAAGCAAAGCAAGAAGGAGATCTTGTCGTAATAGAGATTATCGACAACGGGCGCGGCATCGGGGCAGAAGAGCTTGAAATATTGCGTGAAAGGCTTGAATTAGCTTCGGATGAGACAATTAAATTTAGTGATGATATTGGAAGAAAAAGTATTGGTATTGAAAATGTCAACAGACGGCTAAAATTGTTCTACGGAGATGATTTTGGTTTGCAAATTGTCAGCAAAGCAGGTTGTTATACAAAATTTATTGTTAGGGTTTCTTTAACCCAGAATCTTGAGCCTGAAGCAAAAACGTAAGGAAAGGAATTATGGCTGATTTTACAATTAACAGCCAATGGATTACTATGTATAAAGTTATGATTATTGATGACGAAGCTATGATTAGAAAGGGATTGCAGACAGGTATTGACTGGGAAGCTTTTGGATGTAGTATCGTAGGTGTTGCAGAGGACGGAGTAAGTGGAGTTGAGTTGATTTCTGAGCTGGAACCGCATATTATTCTTACTGATATTAGGATGCCGGG
>CALFXE010000036.1 GCA_937927845.1 uncultured Paludibacter sp.
TCGAACCTTATACCGTCGAGCAGATCGTAAATCTATATAAGTTGCTTTCAAAACTCGGCGAACCTTACGGGGTCATTAGTCAAACGGAATTTTTTATTTACAGTAAAAAAGACCGCGAGGCAATTGAAAAATGCCAGGAACTCGGGCTCAGTTTCCCCGAGATAACAACATGGATTAGAGCGAACAAGGAAGATTTCAAGCTTGTACGCGATATGGGAATACGCGAAACAGGGGTTCTTGTCAGCTGCAGCGACTATCATATTTTAAAGAAAATGAATATGACTCGTTCGGAGTGCATGAAGCATTATCTTGAGGTTCTTTCTCTCGCGTTTGAGGAGGGTGTCATTCCGACATGCCATTTTGAAGATATCACGCGCGCAATTTTTACTGTTTTGTTGTACCTTTTGTGCGATGATATTTGAATACGCATCTCTGCGTGGTTCATTCGACGGTATGGATCCAACTGTCATCACTGAAATCGCCGAATATTTCAGAAATAATATCGGCTATGATATTCCTGATATGACACCGTATGTAGGCAGGAACTTCAATATGACCCGCGCTGGCATACATGCTGATGGACTTCTTAAAGATGAGGAAATATACAATATTTTCACAAAAAAATTGCTTAATCGTCCCGCGCTGGTAATGGTCGGCAAGACTTCCGGCCTTACGGGAATTGCATATTGGATTAACGAGAATTATGGTCTTGAGGGCGATGAAATGATTTCCATGCGCGATCCCATCGTTGTCCCCATGAAGGATTGGATCGATGAGGAATATGCCTTAGGACGTGTCGCTTCCATGTCCAATCATGAGCTTGAGCAGAAGCTTGAAGAACTTTCTGATGGAAATTTTTGCAAGCTGTGAGGAGAAAATGTGGAATATAGAACCGTGTCAATTGCCGATCAAGTTTTTGAGAAAATTGAACGAGATATTCTCAGCGGAGAATATTCACATGGCGAAGTTTTAACCGAAAATAGACTTTCAGAGAAACACGACGTCAGCAGAACGCCCGTTCGTGAAGCGTTGCGTAAGCTTGAACAGCAGCATCTGATCGAGATGAGCACAAAAGGTGCGGTGGTAAAACTATTCATTTCCTAATATCATTTCTCCTTTTTTGTATATCTCCTTATTAAGAAACTTAAATATCTCTTTATTATTAGGAGAATTCAAAAAGAAAATCTCGTTTATATCAAAATTATCATAAATATATTCTATCATTTTATCTTCAACCTTTCGACCTAATGCTCTGCAAGATAGAGAAAATAGATCTAGTGTTGTATTATTAATTCCGAATACACCAACTAACCCCAAATCAGAAAATTTGTCAAAAACAGAAACAGAATAAAGATGATAAGTACCTTTATTCAATTGTTCCTTAAGCTGATCAACTGTATATCTTTTCCCATTAGTACATTTATTAGTGCGTTGTGTGAGTTCAGCAATACGATTATATTCAATAGGCAATGTCTTATGTATATCTATTTGCATTTCAAGTGCTTGTAAATACTCTTCAAAAGAATGATGTTCTGCTTTCAATAAATCTCTTTGCTCGTTTGATTTATATGTATTATTACGTTTTTCAACTTTTTCTATATCTATATTACTTTTTAAATTAAAACAAGATAACTGCACATATACCGTATCCCTCTCATACCTTATAGTTGTGACATTTGGTAATAACGATTTAACTGATTGAATTTCAAAATCAGAGTCGTCAATAAATACTATGCTATCAAGGCTAATATTTAATTGTTTAGCTATCTTTTTTATATTATCCGGTTTGTTATCCCAATTCACTTGAAAACAAGCAATATGTTCTTCTTTTAATACCATTTCACTGTGTTCTCTAAACATTTGCATAACATCCAATAAATTGTTTTTACTGTTAATTGCTAAAATAACACCATGATAATATAAGTATAATAAATATTTTTGAAAATCTTGGAACGCCCGACCTAATCCGCTACACCCAAGATTTATTTTTTCTATTCCATCTTCAGAAAGTATTCCTCCCCAAAGAACATTATCACAATCTAAAATAATGCATTTTTTTGTAATTCCATTATTTATTAAATACTGTTTATAAATTTCATAGCTTATTTCATTTGTCAAATCTTTACTGTATGGAGCATTCCAACGATATTTACCTTTATTGTCATAAGAATTATTGATGCCGACTCGTGCAATTATATATTTAAAATCAATAAATGTATCTACCTGTTTTATTATTTTATTCAAATAATTATTTAACTTATCAACTAATTGTTCAAATACAGATAAGGCGCCATTAACGTTATGAAAATTAGTAAAATAGTCTTCAAATCCAAACCAAATTATGGGGCTAACGCTTATATATTTTATGTAATTATAAATTGTTATACATTGTTGACTACATGATGTAAAATATTCATTTATAAATAGATTATTTAAGTAATAACATTTAATTAAATCCCGGTATAAAGATTCAAAATTCAGAATAATTACAATCATATTTGCGTTTTTCATGATTGATTTATATTTATTTAACTTATATTCATCAAATGGGATATTTATTATTTGTGGATGAATGTCATTTTGTTTAAAGCGCATCTCTATTAATTCGGTAATATATAGATCAAATGAAATATTAGATATTACAGCAATATTATATCTATTTATATTATTAACTTTATTTTGATATTTCATAGTGCACCTTAATAACTTTCTAATAGAGCAAATAATTTATTAAATGTATTGAATTTATCAAATAGTAAATCGCTGTCATGGAATTCAAAATTATATTTTTCTTCAAGCATTACAACAAGTTTAATTGCTAATATTGAAGTCATTCCATAATTAGCAAAATCATCATCATAATTTATTTTGCTAATTTGATTTATTTCAACATTTAAAATGTTTGCCATCATTTTATATACTTCATATTTTTTTATATTCATAAACACTTTCCTTTAAATTCTAATCAAATTATCATTACTAGAGATACTAATGTTCCTATCCCGGCGTTTATTATTCGCATTGCATATCGTTGAATAATAAAATGAAATTCCATGGTATCTCTATTTATGTATGTATCAAATCACCAGTATCAATATTTGCAAGTATAGTAGATTTTAATAAGAGAATTTTAACAAATTTATTATTAACTTTTTGCCAAAAATGTAATTGTAAATAACTGCATATTTGTTGTGAAAAAAATATTAGAGCATAAAAAATTGAAGCTTTAATAAACAATGTCATATTTGATTTATATACAGATGCATCTATAACTTTACTTAGAAAAAAAGGCGCAGCTAATGTAAAACCTAATTCACTAAGTAAAATAAAATAACTTAAAAAAATCCCCATTTATATGTTTTAGCTTCTTTCCATATTTTTTTTATAAAAATATACTTTTCATTTTCTCTCCAATTTTTTATTAATTTTGTTCATAAATAATTTTACCAGTTTCTGTACGCTTTAAATCTTCTAAAATAATGATTTTTTTTGGAATTTTATAATAATCTAAATGTGCTCTACAAAATATTAATATATCTTCAACCTCACATTTTTCATTTGTGGTTATATATGCTATTAAATAATCATTACCATATGGATCCTCCTTCTTTTGTATTTTTATACAATCAATTAAAGAGCATTTTAACATAATTATTTCAATTTCATTCAAGGAGATTTTTTCACCGTATATATTTACAATATCATCTTTTCGTCCAAAGATTTGTAAGTTCCCATATTGATCATAATATCCGATATCTCCTAGTTTAAATTTTTTTGTTTTATTAAATATAATTCTATTATTTTCGATTCTTCCAGTATATATGAAGTTGCTATTTACTATTAATTCACATATTTTAAAATTGTTTTTTACATATGAAACATTGCCCAATTTAATTTGAACGCCTTTTAATGGTGTACCAACACTTCCACAATTACCACCTAAAATATATTTTTGTATAGAAACTGCACCGGTTTCTGTGCTTCCATAAACATTATTTATTTTTATTCCACTTTTAATCACTTTATCGCTAAGTTTTCCTCCACCAGACAACATATATTTTAATCCATCTTTATATAACAGTTTTTCATATATTTGGTTATAATATAATGGTGTGGTAATTAATATACTATACTTATTTTTATCTAATTCATTAATTAAATGTGATGGTAATGTAAATGAAGATAAATATTTCACTCTTGATTGCGCAAGTAGTGCAGCAAAGCAACCAAATGCTTGTCCAAAAGAATGAAAAGTAGGTGCGTTACATAATATAACATCATCTGATGACCAGTTAAGCGTTTTTACAATTGCAGTTGCTTCTTTAAGTAAAATAGTTTTTGAACGAGCAATTTTGCTTTCATTACCTTTTGTACCGCTTGAATAAAATATAAAAATAGTTTCTTTTAGTGTTTTGAAAATATTTAAATCATTATGCATATAATAAATATAGATATCTTTACCTAAAATATTAATTTTTTCAATACGTTCATTAAAATTCGGAAAATATATATCTGATATAACAAATTTTATTTTATTAATTTTATTATTTATTTGTTTATATAAAACTGATTTATTAGCTAAATAAATCATTAATTTAAATGAATTAAAAATTATAATTAATGACATTAATAATTTATTATCATTAAAATATAACATTATTGAATCATTGTTATTTAATCCTGCTTGTTTAAAAATATTAGGAAATGTATTTTTAAATGAATAAGGAATGTTAGAATAATCTATAATTCCATCATTAAAATATAGATTTTCGGAAGCTTCATATAATTTATTTTTCATTCTATTACCTCCAAAAAATTCTCGATATTAGAAATACTATTATTATAATTTACAGAATAATGCAAAAACCATTTTGCTAAAAATGTTTGTATATTATAAGCTTCTAATTCTTGTATTTCTTTAATGCTATCCGTTATATAAATAATTTGTTCCATATTATTAAATATATTTGAAATGTTTTTAGAGCATAATTTTTCCTCATCGCAACAAAATATAGTATTAAACAATGATTGTATATGAAAATAATTTAATATAGAAGAAGTGGTAATGGTGTCTCTACCCGTAAATAAGTGCAAATTAACTTTATGCTCAGTTATTAATTTATTCAAATAATAACTAACATTAATAAAATCATGTAATTCACCATTTTGCACTTTATTACAGAATTTTAAAATATAAAGATTCATTGCCATTTTCGTTTCTTTTCCAAAAATAGATTGAATTTGTAGCCATATCGTGCTTTTATTGTTTTTTAAAATTTTTAAATCAGTAATATCTGTATTATAAATTTGCATATATACTTCTTTTAAACAAGAGGTATGCAAATAAAAAGTATTGAATAATGTTCCATCTAAATCAAAAATGATATTTTTCATGGTTTTCTTTATACATTTGTTAAATTATATGCACTTTCAAATAACGGCAATGTTAATGCAGCTCCGGTAGCAAGTCCATATCGCATTTCCAACTTAAGCATTGGTTCCAGTTCAAGTCCTTGTAAAATAAATTTATGACCAGGTTCAGAAGATTGATGTGAAGCAAAAATATAATTTTTAATGCCTGCATGTAATTTTGATGCAACTAATGTTGCAGCTCCAGTAATATATCCATCTATAATTAATGGTATCTTATAAAATGAACACCCTAAAACAAATCCAACAACTCCGCAAATTTCAAATCCACCAGCTTCAGCTAATAATGAAATTGGATTTTTACTACATCTATTCATTATTTCTCCTATAATTTTATTTTTATGGATTAATTTATCACCAACAATGCCTGTTCCTCTTCCAGTCACTTGTTCAGCCGTAAGGTCACATAAAATGGCGGTTATCACTGAAGAAGATATAGTATTCCCAACTCCTATTTCTCCTAATGCAACAATTTGAATATTTTTTTTAGCACAAATGCTCGCTATTTCTATACCTACTTCAATAGCCTGTCTTGCCTTTTTTTCACTCATAGCTTTTTGCTGATAAATATTATTAGTTCCATTGGATATTTTATAATTTAATATATTATTCACATTAATTGGACCATCGACCCCAATATCAACACAATACAAGTCTAAATGATTCTGGTTAATTATTTTATTTAACGGAGTCATACCTTCAGATAATAAATGTAGCACTTTTTTTGTTTGCGATTTATTATATACTGATAAATTCATATCAGAAATACCATGATCACCTGCAAATATTACAACAGCTCTATTGGTAATATTTATATTAATACCTAAAATATTAGATAATTTATACCCATATTGCTCTAAAATACCAAAACTTTTTAGAGGTTTATTAGTATTTATTTGGTTTTTCCAAACATCACTTTTTGATGAACGCATATCAGTATTAATACCTTTTAAACACTCTTCTAAACTTACCATAGAAGCCCCTCCCCTCTTTACTTCAATTCAATTTGTTGTCTATGTAATTAATTAATGTTTTGGGGGTTTCTAATAATTCCAATGAAAGGTCATCATCTTCTATTACAATGTTAAAGATTTCTTCCATGGATACGAGGATTTCAATGGCAATTAATGAATCAATAGTAAAAGCTTGAAATAATTTAGTTTCTTCCTCTATAGTTCCTTTCATTTGATTTTTTTCTAAAACCTTTTGAATTTGATTAATAACTTTTTGCGATATGTTCATTTTCTTTCTCCTTAAATTTTATATTTTTATTGTTAATACAAATGAATATTGTATTTATTATTTTCATCTAGCATTTTTATTTGAAAGTATAAAAGACCTTTTTCTAAGTACATTATATCTTTCAATTCTTTATAAACATCCTTTCCAATTATAGCATCTTTATCTAAAGCAAATTTCACTAATGACATATTTATTTTTTTATACAGTTTCAATAAAATTATAATTTCTTGGTCTAGCTTATTTAAAACATCAGGTTTATCAAAGTATAATCGCTTATAAAATCTATATATAATATTTACTTGATCATTTCGAAGTCTGATATTATGTAATGCTTTTGGGTATTTTCCGTATGAAAAACAAAAATCATTCCCTTTCAAATAATTGTCTAGTGAGTTAAATAAATTGTTTTCTAAAATATCTAAATTATTTTTTAATACAATATATGAATTATAAAGTTCTAAAATATTTTTAAGCTCTATTGTATTAATAATATTTTTATTAATAACTTCTGTATAGTTACTTGAAAACTTATTATCAATTTTTGATTTGCATGTGCTTATGTTAAATAATTCATGATCTAAAATATTTAGTTTAACATATGGCCATTTATCAGTTCTTTTTGATTTGTTAATATAACAAGGGTCTTCATCAATTATATAATATAAATTATTAGCTTTATTATATCCATTTAAAATTATATAATGAGAGTGATGAATTTTATTATAAAAATGAGTATAATTACAATTATAATATCTTTTATCATAAAATAAATCAGATTTTAAAAAAACATTTTTTTGATTTTTTAGTAATAAAGAATTTGTATTGTTAAATTCTTCAATATTGTTAAATGAAAGAATGTTTTTTTTAATTTCAAGTCCTGTCTTTAACTTTATTAATTCGTAAACATTATCGCCATTGAAATTAACTTCAAGATCTTTAAATAGAATTAAATAGAACATTGAATTTAATATTACACTATTCATAACACAAGCTATTTGACGATCATAACAATTTAAGTAATATCCTAAATTATTTATAAATGATGAAGGTACTAGATTATTAATAATCATTTTTTTTACCTATTTCAATTTCAAATATTGACGATTTATTAAATATATTAATGGCTTTTTCTAAAATATTTTCAGAAACACAATAAGCTATACGAATAAAATTTTTGTTTTGAGTAAAAAGATTACCAGGAGTCATAATTATATTGCATTCTTTTTTGACTTGATCAACAAATTCATAATCTATTTTTTTTGAATCAAAAAAAATATAAAATCCACCTTGAGGTTTAGAACATATAAAATGTTTTGAAATATATTCATATATTCTATCTCTGTTTTTACGATATGTTTCAACTCTTTCTTGTATATTTATATTTAAAGCCATAATTCCACCCTTTTGAATACAAGTCGGAACACAGATTAATGAATGTGTTTGAATTTCCACCATCTTCTTTATTAAGCAATTAGGACCAACAGCAACCCCTAACCGCAATCCTGTCATACTATGTGATTTAGAAAAACCATTTAATATACAAGAATTATGATATATAGAACCTATTGAAATAAAGTTATTGGTATAAACATATTTGCTATATATTTCATCAGAAACAATTAATGAACCTTTTTTTTCTGCAAAATTTGCTAGTAGTTTTAATTGTAAATTGGAAAAACAATAACCAGAAGGATTTGATGGATTTGAAAAAAGTATCATTTTTATTTTATTTTTTATATTATGCAAATCATTTTCACAAAAATTTTCTGGTATAGTAATTATAGAAATATTAAATTGTTTTAAAAGATATATATAAGAAAAATAATATGGTTCAACAAGTAAAACACTATCACCTGGTTTTAAGGTGCTAATAATTAATAAGGTTAAAAGATTAGAAACTCCAGCTCCAATAATTACATTATCTGAGCTAAATGATGAATCAAAAAATTTAAAATTTTTTTCTAAATATTTTTCTCTTAACTGAAGAAGACCTTGCGGCGATGAATAATGTGTATCTTTGTCAGATAAACTTTTTTGAATAGCATCAATAATTTCAGGATGTATATCAAAATGAGGTTCACCAATTGATAAGTTTATTGTATTAGCATTATCAGTTAATGCCATAATAGGAGTGTTATTAGTAGATAATAGAACATTTTTAAAATAATCCATTTTTATTAAACCACCTTATTTACAATACCCGTTGCTTTTTATTAAGTTTTCTAAATCATTAATACTTAGAACAAGATTGTATCTTTTAATATGATTTATTATTTCATCAATAGATTTTTCATCATATTGATAATTCAACTTGCTCATTAAATATTTTACTGTTTTTTTTCCACTTAATTTTGATAATAATATAATATCAATCAAATCAAATGAAAAAGGATTTTGAGGCGAAAACAGTTTAGAAGCAGTATTTTCATATCCTTTTTCCGCCAATTTAATCATTGCTGCACAATGCGTTCCAGTAGCACTTTTTAAACTTCTATTTCCCCAGAAAGGGTAATTACTGGGTATTTCAATATTAAAAATGGCACTTGCATCTTCAAAATATTTTTTTAACTGTTCCCAATTAACTTTACATTTTATATAATCAAATAAATTGCATAATAATAATTCAATTGCTGCATTTCCAGTACGTTCGCCAACTCCTAAAATTGTCCCATGCACATAGCGGGCACCTCTATCAATACTTACTAAACTATTTGCTAAAGCCATTCCGCAATCATTATGTCCATGCCATTCAAAAGAAGTATATAGAGTCGAATAATTGGGATATAAACTTTGAACGACATCAAATAATCTATTAACTCCGTAGGGTGTTGCTATTCCAGCGGTGTCGGCAAATACTATGCGGTCTATTCTTAATTCAACAAAAGTTTTTATAAGAGTTTTAATAATATCAGGAGATGTTCTAGTTGCATCTTCTATAGCAATTCGAATTGCAGGAAATAATTTTTTATATTTATCAGCAAAACATATTATATTTTCGAGTAGTTGATTAAAATTCCAATTTTCTGCAAACATCCTTATATTACTAAATGATGCAAATATATTTATGCCTACTTTTTTATAGTATTTTGTATTTAATCTTTTCAAGTCTTTTTCATTAAGTCTGCATAAAACCCAAGGGAATAAACCAACTTTTATTGCGTAGTCGATTAGTTTCATTAATTCAATATCAGAATTCTGATCAATTCCAATCATTCCAACAATAACTTCATTAATGCCTGTGCGAGCCATATGATCCATTAACACACACTTGTTATTAAATGTAACAAAGTTTAATCTAGTATCCTGAAGGCCATCTCTGATACTTTCATCAATAATACCTCGAAAATCAAAGCTTTCTTTATGTTTTAAATTCCAAGAATATATCATATTATTAATATCTTCCATAATCAAAATACTCTTTTCAATAATTTCACGTATGTTAATAAAATGTTAAACATAGTACTTGTCTTTTATAGGACATATCGTTTTGCACAATGAAATTAATTCTTTTCGTTTACCTAATAATTTTTCTATTTTTGTATTACGAATATTTATGTCCCTGCCATATGGATTGCTCTCATCAGTCATGCATGACATATAAAAACCTTCATTGTTTATTGATATACCTAAAGCCCAAGCAACACAAGCCAAATTCAATATTTGCAAAGTAGCTTGTTTATCTGATAAATCATACAATTGTTCTTTTATATTATTACCTTCATCCACATTAAACATTTGCAATGAATTAGTTGCTGCTGATCCATGTAAACTTGGTAATTTAAAAATAATAAGTCCATTTAAAGAATGTGCAAATTCTTTCATTGTTTTGCAATCATTATAATTAATCGGCATTACAACAGTTGAAAATGCAATTCGACATAATGGGATAGAATTATAAAATTTAGGTTCAACTAATTTTGTTTTTTTAATACGATCAATTGCAACCATAAAAACATCGAAAGAATCCAGTCCTACAATTTGATTGTACTTTTTAGCATCAATTGTTTCGCAGCTAATAATTAGAGAAGCACCAGCATCATCAAAAACATTTAATAACTCTTCACCTGATATACCATGAATTTTATTACATAGATTATCATCCCCGAAAATATACGCATTTGTAAAAACAACTGGAATCATGTTATACTTTGAAATTTGCTTGATAATTTTAACAATATCCTTCTGAAAAGTAGGTTCACCATTACCACCTAATATTATTGTTGAAACTCCAATTTTATTTGCTTCTTCAATAATATTTATGTATTCATCTGTTGTCAATGTAAACTTGGAATTAGTACCTCTTTTTTCAGATGTTCCACAATAAACACAGTTATAGTTACATACATTTGTCATTCTAATTCCAACAGCGAATATTTTGTTGCCAACCAAATAATCTCTTAAATTATCAATATCAATATCGTCTAACCCTTTTAAAAGTCTTTTGGGATAATGTATTTTTTTAATTATTGTATTAATCATTTTTTTTTGCATTACTTACACTCCTTAATTTCTATTTGTTAAATAGTTTTACAGTATCTTTATTCAATAATTTTTCACTATGTTCTATCATATAATATTCTTTTTGCCAATATGAATTTTCGAAATATGATTGATTTATAATATTTGTTTCAAATTTATATAAATCAGAACGTCTTCTTTTTACCCACCCTTTTCCTGCAAGTGAAGTATCTATCTCACAAATTATTATACATTCATCTTTGTTTTCAGCATATACTATTGCTTGTCCTTGAGGATTGCGAATTTGTGATCTCACCATCTGCTCATTATTAGCAACATTTGGTGCAATAATATACATTCCATTCTCTATTGCGCGAGTTATTAGCATTGAATCATATACATGCTGAACACTTGAACAATCAATTGAATTTCGAATTCCATTAAAAGAATTAATATATATTTGAGAACCATTTACACCTCCCCACATAGCATGTTCTGGGTACCTAATATCATGACAAATACCTAATAGATATTTAACGCCATTAACATCAAAAATTGATGGTGACTTACCGGGTTTAACATGAAAACAATCATCATCTATAAGATGAGTTTTATCGTAACTACCTGCACAAATCCCTTCTTTGTTAAAAAAAAGTAAATTATTATACCAATCTCCACAACGTTTGATGTATTGACCAGTGACAATCATTATTTTATTTTCCTTTGCCATCTTTGAAATGGATTGAATACAAGTAAAAATCTTTCGGTTATCTAAGGTTTCCAAGCTTTTAAGTGAAATCCCCAAATAACCTGTTAAACAACACTCAGGAAATGCAATCAAATCAGCTTTTTCCTTATGCGCATTTTCTATACAATATTTCATTTTTTCAAAATTACTATCAATGTCATTGCATATTACAAATTGTGCTATGGCAATTTTCATTATGTACACCTCATTTTGTCATTTATATCGCATTGTAAGTATATACGTTTGCCTCGTTGATTTTGTTTTATAGAATCGGTTAAACATATGTTGATTATTAAATTAGGATATCTCTCTAAAAATAAATTCTTTACATCATGAATCACAAATTCGGTAAATTTTTTACCTGGAATTAAATAAACATCTACTGAATAATCTGTTTTTTGATGAATAAAAAATTCATTTATAACATCATTATTTTCTATTATATAGTTTGTTAATGGTTTCGTTATCACAGCCCAATGTTCTTTTCTTTTGCTATTAATAAATATATAGTCGTTTTTTCTTCCGACTAATTTTGTAATTATTTGTGATGTCAAACCACAAGTGCATTCGCCATATGAAATTTCTCCCAAATCACCTACCATATAATTAATTAATGGTTGAGCTCTTTTTATTAATGAAGTTATTAATAAATCTTTGTTTACAGTCGATTCAACCCAAACAAGATTATTTCTAACATGCATAGTTCCATGTGGACAAGTTAAAGCAATAGGCCACATCTCTCTGCAACCATAATTATTAAGTATTGGTAATTTAAATGTATTTTTAATTGTTTCATATTCAATTTCAGTTAACATTTCACCATTCAATTCAATACAATTTATTTGTTGTGGTGGATTAAACCCGAATTCATTTAGGCTATTTGAAAAATGATAAATTGTTGATGGCGAGCCATACAAAATTACGCCTTTAAGCGAATTTATTAAGTCAATATATGTTTCCACAGCTTCATATGTAAATATTCTAGTTAACTCAAAGTTATTGCCCTTTTTTATAATCTTAAATTGTTCACCATTTTCAGCTTGCGGTAGTCCTAAAAAATAAATTATAGAATCGGTTACATTTGCTCCAAATTGTTTCCTTACATTCCATACATCTATTGTAGCAATATTATATTCTTTATTGCTCCATACAGTTTTTGCTGGTATTCCTGTACTACCTGTTGTAGAAACTTCAAATGTATTATAATGTAAATTATCAAAAATTAATTTATTATAATTAAACTTAAATTTTTCTTTATCCATTATAGGAAAATCTGCAAGAGTTAATTTTTCATTTTTAACGCTCGTGTTATTTGAAAAATAATTTTTATAAAAATTTATATTTTCTCTTGCGAATGTTAAAGTATCAATTATTTTTTTGTTTGTTTCTATAAAATTATTACATTGTAAAATTTCTCTATCGTTTAACAATTTAATATTAGACACTTTATCACCCATTTTTCATTTTACTTGAAATTTCTTCAGAAATTCGCCTTATTGTAAACCCGTCCTCTAAAGTAATATCAATAGATATATTTAAATTAAATTCTTTTTCTAATTTAACAATTATTTCTATTATTTGAATAGAATCCAAACCCAGTTCACTAATATCAATATCTTCACCAATTGAATATGCATCAAAACTTAGATCCTCGGTCTCAGCGATTATTTTTCTAATCATATTTTTCATAAAACTTACTCCTATCTCTTTGTTTTAAAATATTGCTATGCATGCATGTTTTCTCTTGGTTTAAATTTAATTGAATTTTTTTACAAAAGATAACCGTAGACTGACCTGAATTTTAAATATTTGTGAAATTTAATGCGGTACTGAATCTTATCATGAAATTCACTCTGTCACGCTTTACTCGTTATCATTGTTGAAATTTCTTTGTCTTTACGATTTTTGTCAGATAACACACTTCTACATATCAGGGGTTTTCTTCTTTAACCCCTTTTCATGCTTTACTGGAATGCTTTTCAATCAAATTTTAGATACTGACGGCCAAGAGTGCTTGACGCTGGTCCCAGAGATTTTGTGAAAGGTATACACAATATTTATGCGGATTTTCAAACCGAGTGACCTCGTCCCATAGTGAATCGACGCCTTCTTTTGTTCTGTTTCTGATTTCTTCAACAGAAGGACTTTTATAGCAAGAGTTGCCGTTTTTAAAAATTTGAACCTGAAGCGGCTTTGCAATGAAGTTCGTGATGGCTTTTCTTTTCCATATGTGATCCGGGTCAAAAATTTCATATGGCTGCGTATCATCAATGGTTTCGTCATTAAGTGTTATTACATCGGCGATGGCTTTACCGCTTTCCCTGTCAAACAGACGCCATGGACATTTATAACCAGGAATGGTCAATTTAGTAATATTTTCGCTCAGCTTTATTTTAGGAATGATACCGTCATCACTGTCAACCGCTACAAGCTTGTACACGCCGCTAAAAACAGGGTCTGACGCGGCGGTGATCAAACGCTCACCAACACCGAACGAATCAACTAATGCGCCCTGGATAATCATGTCTCGGATAATATATTCATCAAGGGAATTGGAAGCCATAATTTTACAATCAATAAATCCTGCGTCATCAAGAATCTTGCGGGCTTTTTTTGAAAGAAATGTGATATCACCGCTGTCAATACGGATCGCCTTTGGACGAAAACCCCGTGGAATAATTTCTTCGTTGAAAACTTTTATCGCATTCGGTATACCGGATTTTAGAGTGTTAAACGTGTCAACTAGTAACGTGCAGTCGTCGGGATATTTGCAGGCATAGGCTCTAAAAGCGGATATTTCGTCGTCAAACATTTGAACCCAGCTATGTGCCATAGTACCTAAAGTTGGAATTCCGAAATCCCTGTCAGCAATTACGCAAGAAGTCCCATCAATGCCTCCAATGTATGCGGCTCTTGCACCGTATATGGCTCCGTCATAACCATGGGCTCGGCGTGAACCGAATTCCATTACTGTCCGTCCTTGGGCCGCACTGACGATACGGTTAGCCTTGGTTGCGATAAGGGATTGATGGTTTATCGCCAAAAGAGTCATAGTCTCAATAAACTGCGCTTGCATTGCGGGACCGTGTACTGTAATAAGCGGCTGGTTTGGAAAAATTGGAGTTCCCTCAGGAATTGCCCATACATCACAATTGAATTTAAAATCTTTAAGGTATTGCAAAAAATCTTCTGAAAAGATTTTCTTGTTTCTTAAGAAGTCAATATCAGATTGTGTGAAATGTATATTCTCAATATATTCAATGAACTGCTCCAGACCAGCGCATATCGCGAATCCTCCGCCGTCGGGAACACGTCTGAAAAACATGTCAAAATATGCTGTTTTATCGTGATATTCACTAGAAAAATAACCGTTTATCATTGTTAGCTCATAAAAATCGGTGAGGATAGTTAAATTATTGTGGGTTAATTCACGCATGTCTGAAGACTCCTCCTTCTGTTTTACTGTCCGCATATTCGGTGAAGGTATTGATTAAACTGGTTATGAAACATCAATGATTATATCTCCTGCTTTCAAGATGATGCAGGGGGCGTTTATGGATGATATTGGTGTCACTTTAGTGAGTTTATAAAATAAAATCTCTTCTCCGCATTGCTCATATTTTTATAGCAAAGCGTCTTTGTCAGTTATTCGATAAATTCCCTGATTTTTTAGAAAGGTCTATAATAATTAATTAACCTTCTAAAGAAGAGAAGTTTGAATACTGTTGGAAAGGTTGAGCGTGTTTTAACAATGATTTCATCAAACATGAATCTTTTCTTTTATATTAATAATTATAATTAATTACAAAACTATAAATTATCATAAATTTCTTTTAGTATCGTTTCCTCATAAATGCTTAATTCATAAATTTGTTTTGATAACAATTTTAAACTATCTTTTCGTTGTGTAACAGACGCTCTTATCATTATAGAGCAAATATGATTCCATTTATTTATTATTTCATTCAATGATTGAATCAGAGAATTATAATTAAATTTTTCTTTTTTTAAATAGTCAAGTAAATATTGTCTACTATGGATTAACCCATAACGTTTGATCATAATATTTAACATGATCATTTTTTTTGTAAAATCGTCTTTGTAAATTTCTCGGAAACTAACTATATCTTCTGATAATTTTTTTAAAGCAAAAAGATTATAAAATGTTCCCGAATCATCGTATTCAATAGTTAAATATTCATGTAAACATTTTTTAACCGAATTAGAAATAAAATATTTGTTATATACGTTGTTAAATCTAACAAGATCATTTTCATTAGGACGAATAATGACAATTAAATTTCCTGCTCCCGCCATACTTTTTTCCACTTTTTTTATATCATAAAAATTATTAAAAAGTGACGGCGGAATAGTAGGAACATAAGAATCACTAATCAAAAAAGTCCCCTCATGGTTTTCATAACCAATCACATTAAAATAATGAAAAACATTTTCGCCGCCACCAAATACATTTACATAATCTAAATCTTTAGCTACTAATTGAACGATCACGGGTATGTTATCATCAATATTTTTTTTGATAGCGCTTATGGCATCTTTAGATTTTTCAAATCTTTTAATTTCGTAATTTAGTCCAACATTATTTAAAAACATCATTGCGACTTTAAAAACCCTCGAAGTAAGTAATATATTGGTATTCGTAGTAGTATATTCAATTTTAAATCCATTTCCGATTAAAAAAATATCAGATTCATCTATAAATCTTTTAGTGTAAAAATTTAATATATTTTTAACACATGACATTATGCAATTATTTCCTTGAATGGTTGAAAAATCATTTATAATTTTTGCAGTCAAATTTTCACCTTCTTATTATAAATTTTGTTTTATTTTAATCATCATTTAACACTCGAATAATTTGGGAAGTAGCTAAAGTTGGATCTGGATTTTGAAATATATTTCTTCCCACAGCAATTCCTTTAGCTCCAACTTCAATTGATTCTTTAACCATTTTCAGAAATATATTAAAGTCATTTTGCGTTTCGCCCCCAGCAATTATAACTGGTATATGTATCTTATCAATAATCTGCTTAACCTTTTCTTGGGTTCCAGGGTGAGGTATTTTAATTATATCTGCTCCAAGTTCTTCTGCTATACGAGCTGAATGTATTATGTGATCTATCTCATCATTTGATATATGATTGTAAACCATAGCTAATAAAGGTATTCCCCATTCAGAACATGCTCTAGAAACTAATCCAAGATCCTCTAACATGGCACAATCTGATTCTACACCAAAATTAATATGAATCGATACCCCTAGAGCGCCGAGTTTTATTGCTTCTTCTACTGAAGCTACTAAAACCTTTAAATGAGAATTTTTATTAAGTAGAGTTGATGCAGATAAATGCATTATATAATTCCCGGATGCTAATTCTGGAAAATTTGAAATTTTCATTAGTAAACCTTTGTGCAAAATAATCGCATTTGGCTTGGCCTGATTAATTAAACGAATAGCATTTACATAATCTTCAATGCCCAATATCGGTCCATTTGTTATGCCATGATCCATAGCAACTATACATATTTTTTTTAATGGCGGGCAAATTTTTGCCAATCTTAATAATCTACCATTCATATTGGATTCCTTTCAAAAATATACTAATTTTCGTTTATATTTTCATTTATCTGAATCCCTACATGTCTACCTTGTTTATCAATGTAAGCTAACAATTCATCACCTATTTTAATATTTGAAGCATTGTTTGCTTTACCGTCAGCCCCAAAAATTCTTATATGCCAATCATCTTGAACTATCGTATTTATTGTTATGTTATCATAAATTGCTTCAATTTTTAATAAAGGTCTAATCTCAATTTTTGTTCTGCCAACACTTACTTCTCTTGCATTACCATTAATGTCAACACATAATAAACGACTTCCGACTTTTATTTCACTCAAATATGCCGTCATATTTTGTGGTGCCAGAACATAAGAGCAAATCGCACCAGCATTTACTCTGAAAGGACGCAACTCCATATATGGCAAGAAATGAGTTTCGGAGCTTACTAACAATCCACCATTAGATTTTGAACCAATAATCATACCTTCAGTCTTTTCCATAATTGAAGTTGTATCCACACATACCCGATGCCCCATTCCTATATGTTGAACATCTGATACTTTTACTTTTACAAGTGAAAGTTTAGTTTTATCTTTTCTTTCAATTAATTTATCAAAATTTGATATTTCATTTATTTCTTCGGTTTGTATTAATACCCCATCGCAACCAACTTCCATAACGCCAAATGCGATTTCAGCATCGTTAACATTATTTACGAGTTTTACTATATTTGTATTGGTATTTTGTAATTTTGCGATTAATAGTTCCACAGGAATGTTCGTTTCATCTTTTAAGTTTAAAACAAGATTATCAACATTATTACAATTAATCCATGCTTGATCCATATTATCATGATTGCTTATTGTTACTACCCACGCAGTCTTATATCCTTTTTGGTAGGCGGTATCTATTATATTTTTATCAGTCGAATAAACAACAATATCAAGAGAAAGATCTGATAACTCATCAATATTATTTATTTCAATTAAGAGATTTGTCTTGTGCTGTTTTTTAATTTTTTTTATCATGCTATAATTTATCAAAATATTTTCAAAACGAAAATTATTAATCAACGTCATAATTATAGTTTCTTTTTTTAAATTTCTTGCATCAAACCAAAAAAATTTTTTTTTCAATTAAATCAAATCCTTTTATTTTAATTTTTTAAAATATTAAAATTAAATTTTCCCTATGGAGATTTCAGCATTTATTTATCCAATTCAAAATTAAACTAATTTTCAACTTCTTCCTCATTGGATTTTTAAATCAAATTTATATATAAATCTATCAAGTAATCCTGGCCTTTAAACAACAATTTTCTCTTCTATCTATAAACCACCATCCAATATATTTGTAAAGTTATCTACTGCACTTTATTTAACGAATATATAACCTTTCCCTATTTATTCAGATTTTTCTAGAAACTCATTACCGTTACCCTTCTATTTTTTAATAATTGGTAAAATGTTTTCTGCCTTGACTAAATATCCTTCCCTTAATCTTCAATTAAAATTTTTTTTCCAATGTCAGAATATTTTTTATTTCGTTTCTTCACTAACTTTTTTACAGAGATTTTTATAAGACTATAAAGTTCCATTTTTACAACACCTGATAAAGAATTTTGATTTTTTATACCATTCATAATATGTAATACTTCCTTTACCATGGTTTATTGCCTATTTTATTATTATAATTTTGTCTAAATAGAAGCTCATCTAAATTCATATTTCACACCTACATATTAAATTTTTTTGGAATTATAGCTTTCAATTATTTCATCTAATATTAAAAATTCTTCTTTTAAAAGTAATTGTATATTATTTTGAATTAACGGTATTTGTTTATTATTCAAACTATTATTATACATCTTGCAACTGTTGTTTATATAAACTGCTTTTTTTATAATATTTTGATATTTTTGAAGGTATTTCTGATCTAATCCCTTTGTATATATTAAATATTTGATTCTGTCTGCCATCAATCTTTTGTGTTCTACTAAAATGTTAAATGGTTTCATTTCGATTTTTTCGTATTTCTTTGTATTACTTAATAACTCAATTTGTTTTTTAAAGACATTTTTTCCTTGCAAAATGCTCGAATCATTATGTATGTACGCATAATTTTGTATTTGACCTTTTATATCTAAAATTGAAACATTATGTGTATTATTGTTCAATTTTCTAATAAATCCTATATAACTATTTTTATCATTCAGTTTTAAACTATTTAAATAATTATCATAAGTTAGAATTGATTTGCCATAAAAACCTTCTTTTACATGGTTTATAGTATGTAAAATTTTTTTATCATCATCATACCCATAAATTAAATAAGATCTATCATAATAATCAATTAAATTTGCAATTCCATGTACATAATAGCCATCATTAATCAAATTTAATATTAAATTAAGAATATCATTTCCTATATTAACTATTGATTGTGTTGGGATTTTTATACTATACGTAGTGAACAAATTATGATTACTAAAATTTATTGCTTTATCAACAAATTCAATATTATTACCATTTATATCACATTTTAAATCTATAAAATTATTTATCAGATACAAGTAATCGCTTGGATATTCTAGTAAAATGCTTAATGCATAAGCAACTTTTGATATTGATTTTATTGGAGGATTTTGATTTATAAATAATATCTTTTTCATACTTTATCCTTTTAACTTTTCTAATAATAATTTTAGATGACCTTCTTCTAGCGATATTAAGGTATTCAAAACATCTATAATTTTTGAAAATATTAAATTTGATTTAACGAAATCCATTTTTATTCTTATGAATTTTAATAACTCACCCATCTTTTCTATTCTTTTTATATTTTCAATTAGAATTTTTTCATCATCATCTATATATTTATTATTTATTAAATACTCAGTCAAGTTAACTACTAATTTTGCATGTTCATATATTACATATATTCGAGTTAAGGAAAAGAATCTTTTATCAATTCCAAATTTTCTATAACTATTTAATGCTTCTATTCCGTATAATCCAGCCTGTTTTAATCTTGTCGTATTAATAGAATTTAAGAAATCTTCTATATATTTTTTTGTTTTATTAATATTAAATTCTAATTTAAAGGTTTTATTTTGTTTATAAAAAATCAGTTCTAACGTAGGGCTTATTAAATTATTACAAGCGATAATAAAATCATCAAAACTAATTTTTTCTTCTTTTAGTACAATTTCTTTAGTATAACTTACAACATTGAACAATCTGTTTTCATTGTCATAGCCGTTAATCATAAAGAAATGGTCGAAATCCCATTGTTTATAATGTGGTCTGAAAGATACATAATAATCATTAAATATTCCTGTAACATAAAAATCATTATTAATCATTTCTATTATCATGTTAATTATTGATTGTTTATTGTCTACTGTTTTATTAGCTGGTAAATATGAATAGTGGCGGATTAATAAATCTTCTTCATGAAGAAATTGTGGAACTAAAAAATCAAACCATCCTGTTTCGGTATGTACAAGCTGAAGAAAATTACTATATAACCAAGGTTCATAATCACCTTCTAAAATACCAAATATATATACATAATTCGGATAGGATCTTACTGGCAAATCCAGATTTACCGGCAAATGTTTTTTCATAAGCTCACCTATTTTTCACTTCTTATTTATACCATTGTGCTTGTGAATAATACATCCTAGAATATAAGCCATCCTTAGATATTAAATCTTCATGACAACCATCTTCAACAATCTTTCCATCTTCAAAAACAAGTATTCTATTTACTATTCCAGTTATGCCTAAACGATGCGAAATTGTGATTGTTGTTTTATCCGCTGTCAGCGTGTTGAAATCTTTATATAGCTGAGCTTCAGATTTTGGATCTAGTGCTGCGGTAGGTTCATCAAAAATCAACACACTCGTTCCTTTTCTTATTAGTGCTCGTGCAATCATAACTCTTTGCCACTGACCACCAGATAAATTTGCCCCCTCATCACCCATGTCTCCTAGAATTGTATGTATTCCGTTTTTAAAATTTCCTAAGAAATTACTTACTCCCGTCTCATTGCATATTTCTAAGATTTCTTCATCTGTTATTACTCTGTTAGTATCACCAACGCGTATATTATCTGCTATACTCATATCATATCTGCCAAAATCCTGAAATACACATGAGAAAACACGTCTTAAAGTACATGGATCATATTCTATATTTTTGCCATTGATTAAAACTTCACCACTAGTTACTTTATATAATCCTGTTAAAAGGTATGTAAATGTACTTTTACCGCTTCCATTCAATCCGACAATTGCTATTTTTTCTCCAGGTTCTATTTTCAATGATATTCCTTTAATAACCTCTCTATCTGAACCAGGGTATGTAAAGTGTACATCTCTGAATTCTATTCTCACATTTTTAGGGATATCAGTATTTTCAGATACAAGTTCTTCATCTAGGTTTTTTAAATAGCTATAATCATCAACGAATCTTGCTGTATATGTTATTGATAAAATGGTGTTCGAGAAACTGGTTAATGCGCCCATTAATGTACCGATGGCAGTTATCATTAACGAAAATGTGCCTACTGATAATCCTTTATAATAAATCTGGTATAATACAAGTCCTAAAGCAACAATATAACTTACAGTTGCCGGAAAACTCGAAATAAATCTAAATAACGTTGATTTTTTGGTTAATTCTTTTTGTTCATTTTTTACTTGGTTATTAGCTTCAATAAATCTTTCCTTAATAATTGGAACAAAATCATATGCAATTCTTTCCGGATTACTACTAATGCCTAATGAAAAAGCTTTTCCACGTTGTCTATTTGGTACAGTTGCCCATGAAGCATATCTATATTGAAAATCATTGCATTTTTGTAAAAAAAACATCTGTGGTATTGAGCCTATTATAATAATTATTCCCACTAACCAATTTGTTAAGAAAACTAAAATTCCAACGCTTACTATTGTTGCTATAATAGTTAAAATATTAAATGAATTCATTAATAAGGCACCAATATTATAAGGAAGCCATACGTTAAGAAATTCAATTCGATCATAAACCTTTGCATCATTTATATATTTCAACTTAATTTGAGAACACTTCAATAGGATTTTACTTCTTACATTCATATGTACATTTAATTGTAATTTATTGATAATCTTAATTTTTATCGGATATATAAAAGAATTGATTACGTTAATCAAAAATAGACTAATTATTATTGAAAATAAGATAGTAAATGTTTTATTATCACCTGATTTATATAAGCTCAACCCTGTATTTGTTATGTTTTTATTTAAAATAGGAACTGTTACTGGCATAATGATATTTACCATTAATATTAAAAGTAATTTATTTAAAGATTTTTTGTCTTTTAAAAAGTCAAAATCTTTTATTGTTGTTTTCAGTATATTAAAAGTTCCCTTAATACCTAATCTTTTATTACCAAGTTCGTTTGTGAATTCATAAACACTCAATTACGCCATCTCCCCACAATAATTATCAATATCAACTTTTTTATACCATTGTGCTTGAGATGTAAACATCTCATAATATTTACCCCTCATATTGATTAATTCATTATGGGTACCCTGTTCGATTACTTTTCCTTTATTTAAAACTATTATTTGATCTGCGAGACGAGCAAATCCAATTCGATGAGAAATTAGAATTGCAGTTCGATCTTTTGCAACCGTTTTTACTTTCATAAATTGTTTATATTCAGCAATTGGGTCTAATTGAGAAGCTGGTTCATCTAATATTAGAACTTCCTTATTCCCCATATGTGCACGAGCTACAGCCAACTTTTGTTTTTGTCCCCATGAAGGTTCTACAGCATCATCATTTACCCATTTAATTAAATTCTGATCAAGTCCTTTTTTACTTATGGTTTTTATTAAATCCGACACACCACCATTATCTGCTGCTTCCCAAATCAAATCATCATTATTAATTTCATTTATAAGAGAAAAAGCAATATTGTCTCTAAATGAATAAGGATATACACTGTAATTTTGCATCGTTATTCCTATTTCTCTATTTAAATCATTTCTATCAAGTTCTTCATATTTATAACCTTTATATTTGAGTAAACCATCATCTGGTCGATATAATCCTAATAAAATTTTAATAAGAGTAGTTTTACCAGACCCATTATCACCACAGAGTGCAATTATCTTTCCCTTTTCAAATTTAATATTTAAATTATCAATAACTTTTTTAGAATTATCATCTATATTATAAGAAAAATCCAGTTTACTAGTTTCAAATATGTAATTTGATCTATTTATTTTCTTTTGATAATTTTTATGTCCATCAGACTTTCTAATTATTGGATTTTCTGCTTCATTGTCACACAAATCATCTAATTCTTTATGGATTTTTAAATTTGCAATATGTCTTACAATCTCTTTTAAACTTCCATTTGCAGAATTTATTTTTCCAAGCAAATTATATGTAATTGATGTTAGTAAAGACATTGTTCCAATCGTGATTTGATGGTTTTTAAGCAAATAAGCTGATATAATCATAATTGTCAGAACAAATAAATTATCTATTACGCTGCATACTGCGTCTAGAAATCTATGTCTATCATCCATTTCATCTTTCTTTTGTTTTACATGTTTTTCATACTCAAACCATCTTTCTAATATAAATTTACTCATAGACAGCATTCTTATTTCTTTGGCCTTGTTATAATCGGTAGAAAGAGAATAATAATAACCAGATTTTCTTTTGATTTTTTTTATCTCCTCCCAATAATTTAAACTATTCTTTAAAATCTGTGGCACTAATGAAAATCTTATTGAAAGAATAATAAGTGATATTAACCCAAAATACCATCTAACAGAAACTGCCATAAACATCAAACCAATTAAAGTAATGGAGAAAGTAAGAAAATTTATTGAACTCATTACAAAATATGTGATCATATCAATTGTTTCGTTTATCTTAGACGATTTCTCCTGATAATCCGCTTTTTCCATTGTTCTTAAATTTAGTTTTTGGACTTTCATAAAATATTTTTCATATAATACAGGACTATATTTAATCATCATAAAGTTATTAACTGTTGAGCTAAATAACCAATAAAGCTGTTCTACAATATATACAATTCCAAAAAACATTAAATAAATAAGTAAACTATTAAAACTAGATAGAAAAGCTGTACCACTTATCTTATCTATTATAATTGCAGTTAATTTCATAGTAATCAAAGGTATTACTGCTGAAGTAACAGAAAGTACAGTCCACAAAAAAAACATTGTTCTGCTTAATTCCCAGCCTGTTTTAATACCCCATATAAAAAGGCTAATATTATCCTTGATTTTTAGTCCTTCACTATTTTTCATTTAATAACACCATCCAAAATCACTTAAGTTCACAGTGTACCTATTACAGTTTTCAAATAATTGATTGCTTTATTCTTTTCTCTGTCAACTTCTCTCGATACCTCTTGATAATCTGTTTTTACTGAACAATTAATATCATTAGTATCTTTGATTATACAATGTTCTAATCCTAAGAGATTTAACATGTTATATATTCTATGATTAAATTCACCTTCTGAATTTATTTCAACAAAAAACTTTTTTTGCATAATTACGGAATAAGCCATACCATGAAAGGAATTAGTTATTACATATTCAGCTTTATAGATTAAACCTAAAAACTGGCTTGGTGAAACTTTTCTTAAATATTTAGCTTTAAGCTGTTTAAATGGGTTGTCATTAATATAAACAAGCTCTAACCCCTTTTCTTTGCTGAGAACTCTAGCAAATTCAAGCATTTTGTCTGGTTTTTTTACTGTAAATAATAAAATATATTTATCTTTTATGTTCGGTATATCTGCGTACTGCATCCATTCGTTCTTTGATAAGAAAAACACAGGATCTATATGAAAATCAACATCTCTATCTAATAAATCTTTTACGATATTTACACCGCTCTTTTCCCTAACCGAAATATTGTTATAATCATGCAGTAAATCATAATATTTATTTTTAAACCAATGCGGAATTTCTTCAAACCCGAAACTTGCGGCATACGAATTTTTCTTACTGCTATCTGTAACAAAATCCAAAAAATATGCTTTGTCAAAATCAGCTAAAATGTAATTCCAAATTTGATCGCTCCCGGATATATATAAATCATAATCATTTTCTGCTTTTTTTAAATCTTCATGGGAATAATATTTGTCTTTCGACATTTTTACAAATCTATTTAAAAAGTTATTAAATACTTTAATTTTATATTTTCTTTTACTATAATTAAAAACAGCTAAACAAAAAAGTTTAATGTACTTATCTTTTTTATTGTACTTATCAATATAAAAGGGTCGATAATAATCTTCTATACTAGAACATCTGTAATCTATAATTTCACATTCTGCATATTTATTAATTACTTTCTGTAATGCAAGTGCTTGAAACACTGCACCATAATTTATCGCATTATGAAAAGTAATGATACCAATTTTCAATAATCTCACCTCTTATATCACAAGAAACAAATTCATTCTTCTTTTTTTATCTGCCAAACTTTTACCCAGTCTACCATAAATTTTTGAGGCCATTCCGTTGATTCATGACTGTCTGGTGCTCCCGGATACGCAAAATTATTTACTGTAGCTAATGTAAGAATAATGTGATGTTTTTGAAAGAATGCCATACGCATTTCAGGATTTGTTATTGATACTTCACCCATTATCTGATTGTCTACATAAGAAACTATTTTAGAATTAGTCCATTCGATGCCATATACACGATAATCATCTGACCATTTTTCATCATAAATTTCAAATTTTCTGGGTAAATATTTTGCGTTTTCACGCCCCGGGATATCGTTGCTAGATATATCAATAACTTTATGATCATTTATATAAGCAGTATTTTTCTTTGACTCAGGAGGGCACCAATGAATATGTGACCCATATTTACCATTAAGATTATAATTTCTCCATTCATCGGTACCGCCGTAGATTTCCATTATGTTAATTTCCCCGCCCCATGGCCACCAGTCTTCTGTACCTAAAGTCCAGAATGCCGACCACATGCCTTGTGAAAAAGGAATCTTGGCATACATTTCAAAACGACCAAACTTATATTCAACTTTATCTTTTGTATGTATCGCACAACCTGTATAATTTCTCAGAATGCCTTTATTATCATACGCATCTTCTTTTTTTGCAGTTATAATTAATTGGCTGTTTTCAATGGTAATATTTTTTTCCAGATTAGCTTGACATTCATTAGAAGTTGTACCCCTTATTGACCAAAAATTCTTATTTAATTCTTGTTCATCAAAATTATCAATCCACATCAGTTCATATATTTCATTTGATATAGGTGAAATAATAGTATCACCAATAGTGACTTTATCAAAACCAGCAATATCTTTATTAATAGGAGAAGGCAAGTCATTTTTCAAAATAACCGAATTTGTATTATTAGAAGTCGAAATTCTATTTAAAATTTCAAATTCATCAATCAACATTTTTTTTAACATATTTTGAATAATAGAAATTAAACCTATTTCCAGTGTTTTATTATAAACTTCACATTTAACAAGTATTTCTTTAGTTTTATTTAAAATTTCTTCATAATCATGCAATACTTCTTGACTGCATGCATCATTTTCAAAAAAATATTTTATTCTCAAATACATACACTTTTTATGATCAAACAATGTCTTATACATCTTTAAATAGATTGTATCTTTATTTTTTATGTTATCATTTAATAAATGAATAAGTTCTTTGCATGCATTAATACCATAAACAATACGCTTATTATCATATTTATCAAGATATTCGCTACCTGGCACCATGATAGATACTTTATTTTCAGGCTTATATAAATAATCACTGATTAATGTTTTCAAATCTTCAATTGCTGGCAAAACTTTTTTTCTGTTAATTTTATTATAAAAACTCATTTCATAATCTTTATCTTTTTCTATTTTAAGAAATGATAAGAATTTTTGGAAAGATAAATCAAATTGACCAAATTCACCATTTTTATTGGTTCCAACTAAGTAGAATTTTTTACGATCATCATCATATCCATTTATAATGAATGAAGGAATATCAGACCACCATGATTTTTTACGATCTAACTCGACATAACCGTATGATCCATACTCAATCATATCTTTTATAAGATCTATTAAAATGTTTTTAGATTTCATTATTTTTTTATATGAAAACTTAAATTTATCGCATGCAAAATAAAATTTATTATATATACTTAAATAAGGTTTATAAAAATCAAAATTATATTCACCTTTTATACAGGAAAGCTGGCAGAAATCATCTAAAAGAAAATAGTAATCTTTCATTTCACCTGCTAATAAACTTACTGCAAAAGTTTGATCTATATTTGCTTTTATAGGAACATCTTCATTAATATAGAGTTCTTGTTTCATAGATGATGATTCCTTTCCTGCATTTTTAAAAGAAATTATTGTTTTATTATTGAATAGATACTGACATCATAAAACCTATTATTTATATACAATGAATCTTTTATGGTTGCTTCATATGCCATTTTTAATTTTTCTATTATATTTAGAAATTCATTATTTTCAGTACAGCAATGAGCTTCTATTTTATGCACTTTACAAAAATCAAATAAATAAGAGATTACTTCTGATATAGATAATGATATTTCCTTGTGAACTTTGTACATATAGTGAACCGCAACAGATATTTTACAAATAGTATCATTTTCAACTAATTTTGTTTTAAGAAGTCCAACTATTTTCCGATCTGTATTTTTTTCTATTGCCCAAATGCTATCACTTAAGCAGAAACCGGGTTTATAATATTGATTAAGATATTCTGCTGTTTTTTCTTTATTCGAACAATATTTAAAACCAGAATAGTCAACAGAAATCGGATTGCTTAATATTTCAAAAACTTGGTTTATATCTTTGGGGTTTAGTCCCCTTATATAGAAATCACCTGCTCCAAGTTCTAGCATCGGATTTACTTTGCCTTCGCAAAACATAGGTATTGATCACTCCAAGTCCAGTTTTTATACTTGAAAAAAGTTCGTAATTCTTGGATCTTATCGGTTTTCTCCCACTTAATATCCAGATCTTCTCTTCCCATATGACCATAAGCAGCTAAATTTTGATAAATTGGATTTAATAAATCAAGCTGTTTAATAATTGCAGACGGACGTAAATCAAATACTTTATTAACTGCTCTTGCGATATCTTCATCTGGAAATATTCCTGTCCCAAAAGTGTCTATCATTATGGACACTGGATGTGCTATACCAATTGCATAAGCAAGCTGTATCTCACATTTTTTAGCAAGACCAGCGGCAACAACATTCTTAGCAACATACCTTGCGGCATAAGCAGCACTTCTGTCTACCTTTGTTGGATCTTTACCAGAAAATGCTCCGCCACCATGTCTTGAATAACCACCATATGTATCAACAATAATTTTTCTTCCTGTCAGCCCGCTGTCTCCCTTTGGGCCACCAGTAACAAATCTTCCTGTCGGATTTATATGTATTTTTGTATTAACATCTATCATTTTCTCGTCTATTACAGGAACTATAACTTTTGATATAATATCCTTGTGTAATTGCATAAGATCAATCTTGTCGGAATGCTGTGCTGAAATAACAATTGTATCTATTCGTGATGGTATCCCATCAACATATTCAACTGTTACCTGTGTTTTCCCATCTGGTCTTAGATAATCAAGTTTACCGGATTTTCTGACTTCTGTTAATTTCATTGCAAGTTTATGTGCTAATGATATAGGCAAAGGCATAAGCTCCGGAGTTTCGTCACAGGCATATCCGAACATTAATCCCTGATCCCCTGCACCATTCGTATCCTCTTCAGTTTCTGAACCTGTTTTATTTTCATATGAATTATTAACACCAAGAGCAATGTCATCCGATTGTTCATCAATAGATGTAACAATTGAACATGTTTCTCCATCAAAACCATATTCACTGTTTGTATATCCTATATCCTTAATAACTTTACGGGCGATTTTAGGAATATCAATTTTATTATTAGTTGTTATTTCACCCATAATCAACACTATACCGGTATTTACTGCTGTCTCACATGCCACACGACAATTTTTATCCTGTGCAATAATTGCATCCAGAACTGCATCTGATATCTGGTCACACATTTTATCGGGATGCCCCTCTGTTACTGACTCAGAAGTAAATAAATAATTCACCGTAAATCACCTTTCATATATATAAAATTTCAAATCGACATTTACTCACGTTGATATATTTGTTGATTTCTTTAATCAAATCACTTTCCCCGATGTTACCTTTTTGTTCCTTAGAAATATAACAAACTAACTTATTATTATCATTTACATCTAACAAAAAGATTCCTATCGTTTTCCCTTCTTTTCCAATTAGCAACATATCTTGAAAATACATTGGGTTAGCCTTATTATTTTGTAAATGTGCACGGGCAACTAATCCAGCTTTTATTTCATCCTTTTGATGCTTTGTTATAAAAGCTTTCCAATATACTGCATCTAATACATTTGCCTCAGAAACATTAGTTATACTGATAGCTGATAATTCGACTTTTTCATTTAACATCCCCGCAACACCTACAATAAAAAATATAATTTAACAATTTATAACTCTATTATTCATATATAAATATAAAAGTCAAAAGGCAATTAGCATATAGAATATACTAATTGCCTTTTTATTGATAAATATTTTACTAATTTACAAATTCGTCTACTAATTCATTCCAATTATCATGAGATTCATCAAATAGATTGTTTATTTTTGATATATCTCTAATTCCGCATAAATAACAATAATTAATTTGCCTGCTAAAAACTACATGCATATTTTCTATAATTTCTTCTAGTAGTTTTTTTTGTTTTGAATCCAATTCACTTTCAAGCTGATATAACAAATCTTTATGCTTTTCTTTATGTTTTATATATTGTTTGTTTAATTCAAGCTCATCTAATGCACTATTTCTGCATTCTGTTAAAAATTCGCTCGCAATTTTTATAAATTCTGACATAATACTTTACCTCCTAAATTTACCTTTTATTATATGTAATAACTTGCTATAATACAATATATTTTGTATTATTATGTTATTAATTTTTAAATATAAATAACATTCAGCCTATATTATATGCTATTTGTTTGTTTCTTGAAATAATTAACTTATGTATAATAATGCAAGAACACAATTTTGAATCGGAGGCAGTTATGTTTGAAGTTAATATTGGAAGACGTATTAGAGAACAGAGAAACAAGAAACATTTAACTATTGAAAAATTTGCAGAAGTCGTGAATCTTAGTGCAGTTTATGTAGGAGAAATCGAAAGAAACGAAAAAATGCCCAGTCTTTTAACTTTTATAAATATTATCAATGCATTGGGATTATCACCGGACATTTGTCTATGCGATATGGTTGATACGGGTAAAACTCACGTTTTTAATGAAATAACAGAAATGATGAAAGATTTATCACCTGAACAGGTATGTTATATAAGAGATATGATAAAAGTAACTATTAAATATTTTAAAAACCATTAAAATATTTAATAAATAAGACGAGATTACTATCCCCCTTGTAATCTCGTTTTTTTAATTTTATAAAATCATTTTATACGACCAACATTATCTTTTATTATTAACGTATCCGCATTTCCTCCTAGATCAACTAAAAATTCATTCATAACACCCCTATGCCATACATTATCTTTAATTACTGTGTTTTCCATTCTAGCATATACAACACCAAAATTCGGTGACATTCGGCCGCTCTTTCCGCCGTCATCACAAAATGCTGAAAATGTATTACCGACACATGTCAGCCCTCTAATATTATTAAGCATAATATGCGAATCTTCATTTGAATCAGCAATTTCCTCATTAGAACCATTTCGATAAAAAAGATTTGTTGAAATAGTTATACATTGAGTATCAAAGCTGTCTCCTGTATTAATTGAAAGACCCGGTCCCCCTGAACGATCAAAATAATTTCCATTAAAAATTAGATTATCACCAGTTTTAATAAAAGCACCTGCTTTTTTGTTCCATTCAAATCTATTTCCTGTAAAAGTAGTTGAGTATGTCCAATTATCAGAATAAAAGCCAGCACCTTCATTTCCTGAAAACCAATTATCAATAAGGAATCCATCACAGGATTCTGATAGTATTCCATGTCCATTATTATCACATGACATTGAATGTCTCACAGAATAACACCAAGCCCCTTTTAAATGAATTCCATTGCCGCTAAAATGCGAAATCTTACATCGTTCTATCTTGAAACTATCTTCTTTTTTCGCATCATTAGCTCCATCTTTATATATACCATGTATATTTTCACCAATAAAGTCATTGCCATCTATACATAAACCATTAATAGTACAACACCTTGCATTTGTTATGTTTAATAAATATGAGGCTTTATCAGAATTTAGCTTTAATTCACTTCCCCCTATATCAGAATAACCCCAATTGCATACTCCCTGCAGACCTACAAATGCATGAAGAATTAAACCAGAGCACATATATGTACCAGCAGGAAAATAAACAGTATTTTTGTTTTCTGCTGCCCTGTCAATAGCTTTTTGGATTGCTATTGTATCATCAGCTGCACCATCTCCTTTAGCTCCAAAATCCAACACATTTAGATACTCATTCATATAATTACCTATCTTTCTATAATTTGAATAAATCTATTTCAAATTTAGTACAAATAATCAAATTTTACTTGAATATACATAATCCTTGTTAACATTATAATCACAATATTTACTTATTGAAAATTTAAATCCATGTTCATAATAATCTTTCCAAAAATCATCTCTATTATCGGGTTTGTTAGATGAATGCATTAGGTTAGGTTGCTTGCATTCTTCTAAAGATGATTCAATATATTCAATAGACGATTTTATGTCTTCAAAAATTTTTTTACCTTTTTCAGTATTTATAATTACTAAAGAACAGCCTTTATTATCATCAAATTTCGGATAAAATTTCTCTATACCCCAAAAATCACCTAATGTTATATCTGATATCCTATTTGTTGCAGCATATTTACAATTATAACAACTGTTTCTAAGGCACAAATCACTCAAATACATTCTTGCATAATTTTCAGATATAACTTTTTCATCATTTACAATCATAGTTGTTCCATGCCATTTTAAAATTTTATCTCTAAAATTAAAATCTGATACTTTTGAATTGTATTCGAATTCTGTTAATTCAATATATTCTTTAAAAAGACGTGGACTTGGAACACCATGACATACTAGATCATAAGTAAACAATAATGATGTTTCAACTTCTTTATGTTTTAAGTAATGTAACAAACCGTCTACATGACATGGTGTACCTCCAAATAGTACTGTCTTATTTTTTCCCAAATCTTTTTCAACATCTAAATATATATCACCAACAATAACCTGAACATATTTTGAACCTTTTAAATTTTTCAACTCATCAGTATTGGTGATTCTTGTATATACAGCATCGAAATTATTCATAGCAACACCATAAACGACAGCACCTAAATCCAAAAAATTTTCTGCAATTGCTGAAAATACACCGCCAGACTGACTTTCCATTCTTTGCTCTTTCTTTTTTACTGCAAATACTGTTTGATTATTTGTTTTTTTATTATCAATTTTAAATTCACATACCTTTTGGCATCTGCCACAATCAATACACAAAAGTTCATCAATTTCCGGCATTAAAAAACCTTCAGAACTTTCTTTCATACTAATAGCTGACTTTGGACAAACATGAAGGCATGCCGTGCATCCACAGCATTCACTATCGGTTTTATATGAAATCATTTTAATATCCGTCCTTTTAACATTCTAATACACATATCCACAGGCTGTTCGCATTTTATTAGTTATTATAATTTATTATTCATACATTTAACTTTATGTCAAAAAGCGAATAGCATATAATGTAAGCTATTCGCTTTGTTTTAAATGAAACCATAGATAACCTTCTTATGAAATACCCGAGGGTTTTCGCTAATTCATCAAAATTGACGAAAATAAAAATGACAGTAAACTTGACAGTATAAGCATTTTATACAGGCAGAAGTATTTGTCTAAATGATTAGGCAAATACGGTAATATAGAGCTATTTTCAGCCATGAGTCAGTCCAGGTTTTGCTCATAACTAAATACAATGCTTCGTATAAACGTGGTTACATCTGAAACTCTGACCGATGGTGCGATCTGTTTTTTTGAACAGACATGGCAGATGGCTTCGTCGTTATGAAAAGCTTCATAATAAGTAATCTGTTCATTTGGCTCAAAGACGCTGAATGAGGGGAGGGTTTTATGTAAGCCTTTGCCTTCCCATTTGATCCTGCTTTCTTTCTTCGTCCAAACCTCGTAAAAGCGAAATGTATAATCACCGGCCATTACGTATTCCGTTTCATCCGGTGTGAAGAACCGTTCCGCTATTATCAGATTGACAGGTTTAATAAGTTCTATGTCTATTCCGACAGACTCATCAGCAATGACACAAGTTATATAATGACCGGCATGAGAAATATTAAAATAGACATGAGAGCTGTCGGCCAAGAAAGGTTTTCCATAGGAGTTAACTGAGAATTCAAGATGCTTGTTGCTGAGCCCTGTGGCGCGACAAATCTCAACACGAGCTAAAACATCACCGAGCAGGCAATTTCGCGCATCCTGAAAAAAGTGAAATTTTCTTATCCGTTCTTGCTTTTCCAGAGATATCAGGGGCAGCAGGGTATCAAATTCGTTTTGCGTGAGTTCCGACATTACGGTGAGAATGACAACTTCAAACATGGATGATCACTCCTGAAAAAAATTGAGAACTAATTCGGCATTGTTTTTCCTGTTTTAAGCATCGGGATCTTTATAAAGATTGAGTTTAGGTGATTCCAAAAATCGCCCGATTGAAACAGTAGGCTGCTAATTGATGTTATCTCAGTTTCACCAATGGCCTTGTCAACATCACGAGTAAATATCCAAGTTGAATCCTACCATCCGCTATGAATTTCGTGGCGCGTGTAATTGCGCATAGGTAAACATTTTGCGGATAATCAAATAATTCGGAAGGATCATGAATGACAGACAAATCGTGAGCAAAGGATTCCATCATCTTGAACAATTCACTTTTCTGTTCTCGTCTTTGATAATTCCTTGAAGAACTTCTTTCAACCCAAAAACACCAAACGATTTTGATCCAGTGTAATAAGTTAATTCTCGTCCCTTGATTATTTGAGGGAATGAAAGATATGTTCGTTCTTCTCCCAGTAAATATGGATCATAACAGATATAGCCACTAACATCATATCCTGTCACTAAGCAATAATGATCAATATGAGTTTTTTCATAGCCACGATGCCATGGGCAAAAGAAAGAATCAATATTTAACAATAAAACCTTATGATTATCTGAGTATTGATTTAGTGTCACTTTATCTATGAAATACAAAATCATATATAAACAATAAAGAAGATTCAACTTTTTTATATTTTAAATAATGAATCAAGCCATCAACATGACATGGTGTACCTCCAAAGAGTACAGTCTTATTATTTTTTAAATCTTTTTCAACATCTAAGTATATATCACCAACAATTGCCTGAACATATTTTGAACCTTTTAGATCTTTCAACTCATCAGTATTGGTGATTCTTGTATATACTGCATCTAGATTGTTCATAGCAATACCATATACAACAGTATCTAAATTTAGAAAATATTCCGCAATTGCTGAAAATGCACTGCCAGATTGACTTTCCATTCTATGCTCTTTCTTTTTTACTGCAAAAACTGTTTGATTATTTATTTTTTTAATTTTATTTTTAAATTCACATACCTTTCCTTTTATTTTAAATTTGAAATTCATTGACTATTCGCATTATCATAGCAATTATAATTTATTATGCATATAAAAAATTATATGTCAAAAAGCAAATAGCATAAATATATGCTATTTGCTTCAGAGCGTAGACAAACTAGGTGTCAGAATGCAAAATTCTGACACCTAGTTGTTTTTTGCATCAAATTTGCAAGGTTATTCAAAAAAATGATAAAGGAGGGCTTTAGTAAACCTTTTTGCGTTTCCACTTAGCCAGCTTTTTTAAATTCATATATGCAAAAGTAAGCAAAACTTCCATTCAAAGCTTTGCTAAACCTCTATAATGTGTATATCTCATAAAATGTTTTTCTTTTGCATCTGCAAACACTCTTTCTATTGTTTGCGAACGTAAAGAGTAAATTTCTTTACCTTTGGATGAGTGCCTAACATCCTCTGCCCGTTCCATATAATCGTCCCAAACATGAAATGTAACCAGCTTAACACAATCCTTACTATCTGTGCATTGGCTCCTGGATGGACAATTGCTGCAAATTTTAGAGTTGCTTTTGAATTCTCTGTATCCGTCCCTGTTTGTTGTTGAATATTTTAGCACCTGATTTTCCGGGCATATTACGCAATCATAAAATTCATCATAAACATATTCATATTTCTTAAAGAAGCCTTTTTTAGTCATCGGGCGTTTGTATGGTGTTGCTGGCAATCTGTCACTGTCGAAAACCTGCTTCATAATCCATGGCGTTTTGTATCCGCTGTCTATTGCTACAACTTCCATCTCCGGGAAATTTAGCAAGTACATTTTTATATAATCCATCAAACATGACACTATCATGAACATTTCCTGCTGACACATCACATGAGCGCACAAAATTATGTTTATCGCATGCGGTATGGGCGGTATATGCAAATTCGACTTTATGCTCGCCTTTATGAAAAAGCCCACATTCCGGGTCGGTTGTGCTTTTCTTAATATCTTTTGTTGGTGGTGCATTGTTGTCGTCATCATCATCTTTATCTTTATTTTTCAATGGCTTTTTACCGTGTTCTTCACGTTCTTTTTGGATTTCCGCCATTAATTCCTTTTGATAATGCTTTGCCTCTATTTTTACTGTTTCATTGACGGATTTTTTCTTATTTGCACTTCTTGCATCAATGAAAACCGCCGATGCATCTACGAAATTACACTTTGCTTCCATCAATATATGTTCAAAGATTTTCTCGAAAATTTCTGTACCTTCAAATCTACGAACATAATTTTTGCCAAAGGTAGAAAAGTGGGGGATTTTATCTGTCATCCCATATCCCAAAAACCAGCGATAATTATATCATTGCGCTTTGGACCATTAGAAATCATCGTTATAGGATAACCTAGTTTTTCTTCAATAAATTCTACATATTTCTTTGTTTGAATTGGAAGATTACTAAATGATCTAACCATACTTATGTCACATTTCCAACCATCTAAAAATTCATATACTGGTTTTGCTTTATTTAATTTTGATGTAATAGGGAAAACATTCGTGACTTTTCCATCTATTTCATAGCCAACACACACAGGAATTTTATCTTGATAACCTAATACATCGAGTAATGAAAGAGCTACTTCAGTCGTACCTTGAAGTATGCAACCATATCGACTTGCAACAACATCAAACCATCCCATTCTACGAGATCTACCAGTAGTTGCACCATATTCGCCATCATCACCACCACGGTTTCTTAAACACTTATAAGCAAATAGTGTCGCCCCACGAACTATTTATTGAAATAGATATAACTACCCATTATCAAAATGGCCAATCCACATAACAAGAGGAACTAATTTATACTCACCTTTTTTAACTATCATAAATATTTGTGTTAATATCATCATAACTGATACAATAATCATGAAGACGATTTCCCAGCTTTTCAAATTAATCCCTCCTATATACTTCTAATTCCAAACATTTAGTAATGGAAGCACTAAAATATATTCCTCTTCCTTTATCATATGTCCAAATAATTGTTGCAAAAGTTCCAAGACCAACTCCTAAAACTCCAAAAACCACTGCAATTACTTTTGAAATTGTCGGATCAGGAATTAATGTGGACACAATAGCCACGATTGTACAACCACCTGCGGCTACCGCAAGTTTTCTAACTAAACTCATTGTTTCATTATGAGTTAAAATTAGCCTTACTCCCCAACCCCATCTTTGATATTTCCAATATCCAATTGGATCGCTATACATAACAGGGGTATTACTGATATTGCGAACCGCGGTGGGGTCAGGCTGTTATCTGTCCCACATAGCGGTAATAAATCTCTAATTTCTGGGTTCGTTCGCCGTCAATGTATTTGCACTCTTGAATTACGATCTTTTCTACAAACGCATTTAACATGGCGGCATCCAGTTCTTTGATATCCGTATATGCCCGAATCAAATCTATGAAGTGTGCGGCATTATCCTGCTTTTCTTCATAGCATCGGAGTTGCTCTGTAAGCGATGTCAACTTGCCTTTGAGCATTTTTTGCTCGTCATGATAGGCTTTTAACATGCAGGCAAATCTCTCATCGGATATCTTTCCAAGTACATTGTCTTCGTATAAACGCTGGATGATCATGTAAAGTTCTGCAACGCGGCTTTTTGTTTTCAGCAGCTCTTTTTCCCTCAGAGCTTTTTCCCCATTGCTTTTTAACTTTGCCCTTTATGTCCCGTATATATTGCTCAGCGTTACTTTTGGACAGGCTTGCGTGATACTGTATATCCTGAAGCACAATGTCGTAGATCTGTTCATAAGTAATGTAGTACATGGAGCAGTATTCCTCGCCGTATCTGCGGTAAACACGCTCGTCTTTCATTCATTTTGTAATCCCCCAAATAGTCCAGACCGAAACTGATTACTATTGCCCTGTCAATTTTATTCATGGTTTTGCCATCGAGTTTACCGAATAATCTGTAAGGCGGCTTCTGTCAATGGTACGGATTTGTTCATGCAATACAATGGATTCCTTTCCAAGAAAATCACATTCAACCGTGACATGAGTGGGAAGGCTGTGCTTTTTTGTAATGCTTTTGAGAGCGGCTACAATCGTAGTCGGACTGAATTTATTACCGGTATCATTTTGGACGATGACAACCGGTCTGATTCCACCTTGTTCGCTGCCGAGAATCGGATTCAAGTCTGAGTACCATACGGTGAAGAGGCCTAATTAAATGAGGATAGAATTACCACGCCAAATCTTAAGTTTTAATTTGTTGACTGGACTTGTCATGGCATTTCTTAAATGATATTTATCTTCGTTTATCATCTCAGACACCCCTCTCTCGACATGATTAAATATAAATACTCGAAATACGACAAAAAATGCAAAAAAATAACCGTACAATTTAAATACTAAATTGTACGGTTATTGTTCATTACTGATCTTTTTAACTTTACATAATCATAGCTCATTATTTCTGACTTTTTCATTATATTATCCTTGCAACCAATTGTCGCGTCCCTTCATAATAGTAAATATAAGCCTATAAATATCCACTATGTTATCATATTTGCTATTTGTTTACAGATTATAATATTATAGCTATTTCTTTGTTATCTGTCAATGGGTTTGATAAATTTAGTAAAAAGCGATATTTTTATAATTTATCCGCTTGTTTTATCGCACATTAGCAATTCCTACTTCAGTACGAGAGAATATGAACCGTAACAACAAGATCATCATTCAATGATTTTAATCTTTTCTGGATTATTTTTTCATTAAAGTAATAGCAAAAATACACAAATTTATATTATAAGGCATAGCGATAGAATTTATTAACTTTGTATCGTCAATATGCTACGAAGCTCTGCCCAATGCGGGCGGCAGAAAGCCGTATTTAACCGAAGAACAATTGGAGCAAGTGAAGCGACGTATCCTTGCACAGCCGGATATATCCTTGTCAGAGTTGTTAGAGGAACTCCATTTAACAGTTTGTGGTCGGTACTATGCAGAACTATAAACAACAATTACGACTTAAAAAAAACGGTATACGCGGCGGAGCAGAAGCATAAAGACATACAGCAAAAGAGAAAAGAATGGCGGGTATTTCAGAAAACTGTTGATTTCAGTAAGCTGGTTTTTCTGGATGAAAGCGGTGTAAACACTGGCATGACAAGGCTCTATGGCCGCGCTTACAAAAACGAACGCATTGGGGATGCGGTACCAGATGTACGTTTCCATACGACAACGATTTTATCTTCTGTGCGTTTGGATGGAACCATCGTACCCTGCATATTTGAAGATGCCTTGAAGGTGATATCTTCAGAAAGTATACTCGTTGATTTTTGCTGTATGATGGATACCAGCTATCGTAAATCAGTTTGCTCTAATACATGGATTTTTATTACTAGCAAACAAAATGTTTATTCTATTCTACTTTCGTGTTGTTTTAGTAAATCAGGATAATATTTATGGACTTCATTTTCTAATTCTAGATCACCAATAGATGTATTACGACCTGATTCATATTGCGAATCAATCCATTTCTTTATTTTCAGAACACATTCATGATTTTTATCTATTTTTTGTTCTCCATCTAATGAAAAATAAGTGTTTATCCATGCTGCAATTCCTGCATTTCCGGATGTAGCATCAACAACTACAATAGGTGGTCTACCTAATATTTCTGTTGTATCAAAAATATTATATATTTCCTCATCTTTAAGAAGTCCATCAGCATGTATGCCAGCGCGGGTAGAATTAAAAGCACGACCAACAAAAGGAGAACGCGGAGGAATTTGATAATTTAACCTCTTTTCAAAATATTCAGAAATTTCAGTAATGACTTTTAAATCCATACCTCCTGAAGT
>CALFXE010000037.1 GCA_937927845.1 uncultured Paludibacter sp.
GGTCACCTGTTCATCATCTATCTTCAGGATACGGTGCAGGACAAACAGCTTCGGTCTTATTTCTGCCAGCACTATATCTCCCGCACTATACAAATCTTTCCCTTCCAGCACCACACTATCCTTTCCACCTACAATGAAAGGGAGCATACTGTTTCCCTTAGCCTTAATGGTAACTTGTTTACCTTCCGAAAGCATCTTTGCCACTTCCGGGAGCATGATTTCATTGGATAATGTGACACTCCGCATTGTTATTCCTTTATCGTGGAGGCCGACAAATCTGCTGCGGCCTTATCGGGCAGACAATCCAGCCGGTAGCAGGCCACCATACTGATTAGTTTTTCCACCGTACGATGTACACCCGATGCAATCTCCTCTTCCCAACGCATACTCGAACATGCCGGGAACACTATCGCATAAGCCTGCAACAAAGATAACGTTTTAATTTGATTCAGAGGAGCCTGTTGTAACTTTACAATCCCTTTCAACAAAGCCTCTTCATTGCGATAACAGGGAGTTTTACCACTCCACGGCGTACCGTAAACAATGGCTTTCCCATCAAATATACGTACTACCGGATTGTCATCGTTCAACAATTCACTTCCCTCTACATAATCCAGCCACAACCGGCTATGGGTACTCTTTCCGGTACCGCTTTTACCCAAAAATATAAATCCATCAGCTCCATTTTTAATAACTGAAGCATGCATCATGAGCGTATCAAGGTTTGCTGTAGAAAACGCATAAAGCAGCATCAGGCAGTTGTTAAGACAGAAAAAACGGTGCTTATCGCCGGCAGGAAGTTTCACCTGTGCCACCCGAAAAGCAGCATCGGTATCCATCGTGCAATAGTCTCGGCTTCCCGGATAGGCAATCCGGAAACGAAAAGATCCGCCATCAGACTTGAATACGCCAATGAAAGCTATGTCATTATTAAACTGGCCGACCTGTTTGTAATCGAGTTCGTCGGAAAGATTGTCCACAATGGAAAGAGAAAAGAGGCAATCACCGGTCTCCTTAGACACACGAAAGGGAGCATAGTTACTTAAACTATCCTCCCCTAAAAAATCATTGGAAAAAGACAGCCGGAAACGATGTCCGGCTACCTGATAGAAAAAATTGTTCTTCAAAATAATGAATTTCTATATGCTGTTAATTCGTCTAATTAATTACCTACTCCCATCCGGTCAGATTGAAATAATAACTCTTCCCTGCTTTAAATCCATTTTGTAAGACGAGATTAGTGCTTGGAAATATCCGCAAAAAAGCCGGATCCATTTCTTCATTTTCCAAATTTACATATATAGCTCTAAGATACAATACATCATCCCCAACAAATGGATCAGTAGCCAACATCGGGATAAAAAAATCAAATTCAGTCGAAACATCCTCATGCATATTGATGGTCACAGTGGATATTTGCCAATAAGTTGCGGGAGTCAACTCATCATCATCTATATTTTCCAGATATCCTTGCGTATTGAAAAAAGGTATAGCGGCCCCCGCTCCTTCATCTGCCACTTTAGATATTTCAAATTCGGATAATTTGGGGTACAACGGCTGGTTTTCATTCCTTAAATGAATCCGTAAAATACCTCCAAGCTGTTTATACTGTAGGCTGATAGGTGTCGAAGTTCCTTCACTTCCTATCGCTACATCCGTCGCTTTTGCTTTCATAAATATATTTGGAGTCAAATAGGATGACGACTCTTCATTTTCAATCGGTTCTATAGAAACCATTGTAGCCTTGTAGAATTCACCACTCAAGAGATTACCATCTGGACCGGTAACTTCCCCCAGGGTCCATCCTGAAGCGGGATAAAGCCCATATACGGTATAGGATCCCTCGTCAAGGCCCTC
>CALFXE010000038.1 GCA_937927845.1 uncultured Paludibacter sp.
TTTATGCGAGCAATCAGCATAATTTTCGTAGTGATCAACATTTATTGGTTCTGTTATTTTGCACTACATGAATGGGGATTCATATTAAAGGTAGTGGATAAGATACTACTGAACTTTGACCGCACTGCCGGACTGTTCGGCAGTATTATTTACACCAAAATATTCGCCGTCGTTTTCCTTGCCCTATCATGTTTGGGAACTAAAGGTGTGAAAGAGGAAAAAATCACTTGGTCGAAAATCTATGTTTTTCTGACAATCGGTTTTATCCTGTTCTTTATGAACTGGTGGATACTCGACCTGCCATTACCCGTAGCAGCAATAACGGGGTTTTATGTTCTTACAATGGCAACAGGTTATCTGTTCCTGTTGGTTGGAGGATTATGGATGAGCCGATTGCTGAAGAACAATCTTATGGACGACGTGTTCAATTTTGAGAACGAGAGTTTTATGCAGGAAACACGGCTATTACAGAGCGAATATTCCGTGAACCTGCCAACCAAATTCTGGTATAAAAAGAAACAATGGAAAGGTTGGATAAACGTTGTAAATCCGTTCCGTGCCAGTATCGTGTTGGGAACTCCGGGTAGTGGTAAGTCATACGCTGTTGTTAATCAGTACATCAAACAGCAAATTGAGAAAGGATTCTCGATGTATGTGTATGATTTCAAGTTTCCCGATCTCTCTATTATTGCTTATAACCACCTGTTAAACAATCAATCAGGCTATAAAAAAGTCCCCACGTTTTACGTGATAAACTTTGATGACCCGGCACGTTCCCACCGGTGTAACCCGATTAATCCTTCGTTCATGGAAGACATTAGCGATGCCTACGAATCGAGTTACACCATTATGCTCAACCTCAATAAGACGTGGGTGCAAAAGCAAGGTGACTTCTTTGTGGAATCTCCGATTATCCTGTTTGCCGCTATTATATGGTATTTGCGCATCTATAAAGACGGAAAGTATTGCACCTTCCCTCATGCAATAGAGTTCCTGAACAAACGCTATGAGGATATTTTCCCGATTTTGACGAGTTATCCCGAATTAGAAAACTACCTCTCACCTTTTATGGATGCATGGCTTGGAGGTGCTGCCGACCAGTTGATGGGACAAATCGCTTCGGCGAAAATTCCTTTATCGAGAATGATTTCACCACAACTCTATTGGGTGATGAGTGGAGACGAATTTACGTTGGACATAAACAATCCTGATGATCCCAAAGTATTGGTTGTCGGTAATAATCCCGACAGACAGAATATATACGGTGCTGCTCTGGGATTATACAACTCTCGTATTGTGAAACTTATTAACAAAAAAGGACAACTCAAAAGTTCGGTAGTTATTGACGAGCTGCCGACTATCTATTTCAAAGGATTGGATAACCTGATTGCCACCGCCCGAAGCAACAAAGTTGCCGTTCTTTTGGGCTTTCAGGACTTTTCGCAATTAACAAGGGACTATGGCGATAAGGAAGCCAAAGTCGTGATGAACACGGTTGGTAATATCTTTTCCGGTCAGGTAGTCGGCGAAACAGCCAAAACACTTTCCGACCGGTTCGGAAAAGTATTGCAGAAACGCCAATCCATGACCATCAACCGCAACGACAAATCGACATCCATATCTACCCAAATGGATAGCCTGATACCGGCATCCAAAATCTCAAATCTTACGCAAGGGATGTTCGTCGGAGCCATTGCCGACAATTTCGATGAGCGTATCGAGCAGAAGATTTTCCATTGCGAAATAGTTGTAGATAATGCGAAGGTGGCGGCTGAAACAAAGGCTTATCAATCTATTCCTGTAATTACCGATTTTACGGACGAGAACGGTGTAAATCACATGAAAGAGATGATTAAGGCGAATTACGACCGTATCAAAGCCGAAACCAAACAGATTGTCGCTGAAGAATTGCAACGTATTAAGGACGACCCTGCATTGGCTCATTTGTTACAGCAGGGGGAGTAAAGATAAGTTAATCAAGTGAAGACAGGGGGTAGTTATTTTTTTCAGGACTATCCTCTGTTTTCTTTTCTAATTTATTGATTGCAACCGCCGCATTGTCCTGAAAGAATTTTCTTAGTATGGCATCATTCTTCAATAGGATATGCCATTCATCTTCCACCACACGCATCATTCGTTTTCTTATTTCAATCAAGTCCTGTTCATTTGGGCATATGTTTAAATACTCCCAATGCTCAATGATTGCTGAACGGATATAATCCCGAAGCAACATTTTTTCATAATTGTCAAGTTCGGTAAACTTCTTTTTCTCGGAAAATATCGGAAGTGCATCTATATCCGTGTAATCAAGGATATCATCGTAATCTTTTTCCAACGGCTCATCCACATTTGGAAAACGTATTATATCTACCTGTTTATCAGCATGTTTTGATTGGCAGGACTTGCAAATGTGTTCAGCGTGTCCTTTGCCACTGAATTTTTCATTGGCTTTAATCTCCCCACATATTTTGCAGTAATGCCCTTGCCGTTTCTTCTTTGCCATCGGATAAAAGTAAGATACTGTTTTTGTTTTCCTTAAATCACACTCCGGGAGGCAATTTGTCTCCCATCTTTTCCCTGCGCTCGAATATCTCACCATCAGCAATAAATATACCATCGCCACGTGCGTGCAAAATGCGCTTTTCCTTGCGGTCTTCATCTATCCAAGCTTTCACCCCGTCCAACACAAAGATACTGTGCTGTTCGATGTAATCCACCACACGGCACTCTATATTCGCATAGCATTCCTTGATGAGCGGGGCACTGACATGCGAGGCAGGAAGTGGCGTAAGGCCAAATTGGGCGAATTTATCTATCTTTCTGCCCGTTGTAGTTCCCACATCAAGGATGGTGTCCACGAGGTCAGCTGTAGCAATCCCAATGACGCACTCTTTCGTCTTTAGTAACGCTTCGCAGGAATAGTTCCACGACCCTGTAAGCAGTGCGAACCTCGGCGTAAAATCCATAACCATCGTCCATGAGATAGTCATCAGGTTATGTTTCCCTTCATGGGATGTGCTTATCATTGTTACCGGCCCCGGCTCGAGGAGCATAAAGGCTTTCTGTAATTCGAGTTCTTTCATGGGCATAAGACAAAAATGATTTACAATATTCTTTTCCTCACATTATATTCTACCATCCGTTTTATAAGATCGCATATACATTTGCAAAATTAGCAAATATTTGAGTGCCGGACGAATACGTTTCTATATATCTTAAAAACGCCACACACTGCCAAATCGGAGCCACAAACTGCCACCTGCCTAAAAACCGACTGTAACCCTGTTCATTACGACTACTTTCGTTCTGCATTAATAGTGATGCAGAACAAAAAAACAGTTTTTATTATGGATGAAAAATTAAATCCGAAAGACAAGGTTCTCCTGATGCGGGATGAAGGAGAAGGCAACAAACTCAAAGTCGTAAAAGGCATCGACAAAAAAGGAAACATTGATGCCATTGATCCCATGAAGGCGAAGCAAACTGATTTTATCAAAATCGACAAGCACGCAGATCCTCTCGAAAACTTTTTCAAAAACTTCTTTAATCAGGCTAAAAACCCATCGCATACAGGATTCTATGCGGTAACGGTCGATATGCTTGACAAAATCCTGCATATCAAGGAAGAAGATTTGGAGAAATACCGTATCAATCCGAAAGATTACATGAATAATCAGGAGCAATCAACCAAAGAAAGCAAAAAGCAAGTTCAACCCGAAAAGAAAGAAGAAAAAATGGATACAACAACCGAACAGAAAACGGAATTTAAGCAATTCGACACCAACCGTATCCCTGAAAGCGAGTATCAAAAATACGGTATCAAGCCCGAAAATTTGGAGGGCGAACTCAAAGCCATGAGTTACGGGTATAAATCACCGCACCTTGTAGATATTAACCCGAAAATCGAGGGTGTGGACTATCCGATGAAAGCCCGCTTGTCGTTGGAAGAACAGCCGGACGGAAGTTTGAAATTCACTCCGCATCCCTATCAGCAACAGGTTGATTTGGAAAAACCGTTTCAGGGTATTATGCTTCCCAATGACGTGAAAGAAAACCTATTGGCAACGGGTAACAGTGGCAAAATTGTAGAATTGGAGCCGACACCGGGTGAGAAAGTACCTTCGCTTATTTCCATTGACAAGCTAACCAACCGATTGGAAGCTGTACCCCTTGACAAACTTACTATTTCTCAAAATCTGAAAGGGGTTGAGTTATCTCCCGAACAGCAACAGGCACTAAAAGAAGGGAAAAAGGTACTCGTAGAGGGGATGACCTCAAAAAAAACAATGGGTACTGATAATCCTAAAAAATTCGATGCTTATGTTCAGTTCAATGCGGCTAAAGGCGGTTATGATTTCAATTATGACGGATTAGACCGAAATAAATATCAACAGAACAATAAACAGAACCAAAACCAGAATGGAGAACAGCAAAATCAAGTTCGTATTCCCCAAAAACTTTTAGGCGTAGATTTGGATGATAAACAGCAGAACTCTCTCAGGGAAGGAAAAGCCGTTTATGTTCAGGGTATGTTGAAAGACGGAAAAGGGGAGCCATTCAATGCCTATGTAAAGGTGAATCAGGAAAAAGGCAAACTGGATTTCTTCAAATGGAATCCCGATAAAGCTAAAAAACAAGGCGCGGATGTGAAAGTTGCCGAGGGCAATAAAACACAGGTAGCGGTTAATTCGCAGGGTAAAACCAACGAAGCGACCAAACACTCAAAGGAACCCCTCAAACAAGGGCAGCAGAACCCCACTGAAAAGCAGAATCAAGAACAGAAACAGCAGCAAGGGATTAGAAAACCTGTGAAAAAATCCACAGGACATAAAATGTAGTATCAACCACTAAAAAATCCAATAGTAAATGAAAGTAATAATTGCAGAAAAACCAAGCGTAGCCCGCGATATAGCGGCTATCGTTGGTGCAGGTAACCGTAAGGAGGGTTATCTGGAAGGTAACGGATATGCCGTTACATGGGCATTCGGACATCTCATCGGATTGGCGATGCCCGCCGATTATGGTATCACAGGATTTCAGCCTGAAAACCTGCCGATACTCCCTCAGGAGTTTATTCTGACACCCCGACAAATTAAAGAGGGAAAAGAATATAAGAATGACCCCGGAGTAATGAAACAACTGAAAATCATCAAAGAACTGTTCGATAAATGCGACCGCATTGTTGTTGCTACCGATGCAGGACGCGAAGGTGAGTTGATATTCAGATACATTTTTGATTATCTGAAATGTACTAAACCCTTCGACCGCCTGTGGATAAGTTCTTTGACAGATTCGGCTATCCGTAAGGGATTGGAGAGTCTTTGTCCGGGCAGCGAGTACGATAACCTGTACCTCTCTGCCAAAGCCCGCAGCCAAGCTGATTGGGTAGTCGGAATCAATGCTTCGCAGGCCCTGTCAATTACGGCGGGTAGTGGCGTATGGTCATTAGGACGGGTACAAACACCCACACTCGCTATGATTTGCAACCGTTACCTTGAAAACAAGGATTTCAAGCCGCAAACCTATTTTCAGGTAAAATTGCATACGGCAAAGAACGATACCCAATTCGCCGCTATTTCAACAGAACGTTACAACACGAAACAGGACGCCGACACAATCTTAGAGCGTATCCGCTCGTCAGAATCCGTCAGCGTCATAAACGTGGAAACAAAGCAAGGAAGTCAGGAACCGCCTTTACTCTACGACTTGACCACCTTGCAGAAAGAAGCCAATAGCCGCCATAGTTTTTCAGCAGACAAAACCCTGTCGGTAGCACAATCGCTCTATGAAGCCAAGCTCATTTCCTATCCAAGAACGGGAAGCCGTTATATCTCCGATGATGTATTTGCCGAAATACCGGCCCTTATCCGGCAGTTATCCGCTCATGCTACATTCGGCTATTACGCAAAAATGCTATCAACGAAAGAACTGAACAGGCATTCGGTAAACGACAAGAAAGTAACCGACCACCACGCCCTGATTATTACCGAAAATACGCCAAGCGAACTTTCGGCTGACCAGCGCATTATCTACGATATGATTGCCGGGCGTATGCTGGAAGCCTTTTCCGGCAAATGTACCAAAGAGGATATGACTGTTTCACTGGATGCTTCGGGTGTTCCGTTTACAGTTAGGAGCAGTGTTATTCTTATTCCGGGTTGGCGAGCTGTACTCAATGCCCCTAACGAAGAAAAGGGCGAAGAAGATAATGATGCTCCGGTACTTCCTAATCTTTCTAATGGCGACATACTACCTATCAACGGAACGGACTTGTTGGAGAAACAAACCAAGCCCCGCCCATTGCATACGGAGGCAAGTTTGCTTTCTGCTATGGAAACCTGCGCCAAAGAAGTAACGGACGAAGCGGAACGGGAAGCAATTAAAGAATCGGGTATTGGGACACCTGCCACCCGTGCCAGCATTATCGAAACGCTGTTCTCCCGTGAATACATCCAACGTGAGAAAAAATCAATTGTGCCAACTAATAAAGGTTTGGTTGTCTATCTGGCTGTCCGTGATAAAAAGATTGCAGATGTTTCGATGACAGGCGAATGGGAAAACACCCTGAACAAGATAGCTACGGGAGAGATGAATGCGGATACCTTCCACAAGGGAATCGAAGTGTATGCCGCTCAGATTACCACTGAATTGTTGAATAGTAAAATCGAGGGGGGTAATCAGCGGGAGACTTGTTCGTGTCCCAAATGCAAAGGCGGTCAAGTGGTATTCTATCAGAAAGTAGCCAAGTGCAACAATGAATCCTGCGGACTGACCGTATTTCGGAACAAATCATGTAAAGACCTGACAGACGGACAACTCAAAGACCTGCTTGCCAAAGGCAAGACAGGCATTATCAAAGGCTTTAAGAGCAAAGAAAATAAGCCCTTTGATGCTGCCGTAGCTTTCGATGCGGACTACAAAATGGTATTTTCATTCCCGCCGAAAGCGGGTAATAGCAAGAAACACAGATAAAAATCGTATCTTTACCGCTAAGAAAGTTCATACGCACCGGATATGTAATGAGAAATTGTTAAGTCGGGTACTATTGGATTTTTTTAGTGGTGGCACTGGGGAGGGATACCCCGGTGCCTTTTACTTGCCGATAAAATAACAAATGGGTCTGCGACCCCCACTAAAAAATCCAACGTATGAAATACAAATCAACATCCGAGCCGATGGAAATGTCCTATTTCCGGCTCAACCTGTTATCTTTTCTTCGCGATGCCCACCCCGACAAGGCAGACGACTTTTCATTCATTGCCGGACGCGGGGATATGGCCGCCGAAGCGTACAGCGAAGCCATCAAAAGCGGCTTAGACCATATTCAGGCAGCCGAAATTGCCAACGAAGCCCTGTTCAAAGGCTTGCACTTCTCTCCCTGTAATACAATAGTCGAAATCCTCTGGAACGAGTTTCAGGGCGAAGTACCCGAAGACAAGGCAAAAGAACTGGCTCTCAGACTGCTGCCGGAATGCGAATCCGTCTTCGCCGGCTATCCCCTGTCGGACAGCTTCTCCGATGAACCGGAATACGAACTGCTCTACACTGAACTGACCGGAGCTATTGCCCTCTACCTCGAAAGCCATAACCCTCTTCATTCTTAATTTTTAATTCATAATTGATTTAAGGCTATGGCATATAATAAGAAAAACCATCTGCGTCAGAATATTGACGCAATCAAAATAGCATTAACGCTCGATAAAGAACACAGGGAAGCTACTCACCAAGAACGGCAAATACTCGCCACCTATTCCGGTTTCGGCGGTATTAAGGCCATCCTGAACCCTGCCGCCAAACCCGAAGACATTCAGTACTGGACTAAATCCGATGCTGAACTGTTTCCGTTGGTACAGGAACTTCACGAGGTACTCCGCGATAATTCACCTACGCCGGAAGTCTATAAACGCTATGTCAGCTCCCTGAAAAGTTCTGTCCTGACCGCATTTTATACACCAAAACCTGTTACAGATGCACTGATGGATGTATTGGAAGCCAGCGGAATCAGACCCTCTCACTTTCTGGAGCCGAGTGCCGGAACAGGCACGTTCCTGTCTTCGTTCAAAGAAACTATGTTGCCGGCAAATATAACCGCTTTTGAAAAAGACCTACTGACAGGTAAAATCCTCTCGCACCTCCATTCACATAATGTTAAGGTGAGGGTTGAAGGCTACGAGAAAATGGAAGGACGCTACAACGGACAATTCGATGTCGTCGCTTCCAATATCCCCTTTGGCGATGTCGCTGTCTTCGACCCACAGCTTTCCACCCACGAGATATCTGCTGTCAAGCAATCGACACAGGCTATTCACAACTACTTCTTTGCAAAAAGCGTGCAGGCAGTCAGAGAAGGTGGCATCATCGCTTTCATAACCAGTCAGGGTGTTCTTAATTCGGAACAAAACAAACCCATACGGGAATACCTGATGAATATCTGCGATGTGGTATCCGCCATCCGTTTGCCCAATAATCTCTTTTCCGATAACGCAGGAACAGATGTCGGCAGCGATTTAATCATTTTGCAAAAGAATACGGAGAAAAGGGAACTCGACCAACGGCAGCAGGATTTCATCGAATCCCGCAAACTGTCGAATGGGATTTCCATCAACAACCTGTTCCGTGATTTCGACAGAGTGGTACAAACCAGTTCAAAGATAGACACCGACCCTTACGGTAAACCCGCGATAGTCTTTACCTACGAAGGCAGTACGAAAGAGTTAGCCGAATCCATGCGGACAATGCTGTACAAAGATTTTGCAAATCATTACAATCATCGCCTTTATCGGCAGCATGAACGGGATATTCCGAAAAAAGCACAGGAACAGGAAATAAAGCAGGAAAGAAAAAGTACAGCCCAACTTGATTGGGAGGAAAATTCATTAGGCTGGGAAGATGTTTTATCAGACGAACAACTGTCTGTTAATGTACATGAACAACCCAAACAATTTACAGGTACCCTTTTCGATATGGATGATCCTGCCATTAAAAAAGAGCCGACCCCGGAGGCGAAACCCCAGTCCGTAACACAGGAGCCATTAATAACCCTTTATGACCTTTTTGGCTTTACCCAAGAGGAACGCAGTCAGGTAAACAAACCTAAAAAGCGGGGTAGAAAATCCAAATCGCAGGCAGGCAAATCAAAAGAATTGCCATTTATGGACTGGCGCGAAGAAATGATAGTAAATGCGCATGAGAAAAGGGAAAAACTGCAACAAGAAAGTGCTAATGCCTATCCCGTATTCAATGCCCGACGGGAAGAACAACTGGAACGGCTGAAAGAAGAAGCCGAAAGGGAACAACAGGAACGTATGAAACCAGTTCCTTTTCTATTGGAAGATATACCGTCCCATTACCGTGAAGGTTCGCTTGTTACTGACGAAAATAATCGTATCGGTTATTTGCGTGATTTGAACGGATTTCAGCCGATGTTCCATCCGCTTCAGCTCACAGGCACACAGCAGGCGAAAGCATCCCTTTATATAGAGATACGGGATACCTATCACCACCTGTACAGCAACGAAGCCACACGCTTGGAAGCCAATCCCGCACTTCGTGATATGCTTAACAGGCTCTATGACGATTTTACCCGGCGTTTCGGAAATATAAACGACGCGAAAAACCTGAGCCTGATTAAAATGGATGCCGGAGGAACGGAAATCCTTTCTTTGGAACGCTATATCGACGGAAAAGCCGTCAAAGCCGATATATTCCAACAACCGGTTGCCTTTAATCCGAATGAGATTACCCATGCCGATAACGCGCGGGAAGCTCTGACCGCTTCTTTGAATAAATATGCTCTGGTAAACCTCGACTATATAGCAAAGCTCACAGGCGGCACATCTGATGAGATACTCGAAGAACTGAAAGGGCAGGTCTTTTTCAATCCGATGATTGGAACTTATGAAATTAAAGACAAGTTTATCAGCGGCAATGTCATTTCCAAAGCAGAACACGTCGAAAAGTATCTGGAAAACCACCCCGGCCACGAAGCAGCAAAAGAATCTCTCACGACATTGCGGGAAGCGATACCCCGCCCGATACCTTTTGAAGATTTGGATTTCAACTTCGGGGAGAGGTGGATTCCGACAGGTATTTATAGCAAATATGCTACTCATCTGTTTGACACAAATGTATCAATCCACTATACACAAAGCCGTGATGAATACAACCTGAACGCAGACAGTAAAAATGTAAATATTTACGACCAGTATGCTGTAAAAACCCAAAGCAGGACATTTGACGGAGTAGCCCTGATGAAACACGCACTTCACAATACGTCTCCCGATATTACCAAGAAAGTCAATAAAATGATTGACGGAGAACTTAAAGAAGTCAAAGTGCGTGATTCCGAATCCATCCAACTCGCCAACTCTAAAATTGACGAGATACGCAATGGTTTTACCGACTGGCTGAACGGGCAATCGCAGGAGTTCAAAGACCGGTTAGCGGATAAATATAACCGCACCTTTAATTGTTTTGTCCGTCCTGATTACGACGGAAGTCACCAAGAGTTTCCCGGACTGGATCTGAAAGGGTTGGGTATTCCCGACCTGTATAAAAGCCAGAAAGATGCCGTCTGGATGGATAAACTCAATGGCGGGGGTATAATCGATCATGAAGTAGGAGGTGGTAAAACCCTGATAATGTGCGTAAGTGCCTACGAGAAAAAACGCTTGGGATTGGTAAACAAACCGCTCATTATGGCACTTAAAGCCAATGTACATGAGATAGCCCAAACTTTCTGTACAGCTTACCCCAATGCAAAGGTTTTATATCCGGGCAAAGAAGATTTTACGCCTGCCAAACGTATGCGGATTTTCAATGAAATGAAAAATAATAACTGGGATGCTATTATTTTAACACACGAACAATTCGGTATGATACCCCAATCCCCTGAAATACAGCAACGGATATTACAGGCGGAACTGGATAGCGTTGAAGAAAATCTGGAAGTATTACGGGCACAAGGCAAGGAAATTTCCCGTGCAATGGAGAAGGGCTTAATCAAAAGACAGTTAAACCTTGAAGCTAAACTGGAGAATGTAGCCCACCAAATCAAAACCCGCACGGATGATACAGTGGACTTTCGCCTGATGGGTATAGACCATCTCTATGTAGATGAATCGCACCGCTTCAAAAACCTGACTTTTACCACCCGCCACGACCGGGTGGCAGGTCTGGGCAATGCTGACGGTTCTCAACGTGCCCTGAATATGCTTTTTGCCCTGCGTACCATTCAGGACAGGACGGATAAGGATTTGGGTGCGACCTTCCTTTCAGGAACAACTGTTTCTAATAGTCTGACGGAGTTATACCTGTTATTCAAGTATCTCCGTCCGAATGAATTGGAACGGCAGGGAATCACCACCTTTGACGCATGGGCAGCCATTTTCGCTAAAAAGTCGATAGATTATGAGTTTTCAGTAACCAATGAGATTGTTCAGAAAGAACGCTTTCGGTATTTTATCAAAGTACCTGAATTAGCGGCTTTCTATGCCGAGATAACCGACTATCGTTCTGCGGAAGATATAGGTATCGACCGACCTGTAAAGAATGAAATCCTGCATAATATTCCGCCTACGTCCGACCAACAGGAATTTATTAAAAAGTTGGTAGAGTTCGCTAAAACAGGTAATGCGGAACTGTTGGGACGTGCCCCGTTGTCTGAAAGCGAAGAAAAAGCCAAAATGCTGATTGCTACCGACTATGCCCGTAAGATGTCGCTCGATATGCGGTTGATTGATCCCATCAAATATGACGACAATGTAGATAACAAAGCATCCCATGTCGCCAAAACAGTGTCGGACTACTACACAAAGTTTGACGAACATAAGGCAACACAATTTATCTTTTCTGACTTGGGGACTTACAAACCCGGAGAATGGAATCCCTGTTCCGAAATAAAACGCAAATTAGTGGATGACTACGGAATCCCCTCGCATGAAATACGCTTTATTCAGGAAGCCAAAACAGACAAGGCTCGTAAACAGATGATTTCCGATATGAACACCGGAAAAATACGTGTATTATTCGGATCTACCGAAATGTTGGGAACGGGTGTAAATGCTCAGAAACGCTGCGTTGCCATTCATCATTTGGACGCACCGTGGCGGCCAAGTGACCTTGAACAGCGGGACGGAAGGGGCATCCGTAAAGGTAACGATATAGCAAAATTATATGCTGATAATAAGGTAGATGTGATTATCTATGCTGTTGAAAAATCATTGGATGCCTACAAGTTCGGATTACTGCACAACAAGCAGTTATTCATCCGCCAGTTGAAGAATAACTCTCTGGGTAGCCGAACTATCGACGAGGGCAGTATGGACGAAAAAGGCGGTATGAACTTTAGCGAATATGTCGCTATCCTGAGTGGTAATACCGAATTGTTGGAGAAAGCGCGGCTGGAAAAGAAAATCGCATCGTTGGAATCGGAACGACAAGCCTTTATGCGAGGGAAATCATCATCCCGCTATAAGTTGGAAGGTATTATGTCTGATGTGGAAAAGAATAACGGATTCATTAACCGTATATCTAAGGATATTGAAGCGTTTAATTCCCGTGTGCAATATCAACCTGACGGAGTTACCCGCCTGAATCCTGTTCAGTTGGACGGATTGCAAGGCAGTAACCCGAAAGAAGTGGGCTTAAAACTAAACGAAATTGCTGACAACGCCAGAACGCATGGAGCGCATGAGAAAATCGGTACGCTTTACGGTTTTGATTTAATGGTAAAGTCAGAAACCACAGCTAAAGACGGCTTCGATGTAATACAAAACCGCTTCTTTATTAAAGGCGAAGGCGATATTCTCTATAACTATAATCACGGGGTAATGGCGACCGATCCGAAGACGGCGGCACAGAATTTCCTCAATGCACTCGATACTATGCCCAAACTGTTGGAAAAATACCAATCGGATAACGAGAAACTGCAAAAGGACATTCCCGTTCTCAAAGAAGTAGTCGAAACCACATGGCGGAAAGAGCCAGAACTGAAAGTCCTGAAAGACGACTTGATTAAGTTAGACCGTGAAATCCAACTTTCGTTGAAACCGATTGAGGAAAGTGAGGGACAGGAGAGTATTTCCGACAATAAGATTTCAACTAATAACCGGAGCCAATCGCAGGGAAAATCCGAAACAACAACAGTTAAGGATGCACCATTGCCAGATACTTTACAGGGAATTAAAGAAATAATGGGGGATAGGCTTGTTATTACATCGGTAGGTGGTAGTCCGCCGAAAGTGGAGAGAAAGGAAAGTAAAACTTTTAAGTTATAGTATAGTGTGGTTGTGAACATATAATTCACAACCATTTTTATATATCTCCAAAACTTTTATCTTCAAACAAAACACCGTCATATAAAATCGGATATTCACTGGAATCAGGAACAAAAGTTTCAATAACAGGAGGTTCTTCTGAAATAATATTTTCTGCATTATAATGAAACAGTACGATATTGTCGCCTATGTAACTACGTGCAGATTCATATTTAATTCCGTTATATCCTGCCTTTTTCGCACAATCCATGATAAACCTTGTAATGAAGTAATCAGGTCTCCAATTTCCTTCGTTATCTTTTATACAAGATAGATATCCTCCTGTATGTAGTGCAATAAGCAAAGCATGCGTAGATAACGTCATCATTGTCCAATCGAAAGTTAAATCGAGTATGTTTTCAATTGGTTTGTTTATATTAACTTTTTGTATCCATACTAAACGACTTTCTTTAGTATCTCCTAAAATTTCTGCTTTTGCTGTATCTTTTTCTTTAGATAAGTATAAATGACTTTGGCCTGAATGATTGAAGCGTCCTTCTTTTGGTATTCCTACAGGAGCAAGCATTAAATCTTTCGTCTCAAAGGCGGTATCATTTTCGACTTTGCGACAACGATAAAATTCCCCTGATACAGTTTCGACAGGTAGTTTTTTTGCTTCAATTTCTTTTTTTATGTCTCTCGCTATTTTACAATCTAATGATAGAAAAGGGTGCTTGATTATTAAGTTCTTAAATTCACTTAATGGTTTTCCATATTTGCGTTTAGTGAATTCAAAATGTTTATCTAATTCTATTTCATATTTTGTTTTTAGACCAATTTCTGAGAATGGATCAAAATCAGATGTTCCGCATCTGCACGATAAATTTCTAGCAAATAATTCATATAAGTTCTCTGGAACATTATAGTCATACAATAGTTCACTGATTTCTGTACGGTCACCATGTATCCATACAGGCTCCCCTTCGTCATAAGGTTGACAATTATAGCAATACTCTACTTGCCCTTGTATTCTATTGAACAGTCTTTGATTCTTCTTTGAAAGTTCACTGATTTCATCTGTTTCATACATAATTCTATAGCTGATTGAAATAAAGTCATGAAACAGTATTCGATGTGAAATCAAACATTAAATGTTTCATTAATGGGGGACTGTCGTGAGTAGAAATATAACATGATTCAAAATCAATAAGTCCAAATGAGTGCTGACTCAATTCTTCAGGTTTTCTATTTAGGCTACACAAACATGAGTTTAGTGCTGAAATAATATTTTCTGCTTTGCCTTGAAGAATGTAACCAATTAAACAGCCATTCGGTGGATATTTCCCAGAGATAAAGTTATCAATGCCTGTTTCTATATATCGCTTACATAAGCTATGCGCATTAATACTTATCTTTCCATTTTTACCTATTCTATTTGTTTCACAATCTGATTCTATCAAGTTTTTAGCTTCTGCAAAAAACTCCCATTCAGTATCTGTCCAAGTAGAAAAACAAAAATCAATTCTTGGAGATTTGTTTGCTGATAAATTGTCTTCTTTGTATAATCTATGTTCTGGTTCAACTCTAATTTTCCACGCAATCCGATTTTTATTAGATTGAAGACAATTTGTTAATTCTTTAGAAATATCTTCTTCAACCCAATTGACAGAGATAGTCTTTTTAGATTTTATGTCTCCATAGACTTCACTTAATAAAATGAAGCAACGTTTCTCTAAAACCTGAATCGTGGTATTTATATATATGGGATTTAAACTTCCTATCATTTCTGTCCTCCCATATTTGCTATTTCCATGACTAAAGAAAGAGCATCATCTATTGCTTGTGAACGTGTCCAAAAACGTTTTTGATTAGGTTTTATCAAATAAATCTTATCCGTGTCATAATAACGAAATTGTTTTTGTACGTAAATATTTTTACCCTTTTCTTGGATAGAATATTTATCTAATTCTTTTAGCAAAGGAGCTAGTTCCTTTGATTCTCTGACTTCGATTTCTTTTTGTGTTTTGCTGAAATGTATAACTATCAAATTTAATGGTTCTGAACGCTGTATGTCATAAACACTTATATTTATCTTATGATTGGTTTCAGAATAAAATTCATTTAGCTCATTGGCAAGTATTTGAGCATAAGCTTTATTTTCGTCAAGAAAGACCTTATTAAATGCTATTGATTTTTCTTTTTTATAAAACAGGTCTACTGAAATATTTAGGAAATCCTCTATCATAAACTTTTCCTTGACAGAAATATCCAAAGAAGAGAGAACTACAGTTTTAATTTTTTTCTCTATTTCTAATAAACTATCTTGGAACAGTGTATCTGACTCAATAATATTTTCTATTTCCTTGTGTAGAGATATGAATTCTTTATATTCAGATTCTCTATTTTGCAATGGTAATAAATAAACCTCATTAGGTTTTATACGTTCTCTCTCTATCCCCCATGAACCGGAAATCATTAGTAAAAAATAAGCTGCAAAATCTGAGTTTAAAATAGCTGATAATACTCGTAAACTATTTATATTTTCAGAATGCAATCCAAGAACTGTACTGTTAAAAGCTACTTTTGATTTAACAATTCCAGAGCAAAACTCATTATCCTTAAATCCTTCTTTAATTAGCAATATAGGTCCTTTATATACCTTTTTGTTTCCTAATCTTCTGAAAACATTTATAGTTGGTAATTCTATGATGCTTTTTTTACCGTAATATTTTAAATACTCGTTAATTGTATCCTTATCTCTTAGTAATGAATTAAGTTCTGTAAATGTCGTTTCTAATGTTAGATATTTTCGAATCCTTTCTGGACGAATAAATCGCAACTTTGAGATTTCATTATCTACGATAGGCTTAATCGTTGATTTATTTAGAGGCTGTAATCCTACGCCAAAGTCTATACTATTAGTTTTGATGAAAGTCTTTACATTATTCGACATATTTGACAATCTATTTATCAAATAGAAATCACCAATATTTCCCCACATTGCAATTTTCCAAATCTTTGTATTTGGAATTTGGCATTCAGTACGCGGGAGAAACTTTACATCTGTGCTGTCTATTATAACACCATCTATTAGGTTAGATTTTATATACGTTTTTGGAGCCCAATATTCAATTGTGGTAGAAGGTTTTTGGGGTTGTTTGTTTTGAAAATATGCAATACAAATGGGGCCAACGGCAGAAGTAAATAATTGTCCACCAAAATTCTTAGGAACCTTTCTAAAAATAGATAGGTTGTAAACTTTTTCTACATAATTCTCATTAAACAACCATTTCCTAAAATTCTGAAAAGGAATTTCTGTATTAGTTAAAACTTTTGTATTGAAAATTAAAGCAATACTCCCTGCTGGACAAAAATCAACAGATTTATGAATGAATGGCAAAACCATCTCTTTCCCAAAATCAAATTTGGAACAATAATCCATTATTGATTTTGACAGTTTTTTAGTTCCAAATGGCGGGTTGCCCACAACTAAATCCACTTTTGTGAAATCATCAGGATTAACTTCGCCAATAGTATCTCTACACCAAAGATTATTTCCTCCTTTATCTTTCAGTGATTTATCTTTAGGATTATTGATTAGATAAGGAAATTTATTGTTTTTGTCTATCCATAATGTTTTTGGATTGAGATATTCGACAAGTGCCAAATATAAACTAAATGCAGCAACTTTAATTGCTAAAGGATCGATTTCTATACCAAAAATATTATCAACAAGAATATCCTTAAGTTCTTTAAATGTGATGTCTTTTTCGGGGTTTGCATTTTGCCATCTTCGAATTAATCGCTTATAACTTTCAACTAAAAAAATCCCCGAACCACATGCTATATCTAACGTCTTAATGTTATAATTAACCTCACTCTTGATTGGTAGTTTATCGTTTAAAATTAGTTCAACTAATGTATATGGGGTATAGAATTGTCCTTTTTCTTTTTTTGAAGCAAACTCTCCCAAAAAATTTTCATATACTTCGCTTAATAATTCGATCTGAATAAAATCAAATTTGAAAATTCGCCAATCATCGAAGAATTTAGGCTGACCTGAAATGTCACCATCAATAAAGCATCTCTTTATCAAGGAAAGATGATCTTTGTTGACAAAATTTTGTTCGTTCTCTATAATTGGGAATACATTACCATTAAAGTGCTCTTGTAGTTCTATAAATAAACGATAAGTTGCATCAACATCATCTAAAATGTCGAAATAACTTTTTGCTCCCTTTTTTATCTTTGTATATAATCCAGCTTCTTCAGCCGCTCCCTTGTCTTCTAAATAAAGAATAAAAAGAGAACGCATGAGGAGCCCATGGATAATATTGATATCCGAGATATCTTTCTTTAATGTATTGGAAGTCGCAAGTAGGCTTTGAACTAGATATTTATCTATCCTTTTTTGGATATTGATTTTTTCACGGATATCGTAATCACTTGTCCATAGTAGTCCACAATCAACTCCTATTCGTGAAAATAATTCAATCAGAACTTTTAGATTATCTTTATCAGTTTTAATACAACTGAATATTTCATATTCTTTAAGCTCATGTGTATAGCTGGATTCTGCTTTTATATATTGAGGTTTCTCGTAGCAGTTATATATCCTTATTTCTGTATCTGATACAACAAAAAGAAACATTATTTTTCGATAATTCCACGCCTTATGCTGAATTTCTGCAATTTGTTTAAGAGCATTTTTATCAAAAGAATCTACTTCTTTAAAGAGAATTGCAGGGAAATTATCTGAAAAATAAATTTTGTCTGCTCCAATTTTTTCTAACTCCTGATATTCAGGGTAGGAATCTGGTATGTCGGAACATTTTACCAAATGCTCATATCCTAATTCATTATAGAAAAAATTCGTACTCATATGCGTTTAAAATCAGATCATTAGACGTGAAATATCCGATGGGACAAAATTACAAAGAAAGTAGCTGATAGCCAAATTCTACTTTAGATACTTTTCAACACTCACTTGCTAG
>CALFXE010000039.1 GCA_937927845.1 uncultured Paludibacter sp.
ATTATAGGTTTCATCTTTGGCGGGTTCCTGATCCCTAACTTTTTCCAGTCGTTTAATATACCCTTAATGCTACTCTTTTTCGCTGCTGCGGTCATTTACGGAATCTATGCCTACAAGCATAACAACAACAAATACCCACCTCTGTATCAAGCATGGCTCCGCTCCTGGCATTGTAATAAATGCGGAACGATCTACACGGCATAAATAATCAAATCCTATTCTTAACACTTAAAATATAATGCAATGAGAAAATTACTTACCACAATTTCATTCTTAGCAATAACAGGCTTTTTTGCCGCTTCCTGTAATAAGAGGGCAAACTGGGAATGCACCTGCACCAAAGATGGCGACATCGTTTATCAAACCACTACATTATATGATGCAAAAAAGAAAACGGAAAAGATTGCCTGCGAAAAAATGGAACAGGAGATTGAAGGTGCTAAATGTAAACTAAGAAAAAAATAAGAGATGGGGTGAAATAATCCTGGCCATCAACTCATATTTAAAATTTGTTATAATGATAAAATATACAATTTCTTTTATTCTAGGGTCTTTCCTTATCGCTACGCCTGCGCTTGCGCAAAATTGCAAATACGTTAAAGAATTTAAAGACCCTTTTACCAATGTGGTCACCAAAGGGGCGCAAATGACAATCGGTAATCCCATAGCTGGAAAAGATGTTCTTTTTCAGATACAAGATGGCAAGTTGTATTTGGGCCTGGGGATTGTCTTTAATGACTTAGGCACTATTCCCTTTAAAAAAGGTGATAAAATCTCCTTCAAACTTGCAAATGGTGAGGTGATAGAAATCTCGCCGGCAGCAGACGTGGAACCAAGGGCGATTAGAGTCATGAATGTAGAGGCGCAACAGTGGTTTGTTCTACAGGAAGTTCCCCGGAAAGTGTATGAACAACTGGCGTCATCCCCGATAACAGCCATTAAATACCATCTTAAAAATGATTTTTTCATTGGAGGTATTAAAGACAGGCAGACGACCAAGATCATGGAGAATGCCGCCTGTATGCTAACCCTGGTTAATTAAATCTCAATTCAATATATGAAAACAATCAGACACTTCTTATTTCTGGCGATAGCGCCATTACTCCTATTGAGCTGCTCGAAAAGTAAAAATGATCCAAAAGGGGACACCAATCCCCAAAATCTTGCAGGGCTCAATCTACAACAAAAAATTAATGTGGCTGGAAACGGATACATTACGATTGCAACGCTTCAGAATGACGGGAAGTTGGTCGTTGCAACGGACAAAGGTCTTCTAAGAATTAATGCGGACGGCACATCGGATAACAGTTTCAATCCTCATGTTGATATTAAAAACATCGGAGAGTTCTGCTCCTCTCTAACAGCTATGGACGATGGAAAGATATTGGCCGGATTCCGATTGCCCAAAGCCTATGCCGATGTAGGGTATCGTGCCTTGTACCGTCTTAACAGCGACGGTTCGATCGACAACAGTTTTGTCGTAAACATACAAGGTGGTCACTCATCCACCACTGAAATAAATGCAACACTGCCTTTAAGTGACGGAAGCGTTATCGTTGCGGGTAATTTTTATCAAACAGATGGTGTTCAAAACTATCATCTAACTAAACTATCCAGTACCGGACGATATGTAGCGGGGTTCAGTCCCAACATTAGTCCTGAAAGCCTTAGTGATTTTATTGGCCTTTATCCGTTGCCCAATAATAAATTTATGGCTACTGGTAGTGCTTATACTAATTCTCTACTCTCTCCAGGGCGACAACATGCCATTATATTTAACAATAACGGGACAGTAGATGAAAGCTTCAATTTTACAGAGGAAATGTATGTCGAATTTCCTGCTCCAAGAATGAAAATAATAAATGCAGTTGAACAACTTCAGGATGGGACCTATCTATTTGGCGGCAGCTTTGATAATATATGGCATATCAATGCCAGCGGGCAGAAATCCAATAGTGTAGAATTCAGAAACCCGATTAATGCCATAATTTCACTTGATAATGGGAAATTCCTGTTAGGAAGTTCTGACGGTAGAGGAAGAGCTGTTTTTGAGGACTGGGAATACAAAGAATTCTTATCTGTCTATGATAAAAATACCGGAGAGATTACACATTCTTCTTTAGGGTTTGATAATGGTAGTGTTTATACCATATTCAGGAATCAAGACAATTCCTTTTTGATTATCGGAAATTTTGAGAAAGGCTCTGAACGATATCATATTTTGAAGTTAGTGAAATAAAGGACTACTTCACCAAAAATATCTATTACATAAGGCGTAAGGAATAAACAACTTGCGCCTTTTTTATTCCCTTTCCCGTCCTTTATCCCGCCCCCTCCCCATTGACCGTCTTATTTCTTTAATGCGTTCAAGGGCGCGATCCCTTTCAGAAAGAATATCCTTGCTGTTATTTTCCCCCGATTCCTTCTTTTCTTTTTCAGCAGCCAAAGCATCTTTATTATCCTTATAATTTTCCGATTTCTCGGTAAAGACTTGTGGCTGCTGTTCTTTGTTTTTTAAAGGTTCTGCAAACATATCCAGCTTGTTTTCGATATACGGCTTAGGGTCAAACTTTTCCCGTGGCTCGCTCATATCGTTGCTGTTTATCGTGAAACTGGCTTCCTTTTTTTCTTGTGAGGGCTTTTTCTTCCGGGCCGGTCCAACATTCATTTCAAACGTGTCGGGTTCTTTTTTCCCTTTCTTCTTCGCCAGTTCGATTGCCTGTTTCTCGCTTATCAGGTCTATGCCCCGCATCTTCTGGCGAACATCCTTAATACGCACGCCTTTTAATTGACGTACAAGGTCGAAAGACCGTGCGTCCTTGTCCACCACCATAAAAGGGTGGCGCGGCGTTCCCGCGGCAAGGATATAGCCCTTTTCGTTGGCCGCCTGGATAAAGGCCTGTCCTGTTCCCGCCTTGCTCCATAATTCCGTTAATGCGGCTTTTAATTCGGGCTGGTGCTTGTTCCGCTTGGGGGTTTCCTTTTGCCTGAAAAGCTGCTCCATTTCATGACGGGCTTTATCCTGTGCCGCAAAATTGAAGCTATCGGATTTCAATATTCCTTTTTCAAAATCATAGCGTTCCCAAACTACATGCGCGTGGACACGCCCTTTTTTTTCGTGCATCACGATAGCCCGGCGCTGCCCCTCATAGCCCAGATGCTTACCCAGGATATCGGCGGCAACCTGCCAGTCGTGATGGGTCATGCGTTGGCTGGCTTCATCATCGGGGTTGATCTGGGCATGGTATAGCCCCTTTTTCCCGTTCGTGAGTTCCGCCGTGACGCTCATATCAAACAGCGCCTGATGCAGATCTTGCGCTTGCGGACCATCCACCCCGTCAATGTCCAATATCCATACGCGGCTATTATCTTTTTTATATAAAAAGATCAATAAAGCCAAAAGTGGCTTATAAAGAGTAGTTTACAAGAACCGGAAATGTTATCGGTAACGATTTAGTAATGGTGCTAGATGCATTCATTTTCACTAAAAATCCTTGTAAATCAATCGCTAATTTACGAAAATATTAGTGCATTATGTATGGTTCACTGTTTTTCTTCTTGTTCATCCATTTTCTTGATTAAGGACTCCCTTAACGTATCTAAGAATTTGGTTCGGCTCATTTTTCGATTTCGTAATTCTAGATAGGTATGATAAAAATCGCCTAATTCAATATTAAAAACGCTTTCAAAATATTTTGCAATTAGTTTAACATCCGCATTTCCATTATCAAAAACTCCTTGGTAGTGTAGTGCATATATCAATTCTATCAATGATGTCTTACTTGCTGTCCAGTTTAAACTTGTTTGAATAGTTGAAGGTTTATTAATTTTATGTAAGCACGCCAGTTGATCTTCAATATACACTTGTATTAAATCATTAGCTAATATTTTTGCTACTTTATAATCATGAGAAGTTGAAAAACTATGGTCGGATTCAAAATAGTACGTGTCAAGGCTTAATTTTATATCGTGCTTTCCTCTTAGAAAGTACTTGTTATCTAAATAACTGCTGTCCGTTCTAAAATATTTATAGAACTCCAGATTGTTATCGAAGAACTTCCTTAATCTTATCTGCTCATTGGTAAGATACTTTTTGATGGATTTGAAACCGCCATATGGCTTTTTTGTTTCAATCTTAAAGACGGCATTATAGTATATCAATTTTGAAAGTATGCTTGGCTTTAGTTTTTTAAAGAAGTGTATTTCATCTTTCTCTTCAATAAAACCTTTTTCCAGAACATAAAGCTTGATGTCCTTAAGATAACTAAGTATGAGGTTAACAGCCATTTCTGATAGCTGAATAGGCTCATCAAATTCGATCTTAAGTTCTTCTAGTCTACTATCAAGTTCTCGAAGTTTATCTTTGTAAAATTTATGCATTAGAAAAATATGTGGAAGTTTCCACGACGAGCTTCAGATCATGTCAGCTCAGAGACGTTGAAAATTACTGATTAATATTAAATATATTGAGTGTAAAATAAAAGGTACTTCCTGCACCGTACTCACTTTCGACCCATATTTTACCTCCCTGAGCCTCAATAAACTCTTTGCTTATACTCAGTCCTAAGCCGGTTCCTTCTTTTTTAGTACCGGGAATACGGAAGTATCGTTCAAAGATCTTACTCAGGAACTGAGGCTGTATACCTTGACCGGTGTCTGTTACAGAAAATTGAATTATATCTTCTATCTTTTCTGTTTTTACATGGATCGTGGAATTTTCGTATGAATATCGAACTGCGTTAGAGATTAAGTTGGTCAACACCCACGCCGTTTTTTCGCTATCCGCTGCAACAAGATCGTCGTCCTCTATACTGATTTCAATGTTTATGTTTTTATGTTCAGCAGCTGATTTATTAGCATTTACAGCATAATCAACCATAGGTCTCATTTCAGAAGCAATCAGATTTATCTGAATAGCCCCACTTTCTACCTGTGTGATATTTAACAATTCTCCGGTGATTCGTAAAAGTCTCTCAACATCGTCTTTTATACCACTAATTAGTCCTTTTTGTTCTTCATTTAAATAACCTGTCTTTTCATTCTGCAAAATTTGGATACCTAGCTGCATGGATGAAATAGGTGTTTTAAATTCATGGGAAACAGTTCCCATAAAATTGGTTTTTGCCAAATCCAGCTCTTTAAATGGTGTAATATTTCTCAATAGAATAACCTGACCGATAAATTCACTATCTGCTTCTCCAGTTGGAACGATGTTGATGTCCACAACCTCTTTTTCAAAGTAGCTTTCCTTACTATCGGCGTAAATTTTTAATTGTTCGGATTTTGTATTTTCAGGTTTCGGAAGAAAAATATCCTTGATAATATTTCTAATTAAATCATTGGTAACGGCTATATCCTGTATTTGTTTACCAATAAATTCTTCTTTTTTTAAACCACAAATACTCAAAGCTTCTTCATTAGCGAAAAGAACTTTTTTATTTTCATCGATACCAATAACCGGATCATGCAGGTTATCAATCAGAGTTTCAATGCGTTTTTTACCTTTTAGGATTTTATCCAATTTACTCTCGGAATATTCTTCCAGTTTCTCAGCCATTGTGTTGAATGATTTTGCCAAATCACCAAATTCATTATGTCCTTCAAAATGCACCCTCTTCCTATAATTCTGTCCTGCTATTTCTTTTATACTATCGGTTAATTCCGTAATAGGATTGGCTATACTAGAAGGTAAATTGACCAGTAAAATAAATGCAATCAGGAAGCATAGTGAGCCTGTAACTGAAATAATAACAATTGCGTTTTGAGCAGTATCATCGGCAATGTCACTTTTCCGGTTAATGGCTTCCATATTCAAGCGCATCAGTTCCGTAATATCTTTCCGAATGTTGGATATTAATGAGGAGTCCTCAGGCTGTATCATTAGCTGTTTAAAATGTTTAATGATGAGGTTAGTAGCCTCTACTTCTCCTATCTCGGTTACATTCTTCTGTTGCAGATCCAGATTCTTTTGAAAGGTGTCCAAAGCAGATTTGTCTATTGCTAAATCTTCCAAAGACAATAGCATATTTCTGGAATATTGCAAGGTATTGTAATTGGCAACAAGGATATTATTCGTATCTTTTTTGAGTTGGTTTACATACCAGCCACTAACAACAGCTAATGCCAATATGAGTAAGAACAGAGCACCAACTCCAACCGTTAATTTTGCTTTTATTTTCATTTTACGAAAGTATTACGAGATCTATATTTTCTTGTGACAGCTTGTTCAGCAAGGCATTGAAGGTATCAGTCGCTAAAATTATTTTAGCTAAGTTTAAATGTGGTTTGCCAATGCATACCGTCGTTATTTTACGGTCTTCACATTCTTTGATAATTGCTTTAGTGGTGTTTTTAGCTTTTACCTTAATTATTTCAGCTCCTAATTCAGTAGCTAATTTAAAATTATTAATCAAATGCCGTTGTTTATCCAGAGCAATTTTATCCGGGCTTTCTTTAGGTATTTGCACATACATAACATACCATTTATAATAATTTGCTAAACGTGCGGTCTTTCGTATAACGTTTTTTGCTGTTTTTTCATTAGAGCTGATGCAAGCTAAAAAGCGTTCTTTCTTAATATTCCTTGTCAGTACGACTTCTGTCTCTACCTTTCGCTGAACTTGTGAAGCCACTTCTTTTAACGCTAATTCGCGAAGCTGTAGGATGTGCTCACTCTTAAAAAAATTACCCAGGGCCGCTGCTATTTTAGAACTTTCATAAATTTTACCTTCCTTCAGACGATCGATCAGATCCTCTGCCGTGAGGTCAATATTGACTACCTCATCCGCTTGGGCTACAACACTGTCCGGCACACGTTCCTGAACATCTATCCCAGTAATCTCCCGTACTTCTTCATTCAGGCTTTCAATATGCTGGATATTGACCGCACTGATCACATTAATGCCTGCGTCCAGAATATCGAGTACATCCTGCCAGCGTTTTTCATTGTTGCTTCCTTCTATGTTGGTATGAGCGAGTTCATCTACAATGACCACCTCTGGTCGCAGATTGATAATTGCCTGCAAGTCCAGTTCTTCTAATTCTTTACCCTTGTAAAAAAGCTTACGTCTTGGTATTAATGGAAGCCCATCCAGCAGAGCATGTGTTTCTGGTCTTTTGTGTGTTTCAACATAACCGATTTTTACATCAATGCCATTGCGTAAAAGTGTATGAGCCTCTTGCAGCATACGGTACGTTTTACCTACACCCGCACTCATCCCGATGTAGAGCTTAAATTTTCCTCTTCGGGATTTTTGGATCAGATCCAAAAAATGTTCGGCATTTTTTCTTTCGTCCATACACAAACCGTTTGATTATATAAATTTACAAATTCCCCTTAGACAAATTGTTAAGGGGAACTTGAGTTAAGTACAAAAATTAAAAACGTATCGCAAGCGATGTAACCGCCATCACATTATCTTCCTTCATTTGTTCATCTCTATTCAGGAATACAGCATCCTTACTGTTCAGGCTTTTCACTTCGGTACGCCAAACCAGATTAGGCAAGATTTGGTAATCTACATTGATCGAAGCTCCAAAAGTCTGAAATCCATTTTCTGTACCGGAACCGATGATAACTCCATTCTTATCTTGATAATATTCTCCTCTGGCAGCAATACTTACTTTTTCAGTGGGACTGTATTTTGCAATCAGTACGGGTGTGTACCATGTATCATAGTCATCACTTGACTTTTCTTTCTGTTGTGCACCAATATCAAATCCGGCAATAAGGGCAAATTGATTACTGATCTGAAACTGTCCGTACAGATTGTGGAAATAACGCATTCTACGCTCATCATCCGGAAAATCGTTGCCTATAAAGGAACTACTGTTCAAGGTAACCTTATCTGATGGTTTAAAAGTTAACTGATGTCCGAAGGCGGGCGTTGTATTGCCTTCCACACGTTGAATGCGTTGCCAGCTGTTTAATATCAGTACCGCCATATTCCATTTGCCGTTGTCGGTTGCATAGGACAGCTTAGCCCCTGTTTCGAAATAAGGTGAATTATCGGCCATCATACTTCTCGTCAATGTAAAGCAATCTGCTCCGATAGCACTTTCAAAACCAATATGCGACGGTAGAATACCAGCATCTATCCAAAGATTTTTGGTTTTCGATAACTTCACACCCACGTTAGCTTCGTAGATGTTTTTAAGCACACCTTCTTCAGCGGCATAGTTGGCATTCATATAGGAGCCCACTCCAAGAGCCAGATTAGCCCGCATACGGTCTGTTTCATAAGCGGCTTTTATGAAACCTAAGTTTAAGCTCACTTCATTGTTACGGTTATGGCTGTACACAAATCCGGGTCTGGTGTTCGACTTTGCATTATTGAAGTCCTGTTGGTAATAAACTTCTGCATATCCGCTGATGGTCAACGGTTTTTTTTCTGTTTCCTGAGCACATACACTTCCTGTTGCTCCCAGCAGGATCGCTGAGAACATAATTATTTTTTTCATCGTATTAATTTGATTTTTTAAGGTGATGAAGCTATCAGATTTATTCCCCTTGTGTGGTTGAATAAATCATGATGGTTTCATTTTTGAATTATTAAAATTTAAACTGTTTTATTGAAATTCTCCCGAACTATATATTTCGAATGGCTACACATACATTTGAATTAAATGGTTGGGAAATATTGGGTTGCTTATTTGAGTTCGTCCAATGCAATATTTAGTTTCAGTACATTGATCTTTTCTGGACCAAATAGGCCCCATAAAGGTTTTTCTGTTTGCTGATCAATTAATTGATTTAATTTCAGTTCATCAATACCTCTTATTTTAGCTATCCGCTTTACTTGTACTTTGGCGGCTTGAACGGAAAAGTTAGGATCCAATCCGCTTCCGCTGGCTGTCACCAGATCAACAGGTATTTCAGATTTATCAACCTCCGGGTTGTGTACTAAAAAAGTATCAATTCGTGCCTGAACGTCTGCTAAATATTCCTCATTGGAAGGGCCTTTGTTACTGCCTCCTGAGCCGGCAGCATTGTAATCCACAGCGGATGGTCTTGACCAGAAATAATTGTCGTCTGTAAAAGATTGACCAATATTCACATAATGCTTGTTTCCGTTGTGTTCAATAATTTCTCCTTTTCCAGCATTGGGAGCAAACTGTGCGATACCCCAGACTGCAAGTGGGTAGATGACTGTAAAAAACAGGATCATAACAGCAGTCAATTTTATAGCGGGCAAAATATGTTTTTTCATTACTATTATTTTTATAAAGGATTAAAAGAAAACTGATATAAGCATATCTATCAGCTTGATTCCAGCAAAAGGTATCAGTACACCACCTAAACCATAAATGAACAGGTTTCTTCTAAGTAATGCACTTGCTCCAATAGGTTTGTACGCTACACCTTTCAATGCCAATGGGATCAACATCGGAATGATGATTGCATTGAAAATTACAGCTGATAGGATAGCACTTTCCGGACTGTGTAAATTCATAATATTAAGTCCTTGTAATGCTGGAATCGCAGTAATAAACAATGCAGGGATAATGGCAAAATATTTAGCCACATCATTGGCAATGCTGAAAGCAGTCAATGTACCACGGGTCATCAGCAATTGTTTTCCGATTTCCACCACTTCAATCAGTTTGGTAGGGTCGTTATCCAGATCCACCATATTCCCCGCTTCCTTCGCTGCCTGTGTACCAGAATTCATCGCAACGCCTACATCGGCCTGAGCCAATGCCGGAGCATCGTTGGTTCCGTCACCCATCATGGCTACCAATCGACCTTCTGATTGTTCTTTTTTGATGTAATTCATCTTGTCCTCGGGCTTTGCTTCAGCAATGAAGTCATCGACACCCGCTTTCTCTGCTATAAATTTTGCAGTTAAAGGATTGTCACCGGTTACCATCACGGTTTTAATACCCATTTTACGCAGACGTTCAAAACGTTCCTGAATACCGGGTTTGATGATGTCCTGTAATTCGATCACTCCTAAAGCGACTTCATTCTCTGACACGACGAGCGGTGTACCACCATTAGAAGAGATAGCTTTAACTTTTTCCTCAACTTCTTTTGGAAACGTATTGCCTGCTCGTGTAACCATGTTTTTAATGGCATCCGTGGCACCTTTTCGGATACGTGTGTCTTCATAGTCTATACCTGAACTTCTTGTCTCCGCCGTAAACTTAATAAACTGAGGGTTTCTTGCTTCATAGCTTAATGGATTAACCCCGGCAAGTTCGATAATCGATTTTCCTTCCGGTGTCTCATCAGCCATGGAGCTCAATACCGCAGCTTTTATTAATCTTTTCTCATCAATGCCATGGGCAGCATGAAAATGGGTTGCTTTGCGGTTACCAATGGTAATTGTTCCTGTTTTATCCAATAGCAAAACATCAATGTCACCAGCGGTTTCAACCGCTTTACCACTTTTGGTAATTACATTGGCTCTCAAGGCTCTGTCCATCCCGGCAATCCCGATGGCGGACAGTAAACCGCCGATGGTAGTTGGGATCAGACAGACAAACAGGGAAATAAACGATGCAATGGTAATTCCCACATTGGCGTAATCAGCAAATGGTTTGAGTGTCACACAGACAATGATAAATACCAATGTAAACCCTGCCAACAAAATCGTTAAAGCGATTTCGTTAGGTGTTTTTTGTCGGGCAGCACCTTCTACCAACGCAATCATTTTGTCCAGGAAGCTTTCACCGGGTTGCGTTGTCACCTGCACCACGATTTTATCCGACAAAACTTTGGTACCACCCGTTACAGAACTTTTATCACCGCCGGCTTCACGGATTACAGGAGCAGACTCTCCGGTAATGGCACTTTCATCAATGGTAGCCAAACCTTCAATAATTTCTCCATCGGTTGGGATAATATCGCCTGCTTCACAGATGAAAATATCGCCTTTTTGCAATTGCGCAGACGAGATGGTTTTTCCGTTTTTCAATCTTGCAGGAGTTTCCTCTCTCGTCTTACGCAGACTATCAGCCTGTGCCTTACCTCTTGCTTCGGCAATAGCTTCCGCAAAGTTGGCAAACAACAGCGTTAGTAACAGGATGATAAAAACCGTAAAATTATAGCCAAAACTTCCTTGTCCCTGAGCTCCTGCCAATGTCCAGAGGCTCACGGCTAACATGACCAAGGTACCGATCCATACAGTAAACATGACCGGATTACGGAACATGGTTTTCGGATTGAGTTTCACAAAAGATTGCTTCAAGGCTTCCTGAACCATATCTTTTTGAAACAATGATGTATTATTGTTCATTTCTAAATTCTTTAATCAGTTTAATAAAGTGAGAAGTATTCTGCAATTGGGCCTAATGCCAAAACCGGGAAGAATGCCAAAGCAGCTACAATAGCGATTACGGCGAACACCATCAGTCCGAAAGTGGCTGTATCGGTCTTCAATGTTCCGTCTCCTTCCGGTACAAATTTCTTTTGTGCCAATAAGCCTGCAATTGCAACGGGACCTATGATCGGTAAGAATCTGGAAAGGATCAGTACAAATCCGGTACTGATATTCCACCAAGGTGTGTTATCACCCAGCCCTTCAAACCCGCTACCGTTATTGGCAGATGATGAGGTATATTCATAAAGCATTTCGCTAAGTCCATGAAATCCCGGGTTATTGAGAGAGTCAGCCGTATACTGTGGTAAAGCTGCTGCCAATGCTGTTCCGACAAGTATCAGGAACGGATGTAACAGGGCGATAATCATGGCGATTTTCATTTCTCTCGCTTCTACTTTTTTACCCAGGAACTCGGGCGTTCTTCCCACCATCAATCCACTGATAAATACAGCCAGTATGATGAAAATAAAGAAGTTCAATAAACCGACTCCGACCCCACCGTAGAATGCATTGATCATCATGGCCAGTAATTCATTCATCCCGGATAATGCCATCGAACTATCATGCATGGAGTTCACTGACCCCGTAGAGATCACGGTGGTTACGATACTCCAAAATCCTGATGCAGGTGCTCCTAATCGGATTTCTTTCCCTTCCATAGCTCCCAATGAATTATCGATACCCATCGCTGCAATAGCAGGGTTTCCGTTCATCTCCATATTGATATTTGGAATAGTCAGCATTAGAAAACCTACCGTCATTACGCCGAATATCATCCACGAGAGTTTTCTTCTTCTGATAAAATAGCCAAAGGCAAAAATCATAGCCAAAGGCACAATCAGCTGGGCAACCATTTCTACCATATTGGATAGATAGGATGGGTTTTCAAACGGGTGGGCAGAGTTTACACCAAAGAATCCACCACCGTTAGTTCCTACGTGTTTAATGGGGACAAAAGCAGCTGCTGGCCCTCTTGACACCTCTACAGAATCTCCCTGTAAAGTAGTGATGGTATCTTTTCCCTCAAAAGTCATCGGCGTGCCTTCAAACGCCAGTATGATGGCTACTACAAATGATATGGGTAATAAAATACGGGTACAGGATTTTACAAAATTGCTGTAGAAGTTTCCCAGGGTATCGGCCGTTTTATCTCTGAATGCCCTGAACAATACTACTGCGGCTGCCATGCCGGTTCCTGCACTTACAAACTGTAAAAACATCAGCCAGTACTGCCCCAGATAGCTTAATCCTGATTCCCCTGAATAGTGCTGCAGATTACAGTTTACCACAAATGATATGACGGTATTAAATGCAAGGTCTGCCGACATACTCGGGTTTTTATCCGGGTTCAAAGGAAGATTTCCCTGATTCATCAAAACAACCATTCCTAACAGGAACCAGACCATATTGATCGAGATCATCACGACCATCTGCTGTTTCCAGTTCATCTCTGTATGTGGATTGATACCACTGATTTTGTAAAAGATCCGTTCTATTGGATTAAAAATGGGATCGAGCAGCGTTTTTTCGCCGCCATATACTTTTGCGATGTATTTACCCAGCGGTATTGCCAGCAATATCGACAAGGTAAACATTACGATTATTCCTAAAATTTCTGTGTTCATTTTTATTAATTAAATATGGTTTTAAACATCCACCCAAACAGTTTGACGAATGCCAATACGATCAGGAATATCAAGGCAATTCGAGCTACATCTTTCATTTCATTGATTATCTTTTTCATAGCAATATTTGAATTTTTAGAAACGCCAAATAGATAATAGAAATGAAGAACAGCACCCAGAATATAATGGATATCCATACCTTGATCTTCATCTTTGTATTTTTCTTCATCTGCTGAAACGGTTTAAAATTTTTCCGGTTTAAGCAATACGTAGCAGATATAAGCAAATACACCTATTGCTACTATAAATAATGCGGTCATAGACTTGTTTTTTGTATTAAATAATTTGTATGCTGAAACTGATAAACATGTTTCAGGTTATTAGGGATAAGTTGATACACGTATATCCATTGTTCTGCTGTACAACGCCTTTTCATTCCTTCAAAAGAGCGGACAAAAAGATTCTCAATAATATACCTTACGTATTCATTTCCTCTTTTATGGAGCCAACCGATAAACTTAATTCTCACCCCAATTTTCTCTATCTGTCCCTTGGAGAGTAGAAGATTGATATGGTTAACGATTGCCTGAAATATGCCTGCAAAGTTTCTTTTCGAGGATAATTCGGTGATTTCTTCTTGAATTTCCCCATAATGCTGAGCCAGATAAACGCTGGCTGCATTTTCGTTTATTTCATTCATTGTTCTGATTGTTTTTTATTTGCTGAAAAACATCCCATAGAAAATGCAGAAGACAATAAATGCTAAAAGTATTTTTGCCAATATATCTGTAACTATTTCTCTGTTTGATTTTCGTTCTTTTTTCATCTGCTGATTAATTGAAAGAATAAGAAGAAAAAGACAAAGCCAATTAAAAGACCTGCAAACCCACCAAGCTTTACAGAGGCTGCAAACAGGAGAAATAATAATATTGCTAATGCTGCCTTTTTTATTTTAGAAGACCACTGTTCTTTCTCTTTTGAAACTTTCATGTTTACTTAGTTTTCCAAAATGGTTTTGATATATCCTTTTCGCAATTCGATCGGAAATAAATCCAGGTGTTTTTTTAGACTACCTGGGCTCTCATCAAACGACAATGCTGTCAGGAACTCATTTTCAATAGCATTTCGTGTGTATTGATTTCCTCCCTGATACAAAAGATTAATCACTTTCGCTATCTCCTGAACACGCTCTATTTCGTCCTCCAATCCCGAATAAATTTTCTGGGAACAAACTTCTGCCAGTTTGTGAAGCAATAGGTAGTCTGCAATAGCGTCATCCAGGTTATCCAAATCAGGAATTAGTCTTGCAGCTTCAGGAGCCCACTGTTGTATCGTATTTATTATTTTTGTTTTCATCTTATTTTAGATTTTCTCAAAGAAGTCGATTGACTTTATGAACAGACCGAAGCAGGCTAACCCTGCGAGTACTAAAACTGTTGTTATCATGTTATAAATTTTAAGATTATACCTCACTAATGTGCTTCATAATTGCTCCGAATATCAACATCACGATCAATGCAAAAAGCAATAAATGATATGATTTGAGCCATTTTGGAAACGACGGCGGTTCTTTTTGCTGTTTCCATTTGACATTTCTTTTTCTCATTTTTAATTTCGTTTGTATACACTATGCCAATATCTATTCCAGTGAAGATTAATTTTAATTAATATGCTGTAAATAAGACTGTTATTTAGTTTGTCTTGATTCTTTGTCTCGAAAAACCTTCTCATAATGATAGGGTCATTCTCATAATGATACTGCCGTGCCAATTTATTGTAAAAGCTGTACTGCCTAGTCGGAGCTATATTGCCTTGATTAGTAAGGAGAATCGTTTTGAATTTTATATTTTTGTACTTTGTATAATCGAAAAATGACTGGTTTCCAAGTCATTTTCAGCATAAACTAGAGGGATAATTATAAAAGATGAATAAAGTAAAAAGGACGCCTATTGAAAAAATTGTATCGCCTATACAGAGCTTCATTAAGAATGAAAAAGCAGGTGGAATTGTATTGGGTATTAGTGTAGTTATTGCTTTGATATTAGCAAACTCACCATTAGCAGAAGAGTATCACCATATTCTCGAACACAGGTTTGGTTTTCAATTAGACGGAAATACTTATTTTGAGTAACCTGCATCACTGGATCAATGATGGTCTGATGGCTATTTTTTTCTTTGTGGTCGGTTTGGAACTAAAAAGAGAGATTGTCGGAGGCGAGTTGTCCAATCCACGTAAAGCGCTATTACCCATTGCTGCGGCATTTGGTGGTATGGCCGTACCAGCGGCTATATATCTGTTCCTGAATCCAACAGGGGAAGTGCACAGCGGTTGGGGTATTCCGATGGCAACAGATATAGCATTTGCCCTAGGTGTGCTTTATTTATTAGGGAACAAAATTCCGCTAACGCTCAAAGTATTTTTAACGGCTTTGGCTATTGTCGACGATTTAGGAGCCGTGCTGGTCATCGCTTTTTTCTATACATCGGACATATCCATGTTTCATTTGATCATCGGTGCTTTGGTACTATTGACGATGTATATTGGTAATAAAATGGGCGTGCGAAGCATTTTGTTCTACGCTATTTTAGGGATAGGTGGTGTCTGGACTACATTTTTGTTGTCAGGTGTGCATGCGACAATTGCCGCAGTACTTGCCGCGTTTACTATTCCGGCAGATGTGAAGATCAATGAAAAAATATTCAGCAATAATATTCAACGGTTGCTGGATAAGTTTAAAGGAATAGATCCGGACAACAGTAAACCTACGCTGACGAATGAACAGCTGCATATTCTCGAAGAAATTCAAAATAGTACGGTTGCAGCTACTCCACCATTACAAAGATTGGAACATGCGATGCACCCCATGGTAACTTTTATAATCATTCCGATCTTTGCATTGGCAAATGCAGGCGTTTCATTGGCGATAGATATGGAGCATTTGTTCAGTACCAATGTGGCATTGGGCGTCGCCTTAGGCTTGTTGGTCGGTAAAGTAGTAGGGGTTGTCGGTTTTACATGGCTTCTGGTTAAGCTTAAAGTTGCTCCTTTCCCGGAAGGGATGAATATACGAAACCTATTTGGTGTAGGTTTGCTTGCTTCTATTGGATTTACCATGTCATTATTTGTGACTTCATTAGCTTTTTCGCATGAGGAATATATGACACAGGCTAAAATCGGAATTTTTGCAGCATCCATTATCGGCGGTGTATTGGGATATTACGTACTCAGTAAACAGGGTAAAAAGCAATCTTAATGTAGAATAGCAGATGAGTAATAAAATATGGGACTTTATCAACCTGCACAATGGTGAAGAAGATAAACAAAAGGTTTTAGAAAACGTAACGGCTAACATATCCTTCCGGGGTTCAAACCTCTGGATATTGGCTTGTGCTATCATTATTGCTTCTGTTGGATTGAATGTCAATTCCACTGCGGTGATTATTGGTGCGATGCTGATATCACCATTGATGGGGCCTATATTGGGGGCAGGATTTGCGTTAGGAACCTATAACTTCCTCCTTTTAAGGAAATCTATTAAAAACCTATTAATAGCCACCGTTGTAAGTCTACTTGTCTCGGCATTTTATTTCTATATCAGTCCGTTCAAAGATGTACAGTCTGAATTGTTGGCTCGTACTTCACCTAACATCTATGACGTATTGATTGCTTTCTTTGGTGGTTTAGTAGGTGTTATTGCGATCACCCGGGTAGAGAAAGGAAATCCAATTCCGGGAGTTGCCATTGCGACAGCATTGATGCCTCCGTTATGTACAGCAGGATATGGTTTGGCAACCTTTAATTTTAGTTATTTCTTTGGTGCCTTTTATCTGTACACGATCAACTGTTTCTTTATCTGTATTGCCACTTTTTTAGTAATCAAGTATTTAAAATATCCTGCATCCGCAACGATCGAGCCTAAAAATGAAAAGCGTATCCGATATGGTATTACGACTTTAATGATGGTCATGATTATCCCTAGCTTTTATCTGGCTTATAATCTTTTTGAAGAGAAAAAATTCACAAAAACAGTAGAAGAGTTTATCAGTTCAGAATTTAGCAGCAGAGGTTATACCGTGATTTATAAAAAACTGAATTATAACTCCAAACCTAAAAAAGTGGATCTGGCTTTTCTTGATAAAAAGCTAAGCAAAGAAGAAATGGAGATGTATAACCGACTATTGGATGAAAGAGGTATTCATAATACAATATTGAGTTTCAGACAGGATGATGCAGACCTGAAATCTGAAATTCTCAGTGAATTGAATAAGCAGGATGCTTCTTTATCTGAAAAAGATGTTACCATCAATAATTTGAGGCAGGAATTGAATAGATATAAAGTAAGCGAACCTGGTTTAGTGAAAGAGATCAATGTCCTTTTTCCGGAACTTGAAGATGTGTCCCTCGGCAAAATAGAAAAATATACCGGGACCGACAGTGCAAGGATTGAATGGGTGGTTTTATACCATCTTGAAAAGGGAGCAAAAGAAACTGATAAAACCAAAATAAAGAAATGGCTAAATGAGCGACTTAAGGTCGATAACACACTGCTTTTGCAAGATACACAGTCAGAATAGCCGGAGAGAAAGAAAGAATGAGAGAGTTTTTATATGCCCGATGGGTACAGCGGCTTATTGTTATATTACATTTGGTAGCACTTACAGCACTTATTGGTGATTATGGATTTGTACTCCAACCAACCTTGCAATTGGGCATTATTTCATTGTATTTGTTTGTATTGATCGTAGGTATTTTTTATACTGTACTGAAATACTATTATCATCGGAAAGAATTCATATTAAGTGTTTTTGTTTTTGACACATTGAGTGTGTTGTTTGTACTTTATTGCTTATACAAGCAATTATCAACAGATGGATTATCAGACATAAGCCCTTGGATAAGGTGGGCTGTTATTTTGAAGTTGGTAAGGGAATTTACCCGCCCAAGAGTAAGTTATAAGCGTTCATTACTGAATCCGGCCCAATTGTTTATCATCAGTTTTATAGGTCTGATCGTAATCGGTGCTTTACTTTTAATGCTTCCTAAAGCAACTTATGAAGGGATAAGCTTTGTAGATGCCTTGTTTACTTCCACCAGTGCCGTCTGTGTTACCGGGCTTATCGTGGTAGATACGAGCAGTTATTTCACCTCTTTTGGACAAACATTAATCATGTTGCTGATACAGGCTGGTGGTTTAGGTATCCTCACATTTGCCAGCTATTTTAGTTACTTTTTCAAGGGTGGATCCACCTATGAAAATCAACTTGCATTAAGTGATATGACCAATTCTGAGAAAATTGGCGAGGTTTTTACGACGGTAAAAAGGATTTTGACCATTACATTTTTGATAGAATTTATCGGAGCAATACTCATTTTCTTGAATCTGGATAAAACTTTAATTCCATTATTTTCTGAGAGAGTATATTTCTCCGTTTTTCATTCTATTTCGGCTTTTTGCAATGCCGGTTTTTCAACATTGCCAAATGGCATGATGGAAGCTAGTTATGTATATAATTATCCGCTACAATTTATTATTGTCATCATATTTGTATTCGGAGGTTTAGGATTTCCGATTGTTATCAATTCCGTACGGTACATCAAACATCTGATAGCAAGATATATTCTTTGGTTTGTAGAAAGGAAAAACAATTACCGTCCTTGGATTTTGACCCTGAGCAATAAAATAAATTTATTGACCACTTCCATCTTGATTATTGTAGGAACGCTCATTATCTACATCAAGGAGTATTACAACGTTTTGGGTAATCATGAAGGGGTTGGGAAAGTTGTCACAGCACTGTTTACAGCCACTACACCCAGAACGGCAGGTTTTAATTCCATTGATTTTAGTCAGATGCACTTTTCGTCTATCATCATCATCATTTTCTTAATGTGGGTAGGTGCATCTCCTGCCTCAACAGGTGGTGGTATTAAAACAAGTACGTTTGCGATTGCCACCTTAAACTATTTGAGTCTTGCAAAAGGCAAGCGTAAAATCGAAATTTTCCGACGGGAGGTGGCAGACATTTCCGTACGAAGGGCTTTTGCTGTGATGAGTCTGTCTTTATTGGTCATTGGTTGTAGTGTTTTTATGATCTCTCATTATGACAATCATATTCCTCTATTAGATATCGCATTTGAGAGCTTTTCCGCTTACAGCACCGTTGGTCTTAGTTTGGGGATAACAGGAGATTTGAGTAGCGAGAGTAAAATGGTGTTGGTGGCTACGATGTTTATTGGCAGGGTAAGTATGCTGACTATCCTTATTGCCTTTTTTAAGAAGGTGAAGCAAGGTAATTATCATTATCCATCGGATGAAATATTAATCAACTAAAAAGAAGATTTAAAATGAAATTTATAATTATAGGTTTGGGCAACTTTGGAGGCTCATTAGCCGAAAAACTAACCCAACAGGGAAATGAAGTAATCGGGGTAGATTCACGTGATGAAAAAGTAGTGGCATTAAAGGATAAGTTGTCTCATACCATCTGCATGAATGCAACCGATCAGTCTGCTATAGCACACCTTCCACTAAAGAACACCGATGTAGTGATGGTTTGTATTGGAGAAGACGAAGGTGCTAACATTATGGTAACGGCACACTTCAAAAATTTAGGTGTAAAAAGACTAATCAGTCGTTCCATTAATCCTTTGCATGAAAATGTACTACAAGCTCTCGGTGTGAATGAAATTGTACGACCGGAAGAAGAAACTGCTGAACGTTGGGCTAAAAAGTTATGTCTAAAAGGTGTAGTAGATTCTTTCGAGTTAAACAAGAATTTCAGTATCGTAGAGATTATTGTGCCTGAAAAATATGTCGGCAAAACCATAGAGGAAGTTAAATTCAGAGAACTTCACAATGTGTTGATTCTAACCATTATTCGAGATACACCGGAAAAAAGTTTTTTGGGCAGAAGCAAAATAGTAGCCAATGTACAGGGAATTCCAGAACCAACTACTATGCTTCAGCGGGATGACATCATAGTAATTTATGGAGCTAATGAAGATTTACAGAAATTTGCTAAAGGGAAATTTGAATAGATCATTTTTTGCATAAACCAAAATGGATAAAATCAATAGGTACCAAACGATAGTTATTTTAATCGCTGTAATTGTAGGTCTACTTCTTGGGCAATCTTTTACGATTTCAGATTTTTCGTCATCCTTGATTATTCCGCTGTTGATGGTAATGCTCTTTGGGTTATTTCTGACCATTGATCTTACAGAACTAAAGCACGCTTTTCTGAATGTTAAATTTTCAGTAACCAGTATTCTTATCAATTTCGTCTGGACACCTGTATTCGCTTATTTACTGGGAAGTATATTTTTACATAGTGATTTAGCTCTATGGATTGGTTTCGTCATGCTTATGGTCACACCTTGTACCGATTGGTATTTAGTTTTTACAAATGTAGCTAAAGGAAATGTTTCTTTGTCAACAGCCATTCTTCCAGCGAATTTAATATTACAGGTTTTACTTCTACCAGTATATCTCTTGTTCTTTTTTGGAAAATCAGGAAATGTAGCCTTAGGGTCACTTGCGGAGAGCATCTTGATTGTTTTGGTGTTACCGTTCATTCTGGCACTTATAGCCAAAACAATAGTGAAAGGCAAAAATGTAAGCAAAAGCAGCTTTTTAAATTTTTTTGAGACTTCTCAAGTCTTTTTTTTGGCTTTAGCTGTAGTTGCTATGTTTGCGTCTGAAGGAAAAGATTTAATCAGCCATCCAAGTATTATTTACAAAATGCTTATCCCGGTTTTACTTTTTTTTGGGGTAGCATTCCTTGTCGCATTTCTTGCAAGCAAATTACTCCGGTTCAATTATGCAGACAAGGTAAGCTTAACGTTTACTACTATGGCAAGAAATTCTCCAATTTCATTAGCCATAGCTGTTTCGGCATTTTCCGCAGAACCAATGATTGCTTTGGCTTTAGTGATTGGTCCATTAATAGAGTTACCTATTTTAGTTTTGACGTCACAAATACTTTTAAAAACACAAAAAGAATAGCTCACTACTGAATTTTGTATTGCTCCATTTTTCTGTAAAGTGTTGCTACCCCAATTTCCAGTAATCGGGCTGCTTCCGCTTTATTACCTCCCGTATGATTAAGAATTTTCTGTATGTGCAGTTTTTCAGCACTTGCCATAGAAAATGCGGACAACTGTTGCGCATTGGATTTGGCATATTGTAGGTCAGCGGGTAATGTATCCAGATCTAGCACGTCAGCATCTGCCAGAATTACACTTCTTTCAATCACGTTTTTTAATTCACGGATGTTACCTTTCCATGCATTGTTCTCCAGAGCCTCCATGTATTCATCCGTTAACCTCAAAGGTTTTCTGTTTGATTTTAGTGCGAATATACTGGCATAATATTCTGCTAATAATTTGATGTCTTTGGGACGTTCCCTTAATGAAGGCAGGTGAATGCCAAAGACAGAAAGACGGTAAAAGAGATCGCTTCTAAAATGTTCTTTCTCTATTTCCTCTTCCAGATTACGATTTGTCGCAGCAATGATACGTACATTGACCTTAATGGGCTTTGCATCCCCCACACGAAGCAATTCGCCTGATTCCAGTACCCGCAAAATCTTAGCTTGGAGATCCAGTGCCATTTCCCCGATTTCATCCAGAAAAATAGTGCCGTTATGCGCTTCCTCAAAAAGCCCTTTCTGGTCTTTTGAGGCTCCTGTAAAAGCCCCTGCTTTGTGCCCGAACAATTCGTTTTCCAACAGATCTTTACTAAATGCTGAGCAATTGATAGCTACAAAGTTGTGGTTAACCCGTTGACTTCCCTGATGGATGGCTTGTGCAAAGACTTCTTTACCAGTACCTGTTTCTCCTGTCAATAAAACAGTCGTGTCTGTGCCAGCCACTTTTCGGGCTAGCTCAATAGCTTTGATGATAGGCTTAGATGTACCGATGATTTTATCGAACGAATGTTTTTCGCCTAATTGTTTTTCTAATTTTTGAACTCTCTTGTTTAAAGCAACCTTTTCACTGGCTTTATATAGAAGCGGGATTATTTTATTGTTGTCATCACCTTTCGTAATATAGTCGAAAGCCCCGTTCTTTATTGCCTGTACACCATCAGAAATATTTCCGAAAGCGGTCAAAAGAATTACCTCTACAGCAGGATATTTTTCTTTGATAACTTTTGCGGTATCTACACCACTTCCATCCGGGAGTTTTACATCGCATATCACCACATCTATTTCTTCTACATCTAATCGTTGCAATCCCGATTTTATGCTAGATGCCTGAAAAACCTCAAAACCTTCAAAACCAATAATTTTTGAAAGTAGATTTCTCAATTTTTCCTCATCGTCTATTATTAAAACTTTTACCACTTTTTTGCTGAATTATAGGGAACAAATTTACTAAATATTATGTCCGTTTTGATAATTCTAACGCGAAGCGGATAAATAAAATCTTTCCCAGCTTGGGATAAGCTTGGGCAACAAATTCTTTTTTATTCAGAATATTTGCAACAATACTTTCAAGTCTAATGAATCTGAAAACCTACTGTGATAAAAATTATGAAGAACTCATTAAAACACATAATTTTAGAGATACATAGAAAAGAAGATAAACTTGCTTCTCAAAACAAGAAATTGATTGAAGAAGCATATGAAATGACCACGTATCTTCAAAACTTATTATCTTCCGTTAAAGACTTTGTAACCAATGATGGGTTTGAAACAGACGTTGAAGAAATTGATTTCTTCAGGAATATCAAGCCCCAAATACTCGGAAAGCTAATTTACTACAATAAAGTTTATCGAATAGAAACATCCTGTCCTGTAAATAACGGGAAGCTATACAATAACTATTTTTCAAACCAACTCGCACAATTGAAGCGTGAGTACATTGAATATATCTGCAACTCCGATTTTTATAGGTACTATCGATCAGGCAGAACCGACCGTGATACTATTTACTTCAAAAGAGGTAATATAAATTATCACGATGGCTTAAATAGTATCGTCTTTGAGATGGATCCATCTTTTTCCACTTTCTTTGACTATAAAACAGCCAGGATTATTGCCAATGAATTGATCTATACCTATCTTCTTACTAAAATTAATCCAGCCGAAGACCCCGATATGATTTTTCAAAAACCCGAAAACTCTAAAGATATCTTCTGGACAGAAAGTAAAAATTCACTTGTGGAATTAATTTATGCATTACATGCTTCTGGAGCTATCTCACATGGAAAAATTGGGATAAGAAAAATTAGTCTATTGTTTCAAATAATTTTCCGTGTTAATCTTGGCGACCTTCATCACTCATTTCATAGAATGAAAACAAGGGCAGGTTCCCGAACGGCATTTTTAGACCAACTCAAAATATCCCTCGAAGAATATATGGATAAAGACCTTTAGCCATTTCAATACAGTAATTTAAAAGCAGTACCCAAAACGTACTGCTTTTTCTTTTGCCCATATATGCCAATTGGCAAATGTAGGCAAAACTCCCTCACAAAATATCTCCAATACATTTAAACCCTTATCAAACAAGAGTTTTCCCTGTTTGCAAAAAAATTCAAAAAACTGCCAAACCAATTGGCAAGGCTTGGCAGACAAACACTACCACCCTTAGCAATTTTGCATTGTAAACATTATAGGATCAATGCGATGAAAATAATTACAATCGAAGAAGAAGCGTGGCAACAGCTAAACAGC
>CALFXE010000040.1 GCA_937927845.1 uncultured Paludibacter sp.
CGACAGGCTTAAAGAGTATGAATACACGGCCACTTTTACCGACGAGACGCTCGAGGACATCCTCGACCTATTGAAACGGTCGGCCCCCATTACCTATTCCATTTCTAAACAAAAACAATTAAACAATGAAACATTCACTCGAAGAGAAGTAATCATAAAATCGAGATAAGGAGGACCGCCTATGACAAGATAAATACCAATTGAAATACAAAAAAAACGGGAGAGTAAATACCCCTCCCGCCCATGATTTACATTGCCATCGCGGAAAATCTCACCTCACCGCCAGGCAATAATTACTAAACCCATAAAATGAATTTAATAACAATGTAAAAGTATGAATAAAACAACAAAAAACCAAAAAGCACACCTTTTTTATGCTTTATTAAAAAAAATCCCTATTGCTATGAGAATAACGCTTTTACTACTGTTTGTGCTCACTTTTCAACTACAAGCTGAACACATCTATTCTCAAAACGCCAAAATTTCGTTGGACATGAAAAATTCAACCATCGAAAAAGTATTGCAAACCATTGAAGAGAAATCCGATTATTACTTTCTGTACAACAACCGGTTAATTAATGTTGACCGGAAAGTAAGCGTGCGGGTAAGGAATGCCGCTATTTCAGCCGTACTGGAGAAGCTTTTTAAATCGGAAAATGTGGATTATGAAGTGAAAGGGACACAAATCATCCTTTCTCCTAAGGAAATGTACAGCCAGATAACTGCAGTTGCCGAAGCGGTGCAACAACAAAAAAAAGCCATTACCGGAACCATTATTGATGCCGCCGGCGTACCCGTTATTGGGGCTAACATTGTTGAAACCGGAACAACCAACGGTACCGTTACCGATGTGGATGGAAAATTTTCACTAAATGTGGAAGACAACGCTATTATTCGTATTTCGTACATCGGCTATTTGGAACAAGATATCAACACTTCAGGAAAAGCTAGTTTCAACATTACACTCCTAGAAGATACACAGGCGTTAGAAGAAGTGGTTGTTGTGGGATATGGTTCGATGAAGAAAGTGAATTTAACAGGGTCCGTTTCCACTATAAAATATGATAAAGGTTTAGAAAACAGGCCTATTACAAATGCTTCGCAATCACTTTCGGGTAAAATACCTGGTATTTGGGTAAGCCAGAATTCCGGTTCTCCAGGTAGCGATGGCGCTACTATTCGCATTAGAGGATTTGGCACACTTAACAATACTAATCCTCTTGTGCTTATTGATGGGGTAGAGGGTCGTATGGCAGAATTAAATCCAAATGATATTGAGAGTATTACAGTTTTGAAAGATGCTGCTTCAGCAGCTATTTATGGGTCCAGAGCTGCTAATGGTGTTATCCTTATAGAAACTAAAAAAGGTGAAGGATTGGATGGAATTACTCTTAATTATAATGGATATGCCGGAATGCAACAATTAGTGCGTCGGTATGATTTAATTTCGGATAGTCCTGAATATATGGGGTATTGGAACGCTGCAATTATTAATAGCGGAGGTTCGCCCCTCTTTCCTGAAGATGTTATAAATTCGTTTAAATCAGGTAATGATCCGTACAAATACCCAAGTACAAATTATTTTGATGAGGTATTCAGAAATGCTTTTACAACTCAGCACAATTTGTCTGTATCAATAAATAATAAAGTATCTAATACTTATGTTGGGGTTAATTATTTAAAACAGGATGGTATTGTGAAAAATACTAATTCGGACAGGTATGGTATTACTGTAAATAATAATACAAAGATTAATAAATGGTTGGATTTAGGTGCGAAGATCAGATTTTCAAGAAAGAATTCGCATCAACCTTACGATGGAATAGGACGTGTAATATACATGATGGCAAATGGACATCCCTTCTCTACACCCTATCTTCAAGATGGTAAAACCTTTGGTGGTACTCAGGCTTTGTATCTTTCGGGTGAAAGAGCAGGGCAGCCTATTGTAGATACTAGGAATCCCTTTCCTGATTTATATAACGGACGCAACGATAATACCAATAACTTTATGAAAGGTAATATTTTTGCAACTGTGAAGTTTATGGATGGATTGAGTTTGACTACACAATATAGTGGGCAGTATAATAATAACATGTATGACCGTTATAATGAAACGCACTTTTGCTATACGGATCTAGATTTAAATAACAAAACAAAGCCTCTTGATTATCCATCGACTCTTAATATTATTAGGAGTGATAATGACGAATATTATTCGACTTTCTTTTCTAACCTTAATTTCAATAAAACATTTAATGAAATTCACGAGATTTCTTCTGTGGTAGGTGTTCAAACCGAAGATTTAGTTCTTAGAACGGTTCAGGCTCAGAAATCTGATCCACCTAAAGATGGATTACATCAGGTAAGTTCAGGTACATCTAATCCGATAGCAAATGGAAACAAATTTTCCTGGCGCATGCTTTCTTACTTTGGTAGGGTTAACTATGCTCTGATGAGTAAATATTTGTTTGAAGCAAATTTCAGGTCTGATGCATCATCTAGGTTTGCAAAAGGTAACCGTTGGGGATATTTCCCTTCTTTTTCAGCTGCTTGGCGCTTGAACGAAGAATCATTTATGAAGGGAACTGGAATCTTTGACAACTTTAAATTAAGAGCATCGTGGGGGAGATTAGGTAATCAAAATATTGGAGAATCGAGCAACAGAGATTATTTTCCTTACCTGACAATTGTAACTCAGTCTTACGCTACTAGCTATAACTTCGGTAATCAACTTGCACCAGGTGCAGCTGTAACATCATTAGTTGATCCAAATATTACATGGGAAACAACAACCTCTGCCGACTTAGGTTTAGATTTGGGTTTTTTAAAAAACAGACTTACTATTGAAACCGATTTATTTCTGAAAAAAACAAGGGATATTATTGTTCAATTGCCTATACCTAATGTTATGGGTGGTCTTACTCCTCCTTTTGAAAACGTTGGAGAGATGACAAATAAAGGTTTTGAAATTAATGCTAATTGGAACGATAAAATTCAGTCATCGGGTTTGTCTTATGGTATTGGTGCAAATCTAACATATGTTGAAAATAATGTAGATAAGTTTAGAGGTGGAAAATCTCCAGACCAATTATACCTGATTAGGGAAGGTTATTCGTATAGAACTTTATATGGTTTCATACAGGAAGGTGTTTACCAATCTAACGATGAAGCTGAGCAGCATATGCATAGCAATGGATATATTCCGCAAGCAGGTGACTTAAAATATAAGGATTTGAATAATGATGGAAGACTCGACTATAGAGATAAAAAGGAGATTGGCAATACAATACCTAAGTTTGTTTATGGTGTAAACGGTAATCTTTCATGGAAAAACTTTGACTTGAATTTTGTATTATCAGGCATTGCTGGAGTAACTGGGTATTTTCAGAATTCATGGACTCAACCTCTTGGAATATCTGGAGGTACTATAACAGAGAGATGGCGTGATGCATGGACTGAAGATAATCCATCAAAGACAACTCCTCGAATTGTTATAAATGATACTTGGAACAGACAAGAGTCATCATTCTGGACAACCGACATGTCATGGCTGAAGCTGAAAAATATACAGTTGGGTTATTCAGTGCCAGAAAGTATAGTAACCAAACTTTCACTACAAAACGTATATCTTTATGTAAATGGAACCGATGTTTTTACGTTGGTTAGTAGCAAGTATGAAGGTTTTGATCCTGAAAGAGATACCTTTACAGATGGTTATGGGCATTATCCCATACCTCGTATTTATTCAATGGGATTAAATATCACTTTTTAAATTTAATAAATTATGAGCAATTTGAATATAAAATTATTATCATCTATTTTCTTGTCGATATTATTAGGACTCTATTCTTGTGATAACTATTTAGATATACTTCCAGATGATCAGATTACAAATGAGACTTTTTGGAAATCTCAACAAGATGTAGAATTGGCATTAAATGGTGTTTATAATACTCTGAGAAATAACTATGTTTATGGTTATGGTGGTGGTTATGATGCTTGTACACCTAATGCATACCAATGGGCACATTGGGAAGGACAACAAATGCAGGTAGGTGCGGGTCAAATATTTTCAGGTTCCGGAGGTATTGTTACCGAAAGATGGAAGTTTTGTTATCAAGGAATATAGAGCAAATTACTTTTTAGAAAATGTTGATAAAGCAGAAGATGTATCGGCAGAGCTTATAAATCGATATAAAGGCGAAGTTTACTTTTTAAGAGCAGTTTTTTACGATTTACTTGCAAAAACATACGGTGGTGTACCTTTAATACTTAAAACAATTTCGACACAAGAAGCTCGTGAATTGACACGTGCAAGTGAAGATGAAGTATGGAATCAAATCCACAAAGATTATGATGAGGCAATTAAAGTACTACCTAAAACAGCTTCTACTGGACACATTACTCTCGGTGCTGCTTTAGGTATGAAAATGAAAGCATATTTGTATAATTCGCAATGGGATAAAGTTTTGGAGTATAGTAATAAAATTGATGATCTGGAAAAATATTCACTTTTCCCTTCATATTATGGATTGTTTCAATTTGAAAACGAAGGTAATAGCGAGACAATTTTTGCACTGAGTTTTATGGCTGGACCATTTAGTCAGGGTAGTGTGTTTGATAGGTACTGGCAACCACAAAATCTTAAATATGGAATAGATGGGTCTAACTCTGTTGTTCCAATACAAGATTTAGTTGACGCTTATGAAACAATAGATGGTTCTCCTATTGACTCCGACAATCCCTATAAAAATAGGGATCCGCGTCTTGACTTTACCATATTACGTCCGGGAGCATATTTTCAGGGACAACTGTATCCTATCGAAATTAAGAACCATACAGGGCAGAAAGTTGGTTTTGGAATTAGAAAATATACAATTGAGACGATGCAAGTTAAAGGTAATGAATCTCCATTAGATTTTATGATTCTTCGCTATGGCGATGTTGTATTATGTAAAGCTGAAGCGCTTATTGAATTGAATCAGAATATTGACCAGGCTATAGATCTTATTAATTTGATTAGAACGAGTCGTTCTGATGTGAAAATTAAACCAATATCTAAAGGATTATCACAATCGCAGGCGCGGGAGGTCCTTAGAAAGGAAAGAAGAATTGAGCTTGTCCTTGAAGGACAATATTGGGATGATATTAAACGCTGGAAAGCTGGTACGGAAATCTATCCAGTTGAAGTAAGAGGTGCTCTTGGAGAACTAATTCAAGTAAAATTCCCTGATGGTTATAATATATCAAAAGATAATCATTTGCCAATACCTGACAGTGAAATCGCATTGAATCCTAATCTCACTCAAAATCAAGGTTATTGATTTTCAGAGAAATAAAAAAAGAGAAATTCAATTTTCTCTTTTTTTATCTTCGCGTTGTTGACACTTGTTACCGAATGCTCGTCTGAAAAATTGGAATCGATAACCGAGGAAAAGGAATGGAAACTATCCATGTTATCCTATACCTTTTATTAATTCATAGCGATTGAAGTTTTAGATAAAACAAGGCAGCTCGACTTAAAACACATTGAAATCTATACAGGACAAAAGATGAGAGAACATTTCAGTGATGTTATTTTTGACTATAATCTAACTCCCGAAAAACAAGAACACCTGAAAGAAGTGGCAACGTCGAAAGACATAAAATTGTATCGTCTGGTGTTTGGACTTCTT
>CALFXE010000041.1 GCA_937927845.1 uncultured Paludibacter sp.
GAGTTTGAAACAAAATACCTATACAAAAGCGAAGAAAAATGATAGCAAAAATTGGAAAAGGTGCGAACATGATCGGAGCAATTTCTTACAATCTGCTTAAAGTGCACGAGGAAAATGGACATGTTTTGCTCACGAATAAGATACCCGAAGTGCTGAACGACAACTACACTACCGCTTTTCTCAACCGCTATTTCGAGCCTTATTTGCTGGCAAATAACAAAACAGAAAAGCCTGTTCGTCACATTTCGCTGAATCCTGACCCTGCGGATAAGGTTAGTGATGAGCAGTTCAGAAATATAGCGGAGCAATACATGCAAGAAATGGGTTATGGCAATCAGCCGTATGTGGTATTCAAGCATACCGATATTGAACGCACCCATATACATATCGTAACCACCTGCGTGCAACTCAACGGTGCAAAAATACCGGACAGTTATGATCATCCACGTTCAATGGCTGTATGCAGGAAATTGGAACAGCAATATGATTTGAAGCCCGCTACAGAGCAATACCAGTCAAATAGTGACCGAATTTTTAAATCCGTGGATTATACCAATATTATCAGTACCAAAGTCTAGGAGCTTACAACGCTTTACTTTCTCTTTTTAATATAACTTCCGAAGAAGTTAAAGGTGAATTACACGGTCAACCAAAACAGGGTTTAGTGTATTTTGCTTTAAATGAGTATGGACAAAAGGCAAGTAATCCGTTCAAGTCTTCACTGTTTGGCAAAGAAGCAGGAATGACCCAGCTTGAAAAACACTTTGAAAAATCAAAGGAAAATATGAAAACCAACCCTGCAAAAGAGGTGCTTAAAAATACTATTGAAGCTGGTATGCATACATCCAATAATGAAACAGATTTTAAGAAGCAGCTATTGGAGCAGGGCATTAATACCGTTGTCCGCAGGAATGATGAAGGTCGTATTTATGGAATGACTTTTATAGACCACGAAAGCCGTACCGTATGGAACGGCTCGCAATTGGGTAAAAATCTATCTGCTAATGTATTTAATAAATGGTGGGATGAACAGGCAATAGAAAATAGGAAGCAAACCACAAATGACAATACAACACATTCAAGCCGCTCATCCCAGAATAATACTAAGGAAGAGTCCGAAACACCACACGAGCTTTTTGATTTTCTGAACAAGGAACAACCTGCCTATAATGAGCCTGATCTGATAGAGGGGTTGGGCAGTCTGCTTCCCGATGTACAGGACGAAGATTACGAGGAACAAGAATTTGCCAATAGAATGAAGAAGAAAAGGAAACGAAAAAGAGGTAAATAGAAACATCAAACCAAACAATGCCACCGAACGCCATCGGTTACCGTTTATCCAAAACCAACCCGAACAGACTCTAAATTCACTCTCTGTCATTTTAATCATTACAAATTATGCAAGGAGAAGACGATTTAAGAGGTTTAGCCAAGATTATGGCTTTCATGCGTGCGGTCAGTATCATCATTGTACTGATGCACTTTTACTGGTTCTGCTTTGGTTTCTTTTTGGAGCGTGGCTGGACATTAGAAATAATAGGCAAAATATTAGCCAACTTTAACCGAACGGCGGGGCTTTTTGCTCACAACCTTTACACCAAAATTTTCGCATTGGTATTGCTGGCATTAAGCTGTCTTGGAACCAAAGGTGTAAAGAACGAAAAAATAACATGGACAAAAATAAACACCGCCTTGGTAATTGGTTTTATTCTGTTTTTTCTCAATACACCTTTACTAAAACTGTCTCCCTTTATAGGTACATCTCTCTACATTTTTACTACAGCATTAGGTTACATTTCTTTGATGAAGGCGGGTGTCTGGATTACCAGATTGCTCCGCACGAATTTAATGGATGATGTATTTAATAATGAGAATGAGAGTTTTCAGCAAGAAACCAAACTGATGAAAAACGAATATTCTGTAAACTTACCTACTAAATTTTATTACAAGGGAAAGTGGAATGAAGGCTGGATTAACGTAGTGAATCCTTTCAGGGCAACAATTGTATTAGGCACGCCAGGTTCAGGCAAATCATACGCAGTTGTAAATAATTATATTAGACAGCATATAGAAAAAGGGTTTTCAATGTATATCTATGATTTTAAATTTGACGACCTTTCTACTATTGCATATAACCATTTACTAAAACACCGAGATAAATACAAGGTACAGCCTCAATTTTATGTTATTAATTTTGATGATCCTCGTAAAAGTCATCGTTGCAATCCACTTAACCCGGTTTTTATGACGGATATCTCTGATGCTTATGAAGCTGCTTACACGATTATGTTGAATCTTAATAGAAGCTGGATCCAGAAGCAAGGGGATTTTTTCGTTGAATCACCAATTATTTTGCTGGCAGCAATCATCTGGTTTCTGAAAATCTATGACAGCGGCAAATACTGCACTTTTCCACACGCTATTGAATTACTGAATAAAAAATACTCTGATGTATTCACTATTCTGACGTCTTATCCTGATTTGGAAAATTATTTATCGCCCTTTATGGATGCTTGGCAGGGCGGAGCACAAGACCAACTGCAAGGACAGATTGCTTCTGCTAAAATCCCATTATCAAGAATGATTTCTCCACAATTATATTGGGTAATGACCGGTGACGACTTTTCTCTGGATATCAACAATCCGAAGGAGCCTAAGATTTTATGTGTAGGTAATAATCCAGACCGTCAAAATATTTACTCAGCGGCATTGGGTTTATATAATTCAAGAATTGTGAAACTCATTAATAAAAAAGGACAGTTAAAGAGTTCTGTCATCATCGATGAGTTACCGACAATTTATTTTCGAGGATTGGATAACCTGATTGCAACGGCCAGAAGTAATAAAGTGGCAGTATGTTTAGGCTTTAAAGACTATTCTTAATTAATCCGTGATTATGGAGATAAAGAAGCTAAAGTAATTCAGAACACTGTCGGTAACATTTTTAGTGGTCAGGTAGTGGGAGAAACTGCTAAAAATCTTTCGGAACGTTTCGGGAAAGTGTTGCAAAAACGTCAAAGCTTGACAATTAACAGGAATGATAAATCTACTTCAATATCCACACAGTTAGATAGCTTAATACCTGCATCTAAGATTTCTACACTTACACAAGGAATGTTCGTGGGAGCTGTTTCCGACAATTTTGACGAACGTATTGAACAGAAGATTTTTCATTCTGAAATTGTAGTAGATAACGACAAAGTTGCTGCCGAAACCAAAGCTTTTAAAAAAATCCCAGAGATTTTATCTTTTAACGATTCACATGGAGATGATAATATGAAAGAACAAATTGAAGCTAATTACAAGCAGGTAAAGAAAGATGTTATAGGTATTATTGCAAATGAAATAGATCGAATCAAGAATGATTCTAATTTAACG
>CALFXE010000042.1 GCA_937927845.1 uncultured Paludibacter sp.
AAGGTCTTGATAATTATTTAATACCAAAACGTGTAGTTTATCGGGGGCTTACGAAAAAACAGATTGCTTCGGTTATCAAACCGCTGGCATCCATGTATCACTTTCAATCTATGGGTGAATACAAAGCGGTACTTTCCCTCTATAACATACATGTAGAGGAACTGCAAGACGAAGTGAAAGGGAAACCGTATCGGGGATTGCTCTATTCGGCAATGGATGGCGAAGGCAACAAAGTCGGTAATCCGCTGAAATCTTCCATTTTCGGAAAGTCGGTCGGTTATGACGGACTTGAAAAACGTATGGCAACATCCACAGAACGCATCAAGGCTAAAAACCTCAAAGCGCATACCCTGAAAGCCGTATCCGAAGCCAAACAGAGATGCCAAAGTGAGAGCGAGTTCCGGGCGAAGCTAAGGCAGCAGGGTATTGACGTATTGTTCCGGCGGAACGATGAAGGACGGATTTATGGAGCAACCTTTATCGACCATACTACCCGAACTGTGCTGAACGGCTCTCGATTGGGTAAAGAATATTCTGCTAATGTGTTTAATGATTTGTATGGTGGTAATCGGGAGCAGGCACAAGAACCAATACAAGATACCCGGCTTTCCGATGTTTACAACACTCAGAAATCGGAAGATTTTTCTTCTGACAATAGTGTTACCGCAGGGCTTTTCTCTGTTCTTATGCCGGAGCCGGAGAATCACCCGAAAGAGGAACAGCCATTGCCACGCCGCAAGAAAAAGAAAAAACGTAGGTATGGCAGGCAGATGTAGATAGTTTTCTTTTTATAAATATCTTATAATAGCGACCTTTTGTTCTTCAGTAATGTCATTTATGCTTTTTTTGAATAGAATCCCTTCTGAATTGATTCTATCAATATGTTTGTCCAAGACTTCTATGTCTTCGAAAGACAATCCGTACCGCAGCATCCAAATATATCGTTCCTCATCAGTGCCATACTTTATATATTTTGCCAATTTAAGTGCTCTCGTATCATTGGTCTTTTCGAAATATTTGAAGAATGTAGCATAGAATACATCACTGAGTTTGAAACCTATCAATTTGTCAATATAATCATAAGTATCGTACATTATAATATCATAATCTACATCTTTTGCTTTTGTTCCCATCGGGAATAACGAAAATACATTCAAATTTTTGTTAGGAATATCATTATATCCAGTGAAAAAATGAGCCATTAAATCGTCTGTCCCTTTTCCTGATTTTTCCCGTGCATCTCTCTCATGAGATTTGCTTGCGTGAGAATACCTATACCAACACATATTTTTGAATGTTTTCCCATAGACTCTCCAGATAATGATTTTAATAGCAGTATTTAGAACATTACTCTCTCCGTCATTAAGACTTCGTCCCAAATATCCTTCATAAAGACTCTTAAAGTGCGAATATAATGACAATCTACAATATTCATCATTTCTAATTTCATCTAATGAAATAAAGTTTTCTTTGATAAAAAGTGAGTCTAAAATATTCTTTGCTATTGTCTCAATATCGTCTGTTGATAATTTTGCTAATTCGTTTTCTGTTAAATTGAATTCATCAGACAACGTTCCATTCAAAATGGCTTCTTTAAACTCTGTATAGTCATCGTCTTGTTGGTCTTCTTTTTCTAAAATTGAAACATTGTCCAATTCTTCTTCATTTGTCATAACTTCTCTGAATTTTGTTCTGTTATTAAGAGAATTGATGATGACATATCCAAAGTCAAACTTATTGTCAAGAGTGGATCTTCCCGCCCTTCCAATTAAATTTTTAACAGATAATGGTTTGCTTGCTTCAAGTCTATCTAAATAAACGACATCAAATGGCATATTTATTCCTTGTTCTAACGTAGATGTGGCAAAGCATATTCTACAAAAACCTTCCTTAGTAAATTGCTCTATGATGATTCTTGTTTGTAGAGGTAATGAACCATGATGAATTACAATTCCACGCTTCAACAATGCAGTCATCTGAGAGTAGTGGTTTTTATTTATTGCGGTATCACTGCCTGTATATAATTTTATTTTTTCTATGTAATCGTTAATTCTTGGATCTTCAATTTCTGTACATAAAGAGATGTATCGATCGAACTGTTTCAGAAACTCCTTGTTGTATATTTTTGATTTCGAAATGTAAAATAAGACAGAGCCATTGTTTAGAATAGTTTTTTCAATAGGGTCAAAATTGCAAGCTCGTTTTTTTCTTCCCATTATTGATGTGTCAATTCCAAAATGATAAAATTTCCAATTGTTGTCCCGGCATAAAAACATTTGCCCTACATTTTTTTGTGTGTAGCGTATCGCAAATGATGTTTCGGAATTAAAATGATTTTTTTCTATTTGAGATTCAGGATTTTTCACAAATGGATGAGCGAAAACATATGTCGCATCTGGATATGCCTTCAAGCATCTTCGAACAATACTGTCAAAATATAATCCTCTTTTAGAATCTTCATTACTTAATTGAGCTTCGTCGAATAAAAATAACTCTACATTAAATAAATCTTTTTGTTTAAAAAGCTCTCTGCAACGTTCAGGAGTAACTATAAAAATATTTCGTTTAGATTTTTTTGTATTTATTTTGTCTATAAAAGTAAGAATATTAACGGCTTTGTCTTGAATAAGGTCGCATAGTTTCAAATAGTATTCATTAATCAACGCTCGTGAAGGAACTACCACAACAACATCATTTTGGCATTCTTGTATCTTGTTCATGAATACATATGACTTTCCTGTACTTGTAGGAGCTGAGAAACTGAAGCATTTATTTGCGTCAATTCCTTTAATAACACTTGCTTGTATTGGTGTGTATTCTTTGTTATAGGTGTCTCTAATATATTTTCTGTATTGACCAAATATGACATCTTTAAGAGAATCTCTATCAATGTTTTTATAAAAAACTGCCATATAGTTCAAAATGGCTGTTTTATATTTTTCAAACTCAACAGGATGATATAGAAATAAGTATGATAATATTTCCATATCGGTAGTAGATGTTGGGCCTATTCTGTACAAATCGTTCAGAACTGTTTTGAATATTACCTCAATATTTTCCCCCGCAATTATATCTTTTATCAAGTCGTTCATAAATTCACTGCTACACAAATTATTTCTTCAAACTTCTTTAACGCTTGGAAATCTTTATTCTTTTTTATATTCTCAACTAACATATCTGTTGTTATTATCTTAGACGAAAAGGCAGCAACAAACCCTTTTTTATTATTAGAAAAATTTGTTTTTGATACATCGCAACAGAATAAATCTATATCAGCAATATCAGAATGATCTTGTTTCTCGTTTTCAAATTTTACAATTTGCTTTAATGCTCTTCCATATGCATTTTGTCCTGCAACATATTTAGCCTCTCCAAAAAGAATTATTTTACTTCCATTTATAGAGTAAAAATCAAATCCATGATTACCGACATCTTTAATTTTAAACAATTCAGCTAACGGTATGTCTAAATAACTCATTTCTTGAATAATTGTCTTGCGGGCTATTTCAGAAACCACATATTCGCCCGAACTACTTGTTACGCTGTCGGCATTGTCTTTTATAATATTATCCGCAATATAATTAATTGTAGCCTCTGCCCTGACTTGAAAAGCATTTTGATGATAGTCCTTATCAAAAGAACTAATCCAGCACAAATCGGATAAAGAAACAAACACTTCTTTTAGTGTCAGTTTTATATCAGTAGGGTTTACCCGGAAAAATGTGATATGCGGTTCTATTTTCCGATTATCTATTATTGTGTATCCACTCATATGCTATCGTTCTAATTTGCAGATGCAAAGATAATTATTTTGTTTGACTTGGAATGTACATCGAGGCATATAACGCCACATACTGCCAAATCGAAGCCACATGCAGCCACCTACTTCAAAACCGCACAAAACCTCGGATATACCCTATAATTTTGCTTCTCAAACATTTAAAATTTTATAGAAATGCAACAAGAAGACGATTTGAGAGGACTTGCCAAAGTCATGGAATTTATGCGAGCAATCAGCATAATTTTCGTAGTGATCAACATTTATTGGTTCTGTT
>CALFXE010000043.1 GCA_937927845.1 uncultured Paludibacter sp.
AAGCCTTTGCCGGAGTAGTCGGGCCATTGGTCGAAGTCCCGGTATTAATCCTGTTAGTGAACTTGGCTTTTTGGCTTCGGAAGAAATATTATAAATAAACATAGTACAAACTAATAAAAACACATTGTATGAAAAAAAGTATTTTAATCGGGCTTTTTGCCATATTGCTGGTAGCCTGTGGTGGTAATGCACAAAAAAACAACGGACAAGCCACTGAAACGCAAGCTAAAGAGCAAGTAGCGGATGCTTCTGTGGTGAACGTTTACTATTTCCACGGTAAACAACGCTGTAAAACCTGTATTGCGGTAGGCGATGTAACAGAGAAGACAATAAAAGAACTTTATGCAGACAATCCACACGTGAAATTCATTGAAGTAAAAACCGATGAAAAACAAAATGCTTCACTCGTAGAAAAATATGAAGTAACATGGAATGCCCTTATTATTGCCAAAGGGGATAATTCCATAGATATTACCGACAAGGCATTTGCCAACGCTTTGAATACTCCCGAAAACCTCACTGACCTGATCAAAACCGAAGTCAATAAAAGATTATGATGGAGTTTTTACAGAATCTTGTGGATGGCTCTAACTTTCCATTACTAACGGCGTTTCTTTTGGGCTTAATGACTGCAATCAGTCCTTGCCCATTGGCAACCAACATTACAGCTACCGCTTATCTTAGTAAAGATATAGGCGATAAGCGAAGAGTAATGTTTAATGGCGTATTCTATACACTCGGCAGAATGTTTACCTATACGGCACTTGGTTTGATTTTCTATTTTGGAGCAAGTCAGTTTCAGGTAGCTAAACTTTTGCAGAATGTTGGGGGAATGTGGCTTGGGATAGCATTAGTCATTATCGGGATATTCATGTTGGACATTATTAAAATAAAGGTTCCGGGAATGAATAAGCTAACCTCAAAAATAGAAAACAAGAAAGGAAAGAAAACCTACCTCGACGCTTTCCTGCTCGGTTTGCTGTTTGCATTGGCTTTTTGCCCTTATAGCGGTGTATTGTACTTTGGTGGATTAATCCCGATGACTATTGCCAGCCCGTCAGGGTTATTACTTCCCCCTGTATTTGCCATAGCTACCGGGTTGCCTGTAATTATCATTGCATGGCTGTTGGCATACAGTGTTAGCAACGTAGGCAAATTCTACAATAAGATGAGTGTCTTCCAGAAATGGTTTAAATGGATTGTCGCTGCCGTTTTTATAATAGTGGGTATTTACTACATAATTACAAGCATTTAATTAGAAATAACAATATAAGATAAATAATATGGAGATTATTGTATTAGGTACAGGTTGTGCCAAATGTAAAACAACCTATGAATCTGTCCGGAAAGTGTTGGCAGATAATAACATTGCTGCCGATTTGAAGAAGGAAGAAAATATACTTGAAATTATGAAGTATAACATTATGTCTTTACCTGCGGTTGTTGTTGATGGAGAAGTAAAGTTGAAAGGGTATGTTCCGAGTGAAGAAGAAATAAAGAAATCCCTGAATCTATAAAACATCACATTATGAGCAGCACATGGTATCCGATTATTGATTCGGAAAAATGTACAGGATGTTCCGCTTGCTTTGAAAAATGCAAGAAAGGAGTTTATGCGATAGAAAATGAGAAACCAGTAGTTGTATATCCTGATGGATGTGTAACTGGTTGTCATGGTTGCGAACCTCTTTGCCCTACTGCTGCAATCAGTTACTTTGGTGATGCAGCAACAATGGATTACTGTAATTGATAGAATTGTACGCATTGAATAGATGCTGTTTTGAATCAGATAGCGTCTATTTTTTTAACCAAATAGTTCGCTACATTACGAACATTGAATAAATAGAATTAATAACAAATAAAATATTAAAAATGAAAACAATTAAAATTTATGACCCTGCATTATGCTGTCCTACCGGATTGTGCGGAGTGAATATCGACCCTGAGTTGATGCGTATAGCAGTTGTGGTTGAAACATTGAAACAAAAAGGAATTATAGTTGAACGTTTTAACTTGCGAGACCATCCTCAGGTATATGTAACCACGAAGGTTGTCAATGATTGCCTTATGGCAGAAGGAGCAGACGTATTTCCTCTAATCACAGTTGATGGTGAAATTGCTATAAAAAAGGCGTATCCATCAAATAAGCAGATTGCAGAATGGCTCGATATTTCAGAAGATGAACTAACAATAAAAAAATAACCCACATGAAAAAGTATAATCCTTCAAACGAAAAACTTACCCAGTATATATTTTTCACGGGTAAAGGCGGTGTAGGCAAAACATCTATCGCCTGTGCTACAGCTGTAAGTCTTGCAGATAGTGGAAAAAAAGTATTGTTGTTGAGTACCGACCCGGCATCCAATTTACAGGATGTATTTGATATGCCGTTAGACAATAAAGGTACTCCCATTAAAGATGTACCCCGCTTGACTGTTGTAAACCTTGACCCCGAACAAGCGGCTGCCGAATACAGGGAATCGGTTATCGCTCCATATCGGGGTAAATTACCTGAAAGTGTAATTGCTAATATGGAAGAACAACTATCCGGTTCATGCACAGTAGAGGTCGCAGCGTTCAATGAATTTTCTGATTTTATCACTGACGAAGATAAGAGCAAAAACTATGATTATATCATTTTTGATACAGCCCCAACAGGTCATACACTCCGTATGTTGCAACTTCCTTCTGCGTGGGATACTTTTATTGACGAAAATACGACCGGAGCTTCGTGCTTAGGACAATTATCAGGTTTGGAAGACCGCAAAGATGTATATAAACATGCGGTAAAAAATCTAACCGATAAGTCTAAAACAACGCTCTTCCTTGTCAGCCGACCGGAAGACAGCCCGTTGAAAGAGGTCGAACGTTCATCCAATGAGTTGTCGGATATAGGTATCGAAACACAGCATTTAATCATAAATGGCGTATTAGAAAACTACGATGCAGACGATAGTATTTCCAAACAGATTTATGAACACCAGCAAAATGCGCTGAATAACCGTTCGGCAGCCTTGCTAAAACTGAACACCTATATTGTTCCGCTTCGTTCTTATAACATGACAGGCATTGATAATATCCGTAATATGTTGAATGCGGATGTAGCCATAAAGAACGAAAGTCCGGATATTGAGAAACGTAGTTTCAATACGATTGACAGCGTTATTGAAGACCTCTACAAAACAGGTAAACGGGTGATTTTCACGATGGGTAAAGGCGGTGTAGGCAAAACTACCATTGCCGGGAATATTGCTCGTGGTTTGGCTAAAAAAGGAGTGAAAGTGCATCTGACTACAACTGACCCTGCAAACCATTTGGCTTATATCGAAACGAAAATAGACGGCATCACAGTAAGCCATATAGATGAAAAAGCGGTGCTTGCTGCCTATCAGAAAAATGTGCTTGACAAAGCAAGGGAAACAATGGGTGATGCTGATTTAAGTTATATCGAAGAAGACCTGCGTTCCCCATGCACACAGGAAATTGCCGTTTTCAATTCCTTTGCCGAAATAGTTGCCAAAGCGGATAATGAAGTGGTTGTGATAGATACTGCACCAACCGGACACACGTTGCTGCTGCTGGATTCAACCCAAAGTTATCATAAGGAAGTAGAACGGACACAGGGAAATATCACCCCTGCGGTTCAAAACCTATTACCTCGCTTGCGAAGCGAAAAGGAAACGGAAGTGGTTATCGTAACCCTGCCGGAAACAACACCTGTGTTTGAAGCACAAAGACTGCAACAGGACTTACAACGTGCCAGAATTAAGAATAAATGGTGGGTGGTTAATTCCAGTCTTTTGCTGACTTCAACCAATAGTCCATTCCTTAAAGCTAAAGCATTAAGTGAAGTGCAATGGATTAATAAAGTGAAGGAGATTTCAGACGGGAACTTTGCCGTTATTGAATGGAAGGAAAAAGTGTAATTTAGAACGATCTGCAAATTATTCTGAAGAAAATAAACGAATAATTTGCAGATCTTTTAAAAATCTTCGATTTTCATCAATCTTTTTTATTTTAAATTAATGATGATGTACATCCATTTTTAAAGAAAATCAGACTTTTAGCATATTTAGCTGTTAAAAATTGACTATCAAAATCTTTATAAAATTATGTAAGGTGCTTGTATCTTCATGCAATGTAAATAGTAAAAATAAAGCGGATAATAAACGTATTATGCAACCTTTTTGGCAAGAAAATTGTTTAAATAATAACATAGAGTAATATAAAAAAAGAATCATGAAATCAACAGAACAACCTGAGAGCGCAATGTTTTTAGAAAACGTAAGCCGTTACAGTTATGACGAAACCTTCGATAAACTATCCGAAAAAATCCAGTCTCTCGGAAACTGGAAAATACAGCATATTCATGATATGCAGGAAACGCTTCGCAAAAATGGGAAAGAAGTGCTACCGATAAAAGTCATAGAATTGTGCAACCCCAAATATTCCGGCAGAATATTGGAGCATGATATGGAACGTCTTTATTCATCATTACTTCCATGTCGCATATCTATATATCAGACTTCTGATGGTATAACCCGTATTTCGCGCATGAATTCGGTTGCTATGGCAGCACAAATCGGCGGACTGGTAGAGGAAGTAATGAGCGAAGCCTTTGCTGAAATTGAAAAAGCAATAGCCGAAATAGAATCGTAAATTAAACAGTAGATAATCTGTGAAAATAGTACGAAACTTGCAACTAAGTTGCAAAACATAATCGCTATCTTTGCAGCATGAAATATTTGTCCCTCATATTATCCATATATGTATTACTGTTATCAGTAATGCCATGTTGTTTTGAGGATAAATGTTTAGCTATATATACAGATACCGTTGAAACGAGCAATGACATAGGCAATAGTTGTGACGACTGTTCCGATGATAGTTGTTGTTCCCCTTTTCTACATTGTAATACCTGTTCCGGATTTCCGGAAGCCCGTTTTTATAATCCAATAATAATAATTTTAGGCTCTATACCTGATTATAAATCAGATTATATAGTAAAAAACGCTCTCTCTGATTATAAATCTTCAATCTGGCAACCGCCAAAAGCATAAACTAATTTTTATTATACAGGTCGTTGTGAATATGCCCTGCAATTTTTACGATAATACATTCTTTGTAATATCGTAATCCTCATATCATTTATAGTTGAAGATTTAAAAACAAGAAATAAAATGAAAACAAAAATTATACTGATGCTATTCTTAGTATTCAGCATTTCCAATATTTTCGCTCAAAATACACTTAACGTTAAACTAATAGACTGTGATAACAAAGAGCCTTTAATCGGTGCTAATATTATACTTCAAAATACTACGAACGGAACATCTTCTGATGCTGAAGGATTAGCGGTACTCTCCAATATTCCAGACGGTAAACAGAGGTTTGAAATTACTTATGTAGGATATGAAAAGACCATAAAAGAATTTACATTCCCGTTGGCTTCGGATGAACCTATCGTTATCAGGGTTGAGCCTGATGAAGAAACATTGCAGGAAGTAGTTGTTTCTTCAACAAGGGGGACACGTACTTTTAAAGATATTCCTACCCGTATTGAATTTATAAATGCCGAAGAGTTAGGCGAAAAAGGAGTGATGAAACCCGGAGATATACGTATGCTTCTGAATGAAAGCACGGGTATTATGACACAACAAACATCAGCCATATCGGGTAATTCATCTATTCGCATTCAAGGTTTGGACGGTAGATATACACAGATACTAAAAGACGGTTTTCCCGTATTTTCAGGTGCAGCAAGCGGATTAGGTTTATTACAGACACCACCGCTCGATTTAAAGCAGGTTGAAATAATAAAAGGTTCTTCTTCTACTTTATACGGTGGCGGTGCTATTGCGGGACTGGTAAACCTTATATCGAAAACGCCTGAAAAGGAAAGGGATTTCTCAATCCACCTGAATGGGACAACAGGTAAAGGGCTTGATGTAAACAGCTTTTTCGGTCAGAAATTCAACAAGGTAGGTACTACCGTTTTTGCATCGTATAACCGTAACTGGGCTTATGATCCGTCAGATGTTGGCTTTACGGCAATACCAAAGTTCGACAGGTTTGTATTTAATCCTAAGCTATTCTTGTACCTGTCTGAAAACACAGATTTTAATTTCGGTATAAACTCCATGATTGAAAACCGTCTGGGTGGTGATATGGAGTATGTAAAAGATAAGGGAAACGAAGAACATTCCTATTTTGAAAGAAACAAGACACAAAGGCATTCAAGCCAACTTACATTTGAACATCGTTTCGACAAACAAAACAGATTAAATGTAAAGAACAGCATTACTTATTTCAGCCGTAAGATTGAGATTCCCGATTTCAAATTTGACGGCGACCAGTTATCGTCTTTTTCAGAAGTATCTTATATACATACAAAAGAAAAAACGGAATGGGTAGCGGGTGCGAATGTGTGGACGGATAAGTTTACCGAAGAAAAACTGACCGATTTTCCTTTACGTGATTACAATATGACTACCGTAGGCGTATTTGTACAGAACAATACGAAAATAACGGACTGGATGAATCTTGAAAGCGGATTGCGTACCGATTATATTAACGATTACGGTTTTGCAGTTCTACCCCGTATATCTTCTCATTTCAAGATAACGGAGAAATTTTCATCCCGTGTAGGTGGTGGGTTCGGATATAAAGCACCTACCATTTTTTCGGAAGATAGCGAACGCATCCAGTTTCAGAATGTCTTGCCGATAGATGACAACAGGAACAAACTGGAAAGGAGTTATGGGGCAAATGTGGATTTTACTTATAAAACGGGTTTGTTCGGCGACCAAGTATTTTTAAGTATAAACCAGTTATTCTTTTATACTTACCTGAAAAATCCGCTTGAACTGCAAGCTGCTGAAAATAATCGTTGGCAGTTTAATAACATTAACGGTCACGTGGATAGTAAAGGGGCTGAAACCAATATGAAAATTAAGTATAAGGATTTCGGTTTATTTCTCGGATATACCTATACGGATGCTGATGTAAAGGAAGACGGCAGAAGCTACCAAAAAACCTTAACCCCGAAACATAAAATCAATTCTGTTTTAATGTATGAGGTGGAAGATAAATGGAAAATCGGATTGGAAGCTTATTATACCGGAAAACAAAATTTGAATGACGGTAAAACAGGTAAGGATTACCTTGTCTTCGGATTAATGATGCAACGAATTTGGGAAAAGTTCTCAATATATGCTAACTTTGAGAACTTTACCGACAGACGGCAGACAAGGTTTGATACCATTCATACGGGTTCGATGACTAATCCTGAATTTCGGGACATTTATGCACCGTTGGACGGTTTCATCCTGAATACCGGGATTATAATTAAATTGTAAAATGAATAAATCAATTTTTAAAATTGAACAAATGGATTGTCCGAGTGAGGAAAACCTCATTCGGATGAAACTCCAAAATATAGAGGGTGTTGCAAAGCAGGAATTTGACCTGAAAGGCAGGATATTTACTGTTTACCATACAGGCGACTATCAGGAAATCGAAAAGCAGCTTGCTACCTTGAATCTCGGTTCACGCTTTATTGAAAGTAAAGAAGTAACAGGAGAAGTCCAGGCAGAGGAAAATAGCAAACAGCGTAAAGTCCTTTGGATTGTACTGGCTATTAACTTCGGCTTTTTCCTGATTGAAATGTCAACGGGTATTATATCCAAATCTATGGGATTGGTTGCTGATAGCCTTGATATGCTTGCTGATGCTTTTGTTTATGGATTAAGTTTGTTTGCAGTCGGTGCAGCCGTAAGCCGTAAGAAGCGTGTTGCTATGATTTGCGGATATTTCCAGATACTTTTGGCTGCCGTTGGTTTTATAGAGGTAATCAGACGGTTTACAGGTACAGAGGAAATGCCTGTTTTTCAAACAATGATAGGTATATCCGTACTTGCTTTGATTGCTAATGTTATATGTTTGCTTTTACTTCAAAGGACGAAGAGCAAAGATGCCCATATTCAGGCAAGTATCATCTTTTCATCCAACGATGTAATAATAAATGCAGGGGTAATTCTTGCCGGATTCTTAGTATGGCAGTTGAATAATCAGATACCCGACCTTATTATCGGTAGTATTGTATTCCTTATTGTTATAAGAGGGGCAATTAGGATATTGAAACTTGCTAAAAATTAAATAATGTCATTTGATCTGCAAATTATTTGTATATTTTCTCTCAAATAATTTGCAGATCTCATAAGAATAGTAACGGGCGGAAACCGCGCGTCTGTTTATTTTATATCAGCTATATTTTATCTGCTGTTTTGTGGGCAGCATCCCCAACCGTCGTATTTGGCACCGTAGTCATTACCCAATGTTACTAACTCCCATGTATATTCGTTAATCTCTGAGGGCATGACATTGTTTAGCCGGGAGATTTGCAATGCGAAATGATAGGAATCGCCATGATCTACGGTTTCTTTTAGCGCCACTTTATATCCGAGCGTTTCGACTTCCCGAATAAACTGCTCTCGCCCTTCTTCGGTCGGGAAATAGATAAAGTGATCCACTTCCCTTTCTTTGCTGAAGTCGTCGCCGTCCTGATCCAGTTGGAATAAGACCGACTGGTTTTCTATGGTTTGCAGTTCGTATTTGGATGGGTACAACAAGTCGAAGTAGGTATTCCAATCCTTGTCTTTCTGCACTTCAATGTTGTACGAGTATTCGGGATGTACATTCATGACGGACTTTAAGAGTTCCTCGCATTCTTTTCCGTGTTTTACATAAAGGTACATATTCATCAGACCGTTTGACTTAACGATTCCTGCGACGATGACATTTTTCTTTTCGGTAGCCTCGATGATTTCTTCTTGGATGCTGTGTAGTACCTCGGATTCTTCTTCTGCCGTGAATAATCCGTTTTCATCTGCGGAGAGCATCTGAATAGTAAATAGCAGCAACTCTTTGAGGTTATCTATTGGGGCTAAGTCTACCAGCGCGAGGTTCATCAGGACGTTAGCGGGATGATCTTCGATGTGGCTGAAATAAGCAACCCATTGTTCTGGTATATTGTTGGTTTTAATTGATTCTGACATATTGTATAACTTTTATTACGGCGTGAATTTAACTAAAAGATTTTAATACTCACTGTATTAGGATAATCTAAAAAATATTTAGTGATATAATAGCTATCCCGACGGTGTTCCGTCGGGATTTTTTCGTGTATAAAGAGGAAAATTCAACGAATATCTGTACCGAACATTTCATTGAAGAACGCTACAAGTTCCTCTCGACGCAGGCTATCCCAATAGAGAGAGGCAGGGTGATACGGTTCGTGCCGACCGATTTCATAGGCAATATCCATTTTTGTAAAACGCTTGCCCTGATTGTAGCGCATTTCTGTACCTTCCAACCAACGTGAACGACGGCTTTGTTGTTGAAGCGGGAGCAGTTGTTCCAACATATAGGCATAATTTTCGCCTACGGTGTGTCCGCTTTCCATTTTATACGGACTGTCTTTACAACGCTTACATTCGTCAATGGCGGCGTTCAAATCTGTTACTTCAATTATGTTTCCATCTATGTCTTTTATTGTTGTCATATTCTTTGTTATTTAGAGGTTTGTACTTGCATTGAGGAAACATACCAATTATCTTGATACTTGTCTCCAATCAGGTTAAAAGTACCTGATAGTCCGCTATTATCTGCGTATTTCTTGGCTTCCATTATAGAGCTGAACTCGCCCAACTTTTTGAATCCAATAAATAATTTATACATGGTGCTGTTCTGTTTATGCTTGATGACTTCTGCCTGTAAAATGGCATACGCTTCATTATAATTTTTCTTTTTCTGTTCCAATTTGGCTTTGGCTTTGAGTAACTTTTCATCCGTTTCAAGATTGAAAAACAGGTCATTGTGTGTCATATAGTCGATATATTTGGCGATTGCCCTTTCTACCTTAGTTATCTGCGCTTTTGCCGAAGCTACTTTGCCTAAAAGGAAGTCAAAACCTGTTTGCAATCCCGTCCGCTTGTCGTATGCACAGTGATATACCCAAATTTTCTTACGGGGGTATTTACATACCAATTTTGCCCTGCGCCACTCAATAACCCACCGCCAACGGTCTAACATGGCACGAGGGATGTCGATTATATGTAGTATTTCACGGTTTCTGTCCTCGTCCCTTACTTCAAAGGTTATATATACCCAATGTTCTATTTTGAGTTCCCGTTCCGCTTTTGCAAGGTCTTTGGCATCTTGCATCCAATCGTCTATTTTTTCCTGTGCCATGATATTGATAATTAACTGTTATAAATTTGCTGTATTTCTTCTCCGATTTTTGACAACGCTTGTCGTTGTTCATCGGTAAGTGATAGTACAAAATCATCGTTGCTATACCATTCTCCGCTATCTTCTTGTTCTCGGAAACATCGCCTGTTAGCAGTATCTACGATTCCCAATATTACATCAACTTCGGTTGAAGTTAGTCCGCTAATTGTGCAGGTCTTATTTGTTTTATTTACTTTCAATTTCATGCTTTTTGAGATTATGGGCGGATTACTCCGCCCTTTGGTTATTCATATGCTTCAATCCTTTCTTTTACAATCTCATGTAAGTGTGAATTGGATTGATAAATTTTGATTTTTTCTTGAAAGGTTTTATTTTGCCAAAATTGGTTGGCATCATCAAGGAATTTTGCATCTATTTCATTATTGCCGTCTCTGTCCTGCTCTATACCTGTAATATCTTCAAATTCATCAAAACTAAGCCATTGCCACCACGTATTAAGAGTTTGCAAAGACCATTCATTCGGCTTTTTGGGACTTTCCTCAAATGATCTGACAACCGTTTTCAATTTTTGTCCGTCTGATACACTTAATTCTTTATCCCTGTCCAAAAGCCAGTACAGGAAAAAGATGATAGTGTCTTTAGATATTATATGATTGCCATTGAATAGATTTAGCAAAACAACAGGTTCTTTTTCTTTGGCTTTCAATGCTTCTTCGCTTGTGGTATAGGCATTTTCACCGATACCGAAACGTAGGGAGTTGTTTACGGTAAATTCTACCTTTCCGTATTCTTCCATTTTCCTGTATATGAAGTGTTCTAAATCTCTTATATCGTGTATCAGGTCGAAAGGGTGCAAGGCTTCCAGTTCTTCTTTTAACTGGTTGTGAATATCCCTTAACATGGGTTCAATGGTAAACCATTTAGTAGGGTTGGTTATCTTTCGGCAAGTGGCAGGATCGTGAACGTCATCGAGAAATAAACCATTCTTATCAAGTGTGCAATAACAGTCATAGCAGAAATGCGTATGATATTCCGTTTCGCTCTTTTTGATAGACTTATTTATGATTATTCGGATTTGACCGTTCTGTAACAGATAAAAACGGATGCTCCAACGGTCAGTTTCAAAAGCTATTTGATAATGCTTGCTTTCGCCTGTTACCCTGTTCAGGAAATGTACAACTCCCTTATACATAATTGCTATTTTATTCGGTTTCATATTGATTGGATTTATTAAAAGAATGATAATTCTAATTGTACAGGTTTACGCCCTGTAATCTCGTCAAATAAGGCTTTCGCTTGTTTTAATACATTGATTGCATATCGGTCGGTCTTACTGCTGTCTTTTTCAAGTCCTGTAAGCATTTCATTTAATGCTGCTTTCAGGCAGTCTTTTCTATTGTCGAATATTTTACCCCATACATTAAGCCCATAGCCTGATCCGCCTGTACTGTGAGAGTAACTCATTCCATAAGTCCATTTTCCGTTTAAGCCTTTACCCAGTGTGATATGGTTAGATACCGCCCAACCGTCCCGATGTGGGAATTGTATTTCTTCACGTTCCAAAAAATCAGGTCTTTCCAACCAACCGTATTCGTTAAATTCCTTTTTAATGAAGCCAAATACTAAATGTCTTTCGTACTCTCGTTTATTCATTAATAACTGGCGAGGGGTATTTCCAAAACTCTCGTATTCCTCTATTATCGCCCTGTCGTTACGTCTTAATGCGTTCAGATATATAGCTACATTGTGGCGTTCTGCCCTGCAAAAATTGATGTCCTGTATCTTTTGCAATTTTTCGTATGCTGACAATTCTCTGTATTTCATGACTGTTATTTTGTGGGGCAGGGTTACTGCCCCGTGTTTGACTTCTTTTATCTTGCACTCATTGTTATAGTTCCTCGCAGATTGGGTGAGAACTTTTGTTCATAGGCTTCAATCTGCCTTTCAAGTTCTTCCCATGCGGTTATTTCTTCATCATACATCTGTAAATCGGCTTTACATTCTTGTATTAGAATTGTGAGGTATTCTTTTTCTATTTCAATTTGCTTGATTGCTTCATCCGCATTTATCCTGTCTTGTGAATTTTCATCAGGCTTGGTTGTTGGCAGGAGAAAAACGCAGTTGTATGATGTCAGATAATTCCATGTTTTGCCCTCCACACTTGCATACATTCTGTGATTATTGTCAGATATACCGATTGCAATGCCTTTACATCCTCTTTTTTCGGTGATGCTGTAAGAAAGGTTGTTCGGGTTCTCTGCGGTGTATATGGCTTTAATTAGCTTTGAATTGGCTACCTTGCCATTAAAGGCTCTGATAAACGGCTCACACGTTTCCAAACCTTTTATAAGGTTCTCATTTACTTTAATTTGTTGGTTCATTCTATTAATGAACTCTTGTTTTCTATTGGGGTTCTTTAATCCGTAATACATGATATATTGTTTTTTGATTGTTAATTATTTACTGCGTCCCATTCTCCTTTTTGGTCATCAAACCAAATTGCATGATAGAATTGGACGGTTACTTTTGGCTTCTTTCTTGGGTTGGCAAAGGTTTCCGTTTGGCTGACTTTCCACCCTTTTGCAGTTTCTGCGAGAATTATACAGGATAGGTTTTTATTATACCTGTGGATGAATTTCATATCTATATCTACTCTCATGGTGATTGTTTTTAGTAGGGCAGATAGGCTCTGCCCTGTGTTCTACATTGTTTAATCCAATCCGAAATAATAGGCTAACCTTTGCTCTTGTGATTTCGGGAAAATCCATCCTTTATTTTTTTCCCATTAAAGGTTAATCGACTGTTGAAGCGTCCTCCCATTGCTCTTAGTTCGTCTTTAATTGCTTTGGTTTCCCCGAATACCGCTACTGCTTTGGCTGAATACTCAACCATTGTACAACCGCATTTACTTTCCCCTGTCTGGTTGGTTGGTGGCGTTGTGTTGGACTTACTGATATGTATATTATCTTCGCTTCCTGCTGTGTATGCAAAATCTTCAATAGTGCGTTCACGGTTATATACTGGCACTTTTTTAATTATCCAACCGCTATGCCTATATTCTCCTAAATAATACCCTGCACCCATAGAGTATTTTTCCCTATTTTCGTAATCCTCGTTAAACTCGGCTAAATAGGCGGTTTCCTCGAAGTTTGATGCGTATTTACGCATTTCGGAAAAAATATCCCTTTTATGTTTGGAAAAGCCTAAAATGACGGTGCGTTGTGTGCTACTTCCGTAATAGTCGGTTTGACTATCGCTTTCGTTTTGTTTCAGACGTGCCACGATTACCGCTTGCGCATCTTCGGGAAATATCTCGGCAAAACGTTTACGCCCTATTACCTTAACTTCTTCTACTCTTATCTTCTCTTTTTCGGCTTCGTCTGTTTCCGCTTTAACTATGTCTTTCGCTTCCTGAAGAAGTAACGCCACTTCAAAACCATCCATAAATTCAGGATTTTCGCTGTCGTAATAATAACCGATACCGAATTTTTCGCTTAATGGTCTGATTATGTCTGCTGTCTGAAAAACTTTTTTCCGTAGGTTAATCAGCTTGTAAGTGATACCCCAGTTATTTTTAACGATGTCATAGACTACATATCTGTCATAGCTATAACCCTCCATTTGGATAACCTGATTGACTTGAACAACCTGTATAGCCTTGTCAATTTCCTTGTTTGCTCCTAATAAAAATACTTTGCTCATAACTCTAAATTTTAAGGGATTATAAAAAGGTCAGCATTGCGAGAATAAAGAGGATTATAGCACCCATACCCACGAAAAAGGAGAGGATACCCCGTATAACAGGAAGAAAGAGATACAAGCCCACTAAAGCCCAAATAAACCCTGTTCCCCACACACAGAAGCCCAAAACCGCCAAAACGATTTTTAAAACCAATTTTATGCTAATTGGATGGTAGGCTGTCGGTCGTTGTTTCCTATTTTTTTCTGTACTTCTCATAATTTCTGACTTTTTTTTTATGCCGTATCGGAGCCGGTGAGGAATGATCGAGTTTCAGGGGCTATCAGAAAGTAGTGTTTAGCCGGCAGTCAAGTTTTTTGCGAATAAATACGCTACGTCCGCAGGATGTTGGAAGATTTTTCGTAAAACCGCTTGCGGCGTGAACTTGCGTCGGCGTGAAGAACACGGAAATACTTTCGCCACTGACAACCGATTAGTCCGAGCCGCTTTCCACATCGGTCATCGCGGAATGAGGAAGAAATTATATCGAGGGAAGTACAGAAAAAAGGGAATCGGTTATTTACTTTGCGTTTATCATCATAAAACGCAGCACTTTCCCCACAGAAAGGAAAGCCATATACATAAAAAAGCCTGTACCGATTATGATACAGGCTCCGTTGGGATTGTGATATATACTTTTATTTTGCTCTTGTTTTACCGTAACATTTACTGCCATCGGGAGACAGGTAGAAATCAAATGTTTCTTCAACAGATGTTCCACCGGGAGCGATTGAGTATTTACATCTAACGATCATGGCAAGAACGTCATTCGGATTCTTACTGTCATATCCGTTAAGATTATCCGGAGTAAGATTTTTGAGAGAATCTATACGGGTGTTCATTACAGCAATATCATCACCATACTTATCAAATTCGCTTTTCTTCTTTGTTTTAGCTTGCAGATCTTCACTCATTTTTTTAGCCAATTCAACCCTGTTAATAATAAGTTGTTTATCTTTTTTAAATTCATCAGTAAGATACGCAATACTATCTGCAACCGTAATATTACCTGTTTCGTTTAGCTCAATAATTTTAAAATTGAGATTTTCTTTTGTGTCGCTCCCTTTTAACAGGTTATCCGTAATGGTTTTTTCGTAATTACTCTTTGATGAGTTTGAGCCGCAGGAAACCATTAAAACAGCGATAAGTAAATAAAATACGTGTTTCATATCTAAATGTATTAAACGTTTATTAATTCATCGAAATAGCCGGAAGTTTTGAGTGTAGGTTATATACTATCAGAACTTCTGTTGATTTTTTATTATCAGTCCGGGTATATTCGGTTAATGCTTTCATTACCCATTCCCGAAATGCTTTTGCTTCAAAAGATGCTACACGGTAGCTGACAAATATCAGTGCTTCCAGATTATACAGTACCGTTTCGCATGGGTGCCCGTTGCTCTCAAATTTATGTATTCGGGTAACATCTTCTTCACGGAGCAAGCCGGATTTGAATATACTCCGTAGATTGTTACCAATCGTATTGACAAATACATTAAATAAGTCGGCAATTTGATGTTTCGTTACCCACAGGGTGCAATTTACAAGTTTTGCTTCAACAATTAGTTGATTCTCACTATTTTCTTTGATTTGGATATATCCTTGTTCCATAATATATTATTCTTCATCATGTTTAACATTAAAACCAATACGTTTACGGGGCTTATTTTCCAGTTCTTTTTGTGATGCCAGTTCTGTAAGAGCTTGATAAATATCGCTGAACTGCATATTGGTTTCCACCATAAATTCCTCCAATTTACGATTTAATTCCGCATAACCCAGTGCATATTGTCGTAAAGCGACAAAAGCTCTGATAATAGATATATTAACCTGAATGGCCAACGTGCTGTTAAGAACGCTTGACAGTTGGGCTATACCCTGTTCAGTAAATGCAAAAGGTAAGTATTTTACGTGTTGCCCTTGTCCTTGATTTTCTAAGGTGCCAAAATTGCACCTTAAAAAATCGTACTCTTCCTTTGAGAGTTCAATCATAAAATCCGGAGGAAAACGGTCTATGTTCCGACGAACAGAACGTTTCAGATTTTTGGTTTCAACCTGATATAATTCAGCCAAATCGTAATCCAACATAACTCGCATACCTCGGATTTCATAAATCTTGCTTTGAATAATTTGTAATTCCATGATAAATATTTTTAGAGGTTTAATGCAGTATCCATACCTGTAAGGTGTTCTGATAATTTCAACATATCCCGCCCAATCTTTCCGTTATCCATTCGTACCAATGTTTGGGTTGTATTTATATTGGTATGTCCTAACATTCGGGATATTGTTTCAATGGGTACCCCATTCATATAGGTAATAGTAGTCGCAAATGTGTTTCTTGCAACCCTGAAAGTGAGATTTTTACCAATACCGCAAATATCACCGATTTCTTTCAAATAATCATTCATCTTTTGATTACTTGCTATCGGTAAATTTTGACTGTACTTATTCAAAATTTTCTGCGGAACTGAAAGCAAAGGGATTATAACAGGTGTATATGTCATGCTCCGCATAATTTTGATAATAGGATTACCGTCTTTATCTGTTTCAAAATTTTCGGTTGTTAGCATTGATAAGTCTGAATAATTCAGACCTGTAAAACAGGAAAAGATAAATACATCCCTTACTTGTTCAAGTCTTTTAGTCGAAAACTTTTTGCTCAAAATAGACTGTAACTCCTTTTCCGAAAGGAAGGCACGAACTACCTCTTGCCTTTTAATCCGGTAATGGCTAAAAGGGTTGTTGGATATAGCCTGTTTTTCACAGGCTATATTTACAATACGACGGAATAATTCTATTTTCTTGGCGGCTGTGTTTACGTTATATTTGCGAAACTTCATCAGGTAATTTTCAAAACCTATTATGAAATTGACGTCGATTTCGGACAGCAAGTAATCAACTTTCCCATATCGTTGTTTAATGTAATCAGCGATATAGTTTCTCACCGCTTCATATTTCAGGTAGGTAGATAAGGCTTTAACCTTATATACATTCTTATTATACTCGTCGAACAGAGCTATTACTGTTGAATATTCATTTTTTTTCATTACTATTAAAAATTAGTGGGTTAAACAGCTAATTGAGTATTGGCTTTTTCCGATTTAAAAGTGAGATTGCCTTCATTTTCAAAAGTATTAGACCAGAGAGATAATTTTTCTTCTTCTGAAAGGCTATGCCACATGACAGATATACGCTTTAATCTTTCGGGATCATCAGACAGAGTGCCGGGAAGATTAAATAAAGCCATTTTTTCATGCAATGAAAGGCATTCAAAAAGTTTATCTAAATTAGATTTAGATTTGATTCGCCTTTCTTCAAGTTTTTCAGCAAAAGAAGCCATATCGTTGCTTACCTTAACATCGGTAATTCTTGCATAAATTTGGGTAGTTTTTATGTTTGTATGACCTAACATTTTTGATACACTTTCAATGGAAACTCCTTTTGTAAGCGTAAGAGTGGCGAAAGTGTGTCTTGCAAGATGAAATGTTAAATCTTTGTCAATACCGCAAACAGCTCCGATTTCTTTGAGATATTCATTCACTTTTTGATTGCTTGGAACAGGGAGAACTTTCTTATTGGGCATCGTCCCTTTATACTTCTCAATAATTTGCTTTGGAATGTCGAGTAATGGAATATTGTAGCTTGTACCTGTCTTTTCACGTTTCCCCATTATCCACAAATTATTATCAAATGAAATGCGGATATTACTTTCATCCAATCCTTTTACGTCTATATAGGAAAGTCCGGTATAACAGCTAAAAATAAAGATATCTCTTACTCGCTCCAAACGTTCAGAAGAGAATTGTTTCTTCATGATTTCGTCTATTTGTTCTTGCATTAAATAGCCTCTATCGACTTTCTTAAACTTTATTTTATAGTTGGCAAAAGGATCAATGTGAATCCAACCGTTATTTTTGGCGAAAAGAATAATAGTGCGGAATCGCTGTAAGAATTTAGCAGTAGTATTTTCCTTACATTTGCAGCTTGTCATTAGGTACACTTCAAAATTTCTCAAAAAGGAGTGATTTACCTCTTTCAAAGAAATATCAGCAACATTATAATACTCTTTAATAAAATTAGCCATGTGCCTACGGGCTACGTCATATTTTTGAAGTGTACCTTTTGCCCTGCTTATACCAACCAATTTAGCGATATCATCAACATGCCGTTGGAATAATTCGAGTACGGTTTGGTTTTTAATTTCAAGACCAAGAAAGATATTTTTAACCCGATCAGGATTAACATTGTTCTCTTTGGTGAGTAAATCATGGTAAACGTTGTATAAGCCTGTTTTAATTGTTTCCAGAAAGGTATTTATCTCGACAGCTTCTTTTGTTCTGCCCAGAGCCATTGACGACTTTACATCCCATGATTTAGGATGCACATTTAATTTGGTACTGAAACGGCTTATTTGTCCGTCGATTGTAATCCGGCACATGATAGGAACACTGCCATCGGATTTTTGCTTGTCTCTTTTCAAAAAGAAAAGAACTTTAAATGTACTTTTCATAAACTCATTTTTTAATGTTACAAAATTAAAGTAAACTATCTGTTAATGAGTTTTATGCAGACTGCCAATTCCCGACAACACACTGCCAATTTCGGACAATTCGTACCCCTTTTTCTTTGATTTCTCGTACCCCCTGTGTCCCTTTTTGGTTTGGGGTATGAAATGGGACACACTAAATGTCTTTTTTTGGCTTTATTTTGGCTTTTTCCTAAGACAACATAAATAAAAAAAGTCCCTCATATTCACTGAATATGAAGGACTTGTCTCTTTTTTGGCGCCTATTGACTTAGGCTTTCCGCGGTATGGACGGGACTCGAACCCGCGACCCCCTGCGTGACAGGCAGGTATTCTAACCAGCTGAACTACCACACCATGTTAGTTGCTTTTCAAGATTTACCGCCACTGCGGTGTATCATTTCGAGAGCGAGTGCAAAGGTAAGGATATTTTCAGAATAACAAAACTTTTGAGGACATTTTTTCTACAATTAGCCAATGGATATGTGGAAGGTTGTTGTGCCGTTTATCTGTAAAAGCAGGGATAGACGTTCTAATGGCAAATATATTATATTTTTATGCAAATATAGTATCCTATTCTAATGCTATAAACCTATATTTTTGCATAAATGAAAAAAATGATGATGCGCCTGAACTTACAAGACAGTTAATATAATTTCAATGAAGAGAAAATTTGAAATAACAAATCCTGACTTAGAACTAAGCCCTATGACAGGTATGACAAGAGAGCATTACGTTGATTTGGCAAAATTTCTTTTAGAGGGAGCTTTTTCTCATGTTGATTCCATGGATCAGCCTATGAGTTTTCCTATTGTACCGGGTAAGACTTATCCTCAGCCAAACGCACCCGAATGGCGATATAGGGCGGCTGATTTTGAAGCTTTGGAGCGAACATTTACATTGGCAGGACCACTGATTCATGTTGATCCTGAAGTTGCGATCAAAGGTATTAAATTAAGAGATTATTATTCTTTACACTTTTACAGGGCTTTTACATCCGGCCATCCTAATTCAATACCGCTGCCTGAGGAGTTGCCCGACTCCAATTATCAATTTACTTGCGAATTCGGAGGATTATTCAAGACCCTACTTCTGATGCCGGATACGATATGGACACATTATACCGAAGAAGAAAAAAATGAAATGGTTGAATGCATCTCAAAATGGGCACATCACCGGACTACACAGAACAACTGGCGTATTTTTAACATTATAACGCTTTCTTTTTTAAAGAAGTATGGGTATGAAATTGATGATGAGCTGTTAAAAAGTCATTTGCTATGGATCGCGTCTTACCATTCAGGGAATGGGTGGTATTTGGAGCAAACGTATAACTACTACTCAATCAGCCTTTTTATTGTCTATACAACGATATGGAATCGAATGTTCGGAGACGAATATTATCCCGAAATTGCTGAAATAATTGAAAGATCCGCACAGCAACTCATGAGATCGTTGCCCGGTTTTTTGGGTCGTGATGGATATATAAACATGTGGTCTCGGAGCATCTGTTACCGCACTTGGGTATCAGGGGCTTTCCCGGTTTCGTTTATGCTGAACAACCCGGATTTACTGGATCCGGGATGGGCAAGGCGTCTTTGCTCAGGATCCTTACTGCAGTTCGTGACACGTGAAGATTTTTATTACAATGAAATTCCAAGTCTGGGATTTTATGGAAAGAGGGAGTATATGGTCCAAAACTACAGTTGCGCCGGAAGTCCCTTTTTGATGTTCCTGCCTTTTATTTGTCTGGCACTTCCTGAGGATTCGCCTTTCTGGACGGCAAAGGAAAACGATGGCCTCTGGGAGTCCCTTGGCAATGATTCTAATAAATTAGTCCTTGAGAATCCGGGGCTCGTGCTGGTAAACCATGGAAAAACAGGAACTTCAGAAATAATTCCCGGGAAGGTGTACTACGATGATCCGAATTATTCAAAGTTATCTTATAACACACATTTCCCATGGGAAGATCATGATCCTTCCGGAGGTACTGCCATGGAGTATTCTTACCGCAGCCTGGATCCCCGCGACTTGAGAGGAGAGGATGTGAATTTTTATCTTACCGGATTAACAGTAGACAATGACGCGCTGGAGAACCAAAAATTCACGATTTCGCAAAGTATGGTATTCAATGGAGTTATTGACGACATATTGTACCGTCAATCTATAATGCGTAAGCCTCCTAATAACGGGGTCGGATACATCCTTGATTTGGCAGAGATAGCTATTCCCGGGGGAGTTGTCAGGGTAGACCGCACACGTTTGGCCTTTGAATACGAAATTACTCTTGGGCATTATGGTTTACCTCACTTAGGTGGAAAAAATGCGATGGTTAAACAATTTGAGAAGAGCAATAGGAAGATAATTACAGCTTCTATTCCCGGTAGGAGCCTGGCTTTAATATCTTATACGGGCTGGGATCAACTCGAAAGCCTTGTTCATTCGAACCGGAATGCAGAAGCAGATGAAAGTACGGTTATATTTGCCCGGAAAAAACGTCTTGACAAGAATCCCCCTATGGAGTTACTTGTGACAGTTATGCTACACAAGATGGATGACAGTGATTGGACCGAAGAGGAACTGAATCCTATAAAATATATTAATGTAAACGAAGTTACAGGTAATTATAGTACATTAGGGGCGACTATTATCCTTTCTGATAATCGGGAATTTAAAGTTGATTTTCAAGATATCGATGGAAGAAGAAGGTGCTAATTGTCAATTACAATTGATTTTTTATGGAGACTTGTAGTGATTTATTTTTATATAAGGATGAGATTCTGTGGTGCCCGGCCGGTGCCGGGGTGCGAAGGCAAATCTTAGGATTTGATAATCAAATTATGCTTGTAAAAGTAGAATTTGAAAAAGGAGCAGTGGGGGCTGCACATTCTCATTATCATAGCCAGAGTACCTACGTGGCAAGCGGAGTTTTTGAATTTACCGTGGATGGGATCATAAAAAAGGTCAAGGAAGGGGATGGAATATATATTCCCCCGAATGTAGTGCACAGTACGAAATGTATTGAACCGGGGATATTAATAGATGCATTCAGTCCGATGCGGGAAGATTTTATTTAAAAATATCGAACCCACGCTATTTTATTTAATAAGTATTCTGAAAATAATAATACCAGCCCTACGCAACTATATAGCACGCAGGGCTGGGTTAAAAATGATTTTACAAACACGCTGAAAAAATTCTACATCAAAATTTATTTTATTGAGGTCCTAATACAGTACCTTCTTTGGGTACGATTAATGGCTCTACATTCTTTTCAGCGCCGGGATAACCGATATTCTGATTAATAACCCCTCTTATATTTGTATTGATGGCATTTGCAGGAATGGGCCATAAGACATGATGTACGCTCATTTTATATTCAGCCCATTTGTGTATAACGCCTTTGTTATAAAAATTAGATTGTTTTATTACCCAGTCGTAATAAAAATTAATTCCGTCCTGTTTTACATTGGCTCCTGTACCTCCGGGACCAGAGAAATTATCCAGTTTATACACTCTGCCGCCAAATACTTCGCATGGTTTTCCGGTCTTCGCATAGGTGTACGCTATTCTTGTCAGTTCTGTTTTCCTGTTTTCTTCGTAGTACAATTCCCTTGCCCTTTCGTCCAGAATAGCCCCGATATTTATATCTGCAGCAGTCAAAGGATCTGCTCCCGCTCTTGTTCTGACAACGTTTAAGGCTGAGGCGGCCTCTGCCGGTTGATCTTTCCAGTAATAACATTCTGCGAGCATCAGATAGATTTCTGCAGAGCGGTAAATATACCATGGAGTCTCTCCCCCTGCCCATTGTGTTTGCAAAGGATCGGGTACGAAAAGTTTATAATGTGGCCATGAGAACCAGCAACGGATTGTGTCTTCTACCGACATGGCAACCGGTTTGACTAAATTCTGGCCATACCACGGATTATTGTCTCTTTTAAGGTCGGGATGATTGTATTGCAGGTCTTCCGGACTTTTCCAACTGTCACGGTTATAAATACCCCGCAAATCGTTCTTTTCCTTGTCTGTCCATACTTTATTGGTATAATAACTGGTAGGGCGCAAGCGTCCAATTCCTCTTCCGTAACTTTTATTCAAATCCATCCATGGATCTGTTTCAGTTGCATGAATACTGATACTGGTTCCTGTTTTTCCATCGGGTGTTCTTACGTTTCCACTATTCCAGAAAGGTACGCCATTACGCATAGTCTGAATCCTGTCGGACCCGTCGATTTCCGGATAGGCTACAACATACATCAATCCCTCCGTATTGTTTCTGTCGAGTTTGGCTTCCACACTGTGAAGGTCATGCATCAGGTTTGTCCTTGGTTTTGTCTGGTTTGCCGTAAACCGTTGGGTCATTAACGGATGTTTGGCTACAATTTCATTACCCACTGCAATAGCCCGGTCAAATTCTCCCAAAGCCATGCAGACTTTCATAAGCAATACTCCGCAGGCTGCTTTAGAAGTTCTCCCGCGATCTACTTTCTCCGGAACCCATTGATAGGCAAATTCAAGTTCGGGAAGCATTTTCTCCAGAATAGACCATCTGTCGTACGAATAAAAATCGTATTTGGGTTCTACTATTTCCCAATCCAGATAGGGGATATTACCGAATTGGTGGGTCAATTTATAATAGCGGTATGCTCTGTGGAAATAAGCTGATCCCAGTACTGCATTCTTTTCAGCCTCATCTTTGTATTCAGCCTGATCGATCTTGGAGATAACGATATTGGCATATTTAACGCCCTTATAGCCTTCGTACCAATACCAACCTACTCTTGTACGATCCGCGCTATTCAAATTAGCATCCGGCAAAAGTGAAACATCCAGATCCATTTGGGGGCCTGCTTTATCGGTTGTCCCTTCTACTGCCATGTCCGACAAAATAAATTCTGTGAGGATAGGTGATCCGTCACCGAAATACTCATGCCTCATATTGCGTTCACATGTGGTTAATGCGGCATAAAAACCGTCAGCATCCACATAGGTATTTTCCGGCGTGTAAAAAGATAAGGGTTTAGGCTCTAACCAGCTATCTGAACAACCCCATGCAAAGATAAATATCCCTAACAGGAGTGTTATTTTTTTTTGTTTTGATAATAACGTCTTCATATTATTTTCAATATTAAAGGGTAAAATTTATACTGAGGCTGTAAGTACGCGGAGTGGGTTCCATGTGATTGGGATTATTTTCGTCAGAATTACGTTTTTCGGGATCCCAGAAGTTCCAGTGAGGAGAAAATACGGCTACGTTTCTCACGGAAAGCGATACACGCATATCCTGTACAGCTATTTTCTGAATCAATGTTTTAGGCATATTGTACGATAATGTGATATTTTCCCAACGGATAAACGATTTTTGTTTGTATTTATTCCCGGTATTTTTTGATCCGATCCGGGCATAGTCGTTTATCCTGTTCTCCGGAGTCCAGTAGGGTTGTACATATTCCGTACATCTGTCGGGGAAATTAGACACATTGGCTGCACGGTTAAATGTATCATACCATCCCCAATGTGAATAGAACATGGTTGAGAGGGAGAGATCTTTAAAGAAGATAAATTCATTGCGGAATGTCCAGTTAAACCGGGGCGTTTTGTATCCCTGGAATGTTTTATCGGCATCCGTCATTACACCGTCTCCATCCTGGTCTTTATATTTAAAATCGCCCGGTTGCAGGCCATATATCTTAGCCTCTTCCGCTTCTTCTTTCTGCCAGACGCCAATGAGCTCATAATCCCATATACGGTCAGGATCCTGACCGATAAACCATTTATTCTTAATGTCATCGGCTTCTTTTTGTCCGATTACGTTGCCGTTTTCATCCTTTATATCGATCATATCTCCGTAGAGACTTACAATTTTTCTCCTGTTGAGCGAGAAATTGGCAGAGGCATTCCATTCAAACTTAGGGCGTGAAATCATGGTGGCATTTACCATTGCTTCAAATCCCTTATTCCGCAGTTTTCCCAGGTTTGCGGCCACACTGTTATATCCGATAATTTCAGGGAGTGCCCGGTCCACTAACAGGTCGTTGGTAGTAGAAACATAACCTTCCAATGCGCCATTGATCCTGTTATGGAGAAAGGAGAAGTCGAGACCCACGTTCATGGAGGCGGTACGTTCCCATTTTAAATTGGGATTCGACATTCTGTTGACGTAAATCTGGGAGGTTATATACACATTCCCGTTTTGATCGATGTAGGGATGTGGTCCGGATACCATATCCGACAAGGCTTCATATTGTCCGATATCCCTGTTCCCATTTTCACCCCATGATAGCCGTAATTTACCATAATCGAACCAACTGGTGATCGATTCCGCAAACTTTTCTTCAGTAAAGACCCATCCCAGCGCCACAGCCGGAAAGACAGCCCGCGGATTTCTCTGTCCGAAAGCCGAATAACCGTCCCTCCGCACGGATGCTGTGATCATATATCTATCATATAACGAGTAGAATAAACGTCCCATCAGCGCATCTCCCGTGCGGTAGGTGTCATTACTTTCGTTCAAGGGAACCGTACCCGCCTGTATTCTGTGATACCCGAGTATATCATTTGGTGAGAATTGTGTAGCCGTCATTTTTTGGCTCCAATATTGTCTTTTTTCCGCATTTACCAGAAAAGTAGCTTCAATATGGTGGATTTGGTTGAATCTCTTTTTCCATCTCAGGACATTGTCTATCTGCCACGAATATATTTTATGTGTGGAACGTTCTGATTTTCCTCCGTTCGCAGCCCATGTGTAGTGTTTGGAAGACTCGTGGTTGTAGTATTCCCGCCATTCCAGATAGGGGATATAATTAAATTGATATTCAATATCGAACGGAAGTTTCAGGATAGCATACATATTTGCATTCAATGTGCTATACACATCCTTGCGATCCCTGTATAAATTATCATAGAAAGGATTTGACGGTGTTACGTCGTCAGTAGGATATTTCCAGAGACGTTCCGGCACGTCCGTATTACCGATCTCATCTGCACCATAAGGAGATATTCTCACCATCTGTCCCCAGTCAGCCCGCAAGAACCCTTCATTGCGCGAACTGAATCCCGAGTTAAGGCCGATTTTGAGAAAAGAGGTAATATTCGATTCCAGATTTAAACGTGCCCTTGCAGTGGTAAACCGGTCACCCACGATGATACCTTCCCGGTCGGAGTAGCCCAATGACCAATAGTAAGACACATCATCGGTTTTGTTCGATATGGATACCTGATAATCTTGCTGTAAGCCTGTCTGGAATACTTTTTTCGCCCAATCGGTTGTCCTGCCCAGGATAAAATTGTCGATTTCGGGTGCTTTAAGCTCTAAGCGGGATGCCCAGGTTCTTAGCAGGTCTTCTTCGGTAAATGTTTCTACCGGTGTTTGTTTATCGTAGTTAAACCAGTCGCGTTGGTTTACATTTTGGAGTGTACGGGGATCTTCAAAAATTTCAGGGAATCTCTGTAAATATTCATCGGTGTTCTTGCCAATTTCATAAGCTCTCCGGTATTGTATGAAACCCTCGGCATCCAATATTTTGGGTTGATTGGCAGACTGTACGATTCCCACCGAAGTATTGAAGGATATCGTCGGTTTTCCACCCCGTCCACCTTTTTGGGTCAAAATCACGACAACTCCGCTGGCGGCTTTGGCACCGTAAACGGCAGCCGAGCTGGCATCCTTTAAAATATCGATTGAAGCTACATCCATCGGATTGATATCCGCCAATGAACCTTCGTAAATTACTCCATCTAAAACGATCAGAGGACTGGATCCTGCTTTCAGGGTGTTTTTCCCACGTAATTGCAGGGTGGCGTCACCCTTTGCTGTAGTGGCAAGGCCAATATTTACCCCGGATGAATTAGAACGCAAAAGATCCTGCACTGAGCGGGGACTTTCAGCTTTGAGCGCTTCTGTCCTAATGGTAGATATAGCTCCCGTCAGGTCCTTCTGCCGCATGGTTCCATATCCTACGACCACTACTTCATCGAGGAAGCTTGTTTCTTCATCTAAAGTAATATTGATAACGGTTCTGGTTCCGATATTTACTGTTTGTGTTTCGAACCCGATATAAGATATATTCAATACCGGATTTGATGAGGTAAGTTTTAATGTGTAATTCCCGTCTATATCGGTAATGGTTCCATTGGTTGTGCCGTCTTCAACTACGTT
>CALFXE010000044.1 GCA_937927845.1 uncultured Paludibacter sp.
GGGTCAGCGTGGCGATCATCGGCAAACCCAATGCGGGTAAGTCCACTCTGCTCAATGCCCTGCTGAATGAAGAGCGTGCCATTGTGAGCGATATTGCCGGCACCACCCGCGATACCATAGAGGAAACCCTTAACATCAACGGCATCCTGTTCCGCCTTATAGATACGGCCGGCATCCGTACCGAGACTACCGATATCATCGAGCAGATAGGTGTAGGTAAAAGCCTGGAAAAGATGCGCGAGGCGGATGTGGTCATCTACCTTTTTGATGTGGAAACCACCACGGCAGCCGAGCTGCGGCAACAGATAGACCTGTTTGAGCAGGAACAGTTCAAGTTTATCCTGGTAGCCAACAAGTGCGACATTTCCGGTATTTCCCGGGCACAGGAGCGGTTCACAGCCATCTCCCACCCGATACTGTATATTGCCGCCAAAGAAAAGCAGGCGATGGACAGCATCCGGCAGGCACTGTTTGATACGGCAGTGGAAGGCAATATAGAAACGGAGAATACCATCGTCACCAATGCCCGCCACCATGCGGCCCTCCTGAATGTAGTGAACAGCCTTACCGAGGTGGAGCAAGGTATGGAGCTGGGACTCAGCGGTGAGCTGCTGTCTATCGACATCCGCCGCAGCCTGCAGTTCTTAGGCGAGATCACCGGCCAGGTAGAAGTGGACCGGGATATATTAGGGACGATCTTTGGGAAGTTTTGTATCGGGAAGTAATACAGTTGCGATAAATCAGTGTTTTTCCTATATTTGAGTGTATTTCAACATATTTATATTTGTTGATTTTAGTGTTATTTTTGTCTTTTGTAGCATTATTCTTGTACGATTGAGCCACTACTTTGAGGATTTTTATTTGATGTGATGTGAGTTTAAATGTCTTAATAAGTTTCTATCGCTTAAAAAATGAATAATAAAGTAATTTTATTCAGAAAAATGAGTAAACTATCTTCTGAACAATTAAGATATAAAATTCACTTTTAAAAAATTAGTTATCTATATTTTTTTAGGTTATTAGTGTAATCACTACTTTTGTTTTCTGATATTAAATATCTTGATAGCATAATCGTTATATAACTTGACAAACTAAGAATTACACATGAGTATTGCTTTAACCAATAAACAAAAAGATAGACTTAAAGTATTAGAACCCAAACTAAATAAAGCTATCCAAGAACAGGATTTTGAAAATGCGGCAAATCTTGTAGTAGATATACAAAACCTTCTACGTCCCACAAAGCATTACGTAAGGCTCGTTCAATCTAAAAATAAACTTTACGAACTAGCAATTGAACTTAATAAGTGTGATTTTGCGCTTAATGGCCTTTTATCAAACGAACAGGTCATAAATAAAAAGACCAGAATATATATAGAAACAATTTCACTTATAGCAATTTGCTATTTAAGAATGAAAGAAGTTGAAAATGCAAAAAGATATATCCAAAAAGTTTTAAAAAATCATACGGTAATAATTAAGACTCAAAAAACTAGAGAGATTTTTCATTCAGAAATTATTAATAGATTTAATGAGGAAGTAGCACTTGCTACATTAACAAGTATTCAATCAGCGAATCTGGATGAGGATGAAATTGAAAGAGAATCAATCAGGATAATACAAACCTTAACAGAAGATGAAATTTATAGTATGATCGGGAAGTCTTCTCCACAGGCAACTAAAGATTTAATTTATTTAGTTTATGAATATTCGACCAAACAACTTCCGTCTGCTGAGAGACTTGCACTTCCAAGCCCTGACCAGAAAGTTAAAGATAAAGAAGTTGGCCTAACTGTTTTTGAATCTGTTAAAAGAGTGGTCTATAATTCATTATGTAACCCCAAGAGTGATATTTATAAAACTTGGTTTAATAATGGAATGCAAGTTGTATTAAGCAAGGGTTATATAAAGTCCGCTGTAATTTCGTGCTTAATTAACATAGGTTTTGGTGTTTCAATGATTGCGGCGTCAATTATTGCACTTATCACTAAATTTGGGATCGAGGTCTATTGTACCAAGTATAAACCTAAATATGTATCTGAAATTAGAAATAGTAAATTGTAGAAATTAGGATTTAATCTGACGATTACAAACTCTATCCGAGTCAATATTGTAACTATTATAAAGTCTGTAAGTTTTTAGAATTCTGAGTATTCCCATTTTTGCCAAAACTTACAAATCTTATTCTTTCAGAATAGAATACAGAACATTTCAAAAATTATTTAACTCAAATAACAATGAGTTAAGACGAATATTTTCCTTTGGCATCTATAATCAAAGTATAAGATATTTTATCATATAGAAGACAAGAGTGAAGTAGAATGGCTATGAAAAGACAGACAAAATAAGAAGTAAGGCGTTTGTTATCTTATTAAAGATTCAACTGACTATAGCCATCCCTCAATACAAAAAATGCCATTTTCTTCAACAAGAAACAATACTTTTACCTAAATCCGCTTTCGTCACCAGCCATTCCACAAAATAAGTATTTACTCATTCTATTAGAATGTTGCTGATGTTCTTCATTAGCTTTTTTATTAACTTAGCCACAGATAAACCAGAAGCGGTATTTACAACAAACAGTCCCGGGTAAACATAAAACCAATGTACATTCAAGAGATTTCAATTGATATTAAAACCAACCTAAGCAAAAACGAACTTTTTGAAGCGTTTGAATTATTGATGTCCTATTATCGGGGTAACGGGCAAACTCAAGGAAAAATCGAAAGTCTGTATATTGAGAATAATAAAATTGTCACTCTTCCTTTTACCCTTAAAAAAAACGCACTTGATAAAAAACACAACAACCAATATGTCCATAAGCAGATTGCAAAAATAGAACAGTTGGGCGGTTCAAAAATAAAATTCAAAACCGTAGGAAAAACTAATGTTGATTACAAACAACCTTGTACTTGCAAGAAACCCGATTTCTATATTCTGATTACCAACTATGTCACTATTGATTCGCCATTAACTTGCGGAACCTGCAACGATACTGTGCCACTTTACAAACTTCCCGAGTACTACGATTATGGCTATATGCCAATTTTAAGTTGGGAAACAAATTATCAATCCTGCGACAGATTGAATATGAATTGTGAAGTTGGAGAGCGGTGGGCTTTGAACCAAATGGAAAATATACAGTCACAATTATCCAAGCAAGGTAGAAAAATTTGTAAACGAATTGAAGTATTAACGGGCGTTCCGACATTTTATTACCTGCATAATTACAGGAGATACAAAGGCGACAACAAAAAACGTCCTTGTCCGAGTTGTAACAAAAAATGGAATTTAAAAACGCCCTTACACGATTTCTACGACTTCAAATGTGATGCGTGCAGAATTGTTTCAACTATTTCGACAATGGCTTAAAGGTAAAATAAGTATCTGATTAATAAAAAGTGCCGCCACCTCAACAGGCAACAGCACTTTTCAATCTTCCTCTCTAAACCAATCTTCTCCTCAATCCTCCCTGCTTCCGTCATCAGCCATTCTAACCATTTTGGGCGAGAACTGTGCGATGATATCCACCAAATCGGTTTGTGCCGACATAACGACATGAATGTCTTTATACGCCATAGGAGCCTCATCTCTTCCTGCTCCGAGCAAAGTAACGCCTGCGGCTTCCAAAGCGTTTTGCATATTGGCTTTGGAAATGTTTTTAATGGCCTGGGTTCTGCTCATTTGTCTTCCTGCACCATGAGATGCAGAGTTAATCGCCTGCTCTTCGCCTTTCCCTCTCACCAAAAATCCGGGAGCGGTCATAGAACCGGGGATGATGCCCATTACATCTTTTCCTGCGGGAGTCGCACCTTTTCTGTGCACGATGACTTCCTCACCGTTCCATATTTCTTTCCATGCAAAATTGTGGTGGTTTTCTACTTTCGCCAAAACCTGTGCACCAAGCGCATTTGCAATCTTGTTATGAATCACTTCGTGGCAGGCAGAGGCATAATCTCCCGCAAGGTTCATCGCCAGCCAATAATCATTACCCACTTCTGAATCCAAATCCAGATAGGCTAAGTTTTTGGCTTCGTAAGGCAGCTTGCACAAGTCTTTTGCCAGATTGGTATAATGCCCCGCAATGGTCGCCCCCAAACCTCTCGAACCCGAATGGGTCAGCAAGGCTAAATACCTTCCTTTTCTGATACCCAAAGCCGCATCATTATTCTCAAAATCCAGATAACCGAATTCCACGAAATGATTGCCACCACCTGAGCTGCCCAATTGCGTCCACGCCTTGTCTTTCAGCTTGGCGACAAAAGGATTTTCATCAAAGAGCTTATTGTCCAGAACAGCGTGTTCGGCTCTTTGGTATCTTAGAAAACCCGCACCTGCTCCGAATTTTGATTGCTCAAACAAAATTTCTTTATACACATCCTGGTTCAAATC
>CALFXE010000045.1 GCA_937927845.1 uncultured Paludibacter sp.
CATACGAGATACATCGGTGACTGGAGTTCAGACGTGTGCTCTTCCGATCTGGTGCTTCCGGTAATGGTAAAGATTGGATGTGGAATGAATTCAATGATGATGTTGCATGGGCTGTCTTAGCAAGTATAAGAGCTTATTTGATGTTTGGCACACATCCAAATGCAGGAATTAAGTATTTAGATATTGCGAAATCTAATTTTGATAAGATGTATCAAAGAGCTTTGTACAAAGTTGATAATCTATATTATGTGTTAAGATGGAAACAAGGTCAAGCCGGTACAACTTCATGTGTTAATGGTCCGTCTGAAATTGCGGCATGTTATTTAGGTATAGCTACAGGAGATGATTTATATTTCCAAAAGGCTAAAATGTTATATGATAGTCAACGTATTCATATGTATGAGCCTTCTACCGGCAGAGTATATGATAGCTTCGACAATAATTGGGCATCAGCTTATAATCAAGGTACTTATCTGGGGGCTGCTCTAATGTTGTATAACAGATATGGTGATGATATGTATAAGAAAGATGCGGAGAAAATTGTAGAATATACAATGAAAAATCTATGCAATAGCGAAGGTATAATAACCTCTGTAGATTCAGAATCCGGTGATTATGTTAGCTTCAAAGCAATTTTATTACGTTACGTTCGCCGCTTTATTGTTGATTTAGGCAAACCGGAAGCAGGAGAGTGGTTACAAAAAAATGCTCTTAAAGCATATAACAATCGAAATTCGAGAGGAATATCAAGAGTTGAATGGAGAACTAAAACTGACGAGACTGACAGTTGGAATAATATAGGTGCTTTTGCTGCTGTTGCTATAGCAATGAATGCTCCAATGGATATTAATACTATCAACAAACCGGCATTTAATGATATACAAGCCGGAAGTTTCGATTATATCAGCAAAACTTTTTCTGAGAATAATTTGATAGGAGAGGAGATGGAGTTGACAAGTTTTGAAGATGGTGCTTATCTTGGTTATAATCTTATAAATTGCCAAAATTATTTTGCTACAGGAGTTGTGTTTAATTTATCAAATGATAATTCAGAACGAACTGTAGAAGTACGATTAGGTTCGTATAAAGGTGAATTATTGGCTTCAAAAGTAATTGAACCTTCTAATAATACATGGAAAAATGTGCAAGTAAATTTTAGCAAGCAAATAAAAGGCGTAAACAATTTATATTTTGTATTTAAAGGTGGCAAAAATGCTCTACGTTTTAAATCATTCAAATTACTAAAAGGAGCTGCAAATTACGTAACAATATTAGATAGTGACATAACTGATGATGGTGGTTTGATTACAAGTCAATATCAAGGTTTTAATAACGAAAGCATAGACAAACTAATTGATAATAATGTTAATACAAAATATCTTGTAAAGGATAACAAATCTCTATGGATTCAATACAAGGCTGCATATCGCTATGTATTACGTAGTTATAATATTACATCTGCTAATGATGAACCTGGTCGTGATCCTAAAAGCTGGACTTTATCAGGGTCTTTAGATGGAGTTAGTTGGACTCAAATTGACAAAAAAGAAAATCAGATTTTTGATTCAAGAAATGTAACAATAAATTATCAGGTTGATAATGATGAACCTTTCCTTTTGTATAGATTACAAATTGAAAATAATAATGGTAGTCCTGATACACAATTAGCTGAATGGCAATTGATTGGTGATGAGTTTGTCGATAGTTTTTATTGTGATTTTATCGAAACAGGTGAGTTATATTCAGAAAATGTCGATTTAACTGAACTGAATAAGCTTCGTGATAATGATGCCAATACTTATTGCTCTTTCCCTATTACGGACTCGCCAACTGCATTGATTTTCAAATCAGCATTTCCACTTCAAATACAATCGTATAACATAACCTCAAGTAATGACAATGCTGACTATGATCCGGCTTCATGGAGATTATTAGGGTCAAAAGATGGAGTTTCATGGATTACAATTGATAATAAAACAAGTCAAGTGTTTGCAAGTAGAAATCTTAAGAGAATTTTTGATAGAAGTAATTCTACCGCATATAATTATTTTAAATTAGAAATAAATACTGTAAATAATCCTTCTGCCAATGAAGTTAAAATTGCTGAATTCGAATTGAATGGTTATTATCAAAGTAATTATGATGTTACTTCAAATCCAAATGGTGTTATCACTGCTCAATGGGAAGGTAATTACAAACCGAATGATAATGTTGATGAGCGTTATCCCAAATTAATAGATAAGAATAAATCAGGTAAATATTTAGCTTCTAACAGAAAAACATTCTGGGTTACTTATCAATCGGCTCGCCCTGTAAAGTTATTTGCTTACAGCTTGACTTCTGCTAATGATGCACCTAATAGAGACCCTAAAAGCTGGACTTTGTACGGATCTGATAATAATACCGCATGGGATATGCTTGATAAACAGACAAATCAGTTCTTTCCGTATCGATATACGACTTTATATTTTAATTGCAATGCCTCGAAAAAATATAAGTATTTCAAACTTGATGTAGAAAGTAATTATGATGAGAAAAGCGTTCAGCTTGCTGAATGGCAGTTGTTTGGAGAATTTAACGATTATCCAGTTGGTTTGATAGATGACAATGGAGTGTTAACATCTTCACATGAGGCTACCAATGACACTAAGCTATATGATTTAATAGATAAAAATGAAACTCAGAAGTATTATCTTGATATTACTAATGCAAATTTTGGCGATGGAGTTTGGTTTAAATATGAGATGAATAATCCGGCAAATCTTACTTCTTATGCTATTACTTCGAGTAATGACAATCCAAATAATGACCCTTCAGGATGGAAGCTGCAAGGTTCTAATAACGACTATGACTGGACAGATTTAGATATACAGACTGATATAACATTTGATAATCGTGGTGAAAGAAAAGTGTTTCAAGCTACATCAACAGTTGCTTACAGATATTTCAGATTATACGTTAACGCCCGAAAATCATCTTCAGTCAGAGGATTCCAAATTGCTGAATGGGAGTTGTTTGGTACGGTTGCTTCTTCATTGAAGAAACTGAATAGCTACAATACGTCAATATATCCAAATCCGACAGTCAATTTTGTAAAAATAGACTCGAAAGTGAATGGAGTCGTTGATATTTTCAATTCGGTAGGAAGTAAAGTTTATTCTGACATAATTCAGGCTGAAATGATGTTGGAAGTAAATATGAGCACTTATCCAAGAGGAATATATTTCATAGAAGTTAATTCTACAGATGGAATTGAAGTCTATAAATTGATTAAAAACTAACAGATATTATTTCATAGTAAGTTTCATTCTTAATTTTTTAATGTTAAAAGTCCCATCAATCTAAAAATGTCTTGGTGGGATTTTTTTATCATTGGTACTTATCTTAACACAATATCATAAGAAATCATAAAAAGCAACCTATATCATCATACAATAAACTTTTTCGATTTAGAATTGTTCTAAATAAGCAAGGTTTAAAAGACCTTTGTTATAGTTTAAAGTTTATCGTAGAATGTATATAGATAATTTTTCAAAGGCTCAAGGACACTGGATCCTTGCCAATATGGGAAAGAAAGTACTCCGCCCCGGAGGTAAAGAACTAACAAAAATATTACTTTCAAAAATAAATATTACACCTCAAGATGATGTAGTTGAGTTTGCTCCGGGTATGGGCTTTACTGCTTCATTAGCAATAAATTCGCATCCAAAATCATATGTTGGAGTTGACGCAGATGAAGAAGTCGTATTTATGCTAAGAGATAAAATCAAGGCGGAAAATGCAGAATTTATTATTAGTAAGGCGAGTGAGACAGGTCTTGAAAGTGAATCTAAGGATAAGGTTTATGGTGAAGCTATGCTCACAATGCATTCCAATTCCCGAAAATCAGAGATTATTCGTGAAGCTCATAGAATCCTGAAAAAAGGTGGATTATACGCTATTCATGAATTAGGTTTGACAAACGTAGATGATGATACCAAGCTTATAATTCACAAAGCTTTAACAACATCAATTCACGTTCATGCCCAGCCTCTTACAATTAACGAATGGCAAGACATTGTTGAAAATGAAGGTTTTAAAATTAAGGAGGTGATTACAAATGAGATGTTGCTACTTGAGCCTCGCCGAATTATTGCCGATGAAGGTTTGTTTAGAATGTTGAAAATAATTTTTAATGTTCTTCGACATAAAGAAGCTCGTAAACGTATACTAAAAATGAGAGAGATTTTTAGAAAATATCAAGATAAAATAAATGCAATTGCAATTATTGCTGAGAAAAAATAATAATCACATAAAATTATAATTATGGACATAACAAAAGAAACAATTATTAGTAATTTAGTTGCAGAAGATTATAGAACTGCTGCTATTTTCAAAAAGAACAAGATTGATTTTTGCTGCAATGGTAATCGTACCATCGAAGATGCAGCTAACCAAAAACAGGTTGACCTCACCGGATTAATTAAAGATTTGGTAAGTGTTTCGACTCAAACGAATAATTCTAATGTTGATTATAATTCGTGGCCTCTTGATCTTTTGGCTGATTATATTGAGAAAAAACATCATAGATATGTTGATGCTAAAATTCAGGAGATTATGCCATTCCTTGAAAAAGTGGTTAGAGTGCATGGCGATAGACATCCGGAGTTATTAGATGTTGGTGAACTGTTTCAGCAATCAGCCGGCGAATTAACTCAACATATGAAGAAAGAAGAGTTAATCCTGTTCCCTTTTATTCGTAAGATGGTGCAAGCCGAGCAACAAGGTTCTGCCGTTGAAGCTCCTTTTGGTACAGTTCAAAACCCCATCAAATCGATGATGATTGAGCATGACAATGAAGGAGAACGCTTCCGTACTATTTCAACTCTGACTGATAATTATACTCCTCCTTTCGATGCATGTAATACATATCGCGTTACTTACGCTTTGTTAAAAGAGTTCGAAGATGATTTACATACCCATATTCATTTGGAAAATAATATATTATTTCCCAAATCTATTGTATTAGAAGAAAAATTAGCTACGGCTTAATAATAATAATAGGGTTAGTTTAATAAGGAGAAGGTGTTTCATAAATGGCAAATTGCTTGGTATTTTATCCATTTATGAAACACTTTAAATGTAAGGGTTGCCCATTGCCTAAATCGTGTTGCCACTTGAGATTTCACACGATAGCCAATGGCGATAATCATATCCAAATTGTAGTTTGGAATGTTTCTTTTGACAGAACGCTTACCTTCAGCTCGAACCTGTAAGAAATCCTTACAAGTTCGTTCTTCTTGTAATTCAGCCTCTTGATAGATATTTCGTATGTGTTGAACTATATTCTCACGTGTAGTGTCGAATAGCAAAGCTATTTGCTGCTGTGAAAGCCAAACATCCACTTACTGACTGTTTACTTATTCATTATTTATAAATGTCGACACTCTTATATTTTAAATATGAATTAAAAGCCAATTATAAACTATCGAATTTTTGTCATACCAATAAAATTATTTATCTTTGCTCTCGTTATGATATTTTGAATATGAATGAGAGTTCTAAAATAAACCAATCAAAGATAAATAGACTAATGCAAGAATACCCCAAAGGACTTGTATTGCTCTCTTCTTGGCTTGTTTCAGAAGGATATCCGTATGAACTTCAACAACAGTACAGGAAAAGCGGTTGGCTGAAATCCATAGGAAACGGTGCTATGCTTAAATCAAATGATCCGTTTTTGCTATCCGGTGCTCTTGCAGCATTGCAGTCTCAAGCAAATATAAGTATTCATTTAGGTGGACGTACTGCATTGGAGTTGAATGGGGTTGCCCACTATCTGCAATTAAGTGCTCCTGAAGTAACACTTTTTGCTCCTGGTAAAACCAAATTACCATCGTGGTTCATCAGCAACAAATGGGATGTTGAATATAAAATATTCAGAACAACTTTATTTGTATCAGAATCTGTTGGTTTGACTGATTATTCTGATGCAGGAATCAATATGAAAATATCCACCTCGGCACGAGCGATGATGGAGTGTTTGTCGCTATGTCCCAAAGATTTTTCCTTGTCCGAAGCTTATGAGTTAATGGAAGGATTATCAACATTGCGTCCGAAGCAAGTACAAGAATTATTAGAGGTATGCACATCTATAAAAGTCAAACGGCTATTTCTCTGTTTTGCGGAACGTGCAGGGCATAGCTGGTTCAAATACATAGATCAAACTACAATTGACCTTGGTTCAGGCAATCGCAGTCTTGCTAATTCCGGAGTATTAGTACCAAAATATAGTTTAGTATTACCAAAGGAGTTTAGTTGAATGAAAGAGTCGTATAAAAAACAAGTATTGCTTCTGCTAGATATATTGCCGGAGATAGCCAAAGAAGAAGTATTGGCACTACATGGAGGAACAGCTATAAACTTGTTTGGCCTAAATATGCCTCGTTTATCGATCGACGTCAGCATCCTCGTGACCTATTTGATATCCGAAATCTCATCAACGAGATTGGCTACTCACAGGAAATAAAAGAAGGTTTCATCTTTTTTCTTTTATGCGGAAAACGCCCTATTCATGAATTGTTAAGTCCTCATGACATTGACCAAACCGCAGTATTTGAAAGCCAGTTTTATGGAATGACAGATGCCGACTTTGGGTATAATGAATATCAAGAGACGAGAAAACAGTTGGTAGCAATGATAAACGAATCACTAACAACTGAGGATAAAGAGTTCATATTAGCTTTCACAAGGGGAGAGCCAGATTGGACAAAAGTAGATTACAGCAAATATCCGGCAATAAAATGGAAGTTGTTCAACATTAAAAAATTAAAAGAGAGGAATCCTGAAAAAGCATAACGAACAAGTCAATGATCTTAAGCAGGTTTTGTTTTTTGAAAAATGAGAGCTTGACTGAATTTAGAAAAATATAGGAATAAGCCTAATGTGGTGAATTTATAACACTCGTTTGATAAGCATTCAGCCCAAAAAATAAGTACCGATTAGTTGGAAATATCTCCTATACATACAGTATAACTATATGTTGACATTATAAATTCAACTAATTCAAAAAGACAAGAGCCTAATTGAGTAATCTCTACGTTAGGCTCTTGAGTTTGTCATCTCAATCCTTTAAACATCTGATCTATACATTTTTTCTTTTGCTCCATATTGGGGTGAACGTATAAATTCAGGGTAGTACTAATATTGGAATGCCCTAAGATTACACTAACAGTCTTATAATCACAATTACTTTCTATACATCGTGTTGCAAAACTATGGCGCAAGCCATGAAACTTCAGATTAGGCATCTCTAACTCTTTCATCAATCTTTTGTAATAATTTCTGTAAGTTCGAGGTTCTGTTGGTTTTAAGTCATTAGTAAGGACATAAAATGAATTATTTACTATTTTTTTATCTGTATATGTATGGCCGAAATTTAGTATTTTATATTTGATTCATACTCTATTTTATACGAATTAGAAAATAAAACTTAGTGCCGCAATACTGCCGCAGTAGCAGTACTAAAAAACGCTGTATATGTTTAATATACAGCGTTTTAAAACTATACCAGCGGAGAGAGAGGGATTCGAACCCCCGGAACCTCTCAGTTCAACGGTTTTCAAGACCGCCGCAATCGACCACTCTGCCATCTCTCCTTTGTGCTTTCTTCTAAAGCGGTGCAAAGATAATTTATTTTTCGGTAATACCAAATATAAAATGTGTGTTTGCTGAAATAATTCTCAAATAATTTTACATAAAATTAAAATCCAAAGTCATCAAGCTCGATTTCTTCTTTTTCATCGAATTCTAATGCTATAGTAGTGTGTTTGTCCTGACCTTCAACAAAAATTGCTTTCCAAGGTAAAGCAGGACAAATAAATTCGCAACCTCCACAACCAACACATATTTCTTGATTAATCTCAGGAATTGTTAGGTGATTTTTATATGGTATCATATGCACCGCTTGTGTCGGACAGTGTTCTGAGCATGCTCCGCAACTTGTTTCATCTGTGTAAACTATACAATTTTCTAAATAAAGCTGTACTCTACCAATTTGTGTGTGATGCTTGGTTTCTTTTTTGATTGAGCTTAGTGCGCCGGTCGGACAAACATCTGCGCAAATCGTACAATCGTAGTTGCAAAACTGATTTGTGAAATTGAGCATAGGCTGCATAATGCCTCCTATACCATACTCAAACAATGAGGGTTCTATGATTTGAGCAGGGCATTTACTTACGCATAGATGACATGATGTGCATTGACGTGAGAATTTATTTATGTCCATTGCTCCGGGTGGCATTATTGGTTTTTTACGTTTTACATCCTTTTTTTCGCCGAGATGTAATACTTTGTCTGCAAATAATTTTATGCTTAATAATGATGCGGCAAATGTTAATGTTAAAAAACGTCTTCTGTAATTGAATGTTACATTGCTAACTTCAGAGTTATGTTGATGATTATCAGCTTTTACTCTTGAATGACCCATTATTGATGATTTGTATTGTAATCCATTTTCGCTACACGCCTCAATGCAGTTAAAGCAATTGATACATCTTGAAGTATCAACTTTCATGTTTCTAAAATCGATACAAGAGGCTTTACATTCACGTGCACATTTTCCGCATAATATACATTTTACTTTGTCAAATCTAATCTGATATATAGAAAATTTACTGATTAAGCCTAAAAATGTTCCGACCGGACATACAGTATTACAATATATTCTCCCATTCTTCCAAGATAAAATGCCTATTAATACTATCATGATAAGTGATAATATTGTCGATATGATGCTTAAAAGATAAATTGTTACCGTGTAAAAGGTATAATTGCCCATCGAATTTAATACTGATGCTAAGATATTGTTTCCTGCCATATATACAGGTTTGAATATGTGAACCATTATTCGTCCGAATATACTATAAGGATCTAATAGACCTATCAGGAAAGTAAATCCAAAAACAAATGCGATGACTGTAATTCCAAGAAATAACCATCGTAGGATGTTTAGTGGTTTTAGATATTTGTATTTTCTTTTGTGTTTTTTGTTTGATAATCTTTTCCTTAGCCAGCTTATAATATCTTGATAAATGCCTAATGGACATACGGAGGAGCAATATATTCTTCCGAAAATAAATGTAAGCGATAGTAAAACAAGTAATACCAACCAATTTAAAGAAAGAATAGCGGGGATTAATTGTATTTCTCCTAAAAAGTGCAATTTATTTGATAGCAATCCTGAAAAATCTACGAAATACAGGCATATTAATAGAAAAAACAGAATTGATACGGAGATGCGGATTTTTCTAAGCATATTTTTATTATACAAAAGCTGTCTACAATAATTACTATATGATAATCACTATGCAGTAATAACTACTCAAATCCTGATACGTTTGATTTTCAATTTATTAAGTTGCATTGTGCCACTGTTAAGTTTGTCAGCCATACTGATATATTTAATGTCTTCAAGTGGCATCTCTCTTATTTGATTGAAGAAATTTGTTGCTGCCGTATCAACTGCCACTATGTCCTGAGAAATAAACAGTGCTTTTGACAAAACCACATCAGCTTCATTGCGACCGCGCGGACCGTTATCTTTCATTACTCGATACGCATCAACAATATTAAGCACCGGACGTTTTGAGAAAGTACTTATGTCGGCTATACATTGTTGAAGATTGTTTGCGTGAAAATATCGCCTGTCCCAGACAATACCCATTAGATTTTTCATGGCAATACTCATTTTTGCACCACCATGATTTTTCAAAACCGGAACATTAATCCACACATCAGACTCCAATATTGCTTTATGAATTTTGGCTGTTTTTAAGGTTTGAGCTTTGGGTAAATCGACTTTATTATAATATGATTCTAAGTCGGCAGGTATTACTTTAGCTCCAACTGCTTTTGCCGCAGCTTCAATGCCGCTATTCGTGTAGCATTTTTTCCAATCGTCACATGTGTGATCGAAAACGATAACTTCGGATGCTCCGGCATCATAACATTGTTTGATGATTTCCTTTATAAGGTCGGGATTTGTATTTGCAGCCAGATCAGGAGTTTTGTCCCACCCAATATTAGGTTTAACTACAACCTTCTGACCTTTGGAAATGAATTTTTTCATTCCTCCTAATTCTGATATAGCTTTCTGGAACATTGTTGTCGGTTCTCCGCCTAATACAGCAACTAAATCATATGTTTCAGCGGGAGTTGTAGGTGACTCTCCTTTAAAATGTTGCGACATGAGAGTCATCGCTTTGTTATCCCTAATCGTTGCAACTGCTCCTGCCAGAGCAATAGATCTAAGAAAATCGCGTCTATCCATAATTATAATGTTATAAAGGAAAATAATTTGCTGACAAATATAAGAAAAATTATAAGTTTAACAATAACGATTATTGCCTGCTGCACCGAGACCGATTTATATTTTACAAATGAACAAAGTGTAAATATTATTTGTTAAATTGAGTGTATTTTGGATATTTTTTTGAACAATGTTAATATGTGGAGCTATGCGAACACTGAATTTGGAATACATTAATTTGCAGTTACAGTACATAATAGTTCCATTAATTTTCCTGGTCATATTACTACAGGTCGGTAAAGCACAAACAAATGAGTTAATCACTAAATTCAATCACAGTATCAATACCGAAGAGCGATTTGCGTTAGCCATGGATTTATGTCGATCGTATATTAACACTTCGCCCGATACGTCACTTGTATTTTTAAACGAAGTGATGACCGATAGTGCTAAGGTAAAGGACAAGGTATTAGTAGGAGATTGTTTAAATGCAAAGTGTATGGCGATAGATTAAAACATAATTGAACAAATTTATTTAAAACATAATTGAATAACTAATTTAACAATCAATCAAATGAAAAAACTAATTTTATTAACAGCCATCTTGAGTATTATCACTTTAGGTATTACCGCTCAAAAGGTAGAAAACAGTACAGGAAAAGCCAGTAAAACTCTGAAATCAAACTTCTATTTCTCCACCCTTCAGCTTCAAAATGGAAATGTAGCTGTTATATATGGAGGTAAGAAACCTGAAGTACACGAATTCGATAAGAATGGAAAATTTATTGAAATTCGTACAGGTTTGGATGATGTTCTGTCAGCAATACCACAAGCGGAAAGCAGTACGTATGATAATTTTGTGAATGCATACAATGTAAAAAAAGGATATGGACTGAACGTGATGTATCCTTCGACCACCGCTGTAGGGGCATTGACTTTAGACTATGGTGTGCTATCATTGGATGAAAGGGAAGAAGGAAAGGTCAGCTTTGTATATGGCTTTAAAACAACCAAAGACAAATCATCTAAATTGAAAATAAATGATACTTGGAAAACAGAATATCATGGTGCCAGAACCATTACTCAATCGAATAGAAACCCATATGTCTTTACTTCGAACTCAGGAATATCACGCTCGTATTGGTTGGGTGGTGGTATGACCACAGTTGATGGAGCTACACAAATAGCAGGGGTTATCAACGAAAAAGTAAGCACCTCTTCACCCTCTCCATACAATAGAAACAGACTCATATCATTTAAAATCAGTTATGGCGAAGATTCAATATCACATACCATTCATGAAATGAAACATCCCATGCAGAAGATAAATGTAAGTGCTGATGCTCAAAATAATATGATTGTATTAACCATGCCGGTTGCAGCACCTTCTACCGTAAAAGAACAAAACGCATTAAATGCAGAAGGTACGGAAAAGACCAATCTATATCTATATAGGTTCGATGCTGACAATAAATTTGTAGATGAACACGAGCTTAGTCCGGGACTATCCAATGTTGATTATCAGGTATTCGCTGTGGGCAACAAATCATTTATTATAGGAACAGGAGAAGCCGGCTCAAAGCCGGATAAATACAGATGGAACGGTACAGCATCTAAAGTAGATGCGTTTTTAATTACGGAAATAGCTAAAGATGGTACAGTAGCTCCATTCAAACAATATGCAGCAAAGGATTTCACAAATAAGTTAGTCTTAAATGGTGTAAAGAAGCTTGCAGGCATCAAATTTTATCAAGCAGAAACCTTGGCAAATGGAGGTGCTTTCCTCTTCGGATGGGCAGCCAGTCAAGTTAATGTAGGTGCATTGATATCCCCACAAGGAGAATTGTTGAAATTATATGCATTTCCTTACATGGACTTAAAGAAAAACAGAATTGCCTTGCAGCAAATTCATGCCGAAGGAGATAAGATATATGTGATTTTAGCGGAACAACCGATTGCACTTTCCAATCAGGTAGAAAAAGAAGGTACACGTTTAACAGGTACTCATACACATCAGATGATTGCCATGTACCATTTAAGCAATATATTTATCATCGATGGTAAAGATGGACAACAAACGAACCACATCAATTTAAGTAAATCAGTAAAAGATTTCTATACCTTGGGAGATACACCCGCTTTATTTACTAAGGATGGCGTATTTATCCCCGGTAGAATTAAAGCAAACGACGGTAATAAAATAACTATGGTGAAATTGCCTTATTAAATGATATAACATAAAATAGAATAAGTAAAAAAAGCCAACTACAATCATTGCGATATAGTTGGCTTTTTTGTGTTGTTAATTAAATATATACCTCACACTTAATTGCATGTAATAGGTTGAACTGTAACCTATGTTAGGTGTGAATGATTGAGTGAGCACTTCTGTACCATTCTTAGTGAAATTAAACACAGGCTTTTGTGGGTTTGCTGCATTTTGTACTTGTGATAGATTGGCAATTTTCAAGAAATTGTTTTTACCGTAATAATAACGATTACCCCACGCATCATTCAACAAATTACTGAAATTCATAATATCTAAACCTACCTGTAAAGTGTTACGTTTACCATGCACATCCATATAAAAATCTTGCATGATTTTTAAGTTGAATGTGTTCAACCAAGGATATAAAACGCCGCCTCTTTCAGCATACTTTCCTTTGTTTTTACTTAGATATTTATCTTGTGCAACAAAATTCCAGAAGTCAGCTCTCTGATCATCAGCAGAATAACCCGCTACATCAACAAATTCAATTTCACTGTCATCTTTTGGAATATAGATGATAGATGCTCCACCACCATCATTTAAAATACTGCTTTCATAAACATAAGAGAAACGACCTTGATGTGCTCCGTCATAGAATAATGAAACAGTTGTAGCAAAATGTTTTGCATATTCTTTACGATATGATAGAGAAGCTACAACACGATGTGGAAGTACATAACCGGAATATCCCATAGTGTAATCGTTTGAGCCAAAAACAGTTGCATCATTATACCAAGCTGAACCTATTTGGTCGCCTATACCATCTCGTGAACTTTTTGCACCACTATGTGTGTAAGACGCAGTAGCGGATAAACCAAAATCAAAGTTTTTCTCCAATTTGGCAGTTACTGAATAATAATAATTGCTACCTCCATTTTTCAATAGATATGCATTGTTTAGAGATTGATAATATTCTCTTCTTGAAATAAGGCGATTGTCTACATAATTTGGAATTTGATAGTAGGTGCTTTTTAAACCGGCATTTTCAACTACAACAGAATTTATATCTTTACTATAAATACCTTCTAAGGTAGCTAAAATACCACCCGGTAATTTGGCATCTAATGCAATACTGCTTTTCCAGTTTTGTGGCAATTTTAAGTTTTCATCTAAAATAGTTACTTGCGAAGGCATAGCAGGTTCGGCAGGATTAAATCCGGTTGGATAAATCTCATTCATAATTTCATTGATAGTTGGTTTGAAAGCGGGTGCCATACCAAGTGACGCTTGGGTAACAGTTGTTTGTAATACACCGGCATCACTTGCTTGTGAAACTATCCAAACAAAAGGAATAGTACCTGTGAAAAGTCCGCTACCACCACGAAGCACTAACGAACGATCGCCTAAAATATCATAATTGAAGCCTATTCGTGGCGATATCATAACACTTGCATTGGGCAATTTACCGGTATCAAAATGCTTTCCTCCGAAATCTAAATCAAATACCTTTTGATTGAAAGTATTTAAAGGAGGGTAGAAGGGAAGATCTAAACGTAAACCACCTGTTAGTTTTAATTGATCTGAAACCGAATATTCATCTTGTGCATACACAGTAAATTGATTGAAAACGAAAGATGGAAATGCTTGTTTCAATTCTGAATTATTAGGATGTGTAATTGCAAAAGCTATTGGAGATGCTCCATTTACAAAATCATCCCAAGAATCGAACGCATAATATCCTGTACCAAAGCGTTGGAAACCATTTTTAGTGTTATTGTATTCGAATTGAAGTCCGGTAGTAATATTATGTGAACCTAAATTGAAAGTCAAGTTATCTGTAACAGTGAAGGATTGCACTTTACGAAGATTTCCATAAGAGAACAATTCTGTACCGAAGCTCACATAGGGTTTACCATCTTTCAGAATATCAACAAATGGGAATAAAATATTGCCTCCTGTAGAACGCGGTTCATCTTGGTCGATGTAAGTCAGACGTAATACATTATTCATATTTCCGAACTTAGAATTTAATTCAGCAGCGATAGAAGAGAAATTTTGCTCAGAAAAATAACCTGAGTTTTTATACCACATCGCATGCATTTTCGTCCTGTTTTCAGTTGTTGTATAAGGTGCCGGAGCAATACCGCTGATAGAAGTACTTGGATAAATAGGATCTTTCTTTTTGGTGATATTATATCGAATATTCATGCGATGATTAGCATTTATATTCCAGTCTATACGTGCCAAGAACTTCATACCCGGACTCTCACTTGCATAGCCAGTATAAGGTCCTGTCTCATATCCATATGTATTCTTGATATATTGGCTCATCATGTCCATATCAGCAACAGTTGGACGAGCAATATTATTATTTCCATCTGTATAAGGATTTTCAGGAGTTGCTGCCACACGTGATGGACCGGGAACCATAGTTTTTTCTGTTTCAAAATTCAAAAAGAAAAATAACTTATTTTTTATGATAGGTCCGCCAAGTCGTGCCCCAATTAAATTATAGCTACTTTCAGATTTATTGAAAGTCTTTCCTGCAACTTTATTTCCTTTGAATCGTTCGTCGTTCATATACGAATAAACAGACCCTCTAAATTCATTATCGCCCGAACGTGTTACAGCATTTACGGATGCACCGATAAATCCGCTGTGTCTTACGTCATAAGGCGTAATGCTCACTGAAACTTGTTCAATGGCATCTAAAGAAATAGGCGAGCCATTGGCAGGCATACTCTGACCAATTCCAAATTTATTATTGAAAGAAGCACCGTCTATTGTAATATTGTTTTGACGATATGTACCACCACCAATCGCAGCACCGTTGGCTTGTGGTGTCAGGCGAGTAATGTCTGTTAAATCGCGATTCACAGTAGGCATGGTTTCGATATTGCGTCTTGTAATATTGGTGGTTGCACCTGCTTGATCGCTACTCATATTTGAAAAGCGGGAAGCCACGATTTCAACTTCCTGTAAAGCAATATCACTCTCTTTTAAAGTCAGGTTAAGGATAGCAGTCTCTCCTAACGACAACTGTATATCCGTTACTTTTACTGTGTTATAACCTAAATATGAAATGGTTAGCTCATAAGGTCCACCTACACGCATATTAGCTATGCGATAATGTCCCTTGAAGTCGGTGGTACTACCATATTGAGTACCCGAAGGTGTGTGCACTGCTACAACCGTAGTACCGATAAGTGCTCCACCCTTTTCATCGGAAATCGTACCACTTAAGCCTGAGGTTGTTATCTGTGAATGTACAGTAGTAACACCTATAACAAGCAATAATAAAAACAGAAGCTTTGTTTTCTTTACCATGATGATGAATTTAAAGTGTTAAAATAGTTTGATTTTGTGAAATTTTCTACAAAAATACATAATAAAGTTATGTTTATGCATGTTTGTCGCAAAGAAGTTATCAACAAAAACACTCGATTTTTCAAGTTCTAAATTTCTTAATAGAATTTTTTCAACAATATGTAAAATTGAAAATTTAATGAATATATTTGCACTTTCATAAATCTCAGAAGGTTTAAAATGGTCTTAGTATACGTATTTATTAGAAAATTCAGTAATTAATTCAAACTAAATCAATAATCAAATTCAATTAAAAAAAATCTATTATGAAACTAAAACATGTCATTTTTGCTTTCATTGCTACAACTCTTATGGTTGGATGTGATAAACCAATAGAGTTAATAAGTGTTACTGTTAATCCTTCAAGTATTGTGTTTGAAGAATTGGGTGAAACTGCTAATTTAACTGCAACTCTCGCGCCTTTAGGGGCTGTTGCTAATGTAGTTTGGGAAAGTTCGGATACAGAAGTTATTACGGTTAGCGGCGATGGTCAAACTGCGGTTGTGACTGCTGTTGGCTATGGTAGTGCTAAAATTATTGCTTCAGCCGGAGGCTTTACATCTGAATCTAATATTACTGTAAAGGAAACAGATAGAGCAATGTTCGATTTACCTGAAATTTCTATAGCAGACTTAAAAGCTTTATATACAGGAACTGATGTAGTTTTGGATGGTACAAAGAAAATGATAGGTGTAGTAACTTCTGATATTGTAGGTGGAAACTCTACTTCTTTGAAAAACTTAATTGTAACCACCGAAGATAATTCAGCCGGTATTGCCATTCGTTTTTCTGATGCAAATAATGACTATGCAATGGGCGATCAACTTGAAATTAAGTTGGAAGGTAAATTAACAGCCTATGGTCAGGCAGCTCAGATTGAAATAAAAAAAGAAGGCAACACCTCAAAAATGGGTACTAAAACGATTACTCCCATCGTAACTACAGTAGAAGCTTTGAATTCCAATTACGATGAATTAGAGTTTTGTGTGGTTACTGTTCAAGGTAAAATCACCCCTGAAGCAGGGAAGGCAAATACTTTCGGTAATTCAGGATCGCATCAAAGCAATATACTGACCTCAAATGTAAGTGACGAAAATGTGGTGGTGTTTGTTGCGAGATATGCAAACTTTATTGATGATGAAATCCCTTCTAATACAGTTGCTGTCACAGGTGTCTTGCAAAGATTTAATGCAACAAAACAGCTTATTGTAAGAAATATAAATGATATTGTAGCAGTTGAATAAACTTTAAATATAATATTTTAGGTATATAAATAACGCCGATATACGCAAATTATAATGCAGTATATCGGCGTTATAAATATTATCCGTATGCCACTTTCTTAGCTAATGAATGGCTATCTTAAATGTATGATGTGTTACTCAAAACTCCGAAGTAAAATGAAATTTGATATTCTTAAAATCATTTTGAGCCATTTGCATTACGTAATTAGAGTCTGCTAAGAAAACATCTCTACCTTCCTTATCTACAGCCATAAATTGCGCTTTTCGCTTTTTAAAGTTCTCTAATTCGGTATGATTGTTACTTTCTATCCAACATGCTTTGTATAAGTTTATTGGCTCCCATTTACATTGTGCACCATATTCATGCAGTAGTCGATATTGTATCACTTCAAACTGTAACTGTCCTACTGTACCAATAATTTTTCTGTTGTTAAACTGATTTACAAAAAGCTGTGCAACTCCCTCATCCATTAACTGATTAATGCCCTTTTCCAATTGCTTAGTCTTCATCGGATCTGCATTTTCAATGTATTTAAACATTTCCGGTGAAAAACTTGGCAGACCTTTAAAATGTAATATCTCACCTGATGTTAATGTATCGCCTATCTTAAATGTACCGGTATCAGGTAATCCTATAATATCGCCTGCATAAGCATCATCTACAGTTTCTTTCTTTTGAGCCATGAAGGCAGTGGGAGAGGAGAACCTCATCATCTTTCCATGTCTTACATGTCGGTAGTTGACATTCCTTTCAAATTTTCCTGAACATATCTTTACGAATGCAATGCAACTACGATGGTTTGGGTCCATATTCGCATGAATCTTAAATATAAAACCTGAAAAGTTTTCTTCGTGTGGATCTATTTCTCGTTCTAAAGTTTCAGTATTTCTTGGGGAAGGTGCTATTTCAACAAAGCAGTCGAGCAGTTCTCTTACGCCAAAGGTGTTTAATGCAGAACCGAAAAATACAGGTGCTAAATCTCCTGCTAAATATTGTTCTGTATCAAATTCTGAATATACTCCGTTTATTAATTCTAAATCTTCCCTTAGTTTCTCAGCATCCGTATCGCCCACTAACTTGTTAAGTTCCTGATTGTTAATATCTGATAATTGTATGGACTCACTAATGGTTTGTTTGTTTGGCGTGTATAGTTCTACATTATCTTTATAAATATTATATACACCTTTAAATGAAAACCCTTGATTTATAGGCCAGCTTAGTGGTCGCACATTGATTCCTAATTCTTTTTCTAATTCATCTAAAAGTTCGAAAGGCTCTTTACCTTCCCTGTCCATCTTGTTGACAAAAATCATTACCGGTGTTTTGCGCATACGGCATACTTCCATCAACTTTCTTGTTTGAGTTTCAACCCCTTTAGCTGTGTCTACAACTATAATAACTGAATCAACGGCTGTGAGAGTACGATAGGTGTCTTCGGCAAAATCTTGGTGACCGGGTGTGTCTAATATGTTTATTTTGTAGTTCTTATATTCGAAACCCATTACTGATGTAGCTACAGAAATACCTCTCTGTTTCTCAATTTCCATCCAGTCGGATGTTGCTGTTTTCCTTATTTTATTTGACTTTACAGCTCCTGCGATATGTATTGCTCCACCAAATAATAATAATTTCTCAGTTAAAGTGGTCTTTCCGGCATCCGGATGTGCTATCACTGCAAATGTTCTGCGCCTGTTGATTTCTGTTTGTAAGCTCATTTTTTATGAGTAAAAAGAATTAGTAAATTTTCAAAAAGAGCGCAAATTTACAAAAAAGTAAGCAATTGGTAAAATGCTTTAGTTACACATGCTTCTCTGCATGGTACGAAGATCGTACAAACGGACCACTTTCAACAAACTTAAATCCTTTTTCTAATCCTATCTTTTTATATTCTTTAAATTTGTCGGGATGTATATACTCAACTACTTGTATATGTTTTTTAGAAGGTTGCATATATTGACCGATTGTAAGGATTGAACAGTTATGTGCTAATGCATCGTCCATTAATTGAAGTATTTCTTCTTCTGTTTCTCCCAATCCGAGCATAATACCGGTTTTAGCTCTGTATCCTCTTGACGCAATGTGCTTTAATACACTTAAACTGGTATCATATTTAGCTTTTGTCCTAACTAAAGGTGTGATTCTTCTAACTGTTTCGAGATTATGTGCTATGACATTTGGTTTTTCGTCTACAATTAAATCAATAAATTCAGTTTTACCGTTAAAATCAGGAATTAAGACTTCGATTGTTGTATTTGGGTTTGTTTGCTTAATTGCTCTTATTGTTCTCGCCCAAAACCGTGCGCCATAGTCTGGTAAATCATCACGGTCGACAGACGTGATAACGGCATGTTTTAAGTTTAGTTGATTAATTGTGTCGGCAACCCTTTGCGGTTCACCTGGGTCGGGTGGGTTAGGGCGACCGGTAATCGTATTACAGAATTTACATGCTCTGGTGCATATTTCACCTAAAATCATCAATGTGGCTGTTCCTCTACTCCAACATTCGCTTTGATTTGGACAGCGACCACTGGTACATATAGTGTTTAACCTCTTTTCCCTAATTAATCTGCTAACGTCACCATAGCTATCTTCACTGTATATCTTGTTGCGTAACCATTCAGGTTTGCGTACGTATTCCATATTTTATTTTTTTAATAAATGTTTTTTAAGTTCTGTAACCGACATGCCTGTTTGATTTTTTACGACTCTTTTTAAGGTGTCGGCAGATGTGAATCCACAGTTTTCAGCCAACATATTATTGGTAATAGTGTGGTTAGATAATATATTCCTTTTAACCTCTTCCACCCTGAAATTGTTCACAAGTGAGCAGAAATTTTGATTAAAATATTGATTGATTATCTGAGAAATATATGTTCTATTTGTACCTAACATGTTGGCTAAATCAAGTATAGTAAGGTTTTCATTCAAATATAATTTCTCATTTTCGAATAAATCCAAAATCTTTTCAGATAAGTTATTGCTTGTATTATCATTGGTAAGCTGAACAACATCATTTACTTCATTATTTTTTCTATCTTCTTCATCTTCTAACATTAATGAGAATTGGCTATCAGTAGATTTTTGCTTAAAACCCATATATCCGACTAAGAAAAGTAGACTGCTGAAAATTACAGAGGCAAACCCGATTAAAACTATATCATTTTGGAAATAATATTTTCCCAATAAAGCGATAATAATGGAGCTTAACCCTGTCAATAATACCGAAGTATTAAGCAACTTCACATTTCTATGCTTACTGTCTTCGATATCAGAAAAATAGTGTTCTGCTACTGTAGAATATTTCTTCAATAGCCTCAAACTGAGAATCAGCACTAAAATGACTTGTATAATAAACACAAAACGAATTACAACAAACACAAAATTGATATAGGTTAGTCCAGTAAGTGTTGTACTTTTATCAAACAACCATATTTGATAATCATTGAAGTCGGTGAATATAACGCCAAACATATATAATATTGTTAGAACAACGGGTGCAATAAAATAAAATATATGCTTTTTAATAGAGAATTTAATATCAACAGTTAGTAATCTCAGATAAACATAATACATAGGATACACCATTAATGATGAAAATTGATATATCACGTCAATGTATTTATATATGTTTTTTATCGGATAGAAAAAACAAAAGTGAGACACATAAATAATTATGGAGAAAACCATGAATTTACCTAAAAATTTTCGGGCATTAGTGGCATTACATATAGGTAAATTGAGCAATACTGCCCAAAACAAAGTAACGTATACCGGATTCAACAATAAGATGGTTTTCAGCATATTTTTAAAATATCTGCAAAATTAATTAAAACAAACATGTTTTCAAATGATTTTCAGCATCATTTTTACTTTTTGCCCTATGATTTTTACTTTTTGTCCTATTGAAAAATATTATTTGATCTACATTTGCATCGTCAATATATAACTTATCTATGCTGATTTATAATTTGTTTTCAGTCATACAAGTGAGATATATCTTGATTATATATACAACCAAAGTTTTTCTGATAGTTTGTAATTAACCCGGGGTTTCTAAAAATTCTCCGGGTTTTATCGTTAAATTTATTACTTTTGCATTCAATCTTTATATCTTATTTTTAAACTTATGCAGTTTTTTCCTAATGCAAAGATAAATATCGGACTGAATATCACAGAAAAACGCTCTGATGGTTATCATAATTTAGAAACTATTTTTTATCCTATAGGCTTGAAAGATGAGTTGTTTGTGGATAAGTCTGAACGTATTACTAAAAATAAAACCGATTATGTTTTACAAGAATTCGGAGTTGAAGTAACTAATAATCCGGAGAGAAATTTAGTAATCAAAGCTTTAAGATTGTTACAAGAAGATTTTGATATACAGCAAGTTGACATACATTTAAGAAAAAATATACCCTTAGGCGCAGGCTTAGGTGGTGGTTCGTCAGATGCTGCCCATATGCTTATTGCGCTTAATGATTTGTTTGATTTGAAACTGACTGTAAATGAGCTTGAAAGATATGCAGTAAAAATTGGTGCTGATTGTCCGTTCTTCATTAAAAATACTCCTGTATTTGCTACCGGAATAGGAAATATATTCCAGCCAATCGATCTAAATCTTTCCGGATATTATTTTGTTCTTATTAAATCCGATGTACATGTAACTACTGCCGATGCATATTCATCCATTGTGCCCAAAAAAGCTGAGATATCATTAATTGAAACTATAAAACAACCTGTTAGTGCTTGGCCCGATTTGATATTCAATGATTTTGAGCCTGTAGTTTTTAAAAAGCATCCTATAATATATGAGGTTAAATCAACTCTTTATAAGATGGGAGCCGAGTTTGCAATCATGTCAGGTTCAGGATCTTCAGTATATGGTTTATTTAAGGAGTTGCCCGAAAGTTTAAAAATGTTTGATAAGTATTTTGTTTTTGTTGATAGCTTTTAAATAAATATTGAGATTTATGTTTTTAAAAGCCTTATTTTTGTCATCCTTTTTAAATATTAACAATGACTGAAAAACGTACTTATTCTAAAAATCGTCAACAAACAACAACGGTTATAGCACCTAATGAATTTGGTAAGTTGCCTCCGCAGGCACTCGAACTCGAAGAGGCTGTGCTTGGTGCTATAATGCTCGAAACTGATGCGTATTCCTTAGTTTCTGAAATTTTAAGACCGGAATGCTTTTATAAAATAGCACATCAAAAGATATTTACAGCTATTCAAACTCTTGCTATTCAGCAGCAACCTGTTGATATGCACACTGTTACTGACCAGTTGAGGAAAAGTGGAACTATAGATGATGCAGGTGGTGCATACTATATCACATTGCTCACTGCTAAAGTTAACTCGGCAGCACATCTTGAATATCATTCTCGTATTATAGTTCAAAAGTATCTTGCAAGAGAATTAATCAGAGTATCTTCAGAAATTCAAACTAAAGCTTTTGATGATAAGACCGATGTCGATGATTTGATGCAGGAAGCTGAGGGGATGCTCTTTGAGATTTCCCAACGTAATCTTAAGAAAGATGTTGTTCAAATCGACTCTGTAATTGAAGAAGCACGTAACAGAATGTTGCAAGCAGCTAAAAGTCAAGGTGCGAGCGGTGTTCCAAGCGGTTTTCATGCTTTAGATAAAATAACATCCGGCTGGCAAAAATCCGATTTGATTATTATTGCGGCACGTCCTGCTATGGGTAAAACAGCCTTCATTCTTTCTATGGCTAAAAATATGGCAGTCGACTTTAACTCACCTGTTGGTGTTTTTTCTCTCGAAATGTCAAATGTTCAATTGGTCAACCGTCTGATTATGAATGTTTGTCAGATTGAAGGAGAAAAAATCAAGAACGGTCAGCTTAATGATTATGAGTGGGAGAATTTTGACCGAGATATCACCAAGTTAATGGGATCACCGGTATATATAGATGACACCCCCAGTTTATCAGTTTTTGAATTACGTACAAAAGCACGAAGATTAGTTAAAGAGCATAAAGTGCGCTGTATTGTTATCGACTATCTTCAACTTATGAATGCAACAGGAATGAGCTTTGGAAGTAGAGAGCAGGAAGTTAGTATTATTTCACGCTCTTTAAAAGGTTTAGCTAAAGAATTAGACATACCTATAATTGCTCTTTCTCAGTTAAATCGTGGTGTAGAGGGACGTACAGGTGCAGAAGGCAAACGCCCGCAATTATCCGACCTGCGCGAATCGGGAGCTATAGAACAAGATGCTGATATGGTTGTATTTATCCATCGTCCTGAATATTATAAGATTACTGAAGACACACAAGGTAACTCTTTAATAGGTATAGCTGAAATTATTGTAGCTAAGCACAGAAACGGTAAAACCGATGATATTAGATTGAAATTTAAAGGTGTTTATGCAAAATTCATGAATCTTGATGATGAAAACAGCGATGATGATAATGCAAATTTTTCTGCATATCACACCATATCATCAAAAATGAATGATTCGCATAGCTTTAATAATGTAGGGCAATCGAGATCAGATGCGCCTCCATTTTAAATTGATAGTTTTCTCTATAGTATTAATTATTTTTGAGTCTTTATTGCATGTTTGCACAGTCTAAAAATCGTAAACATTTTAATTTTCAAGTATAATAATTTAGGTGTATTATAAAAAACTTATAGTAAAAATCACGAGTTTAAATAAAAATTATTAAAATCACAAAATAGAACTATATATCATTTGTTGCAATCAATAATTATTACGATATTTGCAACTTGAAATATTAAAGATATAATTTAGTTAACACAAAATGACAAACAATGAAAATTGGCAGGGTCGTCCAAGAAAGACGGTTACCGGTGCCAGCCGTGATGGTAAAGCTTATGAGAAGCGCGAAGTGAAATCTATACTAAAAGGTTCACGAGGAACATCAAGATTCCCAAATGATAGCGAAAGAAGCTCAAATTCATCTTATAACTCAAATTACGAAAGGAACGATAATCGTCCATTCAATTCAGATAGACGGGATAACCGCTCATTTAACTCAGATAGAGGAGATAGTCGTCCATTTAACTCAGATAGAGGCGATAATCGCTCATTCAACTCGGATAGGGGAGAGAATCGTAGATATAATTCTGAAAAAGGTGATGGTCAACGTCCTGAGTTTAAGCAAGGTGGTCGTCCTCGTATAACTGTTAGAAAACCTAATAGTTACGAGAATGTAAGCCCAACGCGATTTAATGATTCCGAAGGGCAGCAACGTCGTCCTCGCGTTACAGTAAAGAAAAGTTCAGGTGGTGGATATAACAGGGATAATCGCTATGATAATCAAGATCCTAACTATCGTCCAAGACCAAGAACATCTGACTACAATCCCAATGCTAAATACAGCAAGAAAAAGCAATTTGAATATCGTAGAAATGAAGTGGATTTAACTAAGCCTGTTCGCTTAAATAAATTTTTAGCTAATGCCGGAATTTGTTCTCGTCGTGAAGCTGATGAATTTATTAAAACAGGTGTTATTTCAGTAAATGGTGAGATAGTAACTGAAATGGGCGTTAAAGTGATGCATACTGATAAAGTTATGTTTCATAATCAATTAGTTAGATCAGAAAGAAAAGTTTATTTACTATTGAATAAACCTAAAGATACTGTTACTACTGCAGAAGATACACATGAGCGAAGAACTGTATTAGATTTAGTGAAGAATGCATGTAGCGAAAGAATCTATCCTGTAGGTCGTTTAGATAGAAATACAACAGGGGTGTTGTTGTTGACAAACGATGGCGATCTGGCATCTCGTTTAACACATCCTAAATACGATAAGAAAAAGATTTATCATGTAACTCTTGATAAACCACTTGAAATACCTGATTTTGAGTCTATTATAGAAGGAGTTATGTTGGATGATGAAAAGGTTGCTGCTGATGCTTTAAACTTTATCAGAGATGATGATTTTCGTCAGTTAGGAATTGAAATACATTCTGGACAGAACAGGGTTATTAGAAGAATATTCGAGAAATTAGGATATAAAGTAGTACGCTTGGATAGAGTGTTTTTTGCAGGATTAACAAAGAAGAATCTCTTAAGAGGTAAATATCGCTTCTTGTCAGAAAAAGAAGTTAATATGCTAAAAATGGGTGCTTACGAATAATTTTTAATTCAACTATATTGAAGCTCCTTTGTTATTATTAGCAAGGGAGTTTTTTATATTAAAAGCAAATTTCCAAATAGTGAAGAAAACATTTTTTTCAAAAGTCTTACGATGGATTCGTAATTTGTTATTAATATTATTTTTATCATCTATTGCGATAACGATATTATATCGTTTTGTACCTGTTTATGTTACTCCTTTAATGATAATTAGGTCTGTTGAATCTATTTTGGATGGTGAGATGCCCAAAAATAGTAAAAAGTGGGTGCCCATAGAAGATATTTCACCGCATATGATACAGGCGGTAGTCGCTTCAGAAGATAATTTGTTTATGGAGCATAATGGTTTTTCGATTGAAGATATTAAAAGAGCTTGGAATCATAACAAAACAGGAAAGAGAATACGTGGAGGTAGTACTATATCTCAACAGACGGCTAAGAATGTATTTCTCTGGAATAAAAGATCTTATGTAAGAAAAGGATTAGAAGCGTATTTTACTGTGCTGATAGAGACTTTTTGGTCGAAAAAGCGAATAATGGAAGTGTATTTAAATGTTATCGAAACCGGTAAAGGGATATATGGAGTAGAAGCAGCTTCTTTAGAATATTTCGGTCGTACATCTTCAAAATTAACTCAGTCGCAATCTGCACTGATAGCAGTATGTCTCCCAAACCCACGAAGATTTAATCCAGCACATCCGTCTCCTTATATTCAAAAGAGAAAAAGTCAGATTCAAAATTTAATGTATAAAGTCCAAAAAGTTGATTTCTCAAACACTATAAATAAAAAAGAAACCAAACAAAAACGTAAATGATATGCATCAAAAAATAAATTATATAGATTGGGGCTTAATTGATTATAATGAAGCTTGGAAAAAACAGGAAGAGATATTTTCAGATACTATAAATAAAAAACTACAATCTCAACCTACAGAAAATAATTTAATATTTTGCGAGCATCCTCATGTCTATACTTTAGGAAAAAGTGGAGATGAGCATAATTTACTTTTGAACTATATTCAGTTGCAAGCTAAAAATGCTCAATTTGTTCATACAAATAGGGGAGGAGATATCACTTATCATGGACCGGGGCAGATTGTAGGATATCCGATTTTTGATTTGGAGAACTTCAAAATGGGTTTAAAGGATTATATTTTTACTGTAGAAGAATGTATAATCGAATTACTATCACAATATGATATTAAGGCATCGAGATTAGAAAAAGCAACCGGTGTTTGGTTAGATGCTGATAATAAACGTGCAAGAAAAATTTGTGCAATTGGTGTAAGAAGCTCAAGATATGTTACTATGCATGGTTTTGCATTAAATATCAATACTGATTTGAATTATTTTGATTATATCAATCCCTGTGGTTTTACCGATAAGGGTGTCACTTCTTTAGCGAAAGAATTAGGAACGGTTCAAGATTTTCAATTAGTTAAAAATATGCTGAGAAAGATATTTGAAAAGAAGTTTATTTAAAATGTAACAAATGTAGACGCACAAATTGTGCGTCTCTACCAATCACCAATCACCAATTACTCCAAACTCAGAACTCTTACAACGTCTTAATAATCTTAATAGTTCTATTCCCTACATTAACAAAATATACTCCCTTTTGAAGATTATCAATGTAAATAGTTTCGTAATCGGAGCTGCATTTTTGTTCTAATATAATTTTTCCTGAAATATCAATTATCCTAATCATTTCCCCTTCAGAGTCAGACACATTGAAATGACTGCTTACTAATGTTGGGAAAATAATGTTCTTCTTCTCGATTAATTCTGTTGATGAAAAATCGGCATTAGAACGATTGAATGTAGGTACTTGTACAACCCATTCATCACCACCATCAGGATAGCGAGAGTAACTCATGTCTTTTGCTAACTCAGGAATAGTAATTTCATCTACTATAACTATCTCTTCATATGGATTTTTCCTTGATATGGTAATGGTTTCTCCATCTTTGCTGATTTTAAAATTAGCATGTAACACACCTTGTTCAACCTGCTCGTCTGCCCAAATAATAATTCGCCCTTTAGCGGGTATAGTGGTTTTTGAAGGCTCTGTATCGGGGATACGAGATAGTGTTAAATTTGAAGGGTTATCACTCAAATACCAACCTGCTATGTTCACGCTTTCTTCGCCTTTATTATATATTTCGATATAATCATCATATTCGTTATATTCATCCTGAACAAAAGAATTACTCGCAACTATTTCATTCAAGACTATCTGTGAGTTTTCGAATGGGTCTGTTAATTCTACTTCTTCAAAGATTGCTTTTAATTTAATATCATTATTTAAAGAAATAAAAAATTTAGGGTTAGTTTGAGTGGTAAATTGATTATCAGTTTTCTTTGATGTCAGTGTTAATTCAAATACCATATCCGAACTGGTTGCATTGACTTGATGTACTTCCGCAGCAATTACGTTATTTCCTTTTTTCAGAAAGCTCTGAGGTATATCAAAATACACCCATTCACCATTATTGTATGTGTTGGTTAATGTATTAAATTCCAACTTTCCCGATGGGAGATTATATCTACCTATTTCCACATCATTTATATAAACTGCAACTCCATCATCAACATAAACTGCAATTTGAATATTGTCTAATTCTGAAGGGTCACTTACATTAAAAGTTTTGCGAAAATAACTTGTGATATACTTATTGCCGGTATTTCCTCCATAGCTTATAGTGGTTGTAACTGATGGGAAATTAGCCCCATATCCAAATGGTGCTCTTGCGTTTGACCACGAACTTGATGAATATTCAGCTTTATACCAATTCTCAGAAGGTTTACCGTTTCTATCCCAATAATCCCAAGTAGCTTTAAGAGGAATTAGAATATTCTCTTTTACAGATGAATAAACTTCCCAATATTTAAATTTAAGTCCGGGATGCTCAATAGCTTCTATCGATAATTGACGATTTTTGAAGTATTTTAAATTAATCTTGTTTTGTAAAAACTCTTCTGAATTAATTAAATATGTGTTCTTGTCTGCATTGGAGCTTATATCAACCGATTGATAAGGTGTTCCACTGTTATATTGATTCGTAATAAAAGTAAAAAAACTATTGGGTCTGTGTAGAGAAAATTGCTTCATCTTGTTAATTTCAAATTCAAAATTATTATTACCGCCCCATCGTTGTTTGTGATAAACAAATTCCTTTCGTATAGCATTAGCTAAACTGTCCATTATGTTATTAACCCTGTTAGTCTCAAAAGTAGATGATATATGAATACAAACCCTATCTAAGAATTTACTTTTAAAAATTGGATTTAACATTAATCTTTTGAAAACAACTGAAGATGGATCTGATGCGTTTTGCACATGAGTAACCGTATTGTCATTATGCTGATTTTCTCCATGTAAATTAAAACCGAAATCAGTATCATATAATATCCATCTCCACTGACCATTATCTTTTTTCTTCCAAGTTTTTAGATTGTTGTGAGGCCAATCAGTATTGTTGAAGAACATTTGAGCGATATAGTAGTCAATCAGATTCTCGACATCAACCATTGATAATGCACTATTGTATATCTCAGTATTTGTAATGTCGTTATTTCTAACATAATTTACTAAAGATGTGAAAGGTTCTTTTGATACTGTCGTATGATCCAACAAATAGAAATCCTCTTCATCTAAATCATAATTAGAATACAAATAATCTTTATTAGAACGTTCACGCAGATTCTGAATGCCATAATATTGTCCATTCATAAAGCATACTGCAGGCTGATAAGCTAAATAATCGATATTCATTCTATTTGCAACCAATGTTTGCATAAATCCATCACGCATCATAGTATTTGCAAAATCATTTCCTGAATTACGAATCTGAATATCTTTATATTTCCTGTTTGGTTTTGATGCCCAAAAAATATCATATCTTAGTCTGTTATCGCCGAATTTTTTTCTTGGTGATATCTTTAATGATTTCTGAGGATTAATTGTACGTGACCATCCTCCTGATATTGCAATATCTAATTCTTGATTCAGACACGAATTTCCATTAACATCAAAAAGTTCATAATTTGCAGGTCGACTCCAATCTTGATTCCAGTTTACCGCTTCATTTGTACCATTTCCCGGAATTCCATTAGTACCTTTTACATAAATTCCTATCGTATTGTCTGTTAGGTTTTTATTATCAGTGATAATTGAAGACACAGGAAGATTGAAAGTTCTCTCATTTATAAAATATGTTGCAGAAGCAATTTGTCCGGGAAGCTTTTGATTGGATAGACATATTGCTCTTACAATAGATGTTTTTGTTATATTAATACCAGTTTGAGCATTGTATTTTGAAGATGTTGTATTTGGTTCGCGTCCATCTGTTGTAAAATATATAGTTTCTCCGGTTGCCGGTGTTTCAAATTTACAAGTAAACCCTGATTTATAAAAACCGCCTGGAGTGATAAATTTAGGGGTTGAACATTGTGTTGCTGACCATTTCTTACCATTATTCGATGCACCGTTACTATATTCGGAAAAATAAACCCATTCATTTGCACCGTCTTGAATCCTACCAAAGGAAGTGTTTCTATGTTGAGCAGGATACTCAACCATATCGGCAACTTCGCCGGATTTGTTTATAAGATATAATTTACCACCTTCAGGATTTAATTTGAAGTTTGCATGATTAATCTTGTCTTCACGTTCAAACCATAAAACAGCAAAACCTCCGGGAGCTATTCTAACGATGGGAGGTCTCCACTTATTAATATCTGATAAATCATCAGTAAAATAATAATCTCTAATATTAATTGTTTCTGATGCACTTGAATTGAAAACTTCAACCCACATACTATAATTATAAGAATTATCTATGACAGCCGACACATTGTTGGACATAATTTCGTTGATTTTTATTTGTCCGTTAATGTTTTTAACCGATAATAGTGCTAATAATAATAGTAAATGAAAACTTATATTTTTATATGTCATGCTTTGTTAATAAAGATTTTGCACGTGAAGTTTTATTTGAATATATACTCCACAAATGCTTCCATAGCTTCGTATGAAGCCAGACCGAGTTGTTGATATAGCGAGGCAGTAGCTCTGTTTCTATCTTCTGAACGTTGCCAAAATAATCTTTCATCATTACCCAAAAACGGAGCACTCTCCATTTGTGATTGGTGACGAAGTATTGATTTACGCTTATTTAATAATTGTTCCGGACTAATTGGTACTGCCATTTCGATATAGTCGATTTCCCACTCAGCCCAAGCTCCTCTGTACATCCAAACTCTGCACTCATCCATTATTCCTTCTTTATTCAGCTCGTCTATCGCTGCCAATGCTGCATTCAAGCATACTTTATGTGTACCATGAGGATCAGCTAAATCACCTGCTACAAATATCTGATGTGGTTTAATGCTACGAATTAAATCCATAGTAATAAGCACATCTTTCTCAGATAAATTACTCTTTTTCACTGTACCTGTTTCATAAAACGGTAAATCGAGAAAATGTACATTTTCAGGCTTTAAACCAACAAATCTACATGCCGAACGAGCTTCCTCGCGCCTAATTTGTCCTTTTATGAACAATAAATCTTTGTATGTAGAAGGTTTCATCTCTTGCTGACCTAAGAGGGCTGAAAGAACTTCGTCTAATTTAGCATCTATATCTGCACCGTTTTTATTGTATTTACTCGACATATTCCTCATTAATGAAATATATCTTATAACTTCTTCATCGCCAACAGCAATATTCCCTGAAGTTTGATATGCTACATGCACCTCATGATTTTGATCGACAAGTCGTTGGAATGTTCCTCCCATTGAGATAACATCATCGTCGGGATGTGGACTGAACACTAAAACTCGTTTAGGGTAGGGTAGTGCCCTCTCCGGACGATTTGTGTCATCAGCATTTGGTTTGCCACCGGGCCAACCTGTAATTGTATGTTGCAAATCATTGAAAATCTGAATATTCACATCATATGCAGAACCATATTTCACTAATAATTCATCTAAACCATGTTGATTATAATCTTTATTAGTCAGCTTCAGAATTGGCTTTTGAGTTTTTTCACATAACCACACTATAGCTCTTCTGATAAGCTTGTTTGTCCAGTCACACGACCCAACTAACCAAGGGTGACTGACTCTTGTAAGTTGCTGTGCAGCATTGACATCCATAACTATTTTAGCATTTTTATGCAGTTGTAAAAGTGAAGCAGGAACATTATCGTCAGCTTTTTCTTCAACAATCTTTTTTATTATAGAAGCCTTATGTTCACCCCAAACGGCTAAAGTTAGCTGTCGTGCATCCATCAACTGTGATAAACCGATTGTAAATGCTAAAGTTGGAATTTCATCAATAGTGTTGTAGAAAGATTTCAAATCAGCACGTGATTGATCATCTAAAAGCATCAATCGTGATCTTGAGCCAATATTCGAACCCGGCTCGTTATAAGCAATATTCCCAACTAAGCCAACACTGACAAGCACATAATCAAGTCCACCTTTTTCCTCAATCAGTTTGTCATACGATTGACAGAAATCATGTATGTCCTCATTGTTTTCATTAGATAACAGAGTATGAAAATTATCAAGATTAAAATCCACCCTTTGAAGTAAATTCTCTTGAATGATATATGTGTTAGCATGCTGACTATGTGAGGTAAAAGGATAAAATTCCGTTAAATTAAAAACAATTACATTTTTAAAGCTCAAACCCTCTTTCTTATGTAACCACACTAATTCCTCATAAACATTTATAGGAGAAAAGCCACCGGGTAAACCTAATACACAATGCTTGTTTTCATCCTGTTTTTTTCTGATAATCTTTGCAATTTCTAAAGCTATTTGTTTTGAGCCTTGTATTTCGTTATCATAAATTTCTGTATCAATTTTTTCAAATTGAGTCTGTCTGATTTTGTCAATTGCATCAACCGGACGATAATAACGCTCCGGAACTCTTTCTAACGTAATTTTTGAACTTAAATCGAAATGCATGTTTTTTTAATTTTATTGTCTATTGTCTAATGTCTACGGTCAATAGTCTATTGTTTAATGTTTAGTGTTCAACGTGTAATGTTTAGTGACTATAGACCATTGACTATTGACTATTGACTATTGACCTTTTTACCACTAATCACTCTAAACTCCTAACTCAAAACTATTCACTAATCACAGAATATCTCTTAACAATCTGTTGCATAATCTCATACTTTTTCTCTTGTTGCTCTAACAAACGAAACTGAGCTAAAGTTCGTTGCCAGTTGTGCTCCGGATGTTGAATTTTATAATATGTATCGCCATTGAGATAATCGGTATAAAAACGTACGGTTTGCATATATGAAAGCATTTTTGCACCTAAGGCAAGATTATCTAATTCCAATTCGGTTAGGAAAGTTGCTTTTTCTAAATATCCTTTTGTGTAAGACTTATAGATACCTAAATTCACATCAATATTATCTAAGTTGATATCATCTTCTGCACCTGTATTTGCTGCAGTACGCATAAAATCACCAAAATCAGACAGAACAGTACTAATCATCATTGTGTCAAGATCTACTATACAGCAAGGTTCATCTTTATCATTAAATAAAATATTATTGACTTTAGTATCACAATGGTTAATTCTACCGGGCAATTCACCTTCCCTCATCAACTTTTGAGGTAGACACATTTCATCAGCCCTCCTTAATAATTCATCCAACATCCATACTGTCTTCTGTAATCTTCCAGCAACATTCTCATTAGCAGCATCTTTCATTTGCTGAACTCTAAATTCAACATTATGAAAATTCGGAATACTATCGATTAATAAATTTGCAGGAATATCAGCTATCATATTATGAAAATCACCAAAAGCTTTTCCTGTTTCGTAGGCTAATTCAGGCGTGATAGCATCAAAACTATGAGTGTTTTTGATATTAATATATATTCTCCAATAATTTCCTTCGTTATCTTTGTGGTATAACTTTCCATCTTTTGTTTCGATAAGCTGTAGTACTCTTTGAGATAAATCAGTAACACCTGCTTCCTTATATTTTTTTCTGAGATGATCTGTTACAATTTTTATATTGTTTTGAAGACCTTCAACATCCTTAAAAATATTATGATTTATTCTTTGAAGAAAATAGGATTCATCATCGTCATTTTTGCCTGTTAGAATAAAAGAATCATTTATATGACCGATCTTTAGTGGAGTGATATTTACTATTTCTGTTTTTAATTGGAATTGATTAATTATGTTTTCCATTGTGATATTTTTTTAACTCCACAAAAATACTTCAAAATATTTTAAACTCCTAACTATTAATTAATAATAATAAGGGAACTAATGAAATTTGGTGTTTTTGGATGATATTGTACTAATCGTAATAATAATAAGATCGTTCACCATAAGGTTATCGATTCGTACAGTTTGAGGGTAAAGGTTCATGCATCATGAGTTTTGCTATCACTGCTGATTTTGTTCTTTCATGTGTTCCATGAATACTAATTTATTCAACTTATTCCAATCTCCTCGAGTGAAATCAGGAACCTGAACAGGAGCGGAGTTGTTATTTACAGATATTTCGGTAAGTTCAACCAGACTCGACCATTCTGCCGCATCATAAACATCCTGATCTAAGGGTAAGCCGTTTCGTAAGCAGTAAATCAGACGATAATCCATAATAAAATCCATACCACCATGGCCACCTACTTCTTTGGCTTTTTGACCTACTTCTTTTACAATAGGATGTTCATATTCAGCAAGGAGTTTTTGCATTTCTTCTTGACTTAGAAAATGATGGGCATTAGGTTCAAGAGCAATGCCTTGAATTGGATATTTTGCAGCAAATCCTTTTGTTCCACTAACTGTATGCAGACGATTATATGGGCGCGGACTTGTTACATCATGTTGAATAAGGATAGTTTTACCTTTTTCTGTTTGAATAAGGGTTGTATTCATATCACCCTTATTATAAGTGCGCTGAGCATAATCAGAATCCTCACCAAAACGATTTTTGGCATATTCAGTAATACCAAATTGTTTCGTGGACATTGAAGTTAGATAATTCATTTTATCACCACGATGGATGTTTAAAATCTGACAAACGGGACCTAAGCCATGAGTAGGGTAGAGGTTAGCTTTGAATTTTTCGTTATAATCCAAACGCCACATACCTTGATAGCCATAATCTCCCGGAGGATTAAAATTAAGCTCTCGTAAGTCATGAATATAAGCACCTTCAACATGTACAATTTCTCCAAATACCCCTTGTTGAGCCATATTCAATGTTGCCATTTCGAAGAAATCATAGCAACAATTTTCCAACATCATACAATGTTTGCGAGTTTTCTCAGCCGTATTCACCAACTGCCAACACTCCTCAATGGTAGTAGCAGCAGGAACTTCAATTGCCACATGTTTTCCTTGTTCCATAGCATAAATAGCTATGGTGGTATGTAAATACCAAGGCGTACAGTTATATATTAAATCAACATTTTCTAATTCGCATACCTTTTTCCAATCTTCTTTTCCGGTAAATTCAAGTGCAGCGGGCTTACCGTTTTCAGCTAATAGCTTTTGAGTCTTCTCGATAAAATTTACGTTGATATCACAAATGGCCGTCACTTCCACACCTTCTAAATACATAAATCGTCGCACGGCTTCATTACCACGCATCCCCAAACCTATAAATGCTACTCTTACTGTAGGAATTGGATCGCAACGTAATTGTAATACATTTTCTTGTTCTATGGGGCGTTCAGGAACTTCTAAGGTGATAATTCTGTTTTGTTGATCTTGTTTACATGCGGTAAGTCCGACAAATAAGATTAGAAAACTAAAAGCAATAAATATCTTAAAGTTATTTTGAAATTTTTGCATAATGTGTATTTTTATTTTGATTATAGTAGCACAAGGTAAGTAACAACATAAAAACGATGCAAGTTTTATATTCTTTGCATCGTTTTTATCTGAGGTTGAGTATTTATCTGATTGTAACCTTGTGTGAGATCACTTTTTCTGCTGTTGTTATTTTAACTATGTAAATACCATTGTGTAATTGAACATTCAACGTGTTAATGCTTTTATGTTCAGCAATAGACTGTCCACTAACTGAATATATAGCTATATCAGTATGATGATTGGTTTTAACATGCAACTTTCCGTTGTCTACATAAACTATAGCGTTATTATCATCTTGTGTTGAATGGATATTTGTGTATAATTCATGCGTTAATGCAATGCCTTTTACCTTTAGGAATGCACCCCAAGTAGTAGGATTTTTAATTTTAAGCATATATTTTCCAGCAGGAACCTCACTCAAATCCAATGTAGTTAGAGCCTTTTCTTCAAAATTATCTTTGTGAGTAGCGTACCAAATATCTGAAATAGTTTCAAATACTGTTTCATTTGTAGCAATATCAACTAAAAAGAATTGGATTTTTCCGCCATCTTCACTTTTATGAGTTAATGCAATGTCGTATTTTCCTGGAGTTTCTAAATTAATAGCCCAGCTAGCCCAATGTTGAGGATTTTGTGTGGAATATCCACCCGATTGAAAGTCAAGATACTCATCTATGTTTTGATCATTGATGAAAGGCATATAATAAGCATTAGAGCTTGTTAGAGATGCTACTTCAGAGTTATTAATAGAAATAACTGTTCTTGGTTTTACTGTGAAAAGCTTTCTATATGCAAAATCCCAATTATTTGCGGGAAGATAAAGGTCAGTTCCTCCAACTTTATATCTAAAGCCAAAACCAAACGTAGACTCCAAAGGAATTTGAGCAGCTTCGGGTTGGTCTGGTATGGTAAGCAATTTAGTTTTCTCAAAACCAGCTTCTGCCACTAATTTAGTTCCGAAAGTATCTAAAGGATACCATTTCCAAACCATACTTCCACTCCAAAAATGCATTGTATTAGTTAACATATAATCGATTCCTGCATTAGGATAAATCCAGTGGTTTTGACCTGTTTCTTTATCATTATCCGCATCGATATGTCCGACAAAATAATTGCTAACACCTGCATCCAAACGTTTTCCATCTTCATCTTCTACTTCTATCATATAGTACACAGAGTCGCTAGTTACATAAACTTTTCCATAAGGAAATACACCGGGTTCACTGATAATAGGCACATCTGCCCAATCAGCTTGATTGCCATCCACTGTAATTTCTTGTGCACCAATATTTAGTGCTGAAATTATTAATAAATACGTAAAAATTCTCTTCATAAGATGTTTATTTAAAGGGTTTGTATTATGAAATTTTTAGTTTGAAAAATTTTCTTTATAATAAATTTATTAAAGGGGTTAATTAATATATAATTTACTAGTCAACAGTCTATCTTTGTCTTCTATTTGGATAAAATAAATACCTTCTGATAGCTGATTTTTATATAAGGAAAATGATTTTCCATTCAGGTTTGATAAAGAATAAATTAGTTTACCATTAGTATCGAAAAGAGACATACTACCATTCTTCAAATTATCTTCTACAGTAATAATTGTTTGTGTACTAAATGGATTAGGAGCAATCTTTAAAGCATCTTTATCAGTAACTTTACTTGTATAGGAAGATGTGTTGTGGACAATTACTTGATTCAGATTGTTATATCCGGTATTGGCATCCCATACGTTTGCATTAGCCAATCGAATAGCATATTCAGAGCGGCTTGCCAAAGAGGAATGGATATCCGGTAAATGTAAATAACTGTTATATGAACCGATAGGCAGCGAACTGATATCTATGTTTTGGTTTATAGCCACAGTGCTTTCCCAAGTTCGTGGATCGGTATTCAATTCAAAAGAGAAAGTTTGATTATTACTGGTGTTTTTCAGAACTAAATAAGCATTTCGTTCTTTAAAAAGGCGTGCAAATCCTTTATTTTCAATATTGATTTGAATATTGAGATTAGCGTCATTAATGCTGAAAGTGCTATTTGACAAAACAAAACGATAGCCTGTTTTTCTGAGAATTTCATCATAGGATCCCGAACTTATCCAATTATTCCATACAGATCCATGGTAGTCGCGATTAATACATGTCCAATGCGTTAACCCCATCTCGTAGATAGCATTTGTTGCATCGGTACGTGGTGCGTTGATTCCATTTGTTTCACCCGTCATAGGCGTATATTTTGTTTCATTTGCCAGATAATTGTAATCTGCTGTGCCAACCGGATTTTGATTTTGTCCACTGATGCTGTACGTACCCATATCGCCCCAAGCATTGAGAAATGCATCGTTATAAAAACCTATACGAGCGTTAGGTGTATTTTGATATGCAGTAGATGCATTGAGTTGCGTATTTCCATACATCTTCTTTTTAATTTCAGGATACCTAACCTGCAAAGGAATCTCAGCAGGTGTAGCAGACAGCATAGCATCTATAATGTCTTTGCGGTTATTCCATTGCGTATTATTCATTTTTCCTTCATCGCCAAACTCTTCAGAACGAGTGTAATACCACTCACCCCAAGTTCCAATAAATCCAGCCTGATGAGTTAGGATGATATCTTTATTGGCTTCTAAAACCGGAGTAAGTTGATTTAGATGAATCAATATCTGAGCTTTGTTAGGTTGTTGTGGATTGTTTGTGATACCATTGCTATATGAAAAACGCACCAAGCATTTTAATCCTGCATTCCGGATAATATCGAAGTCATTTTGTATATTGTTGAGATATCTTTGCGAAATATTGGTGCTTAAGAAATTATCCAATAAGAAATATCTAAAAATAACAGTAACCCTATCCGTAGAATTTCGCCATCCTGTTAGAGTTGACTGTGATAAACTCGAAAAATCATCTCGTGTATTATAGTTGTTATTGGTGATCGAATATTTCTGAAGTCCTCTTTCAGGGTTAGCAACAACCTCATTAGATTCAACGTAATCAACAGTAGTTTGAGTATATATATGTTGATTGCTGAAAATCATTAATGAAATAATACAAACTAAAAAGGTAACATTCAATTTTATTTTTTTATTTTTAATCGTCATTTTTTTATTTTTAGAAGAGTTAAACGATATAGACTATACAATCCTTTATTGGAAATTTAAAGTAACCAATTCATTATAGCCTTTCTCTGAATTCCACATCTCTTTGTTGGCTAAACGTATGCTAAATAGTGGATTATCATAGAGTGTCGGCTCAGGGTCGGGTAGATTTAGACAGATAGTATACTCTCCTGTAACCATTTCTGAAGGTAGATTGACTGTATGTTTGATAATGACATCTTCATTAGCAAACCAAAATCGTGGGTCATCATTTAATTCTATTTTATATTCATTTTTAGATGTTTTATTTACAAACACTAATTCCACAGCTCTCGGATTGAATGGAGCTGCAAACCCAACATTTTTAAGATGAAGGTTAATTTCGAATTTTTCGCTAATTTTTGGTTGGTTAGTAAATTCACCTTTTGACAGAACAAACCTATAGCCAAGTCTTTTTTTAATTTGATCCATGCATCCACTGGTATTCCACTGACCTAAAACATTAGGGTGGTAAGATGAATTTAAGAAACTCCAATGATATTTTTCCATATCACTGATAGCATTATCACAGATAGAAAAGCTTGATAAACCACATGTTTCACCTCCCATAGCTAAATATTTGGATTCTTTTTGCCAAAATTGTCTATAGAATCTATTGCCACCAAAAGTTCCTCTATCATCTTGATCAGCAAGGAAACAGTCGTTATGTGATGCAATCCTCGATAAATCAGAACCATTATAGGCTGTTTGTCGGGTAATAGTATCTGTGTGAGTAATCCCGAAAGTAAACAATTTAGCAGCCGGATATCTTACACAAATCATACGTTGATTAGGTAGAGCATCCAGTAAAGCATCTAACACTCTGCGTCTTGGAGCATATTCCTCTACATTCTGTGCCGGTCTATAGTTGAAGTTATCTGTATAATACCACTCACCCCATACTCCAATAAATCCAGCCTCCATAACAAGTATAACATCAGCATATTCTTCTAAGATAGGCTTGATTTGCTCGATATGCTGCATAACAATCTCTTCGGTAGCATCCCAAGGTCTGTCAGATTCGCTGGTAGTATATCTAAAACGTAAAATTGATTTCACGCCATGCTCTCTTAGCAAAGACATATTTACTCTGATACGATTTAAAAATTCTTCTGATATTAGTTTGTCTCTAAATTCCGGCATTGTGTAAGCAGTATAAGTAAGACTATGTCCATTTCTTACCATAAACTTTAAATTTGATTCACTCAAGGAGCTTGTGTTGTTTGTACTGAAGTCATTAAAGGCATAGAAGCCACGCTCCGGATTAAAAATTATCGAATCAATTTCTGCATACTCTACAACTTTCAAGTTTTTTGATGTATTGTTGTCATCTCTTTCACAAGCAAAAAAAGTCAATATTAAAGATGATAAGATAATAATGTTGATATGTTTTAGCATAGAATGACGTATTTAAAGAAAATTTATTTCGTATCAGTATGAACATCAGACCTAAGTGTTCATTAATTTTACTTAAGTCTGATGTTCATTGATGATTGTTAATTCAGATTAAGGATTAAACCTCTGTTTTTATCACCCGTAGCTGTTACTGTTGGTAAGCCACCGGAAGTAGTCCAAGCATCTCCGGAAACACCTGAATGTCCTATGGTGATTTCAACTTCATTACCTAAGTTAGGTATAAATTCACGAATAATCTGTGCCTCAAACTCAACAATAGAACCACTCACAGTTTTCATCTCAGAGATAGTCATTAAGCCCATTCCGGTGTCAACGATATTAGGCTGTAGCCAACCCCATCCGCCACCTTTAGACTCGTCATATTGAGCAAGACGCATGTCGTAGTTTGCTGCCTTAAATCCTTGCATTAGATAGTCTGCTCTGTGGGTTTGCCACATCCAGCCCATATAACCATTGTCTGCATTACCATCAATATTCATATAAATATCCATGGCATTTGCATAAAGAGTATCCATTTTAATATACATATAAATGAACATCTCGTCTGCACAGAACTTCATTTCTTTTAATCTCAATGTAGCCTCGTTAGAAGTTTCGGTGTTTAAAGTTGCAACAGCTAATTTATTGCTCGGTACTTCACTCCAATCACCAAAATTACCATCAAGGACGATAAGTGGTTTGGTGAATGAAATAGTCTCTGACTTTGTTGCTGTTTCTCCACTGGAGCTTTTAGCTGTGAGAACTACAGTGTAAGTGCCGTGTGTGCTGTATGTATGTACGGGATCTTTTTCTGTGGAGGTGTTATTATCTCCAAAGTTCCAATCATAGCTTACAGCATCTTTTGATGTGTTAGTAAATGTAACTTGTAGACCATCAACTTCATAAGAAAAATTAGCAGTTGGGTTCACTACATCGTCTTCATCACATGCCATAAAGAAAAGTCCAAAGGCTGCGAAAAGTACAAATTTGAAAATGTTTTGTTTCATGACTGTAAAAATTAAAATTATTATTAATAAAGATTTTGAGAAATTCCACTTGTATTTATTTCATCCATAGGGATGGGATATTGAATTTTATTATTATCGTAATTTACTATCTCGTAAGGTTGTACACCGGAGAAGCGTCTATCTAAGCTTTTCTTGTTTCTATATATATCGAACATACGATGTCCCTCAAAAGCTAATTCAAGACGTCTCTCATCAAGTACTACATCTAAAAGGTCGGTATATCCCATCATATTATCATTTCTAAATAGTTGGTTACCTGATAGCCCTGCACGTTGACGAATTACATTGACATCGTTTAGAGCTTGAGTCGTATTACCTTTACGAGCATGTGCCTCTGCACGGTTTAAGATTACTTCAGCCCAGCGAATCATTACGGGCGAACTTAACATAGGGTCTCCATCTTGATAAGAAAATTTCGTAACAAAGTATTTTGGCCAGCCATATCTGTCTTCCATTTTTAAAGATAGGCGAGCACGAGTTTTTGCTCCATTATAGGTGATGTAGTTTTGCTCATATCCATTAACGATTTCTGTTTCAACAAAAATCTTGTTAGCACCATCATTAAAATAGTACTTGTTTTCAACTGCATCCCAACTTACATCGCGAATATCATTCTCATAAAAATCATCATTACTTGGTTTAGCCCAACGCACCATATATTGTGTGCTTGAGGTAGTTTTTGGTTTTATGAATGAAGTTCTTACATCATTTGGATGACGATCATATAAATCGTTTAATGGGTCGGAGGAATAAATTTCGCCCCAGCCTGCACCGTCAGTTAAAAACATTGAACCAATGGATGAGCCACCGCGACTTTCTTTAGATGTATGAGCCACTGCCCATAGGGTTTCTTTAGAACTTAGTGCGTTGATAAAATATGTTGGGAAAGTAGCTGTGGACTCCAGTTTAGTTGCGGGATCAGCTCCGGCAAGCATAGTATTAACCAAGTCAATTACCTCTTGATCTTTATCGCCCATATACAAATAAACCCTTGAAAGAAACGCTTGTGCTGTTGCTTTTGACACATAGCCAGCATTGCCATTTCGAGGTTGATTACTTAATAGACGAATGGCATTTTCCAAATCATCTACAACTTGATCATAGACTTTACCTACTGTTGAGCGTTGTGTTACTTTAGTATCAGTCGATGTCCTCAATATCACACTCGGATTATCCCTGCCTAATACATAAGGCTTTGCGTATAGATTGCTTAAATTGAAGTGGGCAACAGCTCTTAAAAAGTAGTTTTCTCCCTTCAAATGATCAGCATAACTACTCGTACCTTCTTCTAAAGTTTCAATCAGTGCATTTGTTCCATTGATAATTTTATAAGAAACATACCATAGGTAAGTGACATTTCTTAAATCCGGTGTAGTCTTATATGTAAGTGCTTCGTATAAAGGATCTGATGTTCGTCCGGCTAAACATACATTATCAGCAGGAAATTCAGCCATTTGGAAATAGTGACGTACATAGGTGTTACCTGAATACGTAGAACCTTTATAATTCAAGATGTCTTTGAAAATCGCATAGTTTCCATCTGTAGCATAAAAAGCACCTGATGGATCTACGGATAATTGTTCGGGTACTATCTTGTCATTAGGCAAGAAGTCCATGTCACAAGATGTGAATAAAGTAATGCTCAACAGCATAGTGAAAATAAATATCTTTTTCATTGTGTTCTCTTTTAATGTGTTATTAGAAAGTAATATCAAACCCAATTAACATTTGTCGGCTCACAGGGTAGTTGAATGCGTACATACCAGCTAATGACCAAGTTGAATTCTGTAAACTCACTTCAGGATCTAAACCGGAGAAGTTTGTAAATGTGAACATATTATCTCCGGAAATATAAACTTTACAAGAGTTGAGTTTTACTTTATTTATGATATTTTTCGGTAACTCATAAGATAAAGCAATATTTTTAATTCTTAAAAAACTGCCATCTTCCAAATATCTTGATGATGTCTTATTGGAGTGCTTATTACCATTCATTACAGGTTTGGGGTGAGTAGCTACATCACCTGCTTCAGACCATCTCGACCAACCATCTTGAAGACGCATCATATTATATCCCAAATAAGCCCCATCAGCATCATAGCTTTCACGATCGCGATGATAAACCGTATTGCCGTATATAAAATTAGCAGCAACATATAAGCTTACTCCCTTGTAGGATAATGTATTAGTAAATCCTCCCACAAATTTAGGCGTAGCTTTTCCAACTACTTGAAAACCTGCTTCGGTATAGACATTTGTGGTGCCACCTTGTTCAATGATATTGCCGCTCTCATCACGAATTAATTTTTCCCAAAGTGGATCTCCATTATTAGGGTCTACGCCTATCCACTTAGGTAAATACCAGCTATTCAAATCTTGCCCAACTCGAACTTCTTGTGTTATAGATGAACTGCCTGCCGTAAAAGTAATTGGTTTATTATCCGGCAAAGAAATTACTTCATTTTTGTTAAAACCTATATTAAAGGTAGTATTCCATAGGAAATCTTTGTTTTTAATATTATCAGAACTTAATTGGATTTCAACACCTTGATTTCTAACTTGCCCAATATTTTCCAAACCATATTCGAAACCTGTACTGGGTGAGCGAGGTACATTCAGTAATAAGTTTTTGTTATCGATGTTATATACATCTAAATTCAAATGTATTCTATTGATTAAACTTATATCCACACCCAAACCTGTCATATGTGCACTTTCCCAAGTTAAATTAGGGTTTGCTTCTCTTATCAAAATTGCACCTACATTATCTTGGTATGTAGTGCTTAATTCATACATGGCAATAGATTGAAAAGCATCGATATTAGAATTACCTGTAACACCGTAGCTTGCACGAGCTTTCAAGAAAGTTATATACGGATTATTAGCTAAAAATCCCTCATTGGAAATCAACCAAGATGCCGCTGCTCCCGGGAAATATCCTGTTGGGTAGTTTTTCGAGAATTTTGATGAGGTGTCAGCCCTGAAAGATGCTGTCAGAAAATATTTGCTCAAGTAACTGTATTGGGCTTGTAGAAACCATGAATATCCGTTACCAGGATAGAAATATCCGTCTACACTTTGAGGAATTGATGCAGTTAAGCCATCAATGCCGTTGGGCATACCGGTACCGGCAGCACTCGTGTAATCAGAAAAATGTTGCCCATATTCAAAACCTAACAAGCCATTCACACTATGTTCTCCAAAATCGTAATTTGCTTTTAAAAGATTGGTAGTCCCGATAGAACCATACATACCGATATTATTAATGGTGTAGCCATTTGCCCAACTTGGGTCATACGTTCGAGGATCAATAAATCGCTTATATTTGTAATTGCTAGTTGAATAACGATTTGTGGTAGTGAAAATTAACCAATCTGCTATATTCCAGTTTAATTGAATATCGGCTGTTAAGCCTTCTGATCTGGACTTTGCATAGTTATATTGCTCTCCATGTAAGAAGTTACGCTTATCTTGTGTATACCACTTTTGTCCATTATCGGGTCTTGTGTCGCCATCAATTTTCACAAGATTACCTTCACTATCATATGGATTATCCCAAGGTATAGTTCGGTATGCTCCTTCTAATACAATATAACTGGATGGCTCTCTATTGTTTGATGTATTATAATTTACTCTAAAATTTAGATCTAAATTATCATAAAGTTTTGTGTTTAAATTTAAACGTGCTGTAGCCCGCTCATAATTAGTGTTGATTAATGTACCATCTTCTTGATAATAATCTAAACTTGCATAATAATTAATTTTATCTGTCGAACAATTTGTAGAGAGGAAGTAATTTTGAACATGTCCGGTTTTGAAGGAACTATTTAGCCAATCGTAATGCATGTCTCTTAAAGCTGCCGGACGTTGCATTGCAAATAAAGCCGGACTATAAATGACTTTATGTGTATCGTATAACTCTTCACCGTTCATCATCTCAAATTGCCCATGTAAAGAGTTTTTTAGTCCGTAATTAGCTTTAAAGTTGATACGAGTCGGCTGATTCCTTTTTGCCTGTTTGGTAGTAATGACAATGACACCACCCGCACCATCGGCACCATAAATTGCAGTTGCACCCGCATCTTTTAGAACCGTTACACTTTCAACATCATTTGGATTGTATGTACCACCAGGTATGCCATCTACAACAAACAGGGGAGATGCAAGTGCTGTGATAGAACCTGTTCCTCTAATTCTCATCTCTGCTCTTGTTCCTGGCTGTCCACTCCCTACCGATACCATTAAGCCTGCAACTTTTCCTTGTAGCATGTTACCTAAGTCATGAGTTTTGACATCTGTCAATTGCTCTGCATTTATGGTAACTACAGAACTTGAAAGTTCAGCTCTCTTTACGCTCGAATATCCCATTACCACCACTTCATCCATCATGAAATTTTCAGGTTGCATGGTGATGTTGATGGTACTGCGGTTGTTTACTGCTTCTTCTATGGTTTGGTAACCTACAAAAGTGAAGCTCAATAAACTCTGTGCATTTGGCACCTCAATGCTGTAGTTCCCATTAATGTCGCTGATAGTTCCTCTGGTTGTGTTTTTCACCTGAACACTAACACCTAACATGGGAAGATTGTCATCTCCGGAAATAATTTTACCTGTGATTATTTGTTGAGAAAATACTCCCAAACTACTCAACAGTAAAATTAAACCAATTAAAAGTGAATTTTTCTTAAGCATAATATATGTCTGTTTGAATTAATAGATATAATTGTCTTTAATACTTATCTTGTTTTATAATCTTGTTTTTTATATTGTCTGCAATTCCCGACTTCTTGTGTAGTCGGGATTGCAGACTTACACACCAATAAAAAAACTAAACCTATGTTCTTATTCATAAACTTCAATTAAATAATCTCTGGTAAACCTTGGTGTGATATATGGATGAGCACCATCAACCGTATATGTTTTTTTATCATCAGCAGTATATTCGCACACTGTGTATGTTTTATTTTTATCTAATCCTTTTAATTCTATAGAGTTATCCCATTCTTCTGCATAAAAAGCATAATATAATCTGTTGTTTTTCTTGATTACATGTGCTTCGGGCTTATCATATGCAATATCATATAGATTTAGATATTCGCCTTTAGAAATCATTTTATCATTGTATATACCAACCCATTTTTTATATAATACTTCTTTTTCAGGTGTCAATACATAAGATTGTTTTACATGTGGATTGTCCTTAGGATACGTGAATTTAGATCCTATCACTCCACCTATACCTATTTGTGTCCCGAAATCATCTCCATTATCACTTAGCTCTATATGATCTGCATAATAAGCTAAATCTTGCTTGATAGCTCTGTAGGCTTTTGCTTTCAGTCGCACCTGAAAACTGGAAGTTGGATCGGAAGCAACAGCTTGATTCATAAATGGGATATTGAAGAAGTTGATAGCACAACCACATGGACAATTTTGAATAACTGCATATGACTTGTATTTTCTTGCTGTTTTATAAATGTTCTCAAAATAAGATGGAAGTTGCTCTATTGCTTGTTCCGGATAATCAAGTTTGCTGGCAGTATTATGATCAGGAGGACAGCAATTCATATGTTGACCATCTAATTTAAGTCCATCAAAATTCCAAGCTACAAAGAACATCTTTAGTAAATCATCAGTATAAGTTTTTGTTATAGGGTTAACAGGTGATAAATAATAACTGTTCCACCATGAAATATGACGTGGTATCCATTCGTCTGTTTTTAATAGGGTACCCGGATACTTTTCTAATACTTTCGTGCCCGGATCAGCAGCTAAAGGCGCCCACCATAATTTGGCTTTCAAACCTAACTTATGTATCTCGTCTGTCATTCTTCGCATGTCTTTATCTCCACCCGGAAATCTTTCGTTTGTCTCCCAATCTCCTTCTGCTATCTGATAACCATCATCAATATCTACCCACTTAAACCCTAATTCTTTTACTTTTGGTAATGTGCCCATGACTTCATTTATTGTAAACATTCTTTCGTATCCCCATGCACACCATACAGGTTCAAAAGCTTCAGGCTCAGACTCCGGTAAGACTATATCCTCCATATCTTGCATATACTCAGAAAATTGGTTTAATGGATTATAGAAATCCCCATTATTAACGCTTATAAATGAATTGTATGTTTTTATTGTATCTCCTTTTGCAAATATTTCAGGTTCTTCGTACTCATATGCTAAAGATATACTTGCATAATCATTATAATTTATCCATTCTGTAGGCATAGATATAAGTTTTAAGGTGTTTTCGGTTAAACCGGTTGCAATTCCTCCATCCTTTCTCCATAAATATACCATAGGAATTCCACCGCCATAATCAGAATTATTCATCCCTAAATAATTTTTCTGATAAAAACCTTGATTTACAGGTAGAATCCAATCTTTCCTCTCATTTGAAGATGAAGGTTGAAAAGACCACATTTCATTACTATTTGTGTTGTCGATTATTCTTATCTCATGATTTTTCCATGCTTTTACAGTAATTGATTTGTCACCTTCATTTATATAATAAGTTTCAAATAATATCATATCCGGAAAATCATTGAAAGCCGAGATTTTCTGATGTTTACTGATTTTAAATCCGTTTCTGTTATATGTTCCTGATATATTATAGTAAGACCCTTCATTGTCTTCGGTCTTTACCGACTCTTTCAACTTAAAACTTCCTATCGTTAGTTCTTGTGCTATCAACTTATCTGATTCGTAAAAATCTTTAAAAAATTGATTTGTTCCCTTATTCAATGATTTTAATTGAATTTGCATCTGCTTGTCAATATTCAATTGTAAATCACCACTTTCAATAGTAACTTGTGACGAGCAACCATATATCAATATAGATATTAATAATAATAATGGTTGTTTAAAAGTGTTTTTGATTATCATACTGAATATTTTTAGTTATTAGCGAAATATTTTAATTGCATTTTGATAATATATTTTTTTTAATACTTTTTGGGGGAGATTCATGCCGCTATATGCCCAATGATACCCATAGTCGGGTATATAAAAATGTTCATCATCTGTTTCCAAAATTCTGAATATATTACGATACATTGTTTGACTCATTCCGTTGTCTGTTCCAAATAATACTCTATCAGCATGTTTTATTAAAAATGCTCTGGTTGTTTTAGGTGTTACGGCTGATTCACCCATTCTTCCTGCTATGTCAACATAAAGATTTGGATACTGATCTAATAATTTGCTTAACCTATTCAAATCATGATTCATGTTTAAATAATGACAAGCAATAAAAATAGTTTTAGGATTATTTTTAACTGCGTTTTCAAATGAGTTCATTAATCCTTCGTATCCAAGTTCTACTTTTGTTGTGTCAATTGCCCAGTTAGCCGCAGTTAATAAGCCATCATTATGTAAATTTATATTTTCATACATCCATTTTGGTTCAGCTATATGAATGTTGATTGGCATTTTTAACTCAGCACATTTTGCTAATAGAGGTTGTATTTTTGGATGATCAAGATGAATACCTCGTCCCGGAGTGGGGTAGCCATATAAATCGCCATCGCCTTTATCACCCATTTCTCCCACACCTACAGCTCCCATTTTGTGATGCTTAATTAATGTTTGAATAGCTCTGTCAGACCATCCCGAATCATCGAACCCAGTATAGTCAAAACTTGTCCAAAATGCAAACCTGTCATGAAATGAAGAGTATTTTTTTACAAACTCTTCAAAAGGTTTTCCTATCCAATTGCAACTCAATAAATGTGTTTTTTGAATACCACATGCATCCATATTTAGAATCCACTCAAGTATTTCTTCTTCATTCTGAGCATAATCATGTGAGTGTAAATCAATTATTGGATATTTCCCTTTTAACAAATCAGTTTTTTGTATTTTAAAAATGGAAATAGGCTGATAATTCTTCAACAATAAAGTGTCAATTAATTGTTGTGAAAAAGAATTTACTTTTAATAGTAATAGAAAAAACAATATTATTTTAAAACTTGGTGTGTTCATGATTTTTTGATTAATTTATTTCATAGATACTAATCGATATTTTTCTATTAATAAGTCGACAACCGGAGTTATAGCTTTTGGGAAAACTTTTCTTAAATCAATTTCATCTGAATTTAATAAATGTGCTTTCAAAGCCCTCATAAATGTATCTTTTATTTCTGTTGCTAAATTTACTTTTACTATTCCATTAAGTATAGCTTCTTTTACTATGTCGTGAGGAATACCTGAACTGCCATGTAGTACTAATGCAACATCTGTAGCCTGTCTGATTTCTTTTAATCGTTCAATGTCTAATTTTGGTGTTGATTTGTAAAAACCATGAGCAGACCCTATGGCAATTGCTAATGCATTTACACCTGTCTGTGCAACAAAACTTGATGCTTCTTCTGCTGTGGTAAATCCTCCCGATTGCTCTTGTCCCAATTTAGCTACATAACCTAATTCAGCTTCTACGTTTGCTCCGTAAGATTTTGCTAATTCTACAACTTTTGCAGTCGTTTCAACATTAATTTCAAATGGTCTCTCGCTTGCATCAATCATTACAGAGTCAAAACCCTCATCCAAACATGCTTGTACTAATTCAATCGTATCTCCATGATCTAAATGTAACCATCCTTCAATACCATATTCTGATAAACCTGTTTGTGCCAGTGCTACAGCTTGTTTTAACCCCATATATTCTATTGAAGAACGAGTTAATTGCAATATGACAGGAGATTGTATATTAGATGAAGCAGTCAAAACAGCTTTTAATGTTTCAAAATTATAATAGTTTGTAGCTAATAAAGCTGTTTTATTCTTCTGACACTGTTTAAGTTTATCTTGTAATATCATAATTCTAAATTTTGATTGAATTTTTCTTTTGCAGTGTTAACAATATTTTCTTTTGAAGAAAAAGCACCGGTCCCTCCTGCAGCAGTTGTATTAATCGCACCAGAAAGATTTCCAACTCGTTGACACTCAACAGATGATCTGCCTTTTACAAATTGAGATATGTATCCTGCATTAAAACTGTCACCTGCTCCAATGGCATCCACTACTTCTGTGTTTAAAAATGCAGGCATGTTATTAATCTTATCTTTTTCGACCAACATTGAACCTTTATTGCTTCTTTTTATCACACAAGTATTTATATGTGGTTTAATTTTTTCAATTGCCTCTTCTAATGTCTTTGATACTGTTAAAAACAATAATTCTGTTTCGTTAGGGATAAAAACACTTATCAATGGTAGTATTTTAGCGTAATCAAAATCCCATTTTTCTATCGGATCCCATTGTGTGTCAAGAGAAGTGGTAACTCCACATTCTTTAGCGTATTCCAATATCTCAATCAAATCCCTTTTTATACCCGACTGAAGAAAAATGGACGAGATATGAACATGTTTTGTATTTTTAAATATATCCTTATCAATATCATCAAAACTCATCATATCCATTGTTCCTTGATAAGTTACCATTGCTCTATCTTCGTTATAATTCAATACTATAGTTGCTCCGGTTGCAGCCTTGTCTGTTTCAATTAGTAATGATGTGTCAACTCCTTTAGATTGTAGACTTGTTTTTACTAAATCACCAAAACTATCTTTCCCTATCATTCCGACGAAAGCCGTTTTTACTCCTAAAGATGCAATATTTGCTGCAAAGATTGCAGTTGAGCTACCTAAAGTCAGAATCATGTTCTGTGCAAACTTTTCTTTACCAACTTCAGGTTCGCCATCAATTTTATTTAAAATCAAATCGGCATTTAATTCACCGAGTGCTAATACATCGAATTTCTTCATTATAATAAATCATTTAAATTAATAAGATTAAATGCACGGAAATACTTATCCATATTATGTTCAATTTTACCTAGTACGATAGCTTCAGCATCAATACCATTTTTATTCAAATTGTCGTATAACTGCTGTCTTGATGCAATTGCTTCTGCATTCTGCCAAATATATCTACAACTGGTTTTTACAATCCAATTTTTTCTTTCATCATGTAATTCGAAAAGAGTTTTACCAATTTCATCAGGTTGCAGCCATTTTTTCCAACGATTCGATTCATCAACTAATTTCCACAATGTGTTTTTAATGTTTGATAATTTAGCAATTCGCTTTTCCTTATAAAGTTTAAGTTCTTTTTCTTCTAATTCAATTAATGCATCATATTCGCTAATAGTAAACTCCGGTCCGACATTGGCTGCCCCTATACCACTTAGCGGGTAATCTTCCGGATTTACTACATCATCGGTATAATGACCTTTAATATAACTACCATATTTCCTTACCTTATCAGCAAGTTGTTTGGCTACATCTCTATCGAAAGTTGTAGTGTGTAAGTCTGTCCCAACTTTCCCAACAATAAAAATAGGCCATACATGCTCTAATCCAACTGATTTCAAACCTTTCTTTAGTTCTATTAGAAATGTTTCAAATGTTTCGTCATCTGCTAAACCACCATGAACCTCTTCTGTACCTACTTCATAAGAAATCGGTGCTAAGTTATACTTTTTAATAAAATCTTCTATATGTTTTATTAATTCTACTGTTCGTGCAACTACTACATGAATATCAATAATCTCATCTTTTGCTAAGAAAATATCAACAGTAGGATCAACATGAATCAGATGATATCCAGCTAAAATTGCATCTTCAAATGATTTTTTAACAGCAGCCATAGCACGTTCGGTGTCCCATCTTTCTTGTGTTTGTATGTCTTTCAACCACGGACCTCCATGATCAATAGCTGCAATATATGGTCCTGTAAAGTTAACCGCTTCTGCTTCTAATTTAAGCAAATCCATAAATTCTTGTTGATTTAGACCTGTATATCCTCTATCTCCATCAACCTGGTTTAGAGTTGCAGCAAATTTTATTGGAGCATTATTTCGCTTTGCCGATCTGAATGATGCTTTAATTGCAGCTATAGAATTAGGACAAGCAGCAAACAATGTGCGTTTTACGCCTGTTTCTTTTTCTAATTTTGCAATCTTTAATAAAATGTCTTCTGTTAATGCCATGTTTATTATTTTTTTAATTTATATTCTTAGTCATTGTAAATTGTAACTCCTTCAACTACTCGTGCGATATTGCCTGAAACCGAAGGACTGTCGGGATTTAATCCCATTGATATAGATTTATAATATCCTAATAATTGACCTATTAGTACATAAGGAATAAAATAGTATGCATTGGTAGACTGTGATATGTTGTCTAAATTGAGATTTAAATCTAACTTCACACCATCTATATTAATCTTATTACCTGATGATATACCTATTTGTGCGATAACATTGTTATTCTGATTTATTTGTTTCACTAAATCAACTTCATATTTGCGAATATGCTCGTTTGATGAGAAAAGGTAGATTAATAACGTATCCTTGTCAATTACAGCTTTTGGACCGTGTCTGAAACCTAAAAATGAATCATGCTTACATATAACTTGTCCATCAGTTAGTTCTTGTAGTTTTAAATGACACTCTTCTGCAATTCCTTTGAGTTCGCCGGAGCCTAAAAATACTGCTCTTTTGAAATTTAAAGTAGCAATTTGTTTAATTAAATGTTTGTAGTTTTGTATAAATGCTTCTGAACTCTTGTTTATGCTATCAATTTTACTTTTCTCTTCACTTATGTCGTTTATGTTTATATATAATATGAAAGATAAAAGCATGGTGGTGAAACTGCTTGTCATAGCCAAACTCTTATCATTTGTTTCAGGTGGAAGTAAAAGAAGAAGTGAATTAGAGTCATTAGCATTTTTTGCTAACTGCCCGTTCTCATTACATGTAACTATGATATTAGTAACCTTTTTACATAGTCTTTCAGCTAATTCAACGGTGGCTAAACTTTCCGGACTATTCCCAGAACGCGCAAATGAAACTAAAACTATTTCTTTATCCTTTTGAAATGCTGCATCAGGATGAGTGATAATATCTGTAGTTGACATAGCAATACAGTTACTATAACCATATAAAGGCATTATATACAGCAAAGCATTACCTATAAAAGCTGATGTGCCGGCTCCTGTAAGAATAATTGTAGAATGTTTCGAAATATTATTCGTAATCATAAACTTTTCGATTTTCTCCTTGTTTGATAATATTGAATCGTATTCTTTCATCCACATTCTTGGCTGTTGCTCTATTTCAGCAATTGTATGTGTACCTATATTTAAAGTAGCTGTCATATATTTAAAGTTGATTTTTGTTTCGATAAGTGCAAATGTATGAAATGTATGTTTCGAAACAAAACATTCGTAAATATGTTGTAAAACATAAAATTATATGTATTTTGGTAATTGTGTGATTATGAATAAATTAAATCTAAGCACAGTGCTTAATATTGGTTTCGAAGTATTTCGAAAGTGAATATTTGAATGTTTTCGAAATGTTTCGAAACTTTTATTTATCTTTGTGCTCTTAATAATGGTAAATCGTAAATTTTTTTAAGGTTATGGCATACTATAATTCTACAAGGGAAAGAAGAGCTGAAATTCTTCAAGAGTTAACAAATAATCCGGAGGTAACTGTTGGTCAGTTAAGTAATAGGTTTCAAGTGTCTGAAGTTACAATTCGTAAAGATCTGAATGAGCTTAAAAGAAAAAATCTGCTTACTCGTGTTCGTGGAGGTGCAATGCGTTTGCCCGAAGTTAATTCTGGTTTTGATATTGCAATACAAGATAAGCAATTGTTTCATTATAAAGAAAAACAAGCTATAGGCAGGTTAGCGGCTACATTAATTAATGAAAATGAAACTATTTTGCTCGATTCCGGTACTACAACTTTGGAGATTGCCCGTAATCTTCATACTTTTAAGAATCTTACTATTGTTACAAATGCAATTAATATTGCAGTGGAATTATCAAATTACAAAAGATTTACTGTAATATTGTTAGGGGGGCACTTGAGAGAAGCTTCATTATCTACGGTCGGACCATTAGCTGAATCTATATTGAAAATATTTTATTGTGATAAACTTTTTCTTGGTGTTGATAGCTTTAATATTGAGCAAGGTCTTTCAACTCATAATCTCGAAGAAGCTAATATAAATCAGACAATGATGTCGATGTCAAAAGAAACAATAGCAGTGTTCGATTCTTCTAAATTTAATAAGAGAAGTTTCACTTTTATTACTTCAGTTGATAAAATAGATACTGTGGTAACTGATGAAGGTATACCATCTGACATTCGCACACAACTAAGAAATATGAAAGTTAATGTTGAGATTGCTCGAATAGTTTAAGTTTATAATTGTAAATATACAATTTGAAATTATTCTTTATTCCATCCTCCCACTTTTTATTTCATCGATTATTTCAGGATTTAAAAGTGTTGACGTATCTCCAAAGTCAGCAAAGTTGCCTTCTGCAATTTTACGAAGTATTCTTCGCATTATCTTTCCGGAGCGGGTTTTGGGCAATCCTGTAACAAACTGAATCTTATCAAGCTTGGCAATTGCACCTATTTGATCAGATATTAATTGATTGATTTCTTTTCTGAGATTGTTTTGATCGCGCCATAATCCTGTTTCTTTTATCACAACAAAACCATATAATGCATTACCTTTAACCCAAATTCCGCAATAGAAAAAAATCACTATTTTTGTGAGCAAAATTCTAATG
>CALFXE010000046.1 GCA_937927845.1 uncultured Paludibacter sp.
ATTATCGACTTCAAGGAAAGTAAGGTGGTAGATATGTCGGCTATTGAAGCACTCAATAAAATTACAGAAAGGTATCATAAACAAGGAAAGAAATTACATTTAAGACATTTAAGCCCCGATTGCAGGCAACTATTGAAAAATGCCGAAACTGCTATAGAAGTGAATATTATTGAAGACCCAACATATTCGGTTATGCATAATGATTAAAACATCTGTTTGATGACAAAGAAGGGAAACAAAGTCTGAAAACCGTTATTCACAACAATGTTGGGAAAGGTGAGGCGGAGATTGTTGATTACTATGGACGAATCAGGTCCCTATCCCCGGATAATGCAATTGGTGGTGTCGGCAGAATGGACGCTATAAATAATAAAAACATTTTGGAAGCCGCACAGCAAATATCGAAAAAGACGGTTTGGGTAATTGCGATAAATGCGACAAGAAAATTCCATATCAAAGAATATTATTATGGTAATGCCGTGTTAGAGAAGGTTATAATTTATAAAAATCAGAGCTAACCCAATATTTATTCTAAGCAATTGATGGTTGGTGTGTATATAACATTAATAGCCAGCCAAATATAATCTTTTAGTGAATTCTCAAGGGTTGGTAATGAACGGAGGCCATCGAAAATTCGCTCGATATAAAAAATTGGCACATCAATATTAATCGCTAAATTGCAATAAAATAATGAATACATATTAGATGCAACAGCAGAGAGGAAAAACATATTTACAGCGACAGTAATTTTTAAAAGTTGTTATTATGAAAACAATATTATTATTGACGGACTTCTCGCAGACTGCTATGCATGCTGCTTCATTTTTGCAAGTAATTGCCCATCAGATTAAGGCAGAAAAAATTTTAATTTATCATTCTTGTGAAACCTTTTCGCAGGAAATGATAATGATTACTGATGTCCTCGTTCCCATGCCAAACGACGAGCGTCAAATACTTACGGATGCTCGTTCAAGTCTGGAACGTATTAAATCAGATCTTGAGGGTGCCCTATCCGACAATGTTCAAGTAGACGTTTTGATGGATAAACGTCCGGTAATAACAGCTGTGGAAGAAATGACGTCGGATATGGATATAGCATTGATTGTGCTTGGCATATGTGGCATAAACGATCAGGGGAAAAACAGTGTTGGTAAAACCCCTGCGATGCTTATGAAGCACCATCAATTTCCTTTATTAATTATACCATCCTCGGCGCCATTGGCTCCGATAACCCGTATCATGCTGGCCTGTGAGCTGAAAGATATTGAAGAAAGATTGCCCGTAGAAGCGTTACACAAAATTATCCAGGCCTTTGACGCCTCTCTATATATTGTGAACGTTGACAAGGAGAATGCGATCGGTGCGGCTGGTTTTATAAAAGAGCAGACGGCACTGCACCGATTACTGGGTGATTTGGACCCGAAGTTCTTTTATCCGGAAAACAAAGATATCGTTAGCGGTCTGTTAGAGTTCTCAACTGAGCATCAAATAGATTTGATTATAGCGGTACCAAAACATAGGGGGTTTCTTGAGGGACTTTTCCATGAGAGTGCCACAAGAAAATTAGCCGTTAGGGCGATTAAACCACTGTTGCTAATTCATAGACAATAAAAGCTATATAGTGATTTGTCATAACATACGATAAGCCTACGTTAAATGAATAAGTTTTTGCTGTTGACAACCGTGATGCTAAATACTGTTTTACTAAGCTCTTGCTTTAAGGAGTACAAGGGGAGAATAAATATTGACGGCTCAAGTAGTGTTTATCCCCTTACAGAGGCTGTAGCGGAAGATTTCAGAAAAGAAAATAGCGACATTCGGATTACAGTAGGAGTATCAGGTACTGGAGGTGGATTCAAGAAATTTTTAAGGGGAGAAACTGATATAAGTAATGCTTCCCGGCCGATCAGTACACATGAATTGGAATTGAGTAGAAAAAATGGAATTGAGTTTATTGAAATTCCCGTGTCTTATGATGGAATGGCAATTGTTGTCAGCCCCAAGAATAGTTTTGTGGACTATATAACTGTGGCGGAGTTAAAAAAAATGTGGTCACCCGAGAGTCAGAATAAAGTAAAATTTTGGAAGCAAGTGCGAAGTTCCTGGCCCAATACAAAGCTGAACCTATATGGAGCAGGAACATCGTCAGGGACGTATGACTATTTTACAGAGGCCATTAACGGCAAACCAAAGGCATCAAGAGGCGATTATACTGCGAGTGAGGATGATAATGTACTGGTGCAGGGTGTATCTTCTGATGCAAGTGGGTTAGGTTATTTTGGGCTTGCTTACTTTACTGAGAACAAAGACAAACTTCGCCTGGTGCCGGTAAAATATAATGAGCATGCGGAGGCTGTAATCCCCAATGATTCTACCGTGCAACATGGGATATATCAACCTTTATCCAGACCGGAGTTTATTTATGTAAACGCAAAGGCAGCTGATAAACCCTATGTGCAGGAGTTTATTAAATTTTATCTGGAGCAGGCTGGCAAGTTGTCGAGGGAAGTTGGATACATACCGCTGCCAGAAGAAGTTTATAAGTTATCCTACGAACGGTTTACCAAAAGAATAACAGGATCAGTTTTTGAGAATAAATCAGTCGTTGGATCGAACCTATTACAATTACTTTCAATCGACAATAAATAATGCCAAAAACAAGATACAGAAAGGAGAAAATTATTGAATGGGTCATGATTCTTTGTAGCATGGTTTCCGTTCTTACTACCATCGGAATCATCCTGGTACTCTCTGTTGATACAGTGCAATTTTTTAAAGAGGTCCCTTTCGCGAGGTTTATTACAGACAACCAATGGACCCCACTTTTTGAGGAAAAACATTTTGGCATACTTCCTTTACTCTGCGGTACACTACTTACCACAACAATTGCAGTATCGGTGGCGGTTCCTATGGGGATTACTATTGCAGTTTATCTAAATGAATACGCATCAAAAAATGTTACCGCAATTATTAAACCCCTTCTCGAGGTGTTGGCGGGGATTCCAACCGTGATTTATGGTTTTTTTGCCTTGCAAATTGTAACGCCGGTTCTTCAAACTATAATCCCGGGTTTAGCAGGGTTTAATGCGTTGTCGCCTGGACTTATAATGGGTGTAATGATTATACCATATATCACTTCACTGAGTGAAGACGCATTGAGAGCAGTACCAAATTCTTTAAGAGAGGCTTCTTACGGATTGGGAGCGAATCGATTTCAAACCGCTTTCAGAGTTATTGTTCCAGCAGCCAATTCGGGTATTGTAGTGTCGGTCATTCTCGCAATATCAAGAGCACTTGGAGAAACGATGATTGTTGCCATTGCAGCAGGTCAACAACCAAGGCTTACTTTTAATCCTCTTGAATCTGTTGAAACGATAACCACCTACATCGTTCAGGTAAGTATGGGTGATGTGCCGCAGGACTCGCTTGAGTATCGTACCATTTTCGCAGCCGGTATTACATTATTTGT
>CALFXE010000047.1 GCA_937927845.1 uncultured Paludibacter sp.
TTCAATAGTTGCCGAAGGTCTTCCTTCCCATTTGGGTACAGTGACCGGTTCCACTCATAATCGCCTATGAGACGGTATCCCCTGCTCTTTAAGAAAGCCGGATAATAGATACTCATAGCACGAAAGCCACCCATTTTTGCATATTTCAGATGCCGGTCTATATTGCCAGGGTTGATATCTGCCGTCCAGTAATAAGAATATTTGTATTCTTTGCTTCTGCGGCTCTTTACGCCTGGAGCTAAATCAAAATCATTTTCAACCTGGCCTATATGATCTAATAGCTTATTGGTAGCAGAAGTGATTAGAATAGCGCTTACTCCTTTTAATTTAATTTCTCTCTCAGCCCCGGCTTTCAAAAGGTAGTAACCATCCATCTTTTCAGCCTGTATCCTTGCATGCACATCGGTGGCTAATATGTTGGTAGCCACCTTATCGTCCCACACCACCTGCAGCAAATCTCCATAGTAAGTACGTTCACGGACAGGCAGTTGCAAAAACTGTATCCGCCAAACAGGAGGCACTGCTATGAGAACTCCATACCCTTCCTTATTTATAATAAAATCTTCTACCTTAAACTCAATATATTTCGGCTGTATGTTTATTCTGACTGATACTTTGTACGGAATTAATTCATAGCCGATGGTTAATATGTCTCCTGCCCTTTGTATCGAATTAGCTTTAAAAGTCCTCTCCTCGCAAGGGTAGGCAAGCTTTACTTCGTTTTGATAAGGACGATCCTGGGTTATAATACTTATGGGAATACTTTTGCCTGTAGCGAGGCATTCCTCATTTGTAGATTTGCTTAACAAGCTTTTGGGTACAGCGTTTGCACCTATCACCAATCTTAGTTCATCGTTTTCAATAATCACATCACTTTCTTCTATAGTAACGTCCGTTGGTTTTAAAGCTTCATCTTCTTTTGTATGTGTTTTTTTCAGCTTATTCTCTATAATGGCAGCGCTCGTTGTGAATTGTGCCACAGCAAGCCCACCAATGCCTGCTGCTGATTTGAGAACAAAGCCTCTGCGTGAAATGTTGTCTTTAGCCATAACATCAAAAATTTTTATAGTTTATAATTATTGAATACGACTTTGCTGTGCCATTACAACCACAAGGGATAAAACCGTGAATTTTTAGTTTAAAAAACCTGCGGTTGTATTTTATAAAAATGCGAAGCATTTTTCCTTAGTGATCTTGGTGTCTTCGTGGTAGAAAGACTTTTGCGAAGCAAAAGAGAAGAAAACTGACCACAAAGGACTCCAAGAGCACGAAGGATTATTTCTGCGAAATAATTTTATAGAATGTTCACTCTAATTATCCCCATGGATAAAACTATTACGTAAAGAAATAACTAAAAACCTTATAATTAATCTCATTCTACAGGCACACCGAGGCAAATCCGGAAGCCATCACGCGAGTCGGAGTAGCTGTTACTTTTTATCCCAAGGCGAACTGCACAGCGGGCATCGCCCGGAAC
>CALFXE010000048.1 GCA_937927845.1 uncultured Paludibacter sp.
ACCGCTTCTGCCGATGGCCGTCCTGCACAATTCACGGAGGTGAAGGGCAGCGAAAGAGAGATGCCTTGCGAACTGGCGTTGCTGGCGATGGGCTTTGTGCATCCGCAGCACAGCGGTATGATTACCGAACTGGCCCTGGACACAGATGCACGCGGTAATGTGAAAGCGAGTGAAAAAGACTACAAAACAAGTATCTCCAAAATATTCAGCGCGGGTGATATGCGTCGCGGTCAGAGCCTGGTGGTATGGGCCATCAGCGAGGGACGCGAGTGCGCGCGGAAGGTGGATGAGTTCCTGATGGGCGCATCTATCCTGGAAGCGAAGGAAGATTCTATTTTGCAGGCCTTTGCGTGAGGGGAACAGCCGTTTTACGTAACAAGTAGCAAGTTCCAAGGTTGGTGTATACACCAACCTTGGCCTACGCGTCTATTAGCTGTTTGTAGTTTCAAACAATTCATGCAATTTCTGTTGCAGTAGTTTCTTATCCGGCAGTTGTGTTTGATATTTTGAAATTAAAGTTGGTGAGAGCGTCCGGTTCAACGCATATTCCACGACCTCGTTATCCCGGTCTTTACAAAGTAAAATGCCGATGCTGGGGTTTTCATTTTCCTTTTTAACATCCCGGTCAAGTGCTTCGAGATAAAAATTTAATTTCCCTAAATGTTCGGGTTTAAAATCATCGGCTTTCAATTCAAAGGCGACGAGGCATTGTAAATCGCGGTGATAAAACAACAGGTCGATGTAAAAATCACTCTTCCCTACTTGTATTTTATACTGATCGCCAATAAAAATAAAATCCTTTCCCAATTCCAGAATAAAATCACGCATCTGTTTGATCAGGCCTCTTTGCAAATCACTTTCGTTGTACGAATCAGGCAGATTTAAAAACTCAAAAATATAGCTGTCTTTAAAAGTCTTGCCGATATCGGGATGGCTGTTTGATTTCGGGGGAATGGGTTTTTGATTTCCGATCACCATGCGTTCAAAGAGGCTTGCGGATATCTGGCGGTCGAGTTCTCGTACGCTGTAATTTTCTTTGACCGTCATCCGGATGTAGAACTCTCTCTCTTCTTCAGATTTACATCTGGCAAAAATTGTTCGGTGATGTGTCCAGCTTATTTGACTAAGAATCGTCTTTCTGATATCCTGTTGTTCAAATTGTGGGCGCAGTGAGGCCCCAAATATATCAGGCTGATTTCCAGTCTCCTGTAATTGTCGCCGCAGTGAGGCGACAATTTGGGTATTAGCATAAACCTCATAAAATTGAATCATTCGATACAAGCTGCTTTTATTAAACCCTTTCAATTCAGGGTTGTTCTTCTGAATAAACTCAGCCAATTCCTCCACCATTTTATCACCCCATTCTGCGGTTGACAGTTTAGTTTTTATATACCCACCGACGTTCCAATAAAGGATTATCAACTCGGTATTTACTGCGCGTATTGCATTGTTTCTCGACTGACGTATCAGCTCAACAATGTCTAAAAATTGTTTTTCCATTTCGCAATATAGCATCACAAAATGCCGAACGCATCAAATGGGAATACATTAAAAACTAAGCGTTTAAACATCGTTTACTTTTGCAATTGTGTCCGCAATGCGGACACAATTGCAAAAGACTGAATATTCTCCTTTTAAGAAAAAAATTATATTTTGGACGTAACAACAATTGCTTTATGACATGCTTAGGATACGATTGGAAGCCGCAATCTAACAAGCCACCAAATGATGTTGCTTTCGCAATAATCAATTTGATAAATCATCTTGTTAAAACACAGTCCCCCGAGTTAATAACTTTTTTTCCTTTTCAGGGACGTTTTCACTTTGAATACTTCTTTGGAGATGATAACGCGATATTCAAATTAATCAGCCTTGACGGAACCGGTATCCCATCAATAGGAGTTATAAAAGAAAATCACATTATCAGTAATGCTAGAAGTTTAAGATCTCAAACCGCTTTTCCAAGCTTCTCCGATGTAAACAGACATTTTCCGCAATATTTCTCGCCAGAAGAGTTTACATATATAGGAAGTCAAAAAGACATGACCTTTAGCTGGCAGCATTTTGAAGAATACATAACTGATTATCTGAACGCATATGTGTTACCTCATGTAATGGAATTGAATAGAAGAAGAGTATTAGGTGTGATACCTACCGCTCCTCAATATGAGACTCAGAAAATACTAAACAGTATTTATGTTATAGAAACTCCCTCAACAGCCAGTCAAGGATCTTGTTTTATGCTGAAAAATTTCGGACTAGTAAGTTGTGCACATTGTATAGCTGACGATAGTTTTATTTATAAGGCGTCGGACATTGGTACTCGTTTTTCCGTAGAAATAAGTAAAAAAAATGACACAATTGATATTGCGTTGTTCTCTGCGAAGGGATTAGATTCCAGCTCTGGGTTAGAAATTGGAGATTCTGACACCATTCAACTAAATGATCATATCGCTGTAGCAGGTTTTCCGAATCACAACTATGGTGACACCGGGATTTTTTCGCCAGGACTAATCATAGGATTTCGAACAGTATCCTCAATTAGGAGATTCCTGACTAATATTCCTTTAATAGCTGGTAACAGTGGTGGGCCGATAATTTCAAGTAAAAACAAGGTCATTGGGGTGGCGGTTACAGGAGCTGATAAAATGGAAAATGCAGGTATAACAGAAAATCACGGTATAATCCCGATTAATGCCTTGCGAGTGCTATAAAGTATGCTAGACTTTCTAAAATATCTTTTCAGTCCCCCTTACCGCAATTTCCGGTAAAACATGATCATACTCCCGTAAGCCCGCACCATCGTCAGTATCGGTTCATCACGTTGCACGGGATCCGGACCATTTTTGCTGTCCATCAATGAACGGGTAAAATCGATCCATCCATTAGGAAGTAATACCAATCTTTTTAAGATAGCCGTGTGCGGATGATCGCGGTTAGGATTAGATGTGCGCCAGGCGATGATATCTCCCGGCTGC
>CALFXE010000049.1 GCA_937927845.1 uncultured Paludibacter sp.
GTCACTGCAACCATAGAAAGCATCACTACCTATAGACGTTACACTATTGCCTATGATAATGGAAGTCAAACCTGTACACCTATAAAAAGCACTATTCCCGATAGTTTTCACATTATCGGGTATAGCAATAGAAGTTAAACCACTGCAACCATAGAAAGCATCACTACCTATAGAAGTTACACTATTGCCTATGATAATGGAAGTCAAACCTGTACACCCATAAAAAGTACTACTCTCAATAGTTTTTAGATTATCGGGTAGAGAAATAGAAGTCAAGCCTATGCAATCGTAGAAAGCTGAACTTCCAATAGACGTTACATTATTTTCTATGGTAATGGAAGTCAAGCCTGTACAACCATAAAAAGCACTACTACCAATAGTTTGTACATTATCGGGTAGAGAAATGGACGTTAAACCACTGCAACCATAGAAAGCATCACTACCTATAGACGTTACACTATTGCCTATGCTAATGGAAGTCAAGCCTGTGCAACCAGAAAAAGCTGAATTTCCGATAGAAGTAACCAAATCTCCGATAGTTAGCAAAGTAAGACTTGTCTTGCCTTGGAATGGTGATGATGTTGAATAATAAGTAATATTACGACCTAAGTGTAAACTATCTATTGGACAATTTTCAAAGGCTTTAGCAGAATTATCATAAGAATTTGTTCCAAATGATAAAGCTGTTGCACCATCTTCAAATATAACATCTTTCAAACCACAATTAGAAAAAGCAGAATTTCCAATTGTAGTAACCGAGCTTGGAATAATTAGTGACGTCAAACCTGTACAACCATAAAAAGCACTACTACCAATAGTTTTTACCTTATTAGGTATAGCAATAGAAGTTAAGTCACTGCAACCATAGAAAGCATCACTACCTATAGACGTTACACTATTGCCTATGCTAATGGAAGTCAAGCCTGTGCAACCAGAAAAAGCTGAATTTCCGATAGAAGTAACCAAATCTCCGATAGTTAGCAAAGTAAGACTTGTCTTGCCTTGGAATGGTGATGATGTTGAATAATAAGTAATATTACGACCTAAGTGTAAACTATCTATTGGACAATTTTCAAAGGCTTTAGCAGAATTATCATAAGAATTTGTTCCAAATGATAAAGCTGTTGCACCATCTTCAAATATAACATCTTTCAAACCACAATTAGAAAAAGCAGAATTTCCAATTGTAGTAACCGAGCTTGGAATAATTAGTGACGTCAAACCACTACAACCTGAGAAAGCTGAATTTTCAATAGACGTTACATTATTTCCTATGGAAGTAGAAGTCAAGCTTGTACACCCATAAAAAGCACTACCACCAATAGACGTCACATTATTGGGCAAAGCAATGGAAGTTAAACCTGTGCAACCTGAGAAAGCTGAATTTTCAATAGTAGTAACCAAATCTCCGATAGTTAGCAAAGTAAGACTTGTTTTGCCTTTGAATGGTGATAATCCTAACTCATAAGTAATATTGCGACCTAAGTGTAAACTCTCTATCGGACAATTTTCAAAGGCTTTGTCAGAAGAAAAGTTTGTACCAAATGATAAAAATGATAAAGCTGTTGCACCATCTTCAAATATAACATCTTTCAAACCACAATTCGAAAAAGCAGAAATTCCAATGGTAGTAACCGAGCTTGGAATAATTAGTGACGTCAAACCACTGCAACCTGAAAAAGCTGACCATCCAATAGACGTTATATTATCGGGTAGAGCAACGGAAGTCAAACCTGTGCAACCTGAAAAAGCTGACCATCCAATAGACGTTATATTATCGGGTAGAGCAACGGAAGTCAAACCTGTGCAGCCTGAGAAAGCTGATTCTCCAATAGTTGTTACACCATTAGGTATGGTAATGGAAGTCAAGCCTGTACAACCACGGAAAGCATCACTACCAATAGACTTTACACCATTGCCTATGCTAATGGAAGTTAAACCTGTGCAACCATAAAAAGTAAAACTACCAATAGATGTGACACTATTGGGCAAGGTAATAGAAGTTAAACTTGTGCAACCGTTGAAGGCTGAATCTCCTATAGATGTTACACTATTTCCTATGGTAATGGAAGTTAAGCCTGTGCAACCATAAAAAGCACCATTACCAATAGATGTGACACTATTGGGCAAGGTAATAGAAGTTAAACTTGTGCAACCGTTGAAGGCTGAATCTCCTATAGATGTTACACTATTTCCTATGGTAATGGAAGTTAAGCCTGTGCAACCATAAAAAGCACCATTACCAATAGATGTGACACTATTTGGCACAACATAAGTACTTCCTTTAGCATTAGGATAACAAACCAAAACTGTTTTATCTTTATTGAATAGTACGCCATCAAGTATACTATATCGCCAATTAATCTCAGCAACAATAAAGTCCTCTAAACTTGTACAGCCACGAAAAGCATTACTATCAATAGATGTCACAATATCGGGCAAAGCAATGGAAGTTAATTTACATTCGTAAAACATATAATAGCTGATAGCATAGTTGCTTGTTGAATATGACTTGTAATAAGAACTGCCTCCACTGACAATATAACAGCCAGAAATATCAAGATTAACAAGTGAGCCGCTTGTAGGTTCTCCGTTATAATCTCTTCCCGCCATCTCTCGAATATATCTGATATCTGTACCATTTAGTTGTCCGGTTAGCTTCAGGTCTGTTATCTGATATTTTTCAGATTGGGAAATCATGGTCGGTAAAGTTCCTGCTGTAGCTACATTCAGGGTAATAAGCGGAGGATCATCTGCTGCCTGTATGTTGTTTGCAGTAAATAGCATCAGAGCAATCAACAAGTACATTGATTGTAACATAGGTGTTTTCATAATGTATTATGATTTTATTGTAAGTTTGATATTTTTGATTTGATTTCCGAAGAAAAATTACCAATTATATTTTTTAACCACTTATCGAAATTCCCTTTTTTATCATGCTTGCAAACATCATATGCTTCAGGGAGTTGTTTTTCAAACAATTTAATAAATTGTTCAAAACTAATTTGTCCTTCTATCGGCTTTAGAATTTTCTCTAATTTTTTATTTATTTGTTTTATCAGGTTCCCTTTTTTCTTTTTTGGCAACCTTACATTTTCTCCAAATGCTTGAAGCCTTAAAAAAGCTTCATGTTGAACTTCATAAACCAAATCATTAATCATTAGATGCCAAAGTATATCTACTGATTGTTGACATTTCCATTTTCCTAATTCATCGACTGCTTTAAGACGAATATCTGCATTTGTTTTCGTTGCTGCATGTTGTTTTAATTCATCAATATTAGGTGCTACAGCTTCTTTAAAAGTATAATTCATAATTTTATTTTTTAAAATTTAATGTGTTTTGAACCGATTATTTTACGTATTATTGATTTTGTTTTTGGATGATCTACATATGAATATCATAATCATAGCTGATTTATTTAACATCATAAGTCTTTTATCAATTCATTCATTTCCGTAAGTATTTTGCAGAATTTTTTACATCTATTTGACCTTCAAATTGATCGATTATTACTTCTCCATGCCAACTTAGAGTTAGATTAAACAAAAAGTTTTCAGTGACTGACTTGATGAAAATCAATTTTCCTCCACTTACACCTTTTAACACTGCATTTAAACCATAAGGTTCTAATAACTCATTAATTTTTTCTAATTTCTTTTCCATAACCATAAAATTTTAATTTCACCTCCCCGTTTCCCCAAAGTTCGGCATATATAAATAAAAAAGCGCAGGAAACTGTTAATGTTTTATTTGTACAAGAGGTATCCCCATACCCGTAGAAACAAATAGAACAACAGCACCTGCGCCTGTATGTATATCGAGTGAAATCGAATACAAACAAGACGCAAGCGTTTGTCGTCTATCACCTTGTTTCTACATTTGAAAATTGGGGATTTTCTTGTACAAAGTAATATCTTAAACGCTTACGTAATTTTTAAAATATTTTCTGCCTATATCAACGCTTTGGTAAATTGCAGAATTCGTGACAAATATAGAAAATAAAATTAACAAAAAACAACAAGGAGTAAAAAAGATTAAAACTTCCTTACTCCTTGTTTGTTGCGATTGAAATGTCTTACCAACCTCAATCTTTCTTTTTCTCTTTACCTTTTACCTTGGTATATAAAAATCTCTTTATCTTTTGTGAAGCTGTTTTTTCAAAAGGAGTTTCCATAATGTCAACTCTCTTTATCTGAGAATATTTATTGAGTTTTTCATTAAGCTCTTTTGTAAAGTTTGTTTTCCAATCATGAAATTGCACTTTTTTCTCTTCAAGGATATTTTTCCAGTTGACATAATGTTTCTCCAATGTCTCAAGATCAAGTAGAACTTTTGCAACAAGATAACCATCTTCTTCAACTACTAATGACTCCATAACATACTGATTATTATTGATAACTGACTCAATATCTTCCGGATAAATATTTTCACCGCTTGCACTTAATATCAAATTCTTCATTCTGCCTTTGATGTACAGGCGTTGATTTTTTCCAAATTTACCATAATCGCCTGTCCTGAACCAACCATCTTCAACTATAACCTCCGACGTTGCTTCTGGATTTTTGTAATAGCCTTGCATTACGTTATCGCCTTTTGCCCATATCTCTCCTACTCCTTTTTCATTCGGCTCGTTGATTTTCAACTCTACTCCTCTGATTGCAAAGCCTGTAGATTGTAGTTTTGTCTGATGTGGCGATGCTCCTGCCAATAATGGAGCTGTTTCGGTTAAGCCATATCCGATGGCATATGGGAATTTACCTTCTTTTAAGAATCTTTCAACACGTGCATCCAATTTTGCTCCGCCAATACCGAAGAATTTCAAACGTCCTCCAAAAGTCTGATATAGTTTTTTTCCTGCAATACTATGAATCAATAACCTAAATATTGACGTTTTATATATCATTCTTGTAAAAGGGTCCTTTGTAAATTTTCCTTGTACCTGAACTTTATAAATTTTCTCCATTATCAAAGGAACAGATAGCATTAAAGTAGGACGAATTTTGGCTAATGCCGGTAATAAAGCTGCTGCTGTAGGTGGTTTGTCAAGATAATAAATCGATGCACCATACATAATCGGATACAACATCCCAATCGCATTTTCATAAGTATGAGAAAGCGGTAGAACCGACAGAAAAACATCTTCATGAGTAATTGGAAATACATCAAATGACGTTGCTGCAACAAAGACCATGTTTTTGTGAGTTAACATCACGCCTTTCGAACGACCCGTAGTTCCTGATGTGTATATTATCGCACCGGTTTCTTCTTCTTCAATATGAATATCGGGCTGCTTTACCTTAACCGGTTCTACAGAGCTTTTTATAACAGAAAAATCATCTAATTTTATGATGGTCTTAAGTGATGGATTATCAACACCTTCAACTCTTGAATACAATCTGTCGCTTACAATTAAAACTGAAGATTCAGAATGTTCAAGTACATTACTTGTTTCATCTGATGTAAAATCCGGTAAAACAGGCACTATAATAAATCCTTTCGATACAACAGCAAAAAATGCAATAACCCAATTAGGCATATTATGACTGAAAAGAGCTACTTTATCGCCTTTTTTTAATCCGTATGAAAACAACAAATCGGCTACTCTCTCAATCTCTTTACCTAATTGAGAATAACTGATTGGCTCATTATCAATAAAAGCTATTGAAGGATTATCCGGAAATGACTGCACTGCATTATCAATCAAGGATTTTAAAGTTTGTGATTGAAGTATGATTTCTTTTTGCATATGATTTTTGTTTATATAAAATGCAAATATATAGATAATTATCAATTAATTGCACATGCAACAAAATAATGTGCAATTTTTATTTATACAATAGAAAAATACATGGTCGTTTTTGCAAGTCAGGCAGTTTGTTTTTCCAGTTCGATAAAGAGTTTGTCTTAATATATTCATCTTTCGTAGTTATATCGGCAGCTATACAAAGTTTGATTTCAGGCTGACAGTACTTTATAATATCTTGCAGTAATTTATTGTTTCTATATGGGGTTTCAATAAATATTTGAGTTTGGTTATCTTGATAAATTCTTTTTTCGAAGATTTTGAGTATCTTGACTTTATCTTGTTCTTGAACAGGCAAATAGCCGTTAAAAGCAAAATTTTGTCCGTTAAAGCCTGATGCCATTAAAGACAAAAGTATAGAAGACGGTCCGACTAACGGCACTACCTTAATATTTTTCGATTGAGCAATTGCAACTATATCAGCACCCGGATCGGCAATAGCAGGACAACCGGCTTCGGATAGTAATCCAACATCAATGCCTTGCTTAAGTGGTTCGATAAACGTCTGTAATTCCGACTGTTGTGTATGCTTATTCAGAACAAAGAAAACGATTTCATCTATGTTTATATCCTGATTGCATTTCTTTAAAAATCTTCGAGCTGTACGAACATCTTCAACAATAAAATATTTTATTTCAGAAATGAGTTTGATGTTGAAATCGGGTAAGATATTAGTTAACTCGCTATCACCCAACTGAGTGGGGAAAAGATACAAAATGCCTGACATATTAATCTTCTTTTAATTTTTCAAGAACATCACTTAAAATTTCCCATTCATATAATTTTTGTTCCAATTCTCTCTGTTTCTTTTGTAGCTTCATAATAAACTCGCTATCAGATGCTTTTTCCGGGTTTTGAAGTAGAAGCTCCATATTTTTAATATCCGATTCGAGATTAGAAATCTGTAACTCCGATTCAGACACATCTTTCTCAGCTTTTCTGATTTTTTTATTTAACTCCTTACGAGCTTCATAACTAAGTTTATTTTCGGATATGGTCTTATCTTCTTTAGTTTGATTGGTTTTCGTTTGCATTGCTGATATTTCCAATTCCTGAAGATTTTGCATCTTTTTATACTGAAGAAAATCGAAAATACCACCAAGATGCTCTCTCACTTTCTTGTTTCCAAACTCGTAAACCTTCGTAACCAATCCATCAAGAAACTCTCTATCATGTGAAACAATAATAGCCGTACCATTAAAGGCTTTAATAGCTTCTTTCAGAACATCTTTCGACCTCATATCAAGATGATTGGTCGGCTCGTCAAGGATAAGTAAATTCACAGGTTCAAGCAAAAGACGAATCATGGCAAGTCGTGAACGTTCGCCACCTGACAGTACTTTCACTTTCTTGTCGGAAGCCTCGCCACCAAACATAAAAGCACCAAGTATATCTCTGATTTTAGTACGAATATCTCCAACAGCAACATAATCAATAGTCTGAAAAACAGTCAAATTCTCATCCAACAATGAAGCCTGATTTTGAGCGAAATATCCTATTTTCACCAGATGTCCTAATTTCAGTTTGCCTGAATATTGAATTTCTTGCATAATACACTTAACGAGCGTACTTTTCCCTTCACCGTTTTTACCGACAAAAGCAACCTTTTCTCCCCTGTTAATAATCATTCCGATATTGTCAAGAACAAGATGACTGCCATATGCTTTGGAGAGATGTTCAATTTCAATCGGAATAATGCCGGAGTGAGGCGCAGGAGGAAATTTCAGATTTAATCTTGAATTATCTTCCTGATCAATTTCAATCCTTTCGATTTTCTCTAACTGTTTGATACGAGACTGAACCTGAACAGCTTTTGTAGCTTTGTAGCGAAATCTTTCAATAAAATCCTCAGTATCCTGAATCATTTTCTGCTGATTTTCATAAGCTCGTAATTGTTGTTCGTAACGTTCCTTTCTTAACTCAACATATTTTGAATAATTCACAGGATAATCGTAAATTTTCCCCAGAGATATTTCTATAGTACGCGTTGTAACCGCATCGATAAACGCCTTGTCGTGTGAAACAAGCACCACCGCACTTCCGGAATTAATCAGAAAAGACTCCAACCATTGAATCGACTCTATATCCAAATGATTTGTAGGTTCGTCAAGCAACAGCAACTCAGGTCTTTGCAGAATAATTTTTGCAAGTTCGATTCTCATCCTCCATCCACCACTAAACTCAGCACACTGTCGCGAGAAATCAGTACGATTAAAGCCTAAGCCTACCAATGTTTTCTCGATTTCAGCCTGATAGTTACCATTATCGATTATTTGTAAATATTCTTGCTGATGTGTCAGTTTATCAATAATCCTCAGATATTCATCGCTGTCATAATCTGTACGATTTGCAAGTTCCGAACTTAAGTTATTGATTTCTACTTGTAATTCTTTGATATGTTCAAATGCTTTTTCCGCTTCCTGTATTACGGTAGTACCCTCATTATGAATCATATGCTGAGGTAAATAGCCTATGGTCAAATCTTTAGGCATTGATATATTACCTTTGGCAGGCGACATTTTACCAGCTATCAACTTCAATAAGGTAGTCTTGCCCGCACCATTTTTACCTACAAGAGCAATTCTATCCTTCGAATTAATTAAGAAGCTAATATCATCAAACAAAGGAGTACCTCCAAACTCAACCCTTAACTGCTCAATTGAAATCATATATCGAGACGTTCATATTGAGAGTTCATACTTTTAAATTCAGGAACGATTTTTTTCATAGTGGATACTGTCAGATAATCTTTACATAACTTGCTGTAATTTATAAGCTTATCTATTAAAATTGACACTTTATCAAAATCATACAACTGAACGTTTGCAATCATTATCTTAGGATGATGAGTGTCTTGTGTATGTTCTTTTTTATTCAACAGTTCTTCAAAAAGCTTTTCGCCGGGGCGCAAACCGGTATATACAATTTTAATGTCTTCCTCCGGAATAAATCCTGCTAAACGAATCATCTTACGGGCTAAGTCAACGATCTTCACAGGTTTACCCATATCGAATATATATATTTCGCCACCATTACCCATCGAACCGGCTTCTAAAACCAACATACAAGCTTCCGGGATAGTCATAAAATAACGGATTATTTCCGGATGCGTTACAGTTACAGGTCCGCCATGTTCGATTTGCTTTTTAAAATACGGTATAACAGAACCATTAGAGCCTAACACATTACCAAAACGAGTTGTAATAAACTTTGTCGTCTCGCCATTCATAGTTGCATGTAGCTTTCTGAATAGAGATTGCACATAAATCTCAGCGATACGTTTAGAAGCACCCATTACGTTAGTAGGATTTACAGCCTTATCAGTAGAAACCATCACAAATCTTTCTACATGATATTTTACAGCCAAATCAGCCAGATTTTTAGTACCCAGCACATTAACCTGCACACTCTCAACAGGATAATCTTCCATCATAGGTACATGTTTATATGCAGCAGCATGATATATAACGTCAGGCCTATACATTTCCATCATATACTCCATTCTGTTTTTATTTCTTACATCACCAAGAAAAACTGAAATATTCTTATCTTCATATTTTTCCTGTAAATCGAGTTTCAAATCATGCATTTGCGATTCAGCCTGATCTAAAAGAACAAGTACTTTCGTATCATATTTTAAGACTTGAAAAGCAATCTCACTACCTATAGAGCCGGCAGCACCGGTAACTAATACTACCTTATCTCTAAGCTGAGAAGAAATATTATCAGTTGAGATATCAATCTGAGGACGTTCGAGTAAATTTTCAATAGGAATAGATTTTATCTCTTTAATATTTGGGACGTCACTTTTCCAAATATTCATTGGAGGAACAGAAAGAATGGTCAGATTATGATTTATAAACTTCTCTAAAACATCGGATGAATTAACTTGAGAGAGTTTAGTTGGTGAAATAATAATCGATTTACACTTTTTCACTATAGTCTTTTTAAGACTTTCATTGTTTAAATGATACACTTTGACACCCATAATCATTTTTTCACTGGCACTTTTATCATCATCAATAAACCCAACCAATTTATATCTTGAACCAACCTGTTCAGACATAAGCATTTTAGCAATACCTATTGAAGCTGATTTCGTTCCATATATCATTACAGGAGTAATAAACTCGCCACCTTGAGTGAAATAATCATAAGAAGTCTTTACTAATAATCTGATAAGCAACAAAAACAGAAATGACAAAATGCCATAAATAATTAATTCAGATAAATAAAATGCCTCAATATCCATGGTAAAATTCAATGATATATTAATCAGAAAAACCAATAAGACATTAATTAGTATTGAGAAGAAAATCTTTGTAGCATCTACGAAACTTGAGTACCTCAATACTCCTGAATATGTGTGAAATGCCCAAAACAAAAGGAATTGGAAGAACATCAATCCAATAATTCTTTGTGTGTCAGTGAAATCTATAGCTTTTGAAACATCATTTAATTTACTCGACAAATATATTGCTATAAGAAAAGCAATCACACACAAAAAAAGGTCTACAAGAAGAACTATCCATCTTGGAAGATATTTCATAGTTACAAACCTTGAGAATACTGAGGAATTCAATAAAAACGAGTCATTTTTCTTCATAAGCGAAAACACATATAAAACTGATACAAAAGTAATCTAATTATTCAAGAAATTAAATATATTTCAAACAAAAAACACATCCTTAAACAATCAGTAAACGATAATTGTTAATAAAAATTGCATAGTCATATTGAAAATTATTACATATCTTTGCAAACACTTTAAAAACAAAACAATATGTCGGTACATTACGAAAACATACGCAGGGTAACTACTCAAAGATTAGTCGAAATGAAGAGAAGAGGTGAGAAAATCAGCATGCTCACAGCATATGATTACACAATGGGTAGTATAGTCGATAGAGCCGGGATTGATGTTGTATTAGTAGGAGATTCAGCTTCTAATGTTATGTGTGGCAATCAGACAACCTTACCAATTACATTAGATCAAATGATTTTTCTGGCAAAGTCGGTTGTTCGCGGCGTAAAGCGTGCTTTAGTAGTTGTTGACATGCCTTTTGGAAGTTATCAAGGAAACTCTCGCGAAGCCATCACTTCGGCAATCAGGATTATGAAGGAAACACATGCAGATTCTATAAAGATGGAAGGTGGCGAAGAAGTAATAGAATCGATTAAACGAGTTTTAAGTGCAGGCATACCGGTCATGGGACATCTTGGTTTAATGCCTCAATCTATCAACAGATACGGTACGTATGCAGTTCGTGCCCAAGAAGAAGAAGAGGCAGAAAAGCTTATACGTGATGCACATTTATTGGAAGAAGCCGGATGTTTTGCCATTGTTTTAGAAAAAATACCGGCAAAATTAGCTGAACAAGTGGCATCAGAACTTACAATACCGATTATAGGCATAGGTGCAGGTGGCGGAGTAGACGGTCAAGTATTGGTAATACACGACATGCTTGGACTAAACAATGACTTTTCACCAAGATTTCTCAGAAGATATGCTAATCTTGAAGATATTATGGACAAAGCCATTAAAAATTATGTGAAAGATGTAAAAGACGGTGATTTTCCAAGTGATAAAGAGCAATATTAAATTCAGTTAGATTTACTAAAAATCACACCGTATCCATAAAACTTCTTTGAACTTTATTGAATATAACAACACCAATCATCAGTGTAACTATCATAAATACGAAGCTGTACAGTAATTGCCCCCAATCGAATGTTCCGACACCCAACATTCCATATTTAAAAGTCTCGAATATGGATGTCAAGGGATTTAATGCTATTATCCATTGATACTTCTCCGACATTGTACTTAGAGGATAGATTACAGGAGTGGCATACATCCAAAGTTGTACGAAGAAAGTGAACAGTATGGTCAAGTCTCTGTATTTGGTAGTCATAGACGACACAATTATCCCAAAACCCAATGAGAGTCCGGCAATCATAATTATCAGCAATGGAAACAAAAGCATGTAGATATTAGGTGTGATATCAGTCCCGATTATGATATAATAGATATAGACGGCCACAAAAAGAAGAAACTGAATAAATAATCTCACAAGATTAGAAGTAATTGTCGACAGCGGTACAATTAATCTTGGGAAATAAACCTTACCAAAGATATGCTGATTTGAAACAAAGGTTGAAGATGTTTTATTCAAGCAATCAGAAAAATACTGCCACAGCACAATTCCGGCTAAATAGAACAAAGGTTGTGGTAAACCATCAGTACTGATTTTCGCTATTCCTCCAAACACCACCATATACATTATAGTAGTTAGTGCCGGTTGCACGAAAAACCAGACCGGACCAAGTATTGTTTGTTTGTATTGAGTAATAATATCCCTTTTAACAAACATAGAAAGAAGATCCCTATAGTTCCAGATTTCTTTAAAATCAACTTCAAAAAGTTTGTTTTTGGGTTTTATGACGGTAGTAAATTCCTGGTTTTGCATGTTATTATTTATTCAGATACCATTTATACAGCATTTCTATTCCCTCATCAATATTTATTTTATGTTTCCATCCAAGCTGATGTAATTTTGAAGGATCTGTAAGTTTTCTCATTGTACCATCAGGTTTATCTGAATTATATACGATATTACCTTTAAAACCAACCTTTTCTGCAATTAGCTCAGCCAAATCTTTTATGGATATTTCAATACCTGTTCCGATATTTATATGGCAATTTCTGATTTCTTTATCATCTTTTGATATAGATAAATCTTTAATCTGCTCAAAATCTACATTTTCCACAAGATACACACAAGCCTCAGCCATATCTTCGCTCCACAAAAACTCTCTTAAAGGCTTTCCAGTGCCCCATATTTCTACTTCGGCGACTTCGTTATTTTTGGTAATACCATATTTATTTAGTTTGTCAAAGATTTCATTAATGGAATTAGAACCACCAACACCTTCAACCGGATGTTTATCAAAATCCTTTTTTATACTTTCAATATCATTATTCATCAGACATTTAGCCAAATGAATTTTTCTGATAATAGCAGGAAGCACATGACTTTTTTCGAGATCGAAATTATCATTAAAGCCATAAAGATTAGTCGGCATTACAGCAATGAAGTTAGTACCATATTGAATATTATAGCTTTCGCACATTTTCAATCCGGCTATTTTAGCAATTGCATAAGGCTCATTTGTGTATTCAAGAGGTGATGTCAACAAGCTGTTTTCCTTCATTGGCTGCACTGCATCACGAGGATACACACAAGTACTTCCAAGAAACAAAAGCTTTTTCACCCCATACTTATACGCTGCATGAATAACATTATTCTGAATCATCAGATTTTCATAGATAAATTGCGCTCTATAGACATTATTGGCAACAATACCACCAACTTTAGCCGCAGCAAGAATAACATATTCAGGCTTCTGTTCGGCAAAAAATGAGTCGACATCATTTTGTGATGATAAATCAAGTTCATTGATAGAGCGTAACAGCAAATTTGTATACCCTTTTCTTCTTAAAACATTTGTAATTGCAGAGCCAACTAAACCTAAATGACCTGCAACATATATTTTTAATTCTTTATTCATATGTTTAAATAATGTGTTCTAAATCATATTTCACCATAATCTTTACTAAATCTTCAAAAGAAGTTTGACGTGGATTCCATCCTAAAAGATTTTTAGCTTTTGTAGGATCGCCACATAATTGTTCAACTTCCGCCGGTCGATAATATTTAGGATCTACTTCCACAATTACCTTGTTAGTTTTAATATCTATGCCTTTTTCATCAGTACCTTCACCTTCCCAACGCAAATCAATCCCTACTTCTTTAAAAGCTAAAGAACAAAATTCACGAACAGAATGCATCTCTCCTGTAGCTATAACAAAATCTTCAGGTGTTGGATGTTGCAGGATTAACCACATACATTCCACATAATCCTTAGCATAACCCCAGTCGCGCAAAGCATCTAAATTACCCATGTAAAGCTTATCTTGCTTGCCTTTAGCAATACGTGCAGCAGCTAAAGTTATCTTTCTTGTTACAAAAGTCTCCCCTCTTCTTTCACTTTCATGATTAAACAAGATGCCGTTTACAGCAAACATTCCATATGCTTCCCTATAGTTTTTTGTAATCCAGAAACCATATTGTTTGGCAACACCATAAGGAGAACGAGGATAGAAAGGAGTAGTCTCTTTTTGAGGCACTTCTTGAACAAGGCCATATAGTTCGGAAGTTGAAGCTTGATAAATTCTACAAGTCTTTTCAAGATTCAAAATACGTACAGCTTCTAAAAGGCGTAATGTACCAACAGCATCAGCTTCAGCAGTATATTCAGGAACATCAAAACTTACTTTAACATGACTCTGGGCAGCAAGATTATAAATCTCATCAGGTTTAACATCCTGAATTATTCTAATAAGCGAACTTGAATCTGTCATATCACCATAATGAAGATTTACAGCACGCTTTTTCTTCATATCTCTGACCCATTCCGATAGATATAAATGCTCTATTCTTCCTGTATTAAAGGACGAAGAACGTCTAATAATACCGTGCACTTCATAACCTTTTTCTAATAGAAATTCAGCTAAATATGAGCCATCCTGACCTGTAATTCCTGATATTAATGCAACTTTCATGAAAATCAATTTTAAATTTTAGCACAAATTTAGTTGTTTTTTCTCAATTATCGATAAAAGAAGAGTAGAATGTCTACACTAAATTTGTATGTTTTCAAAAAACACTCTATATTTGCAGTCGATTTGAGGATTGGTGATCGGTAGAAATTATGCGAAAATAGCTCAGTTGGTAGAGCATAACCTTGCCAAGGTTAGGGTCGCGGGTTCGAGTCCCGTTTTTCGCTCAAAACAAAAGCCTATATTTAACTTATAGTTATCCCAAATTGTCAATTAAATTAATATGATTTAGAGTTTACTTCTTATTAATATTTTCTAATTGACAATTTGGGATAATTTGTTTGCATCATATTTTCAAGCTAAAAACGGATAGATTTCGGACTTTAAATATTACAATTATAAAACATTAAGTTATTTATATCAAAATTTGAAGTATAATTATCAAATTCATTAATGTTAGATATTAAATCTGTATATATCTTTGTCACATTAAGATTATTATTCGCGAGAAACACAAATTATTTTATGTAAGGAGAGACCTCTTTAATTCATCCAAAAAAAATTATCATGAAAAAACTTAATGTTACATTCTTTTTAGTGTTAATAACACTTTTTACTTTTGGTACCATTGTAGAAAGTATAGGAGCTACGGTATTAAAAGATTTAAAAGTTGAATACCTTAAAAACCCTGTAGGAATAGATGTTTCTAATCCACGGTTTAGTTGGAAAATGGGATCTACTGTTCGTGGTGCAGCTCAAGCAGCTTATCAGATTATTGTTTCGACAGATAAAGACGGGGGAAATACAGTCTGGGATTCAGGAAAAATCGATTCTGATAAATCTGTTCACATAAAATACGGAGGAAACACATTATCACCCATGACACGTTATTATTGGCATGTATCTGTATGGGACAACAATAATAGCGAAATATCAAGTACTGAAACAGCATATTTTGAAACAGGATTAATGAAAACTGGTTGGAGTAATGCAAAATGGCTGAAAGCTCCGTCATTAATAGAAGCCTCAGAAACAGAATGGCTTAATATTACAAAATATTCTATAGAGATGGATTTCGAAATAGATAGTGAGGGTGTTGGACCTATTTTTGGAGCTACTGATGAACGTAATTTTTATATGTGGCAAATTAATATTGGAAAAGAAACCAACAAAACATATCTCCGACCTCATTCATGGCAAAATGGAAATCCTGTATGTCATGCAGAAATTGATATTACAACAAAGAAGAACGTTCAAAAAGGTACAGTCTACAAATTAAAAATAGAAATAGATGGCAAAATAGCCAAAACTTATATAGACGATATATTGGTTAATGAAATGCAGAACCCATTCAATCGAGATTATGGATTTGGTAAAATTGGATTTCGTGCTAATAAAGGTAATGCTGATGAAAATGGTTATTTTGACAATATTAAAGTTATAATAGAAAAGAATGGTGAAAACGAGACTGTCTTCTCTGAAGATTTTTCTCAACCTTCAAATCTACCTTTTACATATGGAGTTATTGAGAATGAACGTCTGTTCGTAAAAGGCGGTATTAGCATGCCTATTGCATGGCAAAAGGCTCAATCAGCTAATCCGGTGAAATTCGACTTATCAATGAAAATGACTGTTGTCAGTCATGGAGGAGGTATTATTTTCTCGGCTCAGAATACAAAGTCTTTTTATATGTGGTCTATACTTGTAACAGATAACAATGATAATCCCACTTTACGACGACATTATTTTAATGGAGGCAGTCCAAGTTCATCAGATGTTAATATCGGTAATTACATAAAAAAATCACAACTGATAAACAAAGAAATCTCCATAAAGATAGAGGTTGATAATAATATAGTTAAGACCTATATCAATAATACACTTGTTGACACATACGCTGATGGATATGGTTTCCTAATTTCGGGTAATATAGGATTTAGAGCATATAAAGGGAATAATTCAAATGAAGTAGTTATTTATGACGATATCATCTATACGGAATATATAGATGATCAACCGGTGGTAAAATTATCTGAAGATTTCGATTCCGGCAACACACTCTTCGAGGAAGGCGAAATTGTCAATATTGATGGAAATGCCAAACTGAAGGTATTTTCCCATTCAGATGCTACTTTGTTGTTTGATGCTACTCTTAGTGAGATAGATATGTTTAGAACTGAGTTTGCATTAACCAAACAAATTAGTTCAGCAAAAATATATTCTTCTGCATTAGGAGTATACGATTTATTTATTAATGGAGAACGCGTCGGGCATGTTAGTGAAGGAGATAATATAGTCTATGATGAATTCAAGCCGGGTTGGACTGATTATACCAAAACTGTATTTTATTCTACTTATGACGTAAGCTCATATATACAACAAGGACAAAACGTAATAGGAGCTCATGTAAGTTCAGGTTGGTGGCAGGGCAATATCGCACACGGTAAATATGGTAACGTACCGTTAGCGTTTATCGCCAAATTAGTTATTGAGTATGAAGATGGCACTTCAGAGATTATCGTAAGTAACACAGATGATTGGTTGACCAGCAAGGAAGGTCCGATAAAACTTGGTGACATATACAATGGTGAAAGCTATGATGCTCGAAAAGAAAGTGATTGGACAAAATCCGGCTTTAATACTTCTACATGGAAACCAACTGTTTTAAGTAATGAGTTTAAAGGTGAAATAAAGGCATTTGTCGGACCTCCTGTTCGCGTAAGACCAGAACTACAACAACTGCCTGTAAAAATAACAAAATATGAAGGTATTAGTAAAGATGGTACCACCTATGGAAGTATTAATATAAAAGAAACCTATAATTCTCAGTCGGTTATTTCACTTAAAAAAGGAGAAACAGCCGTATACGACATGGGACAGAATATGGTAGGTTGGGTTAAATTCAAAGTAAAAGGTAGCTCCGGAACAAAAATGAAAATACGTTTTGCGGAAATGTTGAATGATACTGGAGAGGCATCAAGAGCAAATGATGATGCCGGAGGAACATTATACACAGCAGCATTACGAGGTGCAAGAGCTACACTGTATTACACATTGAAAGGGAGCTCCGAAGGTGAGGTATTCAATCCTTCAATGACATTTTTTGGATTCCGTTATTGTGATGTAATCGCAACTGAAGACATAGAAATTGAATGGCTGAAAGGAGAGGTTGTAGGAACTATTGCTGAAGAAGGATCTGAATTGTCGACAAGCAATCCTTTAATAAATCAGCTCTACAGTAATATTATGTGGGGTCAACGAGGCAATTTCTTGAGTATTCCAACTGACTGTCCGCAACGTGACGAGCGGCTTGGTTGGACAGGAGATATACAGATTTTTGGACACGCAGCAATATACAATGCTGATTTATCTGCATTCTTCCATAAATGGATGGGAGATATGCGTGACAGTCAACGCAGTGATGGTGCTTACCCCGATGTAGCTCCTCATGCTTGGGTTGGTTGGGGACAAGCTGCTTGGGCTGATGCCGGAATTGTGATACCATGGATCGTGTATCTGATGTATGACAACATAGGTATTCTGGAAGAAAATTATAAATCTATGGAAGACTATATGAACTTCCTGAAAGCACAAGCCGGTGATGGCTATCAATATAATGGAGCCGGTACTAATTACGGAGATTGGGTAGCACCGGTTTCAACAGACAGGCGCTATGTGAGCGTATGCTATTATGCTTACACTGCATTGCTGATGGAAAAAGTATCACAAGCATTGAGTAAAACAGCAAATGACAGCTATGCTGTAAAAGCAAAATCATATAGATTATTATACGATAAAATTAAAACCGAATTTCAAGAACGATATGTTTACGCAAACGGTACTCTAAAAGAAAAGACACAAACTGCATATTTATTAGCATTAAAACTTGATTTACTCCCATCACAAGATAGCAGGACAAAAATAATCAGTGCGTTAAGAACATTAATTTTGACAAATGCAAATAGACTAAACACTGGATTTATTGGAACAGGTATAATAAATCAAACATTGAGTGAAGTCGGATTAACCGATCTTGCATACAATTTATTATTACAGAGAAATAATCCATCCTGGTTATACAGTGTTGATCAAGGAGCTACAACTATTTGGGAACGATGGGATTCATACAAAAAAGAGTCTGGCTTTAATCCTAGTATAGGTATGAATTCATTTAATCATTATGCTTATGGAGCAGTCTCTGAATGGATGTATCGCTATATGGCCGGCATTAATCCTGATGAAAATAATGTAGGTTTCAAACATATTAATTTTACTCCCAATCCTGATTTCAGAACCTCGTTTCCTGCTCAACAAGAACGTATAACTTCTGTTGATGCCACTTATGATTCATACTATGGGAAAGTAAAAAGTGCTTGGCAAATACAATCGGATGGAAGCGTTAAGTATTCTATTGTTGTACCGGCAAATACAACTGCCACTGTAATACTCCCTTTAAATTTAGAAAACAGTGCAGTATTAGAAGGTAATAAACCGCTTAGTGAAACTGATGGTGTAGTCTCTTTTAAAGTGGAAGACACAAATGTAACAATAGACCTAAAATCAGGATCTTATGTTTTCAGTGTAGCAAGAAAAAATGAATCCTCAATACGTCCTACAAAAAAGGAATCTAATTTACATGTTTATCCAAACCCGGTACATGATAAATTGAATATATATTCTGACACAAACATCGAAAGAACAGAACTTTATAACATATATGGAATGAAGATATATTCAGCCGACAACGTCAATGCTATTGCCATGAATTTCCTACCTGATGGAATATATTATTTGTTTGTAGACATGGAAACACATGACGAAATAGTGAAGATAATAAAGAAATAATCAGGTTAACAATTATGAGATTAAAATCAATTATTTGCATAACAGTATTTATACTGACATCAATTACAAATAGCTTTTGTACAAATAACAAGGAGACTTACACAAAGTCTCCTCGGATTATTAATATCATCAATTTTATCAGACAAACAGACTATCGTCTTGAAAATGCCGATGAACAACTATTTGAAACTGTTATGGAGCAGATAAAATTAGTAAATAAGTATGATTTTCCTGCAACTTTTCTGTTTCAATACGATGCACTTATCAATCCGGCTTATCAGAAATTAATGAAAACTCGGTTAAATTCCAAATGTGAGATTGGAGCTTGGTGGGAGATAACACAGCCTCATGTAGAAGCTGCCGGAATAGAGTGGCGTGGTAATCACTCTTGGGTGTCAACTGCCAACATCGCTTTTACGACCGGATACTCCCCCGAAGAACGAGAAAGATTAGTGGATGTTTATATGGCTAAATTCAAAGATATTTACGGTAAATATCCACGTTCTGTTGGCTCATGGTACATAGATTCACATACATTAGCGTATATGTACGATAAATATGGGATTATTGCATCATGTAACTGTAAAGATCAAGTTGGAACTGATGGTTATACATTATGGGGAGGATATTGGAATCAAGCATATTATCCGAGTCGTAAAAACGCATATATGCCTGCACAGACAATTAAAGGGCAAATTCCCGTACCGATTTTTCGAATGTTGGGAAGTGATCCCATTTATCAATATGATAACGGAATAGGTGGTAATGGGCAAGGAGTAATCTCATTGGAACCCGTATATCATGATGCCGGGAAGAATAGAAACTGGGTGAATTATTTTTTGGAATCCATCGTAAACCAACCATCTCTTGCATTTAATTATGCTCAAGCCGGTCAGGAAAACTCATTTACGTGGGGTGCTATGCAAGAAGGTTTAGAGATGCAGTTCACTATTCTGGATTCATTGATGACAGTTGGAAAAATAAGGATAGAAACTTTAGAACATTCAGGTAATTGGTTCAGAGAGCAATTTAAAGTTACACCAGCTACTGCAATTACTACGTTAGTAGACATACATAATCAAGGAAACAAAACTGTCTGGTATAACAGTCGCTTTTATCGTGCAAATTTATTATGGGAGAATGATGGATTTTGTTTTAGAGACATTCATTTATTTAATGAAAATTTCGAATCAGATTATTTAAGAACTCCCGGCACAGGAAATCAATTCTTTTATTTCACATTACCTGTTATTGATCGCTTTTTCTGGAGTACTTCCGAAGACAGAGTTGGACTTCGTATCATAAAAACTAATAAAAATGGTGAAAAAGAAGAAATTATTATAACTAATCCAATTGTTACTGAATCTGGAAAAGGTATACTTAAAGTGGTATCTACAGACAAGATTGGCAATAAATTTACGATATCATTTCATGAGAATAAAATAAATATATCTTGCAGTCCTAAAGAAAAAGATTTAAATTGGTCGCTTGGATTAAGGGTTCCCAAGCAAAAAGCAAACTTATTACCCTTTACTATTTTTGAAGAAAAGGCAATTAAAGCTAAATTCAAAAACTTCAATTACAAAATAAACTGTATTGAAGGAACAGTAGAAGGAGGAAATGCTACTGATGATTATATTTTTAGTTTAATCCCGTATAAGGACAAAATAATTATTGATTGTTCTGGAAAATAAAATTAAACGTATGAAAACACAACTTTTAATTTCTCTCATTTTTTTATTTGCAAATCTGGTTCAGATTCAAGGTGATAATTTGTGTGAAGTCGGAAATCTAAACTGTGATCACCTCGTGAATCCAATAGGTATTGATAATTCACATCCCAGATTATCATGGATGTTAAACGACACTCGTAAAGGAGCCAAACAAACTGCCTATCAGATTATTGTGGATACGGATTCACTATCTGTTATCAATGGACAAGGAAAAATATGGGACACAAAGAAAACACAATCAGACGAAATACTAATTACTTATTCCGGACAAAGATTGAAGCCTTTTACACGTTATTACTGGAAAGTTAATGTATGGGATATGAATGAAGTGCAATCATCTTCAGGAATATCAGTATTTGAAACAGGCATGATGGATATATCCAACTGGAAAGGTTCATGGATTTCGGATCATCATGATAAAGAATATAAACCGGCTCCTTATTTCCGCAAAAAATTCAATATAAATAAAACAATTAAATCAGCACGAGCATATATTGCAACAGCAGGTTTATACGAACTATATATCAACGGAGAAAAGATTGGTAATCATCGTCTTGATCCGATGTATACACGTTTTGATCGAAGAAACCTATATGTTACTTATGATGTTACTTCTCAAGTACAAGATGGAAGTAATGCTATTGGTGTGTTGTTAGGTAATGGTTGGTACAATCATCAATCTATAGCAGTATGGGATTTTGAAAAAGCTCCGTGGCGTAATCGTCCGACATTCTGCTTTGATCTCCATATTACCTATGCCGACGGAAGTATAGAAACTATTTACTCCGGATTAGATTGGAAAACTTCTTCCGGACCTGTTAGATTCAACAGTATCTATACCGGCGAACATTACGATGCTCGTCTGGAAGAAGAAGATTGGTGTACAGCCTTGTTCGATGATTCACAATGGCATGGTGTCCGATATAGATCTGTCCCCTCTGAGATAGTCGCTGCTCAACAATTGCACCCTATCCGGAATGTGGTTGAAATTCCTGCAAAAACAGTTAAAAAGTTAGATGATTTGACCTATCTATTTGATTTTGGGCAGAATATGGCAGGTGTAACAAAAATAAAAGTGAATGGACAAGAAGGTACTATTATCAAACTGAAACATGGAGAGCGGTTGCATTCCAATGGTTATCTCGACATGTCGAATATTGATGTTTATTACAGAGGTGACAAAGAAACAGACCCTTTTCAAACGGATATTCTCATCTTAAGCGGTAAAAAGACGGATGAATTTATGCCAAAATTCAATTATAAAGGATTTAGATATGTAGAAGTAATATGTAGTAACCCTATAGAATTGGATATAAATAGTGTAACTGCTTATTTCATGCACAGTGATGTTCCGACTAAAGGCAAAATACAAAGCTCATCTGCATTAATCAATAAATTATGTCAAGCCACAAATAATGCATATTTATCTAATTTAATGGGCTTACCAACCGATTGTCCACAGCGCGAAAAAAATGGTTGGACAGGAGACGGACATTTTGCAATTGAAACAGCATTATATAGTTTTGATGGGATAACGGTGTATGAAAAATGGTTAGCAGACCATAGAGATGAACAACAACCCAATGGTGTTCTACCTGATATAATTCCAACAGGAGGTTGGGGGTATGGCACTGACAATGGTTTGGATTGGACAAGCACCATAGCTATTATTCCATGGAACTTATATCTGTTTTATGGTGACAGTAAACCACTTGCTGATAATTATGAAAGTATAAAACGATATGTTAATTATGTGGATCGTATCAGTCCAAATCATTTAACTTCATGGGGAAGAGGTGATTGGGTTCCTGTACAGACGCGCTCTAATAAAGAATTGACCTCTTCGGTTTATTTTTATGTGGATGCTATGATTTTAGCAAAAGCTGCAAAACTATTTGGCAAACAAGAAGACTATATACATTATTACGAGTTGGCTGAAAATATAAAGGAAGCTGTTAATAGTAAGTTTCTGAATAGCGAAACCGGAATCTACGCAAGTGGAAGTCAGACTGAATTAAGTGTTCCTTTGATGTGGAAAATCGTACCGGAACATATGATTCAAAAAGTAGCTGATAATTTAGCAAAAAAGGTGATAGAAGCTGGATTTCATTTAGACGTAGGTGTATTGGGTGCAAAAGCATTACTAAATGCTTTAAGTGAGAACGGATATGCAGAAGTCGCTTATAAGGTAGCTGTGCAAGATTCCTACCCTTCCTGGGGTTGGTGGGTTGTAAACGGTGCAACCACATTACTTGAAAACTGGGATTTGGATGCTAAACGCGATATTTCGGATAATCACATGATGTTCGGTGAGATTGGTGCTTGGTTTTACAAGGGTTTAGGCGGAATATTTCCAGACATCGAACATCCCGGCTTTAAACACATTATTTTACGTCCTAATTTCATAAAAGACCTGAAACAATTTGAGGCACAGCACTATTCACCTTATGGACTAATAATTTCTAAATGGGAATGGAAAAGGAAAAGTATAATCTATGAGATTATTATTCCGGCAAATAGCACTGCCACACTTTACCTACCGGAAAATGTTAAAGTTGCAACCAAAGTTATAAAATTAGAAGCAGGTCGGCATATATTAAATTTGAATGTTCAATAAACTTTCCCAAGCTTAATAGTAACTAACAACATACATAGAGCACACTGAAAAGTAGGTTTTTCAGACGAAATAGAAATATATTTCTTTGATTAGAAATTGTATTTTATATGTCCTTCACTAAATATCTATGTAGTTAATAAACTAATAAATAGTATGTTAATCAAAAATACTATTAATATCAAAATTTAAAGTATTTATATCAAATACACTACTGTTTGTATATTCTTATAAATATACCTTTGCATATTCAGTTTTTATTAATCAAACAAAGTTCTTTCTTCTAAATATATCTGATTTAATAAAATCTTCAGAAAAACACAGAAGAGATACTATAATATATAGAATTCTATTACAAATTATTTTTATTTAATAACACATCTAATATCAAAATGGATTTAAAATTAAAATCTACTCTATCTACCTTGTTAGCAGCGTGTTACTTATTAGTATCAATACCTACATTTGCAAATAAGAGCACTTCTCAATTCAAAAATCATGTAGAAAATGAATTGCAGGAGTTCATAACTACAACAAACGTTAGAGCTATCCAACAACAGCGAAAGATTACAATTAAGGGTGTAGTTACTGACTATGGTACAGATGAGACTCTAATTGGAGTTTCTGTTGTAGAAAAAGGTACTTCTAATGGTGTTACTACAAATTTAGACGGCGAATACACATTGAGCGTATCCGGACAAGAATCTGTAATCATTTTTTCTTATATTGGATTCGAAGCACAGGAGATAACCGTCGGTACAAAAGAGATTATAAACGTTACATTGAGGGCTGAGGCTAAAGCATTAGACGAAGTTGTAGTTGTTGGCTTTGGCAAACAGAGAAAAGAAAGTTTGGTAAGTTCTATTTCTACTATCAATGTAAAAGAGCTTAAGGGACCTACAAGTAACCTTACAACTATGGTAGGTGGACGTATCTCCGGAATTATTTCATATCAACGCAGCGGAGAACCAGGACAGGATAATGCACAGTTCTTCGTTAGGGGGGTTGGTTCGTTTGGAGCAGGAAAGGTAGATCCATTAATTCTTATTGATGGCATAGAATCTACTTCAAATGACTTGGCACGATTACAGCCTGATGATATTTCCGACTTTTCAGTACTGAAGGATGCAACAGCATCTGCTGTTTATGGAGCACGTGGTGCTAACGGAGTTGTTTTAGTTAACACAAAACAAGGGAGTGACGGAAGTACAAAATTCAATTTTCGTGTAGAAAATTCCGTTTCAGGAAACACACAGAATTTTAAGCTTGCCGACAATATCACTTACATGAAATTAGCTAACGAGGCAGCATTGACAAGAAATCCGTTAGCTGCCCTACCCTACTCACAGACTAAAATCGACTATACCAATGCCGGAATTAACCCATTACTGTATCCTAGCAACGATTGGATTGACCTAATGATCAAGCCATATACTGCAAATCAGCGTATAAATATGAATATAACCGGTGGAGGAAAAATAGCCAGATATTATATCGCGGGAACATTTAATGTAGATAATGGCGTACTGAAAGACGACAAAATGAACAATTTCAGTAACAATGTAAAGCTTAGAAATTACTCGATTCGCGCAAACAACACACTCAATCTTACAAATACTACAGAGGCTATTGTTCGTGTACATGGGCGATTTGAAGATTATGAGGGTCCAATAGGAGGAGGAGGCAGTGTGTTTAATTCGGTACTAAAAGCTAATCCTGTTGCATTTCCTGTCTATTATCCTACAGAGTTATCTCCTTATACTGACCATATCATGTTTGGTAATAATGTAGTTGTCGGAACAGCTAATGTGCTATATGCCAATCCTTATGCAAATATGGTATCTGGATATCAGAGATATAATGAATCTACCATCAATGCACAATTAGAATTAAAACAGAATTTAAATTTTATTACAGAAGGTTTATCAACCAGAGGAATGGCTTACGTACAAAGGTACTCCCGTTTTGCTTCTCAACGGAGATATGCACCATTTTACTATAGAGCAACAGATGTTGATGGTAATGTAAATTTAACACCAATAAATGATGGTGGTCCAAATTCTGTAGGAGAAACCGGGCGAGAATATTTGGATTATTCACCGGGAGATAAAAATTTAGAGAGTACTTATTATGCTGAATTAGCATTAAATTATGCTCATACTTTTACTGGAAAACATGAAATAACCGGAATGGTTATAGGTACAGCAAGAGATGCGGTCTCCAGCTATATAATAAATGGTACAACAGAATCCTTAGAAACTTCCTTAGCAAGGCGCAACTTAGGTATATCCGGGAGATTTTCCTACATGTTCGACACTCGTTATTTAGTAGAGTTTAACTTCGGATACAATGGATCAGAACGATTTTCTAAAGAGAATCGATGGGGCTTTTTTCCATCCATAGGGGGTGGTTGGATTGTCTCTAACGAATCTTTCTTTATTCCACTAAAACACACATTATCAAATTTAAAGTTGAGAGCCTCTTATGGTTTGGTAGGTAATGATCAAATTGGAAATATAAATGACAGGTTCTTTTATATGTCAAATGTGAACCTTAATGATGGTGGAAAAGGCTATACTTTTGGAGAAAATTATGGTTATTCCAGACCAGGCGTATCCATTTCACGCTATGCGAATGATTTGATAGGCTGGGAAAAATCTCGTCAATTAAATTTGGGTTTAGACTTTACAATAAAAAATATCGAATTTGTAATTGATGCATATTCTCAGAAAAGAAGCAATATATTAATGCAGCGTTCATACTCACCTGGTACAATGGGACTACAATCTTCGATGTCTGCCAATGTAGGTAAAGCAAATTCGCAAGGTATCGATGTGGGGGTTAATTACAATAAAGCTTTCAAAAATGGGGTGTGGACACAGCTGAGAGCTAATTTCACTTATGCAACAAATAAAATATTGGTTTATGATGAACCTTCATATCCTGAAAAAGAATACTATAGATCTCGTGTAGGATATCCTATAAATCAACAATGGGGATATATCGCCGAACGTTTATTTGTAGATGAATATGAAGTAGCAAATTCTCCTACCCAGTACTTTGGAACAGGAAAAGAAGCTGAATACGGTGCCGGTGACATAAAATATCGTGATGTTAATGGTGATGGAGTTATAAACGAAGCGGATATGGTGCCAATTGGCTTACCTACAACTCCGGAGATTATCTATGGCTTTGGTGGGAGTGTTGGTTTTAAAGGGTTTGATATCAGCGCATTTTTTCAAGGTTCGGGACGCTCCTCTTTCTTTATTGAACCAAATAGAATATCTCCATTCGTTACTTCCGGAGGAGAACAGAACGGATTGTTAAATGTAATTGCAAACAATCATTGGTCAGAAGATAATAGAAACTTATACGCATTCTGGCCACGTCTTAGCAATATACAAAACAACAATAACAACCAGCGTTCCACATGGTGGATGCGAAACGGAGCTTTCTTACGTCTTAAAACAGTAGAAATAGGCTATAATCTTCCGGAAAAAACAGCACATAAAATAGGACTATCAGATTGTCGCTTCTATATGAATGCCAACAATTTATTTTCTGTAAGCAAATTTAAACTGTGGGATACAGAAATGGGAGGCAATGGATTGGGATATCCTATTCAAAAATCATATAATATAGGTGTTAGTTTCGGAATCTAAAACATAATAATAAAATATACACTATTATGATTAATACAATAAAACGCATATATATAAAGAACGTACTTGGTGTTATATTAACTGTCTTAATGCTGATATCATTTCAATCATGTAATGATTTTTTGGATATCGTGCCTGATAATGTCGCAACTATTGATAATGCCTTTAAAAATACTATCGAAGCGGAGAAATATCTTTTTACATGTTATCACTACCTTCCACGCAGTGGTAGTACTGATGGTAATGTAGGGCTACTTTCCGGTGATGAGATATGGATACCTGATTTTAGACAGTATTTTCAGGCTGCAACATGGAGTACAATAGCCAGAGGAAATCAGAACACTACTAATCCTGCAGCAAATTATTGGGACGGATTGGGAGAAGGTGTTGACTTATACGAAGCTATCCGACATTGTAATATCTTCTTGGAAAATGTTGAAGACTTAAACAAGGTGAAAGATTTACCTTTGGACAAGCGTAATAGATGGATTGCAGAAGTGAAATTCCTAAAAGCTTATTATCATTTTTTCTTGTTACGAATGTATGGGCCTATCGTGATTGTAGAAAAGAATCTACCTATTTCTGCACTTCCGGAAGAAGTTCGTGTGAAACGCCGTCCTATAGACGAATGTGTATCATACATTGAAGATCTACTTAACGTATCTTATAATGATTTACCTATTGTTATTTCAAACAAAACAGATGAATTAGGTAGAATAACCAGACCTATAAATAGAGCTGTAAAAGCAAAATTATTATTATTGGCAGCAAGTCCTCTCTTTAATGAGAATTCAGACTATATGAATTTTACAAATAAAGATGGTGAAAAACTGTTTACATATACCGGAGATGACACAAAACGAATAGAAAAATGGCAAAAAGCCGCAGAAGCAGCTAAAGATGCTATTGTTGAGGCAGAGGCTGCCGGCAATAAACTTTATTATTACACTATTCCTGAATTTCAAATGAGTGATGCTACTATGATACAAATGGGAGTTCGCGGTGCAGTTACTGAAAAATGGAACGAGGAGGTCATCTGGGCAAACTCATACAGCTTAGCAACTCGACTGCAAGAAGCTGCTATGCCAATACTTACAAGTGCTATGACAGCACGTGCGTATAATTCATTAGCACCAACTTTAAAGGCTGTACAAACGTTTTATACGTATAACGGAGTCCCTATAGATGAAGACAAGACTTTAGATTTCAATAATATAAAAGAACTTCGGACGGCAACCATAGAAGAACGTGTAAATTTTGAAGTGAGATATGAAACGGCCAGAATTAATTTTGACAGAGAAAATCGTTTTTATGCTTCGATTGGCTTTGATGGGGGAAAATGGCTTACACAAGATTTACCTGCACGTGTTGATTATGAGGCATATGTAGTGAAAGCAAAAAGAGGACAAATTAGTGCAGGAGCAGCTATGGGTCTTTTCTCTGAAACCGGCTATTATGTAAAAAAATTAGTGAATTGGGAATCTCAATTCGCAAGTAACACATCCTTAAAGACATACCCATGGCCGGAAATTCGACTTGCAGACGTATATCTTATGTACGCTGAAGCTTTAAATGAAGTATCCGGACCTGTGGAAGACGTACATAAGTACCTCGATTTAATTCGCGAACGTGCAGGATTAAAATCGGTAACAGAATCATGGACCAATTATTCAAAAAATCCGGCAAAGCCAACAACAAAGGAAGGTATGCGTGAGATTATACGTCAGGAACGTCTAATTGAACTTGCTTTTGAAGGTAATCGATTCTGGGACTTAAGAAGATGGAAAAAGGCTGCAGAAGAACTAAACAGTCCTGTTTTAGGTTGGAATATATCGCAAAAAGATGCTTTAGATTATTATCAAATAAGAACTGTTTTTCAGCAGAAATTTATAGCACCACGTGATTATTTATGGCCTATACGTACTGCAGAAATGACGGTAAATTCTAATTTAATACAAAATCCAGGATGGTAATACTTAATAATTAAGAACAATCATGAAAACAAATAATAGATTACACTTATTTATCCTGGCAATAACTTCAATTTTTATTGTTGCCGGATGCACAGAAGACACAATCGCTCCATTAGAAAACAATATGACACCTCCGGGAAAAGTAACAAATATTACAGTCGAAAGTCTGCCCGGTGCTGCCAAATTAACATATTCTTTGCCGAGTGATCAAGACTTACTATATGTTAAAGCTGTATATCCAATACAAAATGGAAAACGTGAAATAAAATCTTCATATTACACAAACTCAATGATAGTAGATGGATTTGCAGATACAAATGAACATGAGGTTATATTATATGCTGTAAATAGAAGCGAAGTGGCTTCCGAACCTGTAACTGTAAAAATACAACCTAAAGAAAATCCAATTTGGGATGTGTTCAGAAGTTTACAGATTTTACCTGATTTTGCCGGTGTAAAAGTAATAGCTGAAAACCCATATTCTGCTAATGTGGTAATAGAAGTTATAAAACAAGATGAACGTGGTAAATGGGAACCATTTTACCCCTATGTCTATTCTTCAGCAAAAAGTATCAGCCAAACTACTCGAGGACTTGATACAATTCCTTATCAGTTCGGAGTAACAGTGCGAGATAATTTTATAAATTACACAGATACGTTATATACCACAGTCACTCCATATTATGAAATGCTTTTGGACAAATCTTTATTCAAAACTTACAAATTACCTGGTGACGCCTTAATCCAAACAGTAACTGCAGGTATGCCCTTAATGTGGGACGGCGAAACCTATCATTTTGCTTCACGAATGCTTACTGACATGGTAGATCAGAAACCACAATTTGTGACTATTGACATGGGACAATTGGCAAAACTAAGTCGTATAAAAATATGGAACTACTCTGAATTTATGAGTGATGGAAATCATCAATTCTATTATCGTGGACAATTACGCTTTTTTGAAATATGGGGATCTGATAATCCGAATCAAGATGGTAGTTGGGATAATTGGATTAAACTTGGAACCTTTGAAAATATTAAACCATCCGGATTACCGTATGGACAAAACTCAAATGAAGATTGGGAAACTGCAATAGCCGGATTTGATTATAATTTCGACACCAATGTACAAAAAGTAAGATATCTAAGGATTAAATGTTTGGAGAATTGGATGGGAACAACATGGTTTGAAATTCTTGAAATCAGTGTATATGGAGATAAAAGATAACATATTGAAAATAAAATTTAAACATATGAAACGAAATATTTCTTTATCAAGCATCACGTTTATAATTTTTATACTGCTAAGTGTAGTATCCTGTACGCAGATGGATGATTACAAGATATTTATAGAAAAAGGGGAAATATCATATACAGGAAAAATTGACTCAATAACTGTGTTTTCAGGTGACGAACGAGTTTTAATACAAGGACTTTTTATAGCAGACCCAAAAATAACAAGTTGTAAAATTTATTGGAATAGTCGGCAAGACTCAGTTGAAGTAAGAGTGAATCGTACTTCTGGAGTAGACACATTAAAGCAAATAATCCAATTACCTGAAAATCTATATAATTTTGAATTATTCACTTATGATGCATTGGGTAATAAATCAATTCCGGTTTATGCAATAGGACGTTCTTATGGAAGTGCATATAAAGCGTCACTAAACAACAAGTTAATTACATCAGCAATTATAGACGGTGATGATGTAAGTATATCTTGGCGCACTATAGATAAAACCTTAGGGGCATTTGCTACCGGAATAACATATACTGATAATTCTGGTGTAGAGCAAACTGTTATTTCTCAAATTGATGATACAAAAACAATTCTGAAAGATTACAAAATTGGTAGCAACTTTTCTGCTACAACTTTGTATAGCCCGGATGTTTTTTGTATTGATACATTTTATGCAGAAAAGGAAATCCATTTCCCATTAGTTCCTATAGATAAAACTAATTGGATTGCCACTGCCGACACGTATGAACCTTCAAGCAAACTGCCTGATGGAGGAGGACCAGAACTCGCCATAGATGGAAAAACATCTACTTATTGGCTAACACGACAAACCTTTGGTGGTAGTCCATATCCACATTGGTTAGCTGTAGATATGCAAAAAGAAGAAGATGTTGTTGCAATTGAACTAATTGCTTACGACAAACAGATAGAAAATGACTTCAGTGAATTTATAATACAGGGTCGTGCAGATCAGCTGGAAGAATGGGCTAACTATGGTACTTATACATTAGAAGACATTAAAGAACCTCAGATTTTTATGCTTTCAAGCATTGCTAAGATTAGATATCTTAGAATTTATCAACTAAATGGGAAAAACCAACATTCTTATTTAGCAGAATTATCTATTTATAAGTATTGAAATAAGAAATGGAATAAATTAATTGCAATAGTAAAAGAATGAAACGAATTTTAATATCATCCACATTATGCTTGCTTGTAGTACTTACTTTAGCTCAGCCATACTCTGGCGAAACATTTAAAAAGTGGGGTGATGAGTGCTATGCTGCAACAGAAAAGTATTTGCGGGTTGCCGGAGTATATTCTTATGAAGAGACAAGAAGGGGACATCAATCTCGTGCAACTTGCTGGCCATTAGGAGTACAACTAAAAGCTCTTATTTGGGGTGGATATATTGAACAAGCAGAATACACTTATGCTTATTTCCATAATAACTACTTCAGGCGCTACAATGGTATTGACGGATATGATGCTGTTTATAGAAATCCTCATGCCGACAGATATTACGATGATAATGCATGGATAGCCAAAGTTTTAATGGATCTTTATCATGCTGTGGACAATCCTCAAAAAAAAGAACTTTATTTAGATAGAGCTAAAATGACTATTGCATTTTGTATGAGTGGTGAATCTGTAGTAGGCGGTCTGCATTGGCATGAAAGTGAAAGTAACCCAAATAGCGAGCTTTATAATTCATGGTCTGTTATTTCCACAGCACCTACCGCTGTAGCAAATCTTAAAGTTTATCAAGTAACCAACGAAGAAAAATACCTATATGATGGGACACGACTTTATGAGTTTATAAAAGAACAAGGCTTTCATGGTATTGGAGGTGGTTTTCGTGGATATGAAAATGCTGTTGTCATGCAAGCAGCTTTACTTCTACATCAAATAACCGGTGAACAAACATATTTGGATGATGTATATCAAATGGCTTATAGCATGGAGTCTATTTATATATCTTGGAATGATCATGTCTTGCATGAAGTTGGAAAATGGGGTGGACATGATATGACCGATGCTTATGTTGATTTATATAATTTTGATAAGAATCCACGTTGGTTAGGCATTATAGCCGGCTATTTAGTACACATCCACGATTACATAAAAGATGAAAATAATTTTTATCCTGAAAATTGGGATGATCAAATGTGGAAGACCCAACCAATGGTCAATGGAAGCAGAATATATGGTCTGAATGAAGAAGCTTCTGCTATGTCTGCATTTTACCGCTTAGCAGCGACTCCTGTTGATGGTATAAAAGAAAAAGAACCTGTGGCTCTTTTTAAGCATCGTTCTTACAACAGAGTAACAGATGGACAACCCGATGAAAACGGCACTGAAGTCGGAATAGAAGGTTGGGCAATAGGTTTATTTCCAGGTAGATACACAAGCGAAGACCTCAGGAAAAGAGGTATGTGCAATAATCTCTTTAAATTGGAAAAAGAATTGTCATCTATTATTATAGCTGAAGGTTACAAGATTACAATATACAGTAAAGATGATTTTACAGGCGTAAGTAAATCCTATACCGAATCAACTCCTTATTTAGGAGCCACCTGGGACAATAGGGCTGCTTCCATTATTATAGAAAAAATAGGTGAAAGCTCTAATAATAAAGTTGTAAATAACAATCCAGCACCAGCTATCTATGCTACTTATTTTTCCAAAGAAATACAGATAAACAACATGATTGGGCATTCTTATGTTGATTTATTTGATTATTACGGTAAACAATATATATCCCTTTCAACTACAGATTCAAGCATATCATTACCGGCAACTGATTTACCTGTAGGAATATATATTCTCAAGATTAATGCTAACAACAATATACATATAAAAAAAATCGTAAAACAATAAAAAGTTAAAATCATGAAAAAGTTACTATTACTTATTATGGCATACTTTACTGCCAATGTATTTACTTTTGCCGGTTTCACTAACGTCATTAATAGTGAAACAACGATCACAGCTTCAGCACCTGGTAATTGGGGAGAAGTTATAGAAAATCTAAAAGACGATGATGTACAAACTAAGTACACATGTTTCTTTCATTCAGAAGAAGGAGTTTATATTCAGTACGAATTAACATCTGCAACAACTCTTTATAAATATAGTCTTAGTAGTTCTAACGACTCACCCGGACGAGATGGTAAAACATGGTTCTTTTTAGGCTCAAACGATGAAATTGATTGGAATATTTTAGATGAACGAATTAATGAATTCTTCCCCGGTCGATTTTATACAAATGAATATGTCCTAAGGGGAAACAATACTGCATATAAGTATTATCGTTTGTTTTTTACCGAAATAATCGGCAGTGACCAACTCTCTTTCTCTGAATGGAAACTATTTACAGAAAATGATTCGAAAGTCGCTCCGGCAACATTAAAACTTACAGGTACTGCTGTAGCTGAATCTACTGATGGGATTGTGCTGGGATGGAAAGGTGGCTATTATGAACTTTATACTTCATTAAAATCAGGTACTTATTCTTTCGAGGGAGATGATATTTTAACCGGTGGAACTATTACGACTGATAATGACGCTGCTGTTCCATATCGTATCCGTGTCGATTATAGAACTCTCCCGGCAGAGATTTCAGTCCGGATGATTGAAATGGTTGATCTTTGGACACCATGGAATAAATACACCATAGATGAACTATATTATGCAGGTAACTCTGTGTTTAAGGCAGATAATCTATTATGTAGTACTGAAGATTGGGGAGATGATCGTTACCGTGTTAGAATCTTCTTTGAAGGAGATATATTGGAAACGTTCGGAGGCTGGTCATCATCATCAGGGCATCTGACTATCACTCATAATAGCGATTGGGGAACAGTAGATGGAATCAATGAATGGAGCTTGCATATTTCCAATCGATATAAGAATACTAATTTGCCATTTAATATTGAGGTTAACTTCGACCCAAGTAGTATTTATATCAATACTGTAACTGACTATATTCCACCTACTGTTCCTACATCACTTTCTATACAAGGAACTGCTATTGCAGAATCACAAGGGACACCTCTTCCTATGAAGCAGGATGGAGTTGTTTTTGAATTATATACAGCTTTAAGTAGTGGAACATATTCTTTTGAAGGAGATGATGATATAGGAGAAAACACCATTACCGTTAATGGAAACAATGTGCCTTATCGTATTCGAGTCAACTATGCCACCAATCCAGCTACAATTACTTTACAAGAAATTGAAATAGCTTATATTTGGATAGCATGGTCACAGGATATTTTAGCAGAGCTTGTTTATCAAGGAAACTCTGTATTTAAGGCAGAGGACATAATATGCGATACAAGAGAATGGTCTGGTGAAGATAGTAATGATAGAGAAGATAGACATCGCGTAAGAATACAATTCGACAATGATGTATTAGAAACATACGCTCCAAAAGGCGATGTGAATTTTGCCCTAATAGGTAATGGAGTATGGGGACCTGAAAATGACTTTAATTATTCTGTTAATGCTAAATACAAAAATACAGGTATTCCTTTCAATATCGTAGTAACTTTGGCTGCTTCAGGTGATTATATGTACTCTGTAGAAGATTATAAAACCGGTATAAAAATACCACAACAAACATATGCAACAGTTTATCCTACTGTTTTTTCTGATAATTTGAATATTGTTGTGCAAAAAGCTGGATTTAGCGCTGAAGTTTTATCTATTTCAGGTCAGACAGTTTTAAGCGGTTCTACAAATTCAGAAGAACTTACTTTCAGCGGAATGAATATGGCAAAGGGTATTTATTTGGTAAAGATAATGCAAGATGGACGCATTATTTCTACAAGTCGGGTTATTAAACTACAGTAATGCTTAATCAACTTTATATTGGATAGTCGGGTATCTGCATTTCAGCAGGTTTACGTACTTATAATTAATTTCTCTTTCTTTATAATTTGTTTTATTATTTATCAATTAATAAAAAAGCTTTATGAAAACACTAAAAATTTATTTTTTATCAGCTTGTTTGTCTGTTTTCTTATTCGGACAACAGGCAATAGCCAAAGGTGAAGATATTGATGCACAAACATTCTTTATTGACTTTGGTCAGGATGCAACTTCTTGGGGTGATAAAACTGTAGGAGTAGATGCTAACGGTAATATCTGGAATAACGTTGTAGCTCCGTCAGGTGCACCTTCTGTATTGGCAGCAGGTGCCACACTCGACATGGTCAATTCTCAGGGAGAAACCACTACGGTAAAGTTCGTATTGGTGACCAAGATCAATTCCAATGGCAAGGCAAACGGTGGTTTGGCAGAGCCCGATGCTGCTTTGCTGGGCGACTTGGCTGTAGGCACCGCCACCAACGATTATTTCTTTTTGGATGATGGTATCGGCAATCAGGGATGGTTCCGTTTTGAAGGTTTAGATAATACGAAAGCATATAAATTCCATATCTTCGGAGCGCGTCAAACGAATGATGTTCGCGGCGGCACGTTCCTTATCTATGGTGACAACAAATGGAACGGTTATCTGCAAACCTCGGGTGCAGGTATTGGTACAAATATCTCCAATACAAACGACAATACCGTATTGGTGTCTGCTCCTGTTGTTCCAAATGCTGAGGGCAAAATCAATTTTGAGTTCTTTATTGCATCATCATCAAGTAAGTTTGCCTATATCAGTGCAATGAAGATAGAGGAAGTGGAACAGCCTGAAGCATCTGTTGCAGATAACAAATTCTTTATTGATTTTGGAAAGAACAATAGCGGATTAGACGGAGCGCTTACAGTGAGTCCGGATAAAAACGGTAATTATTGGAATAATGTGTACAGCAACGGAGATGGTGCCACCAATGGTACTTCGGACGGTACAGGTAATATGACATTAAAAACTTCAGAAAATACGGCAACCGATTACGTGCTTGAACTTTCAAGCAGCAATGCCAAATTCAATGGAGTTCGCAATGGCGGACTGCTCGCACCAAGCGATGAGCTTCTGGGAGACCTTGCCATCGCAACAGCAACGCACGACTACCTGTTTACCGACGAGGGTAACCCCATTGTTATGCTTTTCAAAAATTTAGACAGAAAGAATACTTATCGTTTCAATATATTCGGCAGCCGCGAAGATCCTACTGCCCGTATGAGTATTATCACGCTCGAAGGAGAAAATACCTATACGGCTGCACATCAAACAACCGGTAAACATGTTGGCGGTACAGGAGTGAACGGTAACAACCGTATGATTTATGTATCGGATGTGATAACACCTGATGAAGACGGACAAATCAAACTTACGCTTACACGCAAGTTTGGCATGGCACATATCAATGTGATGAAAATCGAAGAGTTTAAAGATTTTAGTACTTCGGAGATTGCCCCTTCTTCAGGTTCATATGAACTAAGAGTGGGAACTAATCATGAAAAACTGATTGTAACTGTAAATGAAACTTCTACTGTTTCTATTTATAATATGCTTGGTATACTTGTAAACAAAGCGGAAGTGGAAGATTCGAAGACATTCGCTCTTCCTGCAGGTTCTTACATCATCAATTCAGTTTCCAAAGATGGTAAAACACGCTCGGTAAAAGCGTTGAACCGATAAACTGAAATATTTTTCTCCCTGCTTTTCTTGGCTGAAAGGCAGGGAACCATTAGCACATTAATCACATTGGCATAACTTGTCCCGATTATAGGGATTAGCACATTAATCACATTGGCACATTGACATATTAGCACATTAATTATATTATTTATGAAACACATAACTTTTAACAGACAACTGAAAGCCGTTTTATTTCTTTTTCTTTTTTCACTCGGTTTTACGGCATATTCACAAACATT
>CALFXE010000050.1 GCA_937927845.1 uncultured Paludibacter sp.
TGCAACATCATCATTGAATTCATTCCACATCCAATCTTTACCATTACCGGAAGCCCCCCAACCGCCATTTCCACTAACAAAGTGAGCATAAGCTTCTTCGAACATTTGTTTATATTCCTCTTTACCGGTAGTTTCATAAGCATCAAGAATTATCTCAAGACATTCAGCCTCACCCCAAAATCCCGTAGATGTTTTTAGCCAATTAAAATATCGTGTCTTCCAACTTTGCATCATTGAGAATCTAATTGATGGAGTTAGAACATTAGGTTCATCTTCAACTTGTTCAAATTTCCATATCTGACGCGAATTAGATGCTTCATCTTTAGCAAAAAAGCGTATTGGTGCGCCATCATTATTTACTTCTGCACTATTAACTAACTCAAGACATCCCGACTGCTGTCCATTGAAAATATAATATAAATCCGTTTCACCTGATATCTTCTCCAATCTCCATTTATATGCTTCCGATGTATTAGCAACATTTTGTACGATTTGTAATGCACCTTGCGATTGTAATCTTTTACCTGAAAACATATTTTCGAAGTAAAATTTTCCATCACCGGCATCTACTGCACGCCATCTTTGAGAATTTACATTCGTGTTTGTCCATAAAAAAACTTTTGCACTGTTATCGACAGAAGAATTTTCAACAGTTAGAACTCTGTTACCGGTATAATTAGTAGATATTTTGTAGACATTACCGGGACTAACTGCAAAAGTTTGATGAATAATAAAAGAAAAAGCAAAATAAATAAAAATAATAATAGAAATACGTTTCATATGTAAATACTGTGTTATAAAGCTGCCCTTTTCGAGAGCAGCTTTATTATGATTATACTAAAATATTTAAATGCTATTAAGCAAATCTAATTTTCCATCGTCGATTAACTTCAAGATAAGTTCACCAAACAAAGTGTTTTGCCAAGCAAACCATGAGCGAGTATAATCAAAATGATTGTTAACATTGAAAGATTCATGCATAAAACCTGTACCGGCATCTGTAGCCATCAACATCTTAATGCAATATTTTATTTCATCATCATTCTGGCTTGTAAATGCCTTCATCATAATACTCATGGGCCATGCCATATCATATCCAATATGCGGTCCACCAATACCTTCACCATCCTTACCTTTAAAGAAATATGGATTATCTTCACTCCATACAAAATTTCTTGTGTTTTGATAAATAGGATCTTTCACTGACACATCACCTAAATATGCCATACCTAACAAACTCGGCACATTTGCATCATCCATCAAAAGTTGATTACCAAAACCATCAACTTCATATGCATATATTTTTCCATATTTCGGATGATTATAGATAGCATAGTTTTTCAAAGCAGTTTCTACTTCATTAGCAAGAGTATTACATTCAGCAGCTTGCTCTGTATTGTTATTTACAACGGTCAATATTTCAGCAGCTTTTCTTAAAGAACTAACTGCGAAAAAATTTGAAGGAACTAAAAATTGCAATATTGTAGCGTCATCAGAAGGACGAAAAGCAGAAGCAATCAGACCAACAGGCTTAACCGGATTACCTTTGCCACTATTCGACATAGTGTCAAACTGACGATCGGTTACGCGCAAGAATGTATACGGACCATGACCATCTTTCTTTTGTTGTTCTTTGAAAGTTTGGAGAACAAGCGTTATTGCACTATTCCATTCATCTCCGAATACAGAAGTATCACCGGTAACTTTCCAATATTCATAAGCTAAACGTAACACATAGCAAAGCGAGTCAATCTCCCATTTGCGTTCGTGTAGTTCGAGCTTCATATCTGTTTTATCCGACATCCACTGATGATCGGGGTTTGGATCATGAGGATCGAGGAAAGCATTAGCATACGGATCGATATTAATACATCTAAACTGGCGAAGTACGGTACCTCTTAACATTTTTCTAAGAGCTTCGTCTTCATTCGCTAGTTTAAGATATGGCCATACTTGTGCACCTGAATCGCGCAACCACATAGCGTGAATATCCCCTGTATAAACAAGGGTGTCGTCATCACCATCTTCATTGGTGTAATAGCGAACAGTAGTATCGATAGTATTAGGAAAGCAATTTTCAAACATCCATCTCAACCGAGCATTAGTTAACATTTGAGTCACCATAGCAATTTTATTCTCTACAGCCTGAGAGGTAAATAAACGCTTATCAAGTTCAGGACGTTTAGACACATAAACCTTCAAATTATCGCTATCGATAGAGATTGCGGCTGCTTTTTCAGCATAATCAACCTTTGGTAATTTTGTCGGAGTTTTTCCGCAAGAGATTAATGATATGGCTACTAATAAGCCTGCCATCATAAAAAAGTTACGTAATGATTTTGTGTAAGATTTCATACTTTTTTTTGTTTTTGTGTTATTTCTATTTTATAATCTACTAATTCTAGCATACATCTCAACCATAGCAAATTGAGTCAATAACCATTTAGAATTGTCTTTCTTTTGTCCACTCCAATCAGAATTAAATAAGCCATTGTCATCTCTCATGTGTAGCCAGGCATAATCTAAATTTTTTCTAAATTCATCAATATATTTTTTCTCCTTATTTACGTAATATAGTTCAACATAACCACGAAACATTACTGCAGTAAACCAAATATCACCTGAGCGCAAAAATCTAAAATTATCTTGTATTTCAGGCGATATCTCTCTAAAGAAAAAGTTGTAAGCTGATTCTGCAATATTCTTAGCATCTGCAAGATATGATGAATCATTCGTTAGTTGAAATAATAATGCAGCAGCCTGTATCATCTGACCACTATTATAAGCATACTTTTTCTTATCAACAAAACCATTCCTTCTAATATTATCATAAATTAAATAATCGTCCGGATCTTGTAGATGAGTTTTAGTCCAGCTATATAACTCTTTAGCTCTTTTTAAATAATATTGATTATGAGTTGCCATAAATAGTTTTGCTGTATATACAGCACCTGGAGCATTGGAACAAGCATGTTTAGAACCTTTCCTTTGTTCAACCCAATAGATACCATCACCCAAGATGCTATCTGTACCACTTTCGATAAACTTCCATACCGCTTCAGCCTCTTGTAAATAGGATTCGTTTTTAGAGCTTAAATACATATCCGTAAAATCAATACCTATCCACACATTATCATCATAGAATCTATCCGGTAGAGGTTTAATCTTAATATAAGAAGCATAAGCACCAGGTTTACGAACTGTATCCCAGTATAATTTAAGTCCGGGCAAAACAGTATTATCAAACATATCTAAATATCCTTTATCGCCTTTGGCTTCATACAGTGCGCTTACTGCCGACAAACTACCTGAGAATGGCCACAAATAAGAAAACTCATTTTTCTTTTTAGCCTGCTCAGCATTATCTAAGTAAGTAACCTGATGAGAATCGTTAAAAGGAAAAGTTTCACGCAATAAAAAACTGCCTTTAACAGAATAATAATTATAAATTGATTCTAAAGTTTGTTTTGCTCGATTAACATCATCATCAGCTTTACAATGTCCAATTAGAATAAAAGATAATATCAACGAAATTGAGAGGTAATTTATTGTTTGTTTTTTATTCATAACGATGGTGTTAAACAAAGTATTAAACCCGCATGGCACTCATTATTAAAATCACCATGCGAGTTTTTTATCTCTGCAAAGATAATAAAAAATCTAAACTAAATTTATTATAAAATCTTTGTCCTATACCAATTATTACAAATTAAAACACTTGAAAGTCGTATATTCGTACTGTGAAACCCTCACTCTGATCTGGCTTAGTAATATTCAAACGAACAAAGCGAGCTTTAACCGGTTCAATAAGCATACGTTCAGTTTCGATACTGGTATTATCTGTAACAGCATCAACAGTTTTCCATTCATCATTTTCGTTGAGCTTAACCATCAAGCTATATTCCTTGGTGATATAATCAAGTTCCTCTAAACCGGCATGGAAAACAGACCAACCACGAATTGTTTCTTCTTTACCTAAATCTACAGTCATGTACTTTGGTTTGTTTATGCTTCCATCACACCATTTGGTATTCAAGTTATCATCAATAGCAAAAATTGCCCTTTCACGTTCATTGAACTCACCCGTTTTTTCAATCACAGATTTACCAAGTAACAGATTTTTTCTAATAAGTGTTTCAGAATTAACTTCAGTATCAGGAAGATTAACGCCAAGTACATCTGATGCAGGTATCAAATAATTATTCTCATCCTTAACAACCGAAGCAGCAAAAACAACTACTCTTTGATCTTCAGGTAAAATAATTTTTTTAGCATTCTTCGGCAAATCAAAAGGAATAGCAAACATATAGGTAAATTCATAAGGAATGTCTTTCCTGTATATCGAACTATGCTTGTGAGTACCCACAAAAGCAATATCAGTAGGTTTAATATATGCTTCAGTATGACCTGTATGTCCCCACTGACCAATAAAGCCTGTATACGAAGGAGATACAAAATCAACTTTCACATTATCAATCATCAATGATGTTTGTATATCATTTGAGGTAGAAGCAACAAGTAAATATACTCTATTGAAGTCACCTTGAGGAATATCTATAGTTTGAGCATTACATTTTACAGCATTAGGTACATCATTAGATGCTAATTTGAAATCAACACCATTAAATGTAATCTCATTTTGCCATAACTCAGCAGCGTAGGAATTGCCTTTACCGTCGAAATTAGCATCCGAACGGAATGCATTAAACGAACTTGCTTTCATATTATACGGTAATGGTAATGATTGAGCACTAACAGCTTCAATTTTGCTTTTAGAATCTGCCAATTTAACCTTAAAGGTTTTCATACCGAATGGCTTAACATCAAAAGTTAGATTATTTCCGGAAAATTTAACATTAGCAATTTCATCTTCCACACCATTAAGTTCTTTAGCTGAAACTATATTTGCAATAAAAGATATATTTGTTTTTTGATTTTCCTTACCGGTAGTTTCGTACAAACGAATAATATATTCATCGGATTTCTCAGCTTTTTTAAGAGCTTTTACAACTACATTTGCATTGTCACTTTTAACAAAAGAAAAGGACTTGCCCATGTTACCCTTATGTTTTGGAGCGATAAATGCTTTTGGTGTCTGATTTAAAATTTCAGCTTTTTCAACAATTCCTGCTGATTGATAATCATCAGTATGACCTAATATAGAATACACAAATTGATGTTTACCAAAATCTTGTCTATCCTGATATGCATATCCACCTCTTGTTTTAGGCGTGTGTAGCAAAGTCAGTCTGATAGTATGATCATTAGGTTTATCCCAACCATATTTAGAATCGTTCATTACTGCAACTCCATATTTCCCGTCAACATCAGTTAAATCTGCCCATTGTTGAGCATATACTTCATAAGCAATATCAGTATTATTACCTCTTTTAACAGATCCGACACCTAAGTCATATGTAGCTTCATTATTCGTAACATTCAATGGAAACTCAGCTTTCAGCAATGCGTTTGTAGTATTCCAGTCAATGTCATTATAAATATCTATACGGTCGGCTTGTCCTCCTTCTGTCAGACTGATATATTGACGAAATTTCGAGTCGCCATAAGTCTTTTCAACACATATAGTTGCACGAATAGGACCTCTCTCTGTAACAGATAATTTCACATTTTCAGTAATTGATACCGGATCTTTATCTATTTCTTTTTTAAGAATTTCCCAAGCAGGCCAATGAAAAGATTCATTTTCTGTAAACAAAGCCAATCTAATTGACTTACCTGCTTTAACCAATTCTTTGTTATGTCTTTTGTCTATAATTGAAACAATATCACCATTATTATTGAGTTGAATTTTATAGATACTGTTTTCAAGCGAATTGTTAGTAACCGATAAATTATTTTTAGATTTATAACTTTCATTCCTAATATCATACACAACATAGCCACAAGAAGGCAGATTTGCTGAAACAAGCAGAGTCACCTCACCTTTTTCAGAAGCAATTATTTGCGATGGTACTACTACATTTTTCTCATTGTATACTTTTATGTTACCCGCTTGTTTTGGAGCTTTAATCTTTATTTTTACAACTTCTGCAACAGAAAATGCATTTGAATTATAAATAACTAACGGAGAACCTTTTACTTGGGTATCCAACACTCTGCTTACAGCTCCGGTAGAGCTTTGTAACACGTTAGCAAAATCTTTCAAAGAAATCAGCTCATCATTCCATGAAAACTCATAAGCACGTGGAATGCTTGTCCCTGTTAAATCATCATGAAATTGATGCCAAATCACACGTTTCCAAGCCTCTGTGAGTCTGTGTTGAGGATAGTTTAATGCACCCAACCAATCAGCAACAACAGCAGAACGTTCAGCAGCATCAGCCAAAAGTTCGTTTTTGCGATTATACAGCTTCATAGCAGCCTGCGAAGTATAACATCCTGTTGCATGAACATCCATCAGCAATTCGCCATTGTATACAGGTAATTCCGGATGTTTATCAAATGGTAGGTAATCTTTATATAGCTGATCACTTGTAGCACTGATAATTTGGATATCTCCACTGCCATTAACACCTTTTTCTACTGCACGAACAGATTCTATGGTAGGAGCTCCACCGGTATCTCCAGTTCCATAATAATGATAAACAGATTTTATCGGACTTTTATCAATGATATTCTTAAGATAAGTACTTTCACTAAGATCCTCATCCTTCCATTTTGTAGTATAATTATGAGCATCAGCCACCATCATAATACGAGAGCCGTCAATCCCTTGCCATAAGCCAATTTCAAAAGGAATTTTACTACCATTATGAAAACCTTTTTGACGCCACATTAATTTCTGGGTAGAAAACCCAATCAGTCCTGAGTGAGCAGCAACAGTTGGTAATGTCCATCCAAAGCCAAAGCAGTCGGGTAAGAAAATATCCGTACCACTAACACCAAACTCATCACGATAGAAGTGCTGACCATACAAAATATTACGTGTAAATGATTCAGGAGAAGGAATATTAGGATCATTAGCATCCCAAGTACTTCCTGTAACATGCCAACGTCCCTCGTTGATATACTTTTTCATAAGTTCGTATTGGTGAGGAAAATACTCCTTCATCCATTGATATTTAATTCCTCCTTCAAAATTAAATATATAATTAGGATATTTTTCTAACAACATTAAATTTTGATCTAATGTTTTAGGAATAAACTCACTAATAGAACGTTGCACATCCCAATTCCATTGAGAGTCGAAATGCGCATTGGAAACAATATAAGCTTTCCTCTGTTTGTTAACTTCTTGTGCATTCATATAGATACAAAGTATGCTTAAAAATACGATTGCAATGGTTTTTAATTTCATGTTTATGTTTTTAATTAATATGATTAAATATATTTTAAGTAGTAAATTATCTTTCAGAACAACTATCTTTTTTCATTTGTAAATGAATAAGGTAAATCGGCAGTGTTAACACCTCTATTGAAATTAGGCTTTTCAGACATTTCAAATTTAACATTAATTCCATCCATCATATCTTGATGAGTGATATAATTTTTGTCGTATTTTTTACCATTTACGTACATAGTATTAATATACACATTTTGATTACAATTATTTAATGACTCTATGGTAATAGTCTTGTTATTTTCTAAATGTAATTTTGCTTTCTTAAATAATGGTGAACCCAAAACATACTGATCAGTTCCGGGACAAACAGTATAAAATCCTAAAGCTGACATAACATACCATGCAGAAGTCTGACCATTATCCTCATCTCCACAATATCCATCGGGAGTAGCTTGATATAATTTTCTCATAATTTCACGAGCCCAAAACTGAGTTTTCCATGGCTGTCGTGAAAAATTATACATATAAACCATATGCTGAATAGGTTGATTGCCATGAGCATATTGACCCATATTCATTACCTGCATTTCTCGCATTTCATGAATCATACCTCTGCTTTTCATTCCTTTCACTCCCGGCACAATAAAAACTGAATCCATCATCACGTTAAACATTTTTTCTCCACCCATGGTATTTATTAAACCCTGAGGGTCGTGGAATACACAAAAACTCCAATGCCAGCTATTGCCTTCACAAAATGCATCACTCCAATCTTCGGCAACGAAATCCTTATCAAAAGTGCCATCTTTACTTCTACCCGACATCAGTTTGTGTTTCGGATTATACACATTAACATAATTCATTGCTCGTTTAGCAAAAACATCAATTTCTGAAGAAGGTTTATTCAATTTTCTTCCTAACTGATATATTGTCCAATCATTATAGGCATATTCTAAAGTACGGGCAGCACTATGCCTTATCCCAACATCATTAGGCACATAACCAAGTTCGTTGTACAACTCGTATCCATGACGACCTGAAGCCGGAACTTTTGGATGAACATTATTTGCTCCATGCTTAAGAGCATTCCATAAAATCTCAATATCATAGCCCTTTAAACCCTTCATGTAGGCATCGACAACTATTGAAGCTGAGTTGTTTCCTATCATTATATTTCTATGCCCTGGACTTGCCCATTCAGGTAAGAATCCACTTTCCTTATAAGCATTAATCAAACCTTCTTGCATTTTTTGATTCATCGATGGATACAAAAGATTTAAAAATGGGAACAAACTTCGAAAAGTATCCCAAAATCCTGTATCTGTAAACATATATCCTGGTAAAACCTCACCATTATACGGACTATAATGCCATACTTTACCATTTTCATCATATTCATAAAAAGCTCTGGGAAATAATACTGTACGATATAATGAAGAATAAAAAGTGCGAAGATTGTCGATATTATTATCTTCTATTTCAACTTTACCAAGAACATCGTTCCATTTGTCTCTTCCTTTCTCTACAATTTGTTTAAAAGAAGAATCGCCTACTTCTTTTAGATTCAATTCAGCTTGTTTAAAACTGATAAAAGAAGAGGCAACACGTGCATGAACTATCTCACCACGTTTAGTTTTAAATCCGACAATAGCACCTGCATGATTATCAGTTATCTCTAATTGATTATTTTTAATTTTTTCACTTCCAACAACAGCTTTAAAAGAAAAAGATTTATCAAAGCAAATGACAAAATAATTTTTAAAATTACCGGGTACTCCTCCTGAATTCTTAGTAGTATAACCTATAATTTTATTTTCTTTAGGAATAATTTTCACATATGAACCTTTATCAAAAGCATCAATTACAACATAAGAACAATCACTATCAGGAAAGGTAAAACGAAATACAGCTGCACGTTCAGTCGGAGCTATTTCAGTCGTTACATCATGATCGGCAAGATACACCTGATAGTAATAAGGTTTAGCTATTTCAGCTTTATGAGAAAACCAACTTGCACGTTCATCTTGGTTAAATACAGGCTGGCTACCAACCGGCATTATTGAAAATTGACCATAATCATTCATCCACGGACTTGGCTGATGTGTTTGTTTAAAGCCACGTATTTTATCAGCATTATAAGTGTACATCCAACCGTCGCCCATTTTGCCGGTTTGAGGTGACCAAAAATTCATACCCCAAGGCATAGCAATAGCAGGATATGTATTACCGGTAGATAATTCATATTTCGATTGAGTTCCAACTAAAATACTCACATGGTCAACAGGAGTTTCGGTATTACCACCACAAACCGGTAGTAAACAACTTAAAGATAAAAAAAGAAAAATAGTTTTGATTTTCATGATAAATTGTTATTTTTTATAATTAGCTCACGAAGATATATCAAAAAAAAATAATACAAACATATTTTAAGTCGATTAACCCCACTTGGCACAAAAGTTTACTATTTTGTCAAAAAAGTTTACTCATTTATTTCTGTTTTTTATTGTAAACATCCATATTTTATATACTTTTGTTATCTTTTTAATCAATATGTATCATATGAACACATTAAAATATATAACATTAGTATGTATATTCATACACATTAATTCAATTTACGCGTATAATTTATCTCCTATAATTAATAATGATAAATTATCAAATAGCGCGATAACGGATTTTTGTCAAGATGAAAAAGGCAAAATGTATATAGGTACTTGTGATGGATTGAATTTCTTTAACAGTAGAGATGTTCAGACATATCAACCCAAAAACGAACATAACTTTTTAGCAGGAAACTTAATTGATAAAATTTTATATACCGGTAATAATAACTTCTGGATACAAACATATTACGGACTAAACAAATACGATGTAAACACTAATACTGTAACACATTACAACAATTTTCAGAAACTTTTCTTTATAGATAAAAGTCAAAATAACATACTTTTTATTATTAAAGAAAGTAACACTATATATCATTATCATAAATCAAGTGATTCCTTTAAAAAAATTCAATTATCAGGATTTATATTTTCAGATCTTAACAATGTATTTATTGATGAAAATAATATATTATGGATAATAACTAATAAAGGATATAATTTAACATATCATATATCAGATGAAGATGGTGATGACAATATTATTCTTACATCTCAACAAAATCTCAATTTTAATATAGAATTGTTGCAATCATATTATGAAGATAATACCCTTTACATAATTGATAAACAATATAATTTATACACATTTGATGTAGTAACACGACAAATGAATTTCATATTAAGTTTAAAACATGAAATTAATAAACGTGGTAAAGTATCATCTATAACATCATTAAACGACAATATTTTTGTAGGTTTCATGACTAATGGAGTAATATTACTCGAAAAAAAGGGAAAGGAATATGAGAAGAAAGATATCGAAATTAACAGTGGTATCTTCTGTTTGAAAAAAGATAAGATGCAGGATTTAATATGGATTGGTACAGATGGTAAAGGTGTTTATACCTACTCAAACACACCAATATCAATTAAATCGTACATATTAAGTAATTTAGCTTATAATATAGAATGTCCGGTGCGAGCAATATATTTAGACAAACACAATACCCTGTGGATTGGTAGTAAAGGTGACGGCATACTCAAGATGCACAATTATGACGTAAATAAAAGTTTGAACGACTGCGTCATTGAATTAATGAACTCAACAAATAATCAGATTAGTGATAATGTGATATATGCATTTGGCAAAAGTAAAAAAAACATCTTATGGATAGGAGGAGAAGATGGGGTATATTATTATTCGTATAAAACTAAAAAAACTAAAAAAGTAAATATAAATATTGAAGGAAGTAAATCTAGGATTCTTCATAGTTATGAAGGATATAAATATATGACTGAACCTCAAAAGAATGCAGAGATATTCAGATATGTTCATGATATATATGAAACTTCCGATTCTAAATTATGGATTGCAAGTGTTGGTTTAGGGATTATTCAAGCTGATATTACAGGTACAGACGATAACCCTATATTAACCAACATCCAGCACTTTACAATAAATAACGGAGATTTTGAGTCAAATTACTTCTTTTCGATATTTGCCGAAAATGATACTTCAATTTGGTTTGCAAACAGAGGTTATGGTACATTACATTTTAACAACAAGACAAAAAATTTAGATCCTGTCAATCATTATACTAAAGGTGCAAATCAAACTATAAACGATGTGTTTGCTATAAGAAAAGATAAGCATAATAATTTGCTTATAGGTACCGGATTTGGATTGCTCAAATACACATCACCGGAGCAAATAAAAATTTTCAACTCGGAAGCAGGCTTTTTAAATAATTCAATACATGCCATTCAGGAAGATGAAAATAACACTTTTTGGTTAACTACAAACAGAGGTATAATTCACTTCGACAATAAAACTGAAACATTTAGAATTTATGATAAGCCGGACGGATTATTAGTAACTGAATTTAGCGATGGGGCTTCTTTTAAAAACACAGAAAACGGAATGTTGTTTTTTGGAGGGATTAATGGCTTTGTAACAATACAGAAGGATAAAGGTACAGAGCAGGAATATATGCCTGAGATATTTTTCGATCAACTTACTATTTTTGGAGAAAAGATTAACATTAATGAAAAGCTAAAAAAGGATAAAAAAGCTAATAAATTAGAACTCAGCTATAAACAAAACTTTTTCACTATAGCGTTCACAGCTATTGATTATATTAATGGTGCAAACTATAATTATTATTATAAAATATCAGAATTAAGTGATCAGTGGATAAATAACGGGCAGAATAATAGTGCTTCCTTTACCAATATAGCTCCGGGCACTTATAATCTTAAAGTAAAATACTACAATCGCACTTTAAACCAAGAAAGCGAAGTGTATACTTTGAAAATTCGTATCCTGCCTCCATGGTATCTATCAATTTGGGCATATGTTTTTTATTGGCTTTTAGGAACTGCGGCAATAATACTTATTTATAATTACTATTCAGTTAGGCAAGAAAGAAAAAAACAAGTTTTAATTGACGAATGGGAACAAAAGCATCAGAAAGAAGTTTTTGAATCAAAGTTGAGATTCTTCACAAATATCGCACATGAGTTTTGTACACCACTGACGTTAATATCAGGACCTTGCGAACGTATTTTAGCACAACCCGGGATAACAAAGTTTGTATCGAATTATGTTAAAATGATAAAATCAAATGCAGAAAGGCTGAACGACTTAATCCTTGAATTAATAGAATTTAGAAGAATAGAGACAGGAAACAGGGAATTATACATTGAATCGACAGACGTAGTCAAACTTACTAAACAAATTCTTGAGAGATTCAGTGAGATGATTAGAATCAAGAATATTAATTTGCATGCATCAATACCCGTTGAATTGAATTGGAATTCAGATAAAGGTTTCCTGACAACAATTTTGACGAATCTATTATCAAATGCTTTCAAGTATACTCCAAATGGTAAAAAGATCAACATCGAAATAACCAACACAGAAACGCGCCTGACAATAAAGGTAGCAAATGAAGGTAAGCCTATAAAAGAAAAAGACTTCAAGCGAATATTTGACAGATATACTATATTGGATGATTTTGAAAACAAAGAGAACATAGAAGCTTTTTCAAGAAATGGATTAGGCTTGGCAATATTAAATAATATGGTCAATCTGTTAAATGGAAATATTGAAATTTCGAATATGCCTGATGGTTTTATATTATTTACAGTTGATTTGCCTACACAAGAGATTAATATTAATAGCACAGAACACCAATCAAATATTATTCAGTATACACCTAAATTATATAGTCACAAAACACTAAGCTTACCATCATTTACAATGGATTATAGTAAGCCTACAATGCTTATTATCGATGATGATATAGAGTTTTTATGGATGGTAAGTGATTTATTCTCAGAAGATTTTAATATTAAAACTTTAAATAAACCTTCTGAAACAGATAAAATTCTAACAGAAACTCGTCCGAATATAATTTTATGTGACATAATGATGCCCGGATTATCAGGAATTGAATTGACTCAGAAAGTAAAATCAAATCAAGAGACAGCACATATTCCGGTAATCATAATATCAGGTAACTATGGTATAGATCAACAGATTGAAGCCATGGAAGCAGGTGCAGAAATATATATCAATAAGCCATTTGACATCCAATTCTTAAAAATATCCGTTAAACAGATTTTAGAAAGACAAGAGAGCTTAAAAGATTATTTCAGTTCACCTATGAGTTCTTTTGAACTTGTTGAAGGAAAAATCACACATAAAGACGACAAAAAGTTTCTCCAACAAGTAATAAAGATTATCAATAATAATATAACTAACCAAGAATTATCGTCAAAATTTATAGCTGATAAATTAGGTATTGGTAGCAGGAGCTTATTCAGAAAACTCGATGAAGTAGGTGAGAAAAGTTTAGCACAATTAATAAGAGATTGCCGACTTCACATTGCAAGTAATTTATTGGTTAATTCGAAAAATACAATAGAAGAAATATCATACAAAGCGGGTTACACAACTAAAGCTACTTTTTTTAAGGCATTCAATAAACGATATGGATGTACACCCGGTGTATATAGAGAACAAAAGGGAAAGATTATTTATTAATATGGCGAATATCCTTACGTGAGATATCGGTATATTAATCTCTCTTTTTGGCTTTTTGTCGTCTTTTCTTTTCTCTCTCTTTAAGTTTCTGTAATTTAAGTTTGAGCTTCTCTTCCTTTGCAAGTTTGCGGGCAGCACGTCTTTCATCCATCATTTTGCGAAGATATTCAACATAAGGCTGAATATAGCGTTGTTTCTTTGTTTCTAACAGATCATCCATAATAACCATAAGTCCGGATTCATAAACAGAACCAAAGTCATCATCTTTAATTGAACCAAAAAACTTCATGGTGTCGGTCAGACCAATATACGCATTAAACATTGCCGGCACATTCTCACCTTCCTGTCTTATTGCCTTATTTAGTAATTTATAATCATCTACAGATTTCACATCAGTAAAAACACTTTTCGCAAACAACTTACTTTTTGCGCTGACTTGCACAGGTAATTTTGGTAAAATCAGATTTTCATTATCTTTAAAATGCTTATTTAAATACTCATATATAAGTTCGCGACAAACTACAGGATAGTTTTTATAAATAGTCACTTTACCGATAAAATACTTAGCACCTTTTACAGAATGAATTAAAGCACCTAATCCATCCCACAAATTATCTAAAGCAAAAAGGCTTTTCATACCCATTTTAGTAGTTTGATAATCAGGCTGAACAAATGCTCTACCTAATTCAATTGTGTAAGGCATATACTCTTTAATAAATTTCTCATTAAAGTTAAATAGATGCGACATCACAAAAGTAGGTTGACCATCTTCATCTAACTTAACATCAGCACCGGAGATAAACCTGTAACCACCAATAATCTCCTCTGAGTCAGGATCCCACACAATAAGCTGTTTATACGGTTTTTCCATAAAGTCATACTTATCCGTATCGATTTCTTCTCCTGTACCACCACCACCTGCTCTGAAAGATAACTCTCTAAGGCGACCTATTTCCCTCATAACATTAGGAGAGTCGTGAGCAGTTATAATATATATTGAATTACCCGACTTGTTAGTCGGTCTTAAAAATTTATCAGGAGTTAGTTCGCTTTTTAAAATACTTCTGTCAACCGGGGGTATAATATTCTTCATTAAAACACAAAAATTAAAAATGGAAACAACAATTTCGTGAAGCTATGAAAAAACAAATAGAATTGCATTATATCGAGCTTAGAAATTGTCGTAAAAATTCAATATTAATTAGTATGCAAATTTATAACTATTTTATGATAAAAGAATTTTATAGCGCATAATATTTACTTCAGATTGCATTTTTGATACAAAAAAATGAATAAAAATGATTTATCGCACTAAAAATCAGAAAAATGTTGTAAAAAATCAATCAAATATTTTTCAATCAGAATAAAAGACCTATATTTGCATTTCGAAATTTTGAATAAAAAAATAATTCAAGTAACACAATATTAACTAATTAAAAAAAAATCAAAATGACAAAGGCAGATATCGTTAACGAAATTGCTAAGAATACGGGTATAGATAAAGTATCTGTGTTAGCAACTGTTGAGGCTTTTATGGACACTATCAAGGATTCACTTGCTAAAAAGGAAAATGTTTATTTAAGAGGTTTTGGAAGCTTTATAGTAAAAGAAAGAGCTCAGAAAACGGCAAGAAATATTTCAAAGAATACAACTATAATAATTCCTGCCCACAGCATACCTTCATTTAAGCCTTCAAAAACTTTTGTTAATGAAGTTAAGAAATAATTTAAAAACAATTTAAAATGCCAAGCGGAAAGAAGAGAAAGAGACATAAGATGTCTACGCACAAGCGTAAAAAGAGACTAAGAAAGAACAGACATAAGAAGAAATAATTGTCATAGGTCTTTTTAGAAAAGTCCGAGAAACAAGCTTAGAGACTTACTTTAAGTTTGTTTTTTGTTTTAGCGAAAACAAAATTAAAATCAAATAAAAGTGGAAAGCGAATTTATTGTAGATGTACAAACATCTGAAATTTCGATTGCGCTGCTTGAAAACAAACGTTTAGTAGAATTAAACCGTGAAAGCCGTGAGGCTCAATTTGCTGTTGGCAATATCTACTTAGGTAAAGTTAAAAAACTTATGCCGGGTTTGAATGCAGCGTTCGTTGATGTAGGTTTCGAGAAAGACGCTTTTCTACATTATCTTGATTTAGGTTCAAATTTCAACACTCTTTATCATTTTTCATCACAAGTGCTAAGCGACCGTAAGAAGACACATGTGATGCAAAAAGCCAAGTATCATCCGGAAATTGACAAAAATGGGTCAATTAGCGATGTACTAAAGCCCGGTCAGGATATTTTAGTACAAGTAGCAAAAGAACCAATTTCCACCAAAGGACCTCGCTTAACTGCTGAGGTGTCGATAGCAGGACGATTTTTAGTGCTGATTCCGTTTACCGACAAAGTATCTGTATCTCAAAAGATAGCTTCTGATGAAGAAAAGATACGACTAAAGCAACTAATACAAAGTATTAAACCAAAAGGCTTTGGAGTTATTGTAAGAACAGTTGCAGAAGACAAGAAAGTAGCAGAATTAGACAACGAACTTAAAATATTAGTGAAACGTTGGGAGGAAGCAATTATAAAATTGCAACAAACTAAAGGAATATCACTAATTTTAGAAGAGATCGGTCGCACTGTGGGAATAATTAGAGATTTATTCAGCACAAGTTTTAATAATATTCATGTAAATGATCCGAACATCTTTACTGAAGTAAAAGATTATGTAGAGTTAATTGCTCCTGAGAAAAAAGATATTGTAAAGTTATACAAAGACGATACGCCGATTTTTGATCATTTCAACATTACGAAACAGATTAAATCGAGTTTTGGTAAAACAGTATCATTTAAAAGCGGTGCATATCTAATCATAGAACATACAGAAGCACTTCATGTCATAGATGTAAATAGTGGTAACAGATCGAAAAATACGGCAGGTCAAGAAGTTAATGCTTTAGAAGTAAATCTTTCGGCTGTAGATGAAATAGCACGACAGTTACGACTGAGAGATATGGGTGGCATTATTGTAATCGACTTTATCGATATGCACGAAAATGAAAATCGTCAAAAAGTATTCGACAGAATGCGTGACGCAATGTCGGAAGATAGAGCAAAACATAATATTCTACCATTAAGCAAATTCGGATTGATGCAAATGACTCGTCAACGAGTTCGTCCGGTAACAGACATAAATATTGAAGAAAAATGTCCTACTTGTTTAGGAACAGGCAAAATGCAACCTTCTATATTGTTTGTCGACCAGATCGAAGAGAAAATCGATCTTTTAGTGAATATTTTAAAACATAAAAAATTTGTACTTCATCTTCATCCTTATGTAGATGCATTTATTTCGAAAGGTATTAGTTCGATAAAAACTAAATGGAAATTTAAGTATAGCTTAAATTGTAAAATTATTGCATCTCAAGATATTGGATTTCTTCAATACAAGTTTTTTGATAAAGAAGGTAATGAAATAAACCTGAAACAAGAGTTAGAAAAGCAAACTAATCTCAATAATTAATTAAAGAGGCTATACAGTAAATGTGTAGCCTCTTTTTTGCAGGAAAATTACGTGATAATTTACTAATGTGATTTTAGCTCAGTGTTTAGTGAATCAAATGATAATTCTATTTTCTCTTATTCCAACTTTCACTTCTATACTTTTCAAGAGCAAGCAATTCGATATCTATCATTGCATTATCATCAAACGAGTACTCTTTAGCAACCTGATGGAATGTCTTAACCTGATTAATGATAATCTGAAAAAACTCAATGGTAGTATAATATTTTAAACTATTTTCTTCTAAAAAAGTTTTGATATTTTTAACCGGACTTGGCACTGAAGCTATGCCTTTAAGTTCGGTGTTTTTCATTGAAGAAGATAAAGCGCCTACTAATTTATCCAAATCTGTATCATATAATAAAGTTCCATGATGTAAAACTCTTTTGGCAGTAAGATGAGCTGCAGTTCCTGATATTTTGTTTTCATCGGGTAACCAAAGATCTTTTCTTTTTCCTACAACAGGCTGAATACCAAATGATTTGAGAGCAAAGACGATAGGATTAAGAAAATCAGCACTTAAATTGGCTTTATTATCAGCCTTGTTTCTTATAAAGCTGTAACTTAAATTTCCCAGATCATGGTACACAGCTCCCCCACCCGATATCCTTCTATAAATTGGTATATCGTGTGATTTGCAAAAATCCTCATTTACTTCATTTTGTAGAATCTGATTACAACCGATTATTACCGAAGGATTATTTATATAAAACAATATAAATTCCTCATCAGTTTTGTTAAATAGAAACTCTTCTAATGCTAAATTTATAGCAGGATCATTATATTTGGATACAACTAACTGCATTGATTATTGTAATTGATTTATGTAAAAAGTCTCATAATCCGGCATCAATTCAGGATGCAAAACTGAAATCACATCACGCAAAAGCAGATCAGGTCGTGCAACGGCGCTTTCCCAATAATCATTCGCACCAGAGGGCATCATTCGCTTATTAAAATTATAAACTCTATTAGTCTTAACCGGTTTAAATAACTCATGTTTTTTATCAGTTTGCACTAATTCATTTATAGATGAAAAATTACAATTCAACCACACATCAGTATGTGCAAAATTATTTATAACCGATTCGATATTAAGAGGGAGACTACCTTTAGATGAGTCATCAGCATAAAAATAGCTACCACCGGCATCATAAAACAAATGAGCCATAAAGCTATCGCCACCAGGCATATACCATGTACCTCTAAAGTTTGAGCCGGTTAAGATAGAAGGCTTGGTTTTAGCAGACTTAGCCATTTCTTTTATTTTCAGATACTGATTATTTACTTCGGTGAAAATACTATCAGCTTCTTTTTCCTTATCGAAAAATACCGCTACAAATTTTATCCATTCAGCCCTTGCAAGCAGTGAACTCTCCATCCATTCATTATTATAAACCACATTAATACCGGCTTGTAATACCCTTTTTGCATATGGATCATCCTGTTTAAATCCACTCATCATCACAATACCGGGATTAAGACGTAGCGTTTTTTCAAGATTTATATTAAAAGCATCGCCCAGATTTTCAATTGTACCATTCTGTATATTGTTTCTGATTGACTCATTAAATACTAATTCCGGAGAGCAAATTCCATTAACCAAATTGAGTACTCCCAACAAAGATAAAAACTCGAAATGTGTTACCGATGTTGCTGCAATACTTTTAAGCGGTAAAATCAATTTCTGACCGTCATCAGGTACAATCACAGTATCGCTCTGTACTAAATAATACTTAGCCAAACTCTGAGAGGCAGTCCATGGATCGTGAACTATTACTTCTTTGTAAGATTGGTGATTAATAATATCGAAACCTTCTGCATATATTAGATTAACTGTATCACCACTGCTGAGGTTCTTAGTGTCCGAAGCTTGATTTCTATTACCCTGACAGGCAGAAATTATGATAATAAGAGAAATAATGATAAGATTTTTCATGAGAAATGTGTGCTAATATGCTAATATGCTAATGTGAAAATGTGAAAATGTGAGAATGTGTTAATGTGAGAATGTGAGAATGTGTTAATATGTAGAGACGCACAAATTGTGCGTCTCTACCAATAACCAATCACCAATCACTATTCACTAATCACTATTCACCATTTATAAATTATCAACTGATTCTAATTCAATCATAAGCATGTCTTTAGGTATTCTATCACCTACTTTCACATTAACTTTTTGAATTTTTGCTGTAAAAGGCATTTGAATACGATTTTGCATTTTCATTGCCTCTAAAATTAAAAGCGGAGCACCTTCCTCAACTACATCACCTTCTTTAACCGATATTTCAATAATAGTTCCCGGAATAAATGATTGTATATCAAAAGGATTTGGATCTATCCAAACTTTACGATTCAGATATTTTTTTGTAAGCTGTGTTTTATATTTTCTTGCTGTTACAGCAAAATCTACAAATTCTTGACTTTTATCTGCCATCTTTATTTTTTATTAAATTAACAATAATACTAACGAATAGCAAAGTAAATCAGAACGGTGGAACACCATGCTTTTTCTTTGGACGATAATCGTCTTTATTCTTCGACACTTCTAATCCGTGTAGAATTAACTCACGAGTTTCCTTAGGTTCAATCACAGCATCTATATAGCCTTTCGATGCAGCAACGAATGGATTAGCAAACTTCTCGATATACTCTTCAACTTTTTGTTGACGCATAGCATCTTGATCTTCAGCTTCCATAATTTCTTTACGGAAAATTATGTTAGCAGCACCTTCAGGACCCATTACTGCAATTTCGGCACTGGGCCAAGCAAACATAAAGTCTGCACCTAAGTGGCGAGAGTTCATTGCAATATAACCACCACCATAAGCTTTACGCAAAATGACAGTAATCTTTGGCACAGTTGCTTCTGAATAAGCATACAACATTTTTGCCCCATGACGAATAACACCTGCATGTTCTTGGTCGACACCTGGTAAATATCCCGGCATATCTTCTAAAGTAATGATAGGAATATTAAATGCATCGCAGAAACGAATAAAACGAGCCGCCTTATCAGATGCATCACAATCGAGTACTCCTGCTAAATACATAGGCTGATTAGCTACAAAACCAACTGTTTCGCCTTCCATTCTACCAAAACCTATAACAATATTAGGCGCCCATAACTCTTGCACTTCAAGGAATTTAGACTCATCAGTCAGAGCAAAAATAATTTCACGTACATCGTATGGTTGTTTAGGATCAGCAGGAATTATATTTTCAAGGTTTTTACCAAATGTAGGCTTCTTAGGTGTAATCTTAGCAGCCTTTTTCTCATTGCTATGAGGTAGTAAATTAACCAATTCTTTTATCTGATTCATACACTCAATTTCAGTTTGAGCATAAAAATGAGCATTACCTGTGATTTCAGCATGAACCCTTGCACCACCTAAATCTTCCTGAGATATTTTCTCACCCAGAACAGTTTCAATAACATTCGGACCTGTAATGAACATTTTTGAGATATTTTCAACCACGAACACAAAGTCGGTTAAAGCAGGTGAATAAACTGCGCCACCGGCACACGGACCTAAAATAACCGAAATTTGAGGAATCACTCCGGAAGCCATAGTATTCCGATAGAAAATTTCACCATAACCGGCTAAAGCTCCAATACCTTCCTGAATACGAGCACCGCCCGAGTCATTAATACCAATACAAGGAACTTTCATTTTAAGAGCATGATCCATTATTTTGGTAATTTTGCGAGCATGTTTCAATCCTAATGAACCACCCATCACGGTAAAGTCTTGTGCATAAATACACACCGGCGCACCGTTGATAGTACCTGTACCGGTAATTACTCCGTCTCCGGCTAATTCTTTAGTATCCATGCCGAAATTTCTTTCTTCATGCTCCACAAACAAGTCATATTCGTGGAATGAATTCACATCCAACAAATAAAGAATACGAGCACGGGCAGTCATTTTCCCCATCGCAGCTTGTTTCTCGATGGCTTTCTTTCCTCCACCCATTTGTACTTGGGCTTTCTTTTGTCGCAATGCGATAATGTTTTTCTTTAATGTCATAAAAACATTGATTTAGTTATACTTAAATTTATTTTGATTTTGTTAGACAAAAACACTGCAAAAGTAACACTTTTTTTTAGAATTGCGCCCGAATGTTTATAAGTATAAATGGAAGTCATTTTGACTTTTCACATCAACTGACTACAAGGTATTGGTTGTTCTTTAACTGCTCGCTATCCGACCGACTGCAACTTATGGGTAGATTCCTCACTTCGCTGCGCTCGTTCGGAATGACACTCTCGTTTGCGAGCAGATGGTAACCGGTCATTCAGCATTATAAAACGCAACAGCCAAAACGCAAGACCGGTGCAAGGCTTCTTGCGCCGCCACTGCAAAAAAAGATAATGTTACAGAAACACTTCGAGTGGCGGTATACACCACCCGCTAACGAGCGTGTCCTCCCGAAAGAGCTACTTGGCGAAGCCAAAGGAGCGAATGAGGGAACTCCTCTGCAGTCGTAGTCGGCTTACACCCACCCGCTAACGAGCGTGTCCTCCCGAAAGAGCTACTTGGCGAAGCCAAAGGAGCGAATGAGGGAACTCCTCTACAGTTGTAGTCGGTTGATATACACCACCCGCTAACGAGCGTGTCCTCCCGAAAGAGCTACTTGGCGAAGCCGAAGGAGCGAATGAGGTAACTCATCTAAAATTGCAGTCAGTTGATGTGAAAAGTCAAAATGACTTCATATTCTAATTTATGAGTATCTTTTAAGGATATTTCTTTTTGAAGATATAAATGCCGGTGTATAATCACTGTCATCTGATTGATTCAGTGTAAGTATAAACTCTTGTAGCAGATCGCTGTCAGCATTTACGTATTTATATAAAAGTTTCATAGAAGAACTTTGTATTCCACTTGGATAACGAGGTGATAACATCCATTCATATAAAGCATTCAGCAAATTTACATTAATTATATCCGGTGCAGGAAAAGAATTCAGAATCGACAAACATATTCGTAACTCACTGTGGTTCTTGGTAGTTAAAGTCATATCGACAATCTTTTCTATTTGATTTTGATTAAACCATTCGGGATTACGTCTACTGATTTTCTCAATTGCCCACATAATCCGCCAAGCCTTATGATTACCTACATCAAAAGCCAACTCAAACACTTCGTCAAAATCTTGCGGATGATGATGCAGATATAAAAGCATTTCTTCTAATTGATAGCGAGATTGAATAGTTTGGAAGATATTACGATAATTCATATTCCGCCTCTATATTTCTGATAAGTTTCCAAAGTGTTTCTGACATACCGTATAGTTTCGTATGCCTTGAAATTACCAAATTTCACAACTTCATCGTTGTAGTATTGAGGGTCGTTTTTCTTGGATAAGTAATACTCGACATGCTCATACCATATATGAGGATTTTTACCGTATTTCTCAGCTAAAGCCATAGCATCAATGACATGTGCCGGTCCTGAATTATATGATGCTAATATAAACTTTTTTCTCTCTTCTATATTTTCAATTTTTCTGAATAGCATATTTAAACTCTTGATATACTGTGCTCCGGCTTCAATATTCTTTTCAGGATTAAGTATTGTATAAGCATTAAGTCCGAAATTCGCAGCGGTTTTAGGCATCAACTGCATAATTCCGGATGCTCCTTTTCGAGATATTTGTGCCGAATCGAATCTTGACTCATGGAAGGCAACGGCAGCTAACAATCGCCAATCCCAGTTTATTTCCTGAGCATATTTTTTAAAGAAGGAATCGTAAGGAGAAATTGCTCCTCTTGGTATTTTCACTCTGTTTTTCACAAAATAAGGATTACGCACATGATACTTACCATATAACTGCGACCTTTCCAATTCAGCTTCGGAACTATCATCCCATTCTGAAATTAATTCTTTAAGTTCCTTATTGTCCTTGTTAATAATCCAACCATTTCTTTGTTCAAAACCTACATGAACTCTACAATCTAATCGTCTGTTGAAGTTTCTGTGTTGTATGGCAGTCTTGTAGTGTGCTATGGTAAATCTGATTTTTCTATGAGTTACCATTTCAATTGCATCATCAATAAAAACAGTGTCTCCCAATAATTGAATATTTATGTTTAAGCCTAATTCTTTATTAATATTCTGTAATCGTTTTTGATAGATGGAGTTTTTAATAACATGGATTGTTTGTCCTTCTAATTCTCTAAAATTACTGATAGTATGTAAACCAATCTCCTGTACTAAAACCATATACGAGTCTTGCTGATAGGCGACAAAATCGAATTCTGATTTTAATGCTTTCGATTCATAAATGCCACAAGCAATTAAATCTACTTTTTTGCTTCGCAGCATTTTTATCATTTCATCCTGATTATTAGCTACATGTATTTTTATCGGTACACCTGTATATTCTGAAAAATGATTTACTAAATCATAATCATAACCCATTATTTCGTCATCTCGAAAATTAAAATAGGAATTAGAGCCATACATTGTAGCCACCTGAAGGGTATCATAAACCTGATCTAACAAAGACAGGCTATCTTTATTTCCTCCATCAATATCAGTAGCTTTATGGGTGCAAGATATTGAAAAAAGTAATAAAAAGAACATAACACATGAATACGTACTAATATACCTATTACATTTACATACCAATGAATGTGTATTTGTATTTTCCATTGCGTTATTGAAAGAAATCTATGCTTCTTTTCAAGCGAGTTTTACAAAATTATTTCCAAATTTAAAACTACAAAAATAGACAATAATTGTTTACTTATGCATATTCAATGTGATATTTTAATATTAAAAGTAGTCTTGACTTTTCACAATTGCACCCAGTCAAACATTCGTTGTTCCCAATTGTACAACTTTATAAAGTAATCGTTTCAGGACATATTGTTGAATTCACGGAATAAAACACTTGGATGAGCCATTTTTTGGAAACTTATAATAATTAACGAGCTTGTGAGCAGAAATGATTGAAAAAGAAAGTCGCGTGGCTTTCTTTTTTGTATCTTTGCCCAATAGAAAAAATATCTGATGAGTAAAAACAAATTGCAAATACGAAACAGTACAGCCGAGTTCTTGATATTTACTTCGCAGGCGGGTAAAGACGGTATTGAAGTAAGGTTTGAAAATGAAACAATATGGCTTTCACAAAAGTTGATGGCGGTTCTGTTTGATTGCAGTACCGACAATATTTCACTTCACTTAAAGAACATTTTCAAATCGGGTGAACTTAACGAAAATTCAGTTACCGAGGATTTCTCGGTAACTGCCACAGACGGTAAAAAATACAAGACTAAACACTATAATTTAGATGCTGTTATTTCAGTTGGTTATCGTGTCAATTCACAAAGAGCTACACAATTCCGACAATGGGCAACCTCGATATTGAGGGACTTTGCTATTCGAGGCTATGTATTGGACAAAGATCGTTTGAAAAATGGAACATTTTTAAATCAGGAATATTTTGACCATTTGCTTGCTGAAATTCGGGAAATCCGAGCAAGCGAAAGGCGTTTTTATCAGAAAATAACTGACATATATTCCACAGCGATAGATTATAGTCCAGATACGGAAACTACACAAACTTTTTTCGCAACTGTCCAAAATAAATTGCATTTTGCCATTCACGGACATACGGCAGCAGAAGTGGTTATGCAACGAGCTAACAGCTAAAAAGAAAATATGGGTTTGACCACTTGGAAAAAAGCTCCAAAAGGAAAAATCATAAAAACAGATGTGTCTGTTGCTAAAAATTATCTCACGGAAAAAGAACTGAAACAACTTGACCGATTTGTTATAATGTATTTGGACTATGCTGAAACCCAAGCAGAGCAAAATATCCCAATGACAATGAACGATTGGGCAAAAAGGCTGAACGCATTTTTACAGTTCAATCAAAAGGACATTTTGAAAAATGCAGGGAAAGTAACACAAGCTATTGCCAAAGCATTTGCCGAAAGTGAATTTGAAAAATATCGTGTCATTCAGGACAGGCTTTTTGAAAGCGACTTTGACAAAGATGTAAAACGAATTGAAGACAAACGCAAGTGAACCTATGCTTAAGTCGTGAGATGGAGCTACATTTTGTCAAAAGCTTGTATTTTTCACATACGTTCCGGAACTTCGATTCCCAACAACAACATGCCTTTTTTAATTACATCAGCTATTGTTGATGATAAAACCAAACGGAAGTGCTGTAAATCAGCATTTTCTTCTCTTAGAATTGAGAAGTCATGATAGAATTGATTATACTCTTTTACAAGTTCGTAAATATAATTAGCTATAACAGCCGGACTGAATTCTTGCCCTGCTTCTTTCACTATTGATGGAAATGCAGAAAGAAGTTGTATTAAATTTGTTTCTTTTTCTGACAGTAATAAGTCTTCTGAAACCGGCTTATCTATATCTTTGCCTAACTCAATTGCTTTTCTCAGCACCGATTTAATACGTGCATGGGTATATTGAATAAACGGTCCTGTATTTCCATTAAAATCTATAGATTCCTTTGGATTGAAAGTCATGTTTTTCTTAGGATCAACTTTCAAAATAAAGTATTTTAAAGCACCTAATCCGACAGTTTTTGCAATATCTTCAATCTCAGCATCATCGGAAGTGTCAAGTTTCCCTAATTCTCTTGCTGTATCACGTGCCGTATCAATCATTTCCTGCATTAAATCATCAGCATCAACCACCGTACCTTCCCTACTTTTCATTTTTCCTTCAGGTAATTCAACCATACCATATGAAAAATGAACTAAGTCCTTACCCCATTCAAAACCAAGTTTGTCCAACAGCAACGCTAATACCTGAAAATGGTAATTCTGCTCGTTACCAACAACATAGACCATTTTCTTAATGTCATACTCACTATATCTGATTGCTGCCGTACCAATATCTTGTGTCATATACACTGATGTTCCATCTGCACGCAAAAGTAATTTTTCATCCAAACCATCTGAAGTTAAATCTGCCCAAACCGAGCCATCTTCACGTTTATAAAAAATTCCTTTCGACAAGCCCTCTTCTACCTTCGATTTACCATCGATATAAGTCTGAGATTCATAATAAATCTTATCAAAATCAACTCCCAAACCTTTATATGTGATATCAAATCCATCATAAACCCAGCTGTTCATTTTTTCCCATAAAGCATATACTTCAGGGTCGTGATTTTCCCAAGCTACCAACATCTGCTGAGCTTGTTGTATCATTGGAGCTGATTTTTTAGCATCTTCTTCCGTATATCCTTTACCCATCAACTCTTTTACTTGGGCTTTGTATGCTTTATCAAATTCAACATAGTATTTGCCAACAAGATGATCCCCCTTCATACCGGAGCTTTCGGGCGTTTCACCATTGCCAAAAAGTTTCCATGCCAACATCGATTTACAAATATGAATACCTCTATCGTTTACTATATTGGTTTTCACGACTTTCCAACCGTTGGCTTTCTGAATTTCTGAAATAGAATGACCTAATAAGATATTACGGATATGACCAAGATGCAAAGGCTTGTTGGTGTTCGGTGAAGAATATTCGACCATTAAAATCTCATTATTTCCATCCGAATTGTTACCAAAATCATTATCAACCCTAATATAATTCAAAGTCTGTAACCAATAACTTTTACTGATTGTCAAATTCAAAAAACCTTTGATAATATTAAAACCTGTAATCAAAGAATTATTTTCCTTTAAATACTCACCTATCTCCTGTCCTGTTGCTTCCGGCGATTTTTTCGCTGCCTTTACAAAAGGAAAAGTAACAACAGTTAAATCACCTTCGAACTCTTTTCTGGTTTTTTGAATTTGTATCTGTTCAACATCAAGCTCTAATGAATAAAGCTTTGACACTACATCTTTTACTATTGTTTGAATTGAGGTTTCTAAGTTCATATCAATTTTGCACTTGTTTTATTTATATTCGTCCCAACTTTTAATTTTCACATCTTCTAATTTTAGACTGCAGAAAGCTTGAATAAATGCTGATGCAAGACGGGCATTAGTGAATAGCGGTATGTTAAAATCAACAGCTCCTCGACGAATTATATAGTCATTACGCAATTCCCTTTCAGTAGTATTTTTTGGAATATTTATAACCAAATCGAATTGCTTTTTAGAAATCATTTGTTTAACGTTAAGTTCACCATCTTCATCAGGCCATTGTACGGCTATGGCTTCCACACCATTTTCTGCTAAAAACCTTTGTGAACCTCTGGTTGCATATATTTTATATCCTTTCTTTTGCAATATTCTTGCAGCTTCCATTAACTCGACTTTAGATTTAGGTTCGCCAGAAGATATCAGGATATTCTTTTTAGGTATCTCAAAACCTACTGATAATAAAGATTTTAGTATAGCTTCAAGATAATCATCTCCTATACATCCTACTTCACCGGTAGATGACATATCAACACCTAAAATAGGATCTGCATTTTGTAATCTTGCAAAAGAGAATTGTGAGGCTTTAATTCCAATATGGTCGATGTCGAACACTGAAGAGTCCGGTTTGGAATACGGAGCATTCAGCATAATACGGGTTGCAGTCTCAATAAAGTTACGTTTTATAACTTTAGAAACAAATGGGAATGATCTCGATGCTCTCAAGTTACATTCTATAACTTTGATGTAATTATCTCTTGCTAAGAATTGTATATTGAAAGGTCCGCTGATATTAAGTTCTTTAGCAATTTTCTTTGATATACGCTTAATACGACGCATGGTCTCAAAGTAGATTTTTTGTGCAGGGAATACTAAAGTAGCATCACCGGAGTGTACACCTGCAAACTCAACATGCTCGGATATCGCATATTCTACAACCTCACCATTTTGGGCAACTGCATCAAACTCAACTTCTTTTGCATTCTGAAGAAACTCGGAAACCACTACAGGATATTGTTTGGATACCTTTGCAGCCAATGATAAAAACTTCCGCATTTGATCTTTATCGTAGCAAACATTCATAGCTGCACCTGACAATACGTATGAAGGACGGATTAACACAGGAAATCCAACTTCGTCAATAAAGCTATCAATCTCTTCAAAGCTCGTTAACTCTTTCCATCTTGGCTGATCTATACCTAATTCATCAAGCATAGTTGAAAACTTATGACGATTTTCGGCTCTGTCGATAGATGCTGCCGGCGTTCCTAAAATAGGCACTTTCTGACGATCGAGTTTAGTTGCCAAGTTATTAGGTATCTGTCCGCCAACCGATAATATCACTCCTTTAGGAGTCTCAATATCAATCACGTCCAAAACTCTTTCAAACGATAACTCATCGAAATACAAGCGATCGCACATATCATAATCGGTAGAAACAGTCTCCGGATTATAATTTATCATCACCGACTCATATCCTAAATTTCGTGCAGTAACCACAGAATTAACAGAACACCAATCGAACTCAACAGAAGAACCGATTCTATACGCACCCGAACCTAAGACCACTACAGATTCCTTAACTGATTTTGCAGGTTTAAATGCCTCTTCAGATCCATATGTAAAATAAAGGTAATTTGTATCATCAGGACGATTTGAAGCAACTGTATTAATGCGGCGCACTATAGGAGTAACGCCCAAATTTTTACGATGTTGGCGCACTTCCAGCACTTCTTTTTCCATTGTGCTGTTAGGATTTTCTACATAGCGAGCAATTTGAAAATCAGAAAATCCAAGACGCTTAGCTTCAGCTATCACATCTTTAGGTATATCCGTTATTTTAGTGTATTGTTTTAATACTAAAGTATATTTATAGATATTTTCTAATTTACTTAAAAACCATGGGTCGATTTTCGTCAGAGCTTCAACTTGCTCAACTGAATATCCCTTTTCAAAAGCATCAGCAATAGCAAAAATACGCAAATCGGTAGGTTTGGAAAGTGCATCTTCAATATTATCGAAAGTAAGTTCGCGATTACCTACAAAGCCATGCATACCCTGACCAATCATCCGCAAACCTTTTTGAATTATTTCTTCGAAACTTTGTCCAATCGACATAATTTCCCCCACAGATTTCATTGACGAACCAATTTCACGACTAACACCCTGGAATTTTGTTAAGTCCCAGCGAGGAATTTTGACTATCATATAATCTACAGACGGTGCAATATAAGCCGAATTGCGAGTTCCCATCTCACCAATTTCATCAAGAGAGTAGCCCAAAGCTAATTTAGTAGCGACAAATGCCAGAGGATAGCCTGATGCTTTAGAAGCCAAAGCAGAAGAACGACTTAAACGCGCATTAATTTCAATTATTCTATAATCATTGGTGATGGCGTTAAAAGCATATTGAATGTTACATTCACCCACAATGCCAATATGGCGAACAACGCGACGGGCAACATCTTCCAACAATTCAATTTGTTCTTTTGAAAGAGTGATAATCGGTGCAACAACAATACTTTCACCTGTATGAATTCCAAGCGGATCGAAATTCTCCATCGGCACAACCGTAAAACAATGGTCGTTTTTGTCGCGTATAACTTCAAACTCAATTTCTTTCCAGCCTTTCAGACTTTCTTCAACCAATATCTGTTTAGAATAAGCCAAAGCACTTTTACAAAGAGTTATAAACTCCTCTTCATTTGCACAAATACCAGATCCTAATCCTCCTAAGGCATAAGCAGATCTCACCATAACAGGAAAACCTATACGTCTACCTACTGTAAGAGCATCTTCCAAGTTATCCACAGCTTGCGAAACCGGAGTTTTAGCCTCTATTTCATTAAGTTTTTTCACAAAAAGATCACGATCTTCTGTAATCATTATAGCTTCAACAGAAGTACCGAGAACACGCACATTATGCTTATCTAATGTACCGCTTAAATACAATTCAGTACCACAGTTTAGAGCTGTTTGTCCGCCAAAAGCAAGTAAAATACCGTCAGGTTTTTCTTTTATGATAACCTGTTCGACGAAATAAGGAGTAATTGGAAGAAAATAAACCTTATCGGCAATACCTTCCGAAGTTTGAATAGTAGCGATGTTTGGATTGATGAGGACTGTTTCAATACCCTCTTCTTTCATGGCTTTTAAAGCCTGCGACCCTGAATAGTCGAATTCTCCTGCCTGTCCTATTTTCAAGGCACCTGATCCTAATAGGATCACTTTTTTGATTGATTTATCTACCACGCTTGATATAAATTAAATTGGTTCAGAGCGGTAAACGGGGTTCGAACCCGCGACCTTCGGCTTGGGAAGCCGACGCTCTACCAACTGAGCTATTACCGCACGATGCCGGCAAACCCCATAAATGCCATTGCCAATAATCCGGCTACTAACAATGCGGTTGGAGTGCCCTTCATTCCGCGGGGCAAAGATACTAAATTTAATTGTTCCCTGATACCGGCAAATAAAATTAATGCTAATCCAAATCCCAAAGCTGTTGATATTGCGAAAACTACACTTTGTAATAAATTAAAATCTTTTTGAATTACCATAATAGCAACCCCCAGAATTGTACAGTTTGTTGTAATTAACGGTAAGAAAACCCCTAAAGCCTGATATAAAGCCGGTGATATTTTCTTTAAAATAATTTCAACAAGCTGAACTAAAGCTGCAATAATTAAAATAAAAGTAATCGTTTGAAGATAACCGATATTCAATGGTTCAAGAACACTTTTTTGTATCAAAAATGTTACAATGGTAGAGATGGTCATAACAAATGCTACTGCACCTGCCATACCCATAGCTGTTTCTAGTTTTTTAGAAACACCTAAAAACGGGCAAATACCCAAAAACTGTGATAAAACTATATTGTTTACAAAAACAGCCCCGATGAAAATTAAAATATATGTCATGATAATTGGTGATTAGTGAATAGTGATTGGTGATTGGTGATTAGTTTTGAGTTCTGAGTTCTGAGTGTAGAATGTCTACAGACCATAGACAATAGACAATAGACAATAGACAATATTAACACATTAGCACATTGGCACATCATCCCTTTGCTCCTTTCAATTTATTAAAAATAGCGATAAGATATGCTAAAGCGATGAATGCTCCCGGAGCAAGCACGAAAATCAACATTCCGTAATTCTCCGAAAATATCTTTAAGCTAAAAACTGCTCCTGTGCCTAATAACTCGCGGGTTACTCCCAATAACGTAAGAGCCATAGTAAATCCTAAGCCCATACCTAAGCCATCGAAGAAAGATTTACCAACGGAGTTTTTTGCAGCAAAAGCTTCAGCACGCCCTAATACTATACAGTTTACCACAATCAATGGAATAAATAAACCCAGACTTTCATATAAAGCCGGAGTATAAGCCTGCATTACCATTTCTACAACTGTTACGAAAGCTGCAATAACAACAATAAATGCAGGTATTCGCACTTTATCCGGAATAAGGTTTTTCAGTAAAGATATTACCACGTTCGACGAGAATAATACGAATGTAGTAGCCAATCCCATACCCAAACCATTTATTGCTGAGGAAGTTGTGCCAAGTGTAGGACACATTCCCAATAGCAAGACGAATATAGGATTTTCCTTAATTATTCCGTTTAAAAAGACTTTTAAATTTGAATTTCCAGCCATAATATTAATTTGTTTGTGATAATTCATTGTTAACATTTGTAGCTCCCGACAATCCATCATATTTTTCGGAATACACACTATAAGCCATGCGCACCGATTCTAAAAATGCATTGGAAGATATTGTAGCTGCTGTAATAGCATCTATTTCACCACCGCTCTTGGTAACTTTAAGAGTGTTTGTGCCTCCATTTAAACCACATATGTTTTGCTTACCTTTATCTGTTTTAAACCAATCAACCATCTTGGTTCCCAATCCGGGTGTTTCTTTTTGTTCAAGTATCGAATAATTAACGATATTTCCTTTGCTATCGAAGCCAACCATGACTTTTATCTCACCGCTAAAACCATTTTTCGAGTAAGTTTGAACAGCAGCACCAACAAACTCTTCATTTAAATAAGCTTTGTAAATGGTAAAAGGATCTGTCATACCATTTAAGTTTACAAGCTCACCATCTTCTATCTTATCATGTTGAGGTAGCACTTCCTTGATAGCATTTTCCTGTTTAGCCCTTTTTGAAGCCTCTATCGGTTCTTTAGTCAGATTATACACCGATCCTAAAGCCACCGCAGCAACTAAGGTTATCAGTGATAAGACTAAAACCATATTTTTAAAAGTCGATTCTAATTTAGCCATTTTAATTATTTTTATCTAATCTCAAATAATTTTATATTCGATAAATATTAATTTGTTTTAGGTTTTTCGCCAAAACGCTTAGGTTTCACATAGTAATTAATAAGCGGTGTAAAACCATTCATAATTAATATTGCAAAGGAAACCCCTTCGGGATACGCACCCCATGTACGGATAATTATCGTAAGTAATCCTATACCAACACCATAAATCCACATACCTCTTGGATTCATCGGTGAAGTAACATAATCGGTTGCCATAAAAATTGCACCTAACATTATCCCACCTGTCAACAGATGAGTTATTGGAGATACATATGTTTGCGGATCTACAAAATGTAAAATTCCGGCAAAAACTATTATCGTAACAAATATACTTACAGGGATATGCCATGTGATAATCTTTTTTATAAGCATATAAACTAATCCTATTAGCAGTGCAATAGCTGAAACTTCACCTAAAGATCCCTGCATTTTACCAATTAACATATCAGTAATAGCAGGAAAACTTGCGCCACCTTCATTTATCATGGATAAAACTGTAGCACCTGTTGCAGCATCAAGATAAGAAGTCGAAAGAGGCTCCACCACAGGCCATGTAGTCATTTGCACAGGAAAAGATATTAATAAGAAAACCCTACCCACCAAAGCCGGATTAAAAGGATTGTTACCTAATCCTCCGAAGCTCATTTTTCCTATACCAATTGCGACTAATGCACCAATAATAATTATCCATATCGGCAAATTAGAAGGTAAGTTGAATGCCAACAAAACACCTGTTAATGCAGCAGAACCATCAAAAATTGTTTTAGCACCTTTGAGTAAAAATCTCTGAATTAAATATTCAAAAACCACACAAGCAACCACTGATGTAACAGTTACTATCAATGCACCAAGTCCGAAGAAATACAGAGAAGCTAACAAAGCCGGTATTAATGCGATAAGTACGCCATACATATTTTTGGACACCGTATCACCTCCATGTATATGTGGTGCCGGGGATATAATAAGTTTTTCCATATATTCTATGTTATTTAACGTTTCTGTTGCGAATAATTGAGCCTACGGTAGATTTACCGAAACGGATATAATCTAATAATGGTCGGTTAGACGGACAAATATAACTACAACTTCCGCACTCTATACAGTCCATTACTTTGTTTGTTTCCATGTCTTCCCACATATTTCTTTCACTTTGAGCCATTAAAAGAAATGGTTCCAAGCCCATAGGACACACTGACACACACTTTGCACAGCGAATACAATTCAGAACAGGTTTACGAATAGACTCTTCATCACGCATAAATAAAACTCCCGCACTACCTTTTGCCATAGGCACATCCAAGTTCATCAGCGAACGACCCATCATAGGTCCGCCACCGACAATCTTACCCGTACCTTCAGGTATTCCACCTGCCAATTCTACAACATGCGACAAGTAAGTCCCCAATCTAACACGATAATTTGAAGGATTAGAAGCATCTTTACCTGTAATTGTCATAATACGCTCAAACATAGGCTTGTTTTTCTGCACAGCCTCATAAACAGCGAAGGTAGTACCAACGTTAAAAACAACAGCACCTACTTCAACAGGAATTTTACCGCTTGGCACCTGACGTTTGATTACAGCATCAATTAATTGCTTCTCACCACCTTGAGGATATTGAACTTTCAATGGTTCAATGGTAATACCTTTAAATGTGTTTGCTAAGGCTTTTAAGTGTTTGATGGCATCAGGTTTATTATTTTCAATGCCAACAATAGCCTTATCCACTTCAAGAGCTTTCATCAGTATCGTAACACCAACCAATATTTCTTCTCCATGCTCCAACATCAACTGATGGTCGCATGTGAGATACGGTTCGCACTCAACTGCATTAATAATTAAAACCTCTGCTTTTTTGCCGGGAGGAGGAGAAAGTTTTACATGAGCTGGGAAAGTAGCACCACCCAGACCCACTATACCGGCATCCTGAATTTTATTTATGATTTCTTCTTTAGATAACAAGCATTCTCTTTTAACATCCGGAGTTTTGTCGATAGTTTCCAACCACTCATCTCCTTCTACATTAATGTAAACAGATTGTCGCCTGTAACCCGTAGCATCTAACTGCACATCTACTTTTGCAACCTTGCCTGATACTGAGGCATGAACATTTGCCGACACAAAACCGCTGGCTTTTCCAATCAGTTGTCCAACTTTAACTTCATCTCCACGTTTTACAACCGCTTCACTCTGTGCCCCTATATAATGTGCTAAAGGAATAGCAACCATTTTAGGAATATCAGCCTGTTGAATTTTCTTTCCTGCTGAAAATTTATTCTCGGCAGGGTGTATACCTCCAATTCTGAAAGTTTTCATTATTTGATGTTATATTGTTTATATATAAAAATCTTTTCTAAAATCAATCATACGTACAGACGCACAAATCATTTTGTCTATGGTCTATGGTCTATGGTCTATGGTTTATCGACTATTGACTATTGACTATTGACTATTGACTAATCACCAATCACTAATCACCAATCACTAATCACCAATCACAAATCACAAATCACCAACAACCTCCTCAACTACCACCGGCGCATAAAGCTTATTCTTCGACACAGGGAAATTAACATCGATTATCGAATTAGTAGGACAAACAACAACACAATCCCTACATAATTTACATTTATCATCATGTATGAATGCCAAATTATTTTCGATGGTAATTGCATCATGTTTACAAACCTTCTGACATTTTGCACAACCAATGCATCCTACTGAACAGGCTTTGCTTACGATATTACCTTTATCCTGATTTCTGCAATCAACATACACGCGACGACCTTTCGGACCTTTCTTCCTTAACTCTATAAGCATTTTCGGACAAGCTCTTACACATGCTCCGCAAGCAGTACATTTATCTTCATCTACTTCAGGAATTTTGGTAATCGGATTTACTTTGATAGCATCAAACTCACACGCAAGTTCGCAGTCGCCAAAACCAAGGCACCCCCATGAACAGCTCGATTCACCACTATAAAGATTATGAGCAATAAAGCAATGTTTTACGCCATCATACTCATTATATCGTGGACGATGTTCGCAAGTTCCGTTACATCTTACCACAGCCAAAGTAGGAGCTTTAGCAACAGCAACTTTACCTAATAATTCAGCAACCCGCTTCATGGTGTCATTACCGCCAACCGGACAGTGTAAATCGCCAAGCTCATCAGCTTTTACACAAGCTTCGGCAAAATTACGACATCCAGGATAACCACAACCACCGCAATTGGCAGCCGGTAAAACCTCCTCCACTTCATCAATCCGATGATCTTCAACAACATGAAACTTCTTGGCAACTATAAAAAGAATTATTGCCGAAACTGCACCAATTACTACGAGAGTAAGCAAAGATATCAATACTAAGTTCATACGATATATTATTGATTTTCAATTATTATTAGGCTCCATATTTTTTAATATGAAACTTTAATTTCGATTTTAGACTTTTATTAAACAGAGATAATATCAAAAAATATGGGATTAGAGTGCCTAAAGCTATACTGCCTGATATTGCCTCATTATCTATATAATTTCTTAAAACAAAAAGTGTAAGCAAAATAATTATGAAAGGGACTACAAATGCAAGAAGTACAGCAAACATACCCATCGAGCTTTGTCCGTATAGAGTTACCGGTTCGCCAACTTTAAAATCCGTGCTGTCCGCTTCTACATCAACATATTTATCCTGCATATCAGCAGCAGTACACGCTCCTTTTGCATGACAAGCACTACAAGCTGATTCTTGAATAATCTGCACCTGTATGTGTTTTCCATTGATTTGGTGAATAATACCTGAATGTTCAATAATTTGACTCATTTTGTAATCTCGACATTGCAATTTGGGTGCAAATGTACAATAAATTTTAAATCCAAACAATTATTTAGATAAATATTTGAATAAAGTTATTTTGAATTTTGGTTGGTGTGATTATTTCTTCTCAGCTATTCTCAACAACGCTTCAATGGCTTTTTGGTCTTCGAGATCGGCTTCAAGAGCTTCTGATTTTTTACGTTCGGTATCAAAAAGGTCATATTGTTCTTGGGCAAATTCTTTTGCTCGCCCATGACTTATTTTTCCTTTATAGTACTTCCCGTACTGGCAAACAATAATTTATTTTGTACCTCAGCGAAAAACAATTCGGTTTTTTTGTCGGTTTTATCGTAATCCTCACTTAATGAAAACAAATCTCGAATCTTTTGATAAAAACGCTTTTCGGATGCACGAATATCTCTAATACGAGCTAATAATTCATCAAAATAATCTTTGCCAAACTGCTTGCCTTGTTTCAAACGCTCATCATCCAACACAAAACCTTTAATGATAAATTCTCTTAAAGTCTGGGTAGCCCAAATACGAAAGTGCGTGGCTTGCTTGCTGTTAACCCTATAACCGACAGCAATAATGGCATCAAGGTTATAAAAATCTAACTCTCGACTGACTTCTCTTTTTCCCTCTTGTTGAACTACTCGAATTTTTCGAGTAGTTGCCGTTTCTTCTAATTCACCTGTCTTGTAAATTTCTTTCAAATGATATGTAATGGTATGACTTTCAACCCCAAATAATTCTGCCATTAGCTTTTGCGTCATCCAAAAGGTTTCGTTATTGAAAATAACCTCTACCTTTACAACTCCCTCTTGATTCTGGTATAAAATGATTTTATTTGTCATAATTGCTAAGATTCTGTTTTTTATCTAAAAATTGATTTGAAAAATTTTCCACAAATATAGTGAAAGTTGTATGAAAATTAAGGCAAACTTAGAATTTGTAAACACTCTTTCAAGGAGAAAGCGAAATCAGTTTGCGCTGAAAACTAAGTTTCACAGAGTATCACAGAGGAAACACAGAGTATCACTGTGTAACATTGTGAAATACATTGTGAAACACTGTGTAACTTAAAAAAGAATAGTGTCACAGAGTATCACAGAGGAAACACAGAGTAACACTGTGT
>CALFXE010000051.1 GCA_937927845.1 uncultured Paludibacter sp.
TCGATGAACGATTGACAGACAGCTACTGGCGTAACTTTCCACGTCACACAAACTTAAAATCATACACGTACATTGAAAATCCTTTCTCAATTTGTTGCTTAATGTATTGATTAACAACAGCGTATGACTTCCCACTGCCCGGAGTTCCTAACACAATACTTGCACGAAAAGGATTTACAACGTTTATCCAACCCCGCCATTCTTTTTTCTTATACCAGAATTTCGTAGGCAGGTTCACGGAATATTCACTCTGTAATAGCCGTGTTTCCTGCATAAAACTCTCGTTCTCCGTGTTGAATACGTCGTCGAACATATTGTTTTTGAGTAAACGGCTCATCCATAATCCACCGACCAAAAGGAACAGATAACCTGCTGCCATTGTCAGGATGTAAAAACCTGTTGTAGCCGATGCAGGTAATGGCAATTCAAGTATCCACCAATTCATAAAGAACAGGATAAAACCTATTGTCAGAAAAACATAGATTTTCGGCCAAGTGATTTTTTCCTCTTTAACTCCCTTAGTTCCCAGACACGAAAGGGCAAGGAAAACAACGGCAAATAATTTGGTATAAAGAATACTACCGAATAGTCCGGCAGTCCGGTCAAAGTTCAGTAGTATCTTATCAACTACCGAAATATTGATTCCCCATTCACGCAAAGCGTAATAGCAAAACCAATAAATGTTTATCACTACAAAAATAATACTGATTGCCCTCATGAACTCCATCACTTTGGCAAGTCCTCTTAAATCATCTTCTTGTTGCATAATCTTTAAAAATTAAAAGTTTGAGAAGCGAAATTAGAGAGGTTGTTCTTGTAAATGATTGATTTTCTGTCATGTGGTCGCTTGTGGCTTCGATTTGGCAGCGAGTGGCGCTAAAATGGAATAAGAGGTACCTTATAAGTAAATACCTTAAAATAGTGATTTACTATTTTAAGGAATATTGCTAAATTTGAGGCGTGAAATTTTTGACCATCATAGTCGTTACTTTACTGTCCCTGCAAATAGGATTCACTAATACTGTTTTGCAGGAAATATATCGCTTGCCTTTTTTAATCCAACATTATTGCGAACACACTGAAGAAACATCCATTGACTTAAAAGATTTTTTTAAACTGCATTATTCCGAAAATGAGCATAAAACGAAAAAAAAGGCAAATCACAATCACGCATCTTTGCCTTTTCATAACTCACTTAATACAGTACATATTAATCCTTTTATATTTGCGGAACATTCTTTCGACAATCCTGAAAAACCATTTGCCATAAAATCCGATATTAAAATACCGGATCACACATATTATATTCCTCAAAATCTTATTAACTCAATCTGGCATCCACCCAAGAATAATATTTTATAAATAACTTCTTAGCTAAATAATAAGACGATTATCCAAATAAAATATTAATCATCATGGGAGATAAACATAATCATGCGGAGAATAATCATCCGCATACTAAAAATCATACACATACCAACGAACAGAAAACCAAATGGGTTGTTTTGCTGACAGCCGCAACAATGGTAGTAGAAATTAGCTTCGGGTACTGGACTAACTCAATGGCATTATTAGCTGACGGCTGGCACATGGCTTCCCATGTACTTGCTTTAGGTCTGACATGGGTTGCTTACTATGCAGCCCGTAAGTATTCACAAACAGAAAATCACTCATTCAATAAAGGGAAACTATTGGCTTTATCCGGCTATACGAGTGCCGTAGCATTGCTGATTGTAGCTGTATTGATGGCAGTTGAATCCGTACAAAGGTTAATGAATCCAGTAGATATATTTTTCAAGGAAGCTATTATCGTTGCCATTGTTGGATTGATTGTAAATGCTCTAAGTGCAGTATTCCTGCATCACGATCATGAGCATCGTGACCATAATATCCACTCGGCATACCTACATGTATTGGCTGACGGATTAACAAGTATAACCGCTATTATTGCCCTAACTATCGGAATGTTTTGGCAGATATATTGGTTAGATTGTTTGAGTGGTATAATAAGCTCGGTAGTAATAACAAAATGGGCTATTGATCTGATGAAAGGTTCGGGTAAAGATTTAATTGACTATAAAAAAAAGCAACACACGGCAGATCCAGAATAAATATAGTTAATTACAGACAATAACTTTGTTGATTCAACATCCTAATGGGCAAGTTATTAATTATAAAAGACGAAATCAATAACCTGATTCCGTCTTTTATCGTATAGGTGAAATGACAAACAAAACCTATATTTTATTACATCTGCCTGCCATACCTGCGCTTCTTTTTTTTCTTACGACGTGGTAATGGCATTTCTTCTTTAGGATGGTTCTCCGGCTCCGGATTAAGAATTGAGAAAAGCCCACCGGTTACACTATCCGAAGTGTAACTGTTATCATGGTGCGTGCCTGGCTGAATATTATTGTAAACATCAGAAAGGCGTGTGTCTTTGACTGGCTCTTGTGCTTGTTCCTGTTTTCCACCGTACAGGTCATTGAAAACATTAGCGGAATACTCTTTACCCAATCGGGAACCGTTCAGTATGGTGCGGGTAGTATGGTCTATGAATGTAGCGCCATATATCCGTCCTTCATCATTCCGCCTAAACAGAACATCAATACCCTGCTGCCTTAGCTTCGCTCGGAACTCGCTCTCACTTTGGCTGCCCTGCTTGGCTTCCGATACCGCTTTTAATGTATGTGTCTTCAGGTTTTTAGTTTTGATGCGTTCGGCAGATTTCTCCATACGCTTTTCCAGTCCATCGTAACCGACTGACTTCCCGAATATGGAAGACTTTAGCGGATTGCCGACCTTGTTGCCCTCACTATCCAAAGCGGAATAAAGCAATCCCCGATAAGGCTTTCCTTTTGCCTCGCCTTTCAGTTCCTCAACATTTATATTATATAAGGAAAGGACGGCTTTATATTCTCCCATGCTTTGAAAGTGATACATAGAAGCCAGCGGTTTGATAACGGATGCAATCTGCTTTTTAAGGTTTCCCTTTGAAAAATCGACAGGGGTTAGTTCCCATTGTTCACCCTGCTTTTGTCCTTCTGCCGGATGCAAGTTATATTCCCGTTCCAAATCTTCTGTTATAGCCTTACTTCGTTCATGTTCTTTTCCATCATAAACCTTTTTTCCGTCGCTTTTTACCCGAAGCGATACAATGTGCATATGCTCCCGCTCAATGTCCTCATGCTTGAATATCAGATAAGGTTGATCGCCATACCCCAATCGTTTCATGTATTCCCTTCCGATATCTACCAGTTGGTCATCTGTCAAAACATCATCCTCATGTGGATTCAGGGATACATGGAAAACGTGTTGTTCGGTACGGAAGTGCGACGGGATAAACTGCATGAAGTCCTCAATACAATCAATAACGTTGAAGTGTCCATCGGCAGGTTCAAACACAAGATTCGCACCTAATATCTTTCCCAGACCTTTATCAACCTTTTCCTGATTGTACGTCAATGCACCGTACAGGTTACTACCGATGTTTATTTTTGCAACCATTGTTCCTTAAATTCTTCCGATAATTCCAGAATTTTTTTCCCCGTTTCTGCCAGTTCTACCGTTGCCTTTTCCAATTTATAGAGCAAAGCAAGTGCTTTCTTTTCTGAAAAATTGGTATGCAATTCCTTTACAACCTGATTGTAATTCGTCCCAACGGAACGGAATTGTGCGTAAAAAGATGTGAGTTTAGTAACGTATTCCATAGCGGAACGGTCGATTTTTACCACTCGAAACTCGTCCCCGAAAACACGGGCAGCGATAAAACGAGCCTTCGATTGTAGCCCTGATTGCTCAAACATGGTGAGGAACCGGGCATGTTCTACTGCGGTGAAGTTTACCGAATAACGGTAATTCGCCGGATCATTCTTGGGGTTTCTACCCCCTTTTCCCCTTTTGGGGAGATTCTTTGCTTTTTCATTCATACGTCGGATTTTTTAGTGGTATAATCCGTCGTTAGGCACCCTTGCCGCCTTAACAATCATCGCCCGAATGATTCATTATAAGCAACCGACTTCGGAGGTTGCGCCCCCCCGGAGGGGCAAGCGTTTTTTGCAGCAGAACTTGTTTCGTGCAGCAAAAAACACAGCTTGCTATTTGCCATGACGCAAATAAAATCTGTCCTGAACAGGGACAGATATGAATGCGAGTAAACGAGCGAAAATGGCGGTCGGATATCTCCCGACATTTCATGCAGCAAAGTTATAGGCTAAAGTAACGTGCTGTATTCCAAGCAGCGAAGCCACTCGCTGCCAAATCGACGCCACTCACTGCCACCTCGTAAAAAAGTGATGATTCTGCTA
>CALFXE010000052.1 GCA_937927845.1 uncultured Paludibacter sp.
CGGGATAGTCTCAGCGACGGGAATACCAACCGTGTGGGTGAGAGAAGCAGTCAACTACCCTCTGAGGGTGCGGGGCACAAGATTTCCGGCAAGATATATACGCCAATAGATTATAAAGGCACGGTAAAAGTTAACGGAGAAGTAAAAGACGTTAGCCGCCGTGTATATCAAAGAAACGACATTGATTTAGTTTATTTTGATGAAACAACAGGGTTAACCAATTTAGAACGTATGCAAGCAGGAAAACCACCAATAGGTGCTGACAGAAATCCTGTTGAGTTGCACCACATTTTACAAAAAGAAGTCGGACCAATGGCCGAACTTCGAGAGACTACACATCAAGAATATTATTCTCAACTGCATGGTTTAGTTAAAAGCGGTGCCAGTTTCAGAAACAATCCTTTGTTAAACAAGCAATATAATAATTTTAGGTATAATTATTGGAAATGGCGAGCTAGCCTTATTACTGGAGGTAATTAATATGTATGATTACTTGTATAAAACAATAAAAGAAAATGAAAGTAAAGGTGATTTTACTTACGCTAAAGTAACAGATAGTATGTTAAGTGAGGCAGAAACTCGACTTAACCTTAAGCTTCCAAGTACCTATAAGTGGTTCTTAATGAACTATGGACAGGGTGGAATCGGTGGTATCGAAGTTCTTGGAATTGGGAAAAACGGCAAAATGGTCTTTGTTGATGAGACTATAAAGTACCGTTCTTATGGACTGCCACAAGATGTTATCTTAATCGAAAACTGCGATGAGTGGGTATACTGCATTCAATCTATGAACGGGAAAGTTGAAATGTGGTCTCCGGGGGATAAAATTTGTACGGGTGTGTATGATAACTTTGAGACATATCTTTTGGATAGAATCAACGATATACTTGAAAACTTATCTTGAAATCCAGGTAGGTCTAAATGTAGTTTATAGTAAAGTGCATGGAGCAGATGAAGGGCTCCAATGACCTTATGTTTCTTGAGAGGAGCATGTCCGATTCCGGCGCTTGGGTAAACCCTGATGAAAAGCTGCAACGGTTGAAGGATACAGTTGCTGCAAGGAAGCTGAATATCAGTCTGGCTCAATATCGGCAAGGGCTGAAAATCATTGAGCACACCCAAAAAGAGTTTGCCAGGATATTTTCTAAGAGGGTCCGGGATAGTCTCAGCGGCGGGAATGCCAACCGCGCGGGTGAGAGAAGCAATCAACGGCTCATTGAGGGTGCGGGGAGTATAGGTTTAGATTCTGATATCCTTATTGATTCTTATAAAAATATGCGGAATAATCCAGATGTAATAGGACAATCGCATCACTTAAACCAAGATGCTGCATTTAGAGATGTAATACCTAAAAATGACGGGTTGTGCGTGGAATTAGAAGGTAACGCATTTAGAGATGTAGGAAGTCCTCACTATTCAGCGCATGAAAACTTGGAAAGCTTTTGGAACAATTTCAGATCCAAAGGAGACCTATACGGAGACACCCCAAAAATTTCGGACTATAACTCGGCATTATATGATTCTTTGCGTGCAGCTGGACTATCAGATGCTCAAGCAAAGGTTGCAGTTCAAAATGCGGCAAAACAGCAATTACAATATGGATTTAGCGAATGATTCCTTCGTTCTAAGAATTCCAGGACGGATTAATTTTAAAAGATAGCAACACAATTGCGGAAAGGACAAAAGATGGAAGTATCAGAATATTTTCAAGCGGCAAATTACATCTCAGACGAAATTTTTCGTGCATCAAAGACGGACACGTCAAAAATGAATGAGCAAGAAAAGCAAATAATGGGAGCTTTTTGTTTTGGAGCGTTGAATGGATATTCATTAGAAAATAGGATAAGTACGGTTCAAATTCAAAGCGCTATGATTGCTATATTGGTACAGAAGCTTCAATATGACCCATCGGTTGCTGCTCAGTTTTTCGATTTTTTAGTTAAATGTGCAGAAAAAGATTATCATCCGACTATGAATGTAATTATTCATAGGGGGGTTGAAGGCTATTATCAGTTAGAAGATTCGAATAAATTGCGAGAGAATATATCATATATTCATAAAATGGTTAAGAAGTACAATAAATAAGCAACCGAGTTTCTGGCTCAACTCGGTAAGATTTTTATTAGGTCCTACACCACATGTGCGACCACTTATGCCAGAAGCCCCGAAAGCCCGGCAATGCCGGGCGGCAAGGTTACCTCGGGGGTAACAAGCAGTGCTGTGAATCCTGTGGCGGGTAACGGACTGCGCTATCCGGTTATAAATGCGGTTGCAAATCGAGGGGCAAGCGGGTATAATGGAAGCAACTTGATGGAGCAGATGAAGGGCTCCCATGGCTTTATGTTTCTTGAGAGGAGCATGTTCGATTCCGGCGCTTGGGTAAACCCTGATGAAAAGCTGCAGCGATTGAAGGATGCTTTTGCTGCAAGGAAGCTAAATATCAGTCTGGATCAATATCGGCATGGGCTGAAAATCATTGAGCACACCCAAAAAGAGTTTGCCAAGATATTTTCTAAGAGGATCCGGGATAGTCTCAGCGACGGGAATACCAACCGTGTGGGTGAGAGAAGCAGTCAACGGCTCTCTGAGGGTGCGGGGAGTAAGGCTATTGATGATGCAGCTGAAGCATTAATGGATGGTGCTCAGTATACAAAAGTTGGAAGAATTAAAGCTTTAAAGCCAAATATATCATACAAAAGTACAGGCGGACATTTATATAAAACAGGTTCTCTTGGTAGAATTGATAGTGTCGAAGGTGCTTTAAAATTAGGCAATGGAAAAAGAAATGATTATGCTCAAAAAGTAGCTGGTCGTGAAGATCGACTTGCAGACGACCATGGCGGACACTTGATTGCGAGTATCTTTGAAGGTTCAGGCGATCATGATAATCTTGTACCTATGAATGGAAATTTGAATCAAGGTGCATGGAAGGCTATGGAGAATACTTGGGCTGATGCACTAAAAGAAGGCAAGGAAGTTAAAGTTCTTATTGATACAGTTTATAGTGGAAACTCACAGCGCCCATCTAAGTTTATCGTTGAATATGTCATAAATGGCGAGAAGAAATTTAAAATATTTAACAATATTGCAGGAGGTTGATTTTAATGATTGAAAATTTAAACGAATCATATTTTGAAAAACTAGCTGAAGCTTTAGACAATATCATTCCAGTAGCTTGGGACACGATTATTTTTTATGTGGAAATTGAGCCAGATGTAGTTACTCACCTCTTCTATTTTAAAGAATCGGGAAATAGTAATTTCACTCAAGGTGGAGATATCTACGAAAAATATAACGTGAGTAGAAAAGAATATTTACTCTATGTATCAGAAGTTTCTGATTTAATTTTAGAATTTAATTCTGAATATTCAGATCAAGCTGATAGCAAGTGGACTTCTTTAACTTTTTTACTTGAATCAACTGGGGAATTTAAAACTGAATTTGGTTATGATAATCTTGAATTAAAATCAGATACAAATAGACACAATGAATGGAAAGAGAAATATCTATCTTAGTACATAGGTTTCACAATGCTATCTCACGATCGTCAATACTACTTGAAGTATTTCCATAAACACAGTATTGAATAATAACAGCACCTTAAGCAATCAACGGCTCTCTGAGGGTGCGGGGAAGACATTCTCAAAAGGTTCAACGATACCAATTGATATCTTGGAGACAAAACCTAAATACTCTCCGGCACCGGAAAAATGGCTGGATAATCATGGGCGAACAACCATTGAAAACGGGGCATGGAAATATACAAATGCACAGGGCACTTCCGTTACTTACAAGAATGGTTATCCTGACTTTAAAGGTTCTGGTTATGTGAAACAAGAGGTTGATATTGGTGGTTTTAGTAATAGAACTGCTGACTTTAAAAAAGCTGATCGTCTTACTACTCAACCTAAAAGTCCTGATAGCACTTGGCATCATAATGAGAATGGCAGAACATTGCAGGAAGTGAACAGGGATATTCATAAGCAGTTTACTCATAGAGGCGGAATTTCAGAAATGAAATAAGAGGAGAATTTAAATGGCAATTAAAAGTTTTGGACAGGCTAAAATGGAAGACATTCGATTGATAGAAAAAAAATATGACGTAAAACTCCCAGATGATTATATTAATTTTCTACTTGATTATAATGGTGGAGATGTAGAGCTTGATGATGATAATAATGTTTATGTCAGGTATTTGAAAAATTATATTCATGTGGATATATTACTCGGTATTAATACTGGCAACACGGATCTTGATATTGAAAAATGGACAGATGATTATAAGCATGATATGCGTGAAGGAATGATAATAATTGGGCATAGTTATGAACATGGATTTATTGTTTTGAACTGTTATCCTAATAATCAGTGCATAAGTTATTGGGATGATACTTATGAGTTTGAATGCTCAGATGATGAGTCGAATAACTATTTTATGACTGATACATTTAATGAACTTGTGAAAGGAATTATTTAACGAATAAGCAGGAGAGGACAACCGCCCATTGATATGAGCGGTTGTCTGCATTATTCTGACTGAGCTTGCGGTTATGAAATATCGCTTAACACCCCATCTTTATCATGCATAACGTTACTAACGACTCTGACACAGAGTCGTTATCTGATGATGAAGTTTTCAATTATCATGATGGCATTGATGTTACTTTGGGCGTTGACAAGGTCAAGGAATAACTGAAACAGCCCCAAATGTTTCTTGAGAGGAGCATGTCCGATTCTGGCGCTTGGGTAAACCCTGATGAAAAGCTGCAGCGATTGAAGGATACAGTTGCTGCAAGGAAGCTGAATATCAGTCTGGCTCAATATCGGCAAGGGCTGAAAATCATTGAGCACACCCAAAAAGAGTTTGCCAGGATATTTTCTAAGAGGGTCCGGGATAGTCTCAGCGGCGGGAATGCCAACCGCGCGGGTGAGAGAAGCAATCAACGGCTCATTGAGGGTGCGGGGAGTAATAAAATACCATGGGATAGTTGGAACAATTATGAAAAGGTTAGCTTAAATGGACAAACATATGCTCAGGTTGGTAATAGGTTGTACTCAAAACATGCAGTCGATAGACTGCAACCAATTGGGAAGCGTTTTGGTCCATATATATATATATATCAAGGTCTAAATGGGAAAGACTATGGTAGAAGTATAGCTCCTCAATATGTAGAAGATGTTATAAGTTCTACACAACCAGAGTATCAGCATCGAACAGGGAATTATTCGCATAAGTTAGGCGATGTTGAAGTAATTGTAAATTCACAAGGTGCAGTTGTAACTATACTTACATACAAGTAAATGAAAGGAGAAATTGATGAAAAACTTGCAAAAACTTATTGATGTTTGCCAAGCATATAAAGCTGGAAATTTTGGAGTAGAAGAATTTCAACATAAAATAGAAGCAATTTATTTACCAGATGAGTGTAAACACACACTAGAAAAACTACAACACAACGCATTTAATTATCTAGAAAAAATATTTTACTTTTATCCTCAAGATGAGCATAAGCAATATGCTGAAAAAGTAGCAGATGATCTTATTCAGGCAACTCTTGCAGAACAAGAACGATTGAAGGATCAGTGCCCTTATCAACAATAAGGTTTATATTTCGTATTATAAACAGGCGACCGCCCGTACAAATGGGTGGTCGTCTGTTTGTCTGCAGGATTGAGATTGCAATTATGTAATATCCCTCAGCACGCCATCTTCGTCACTATCACCTCAATACCAATTTAGCACTGAGCCGGAAGCCCATGGGCCGAAGAGACGGCTTTGGCTGATGCCGAAGAGCAGTGTGCCGGAGCTGTATCGGGTATCAAAGGGATTGGTACCGGTTGTGGGTAACGGGGTGAAGTTGCAGGGCGGAGGTAATCTGTATCCGACCTATGGGGAAATGGTGGCAAAGTACGGCGGGATCGGCAGCAGAGCAGCGACGGGATATGGGATGCCGGGCGGCAAGGTTACCTCGGGGGTAACAAGCAGTGCTGTGAATCCTGTGGCGGGTAACGGACTGCGCTATCCGGTTATAAATGCGGTTGCAAATCGAGGGGCAAGCGGGTATAATGGAA
>CALFXE010000053.1 GCA_937927845.1 uncultured Paludibacter sp.
GAGATTCCCTCTTTTTTTCGCTATTTCTTTTTATCTTTACCGGACACTAATGATATATTATATATGCATGCACTTAATAGTATTGCAATAAAAATGTGTACTATTTCTTGCATATAGGTGAACGCATAGAGAGTAAAGAAAGGGAAAAGAAGAATATAAATAGAAATCCATAATTTGTGTATATGCCTAACACTTTTCATAAACCAAATAGTGATAATAGAAAATGTAAGCAACACAAAATTAAAAATGATAAAATTCAGATTATGCCAACCAAATACTTTTGCAATTACCCCATGTAATAAAGGATATCCAAAACCATGTGTATCGGAACCAAATACCACACTTCCTTTGCCATTGAGTGTTAATGCTGCCTTGAGAGTGTTATTTTCAATAAATGAGCACGTATTTATATAATAGAAAAACTCATCACTCCAAACAGGATGATAATTAACACTGATACTGTTTATTAGTATAAAATATAAATAACATATTCCTAAAAGAATAGATATTACGAATATGAATTCTATTCTGAAATCTTTCTGTTTTCGACAGCCTGATAAATAGTGGGTTTCTTTACCTGTGAGGTAGGGTTTGTTGAAGGGTATCATAATACTAACAATAATCTGATGTTACAAAATACTTAATTAAATAGGCTACTCCAGACACAACATGCAGCAAATAGAATATGAATAAAATTCTACTTTTATACAATTTTTGTTTCTTATTGCTTCTAATATCTTCTAACAAAGATAAGAGTGTCTGATAAAATAATATACCAACACAAATAACAACTTGCCAATAAAAATTTCCATGAATATTTCTGGGTCCTGTTTCAGCTAATAGAATATAGATTAGAATAGACACAAACAAACATCCATACGAAAATAACAAAGCTTTATTTTTTAGTACTTTTCGTATATTTAGCACAAAGAACATAAAGGGAAAGAAGAATGAAAGAATCATTGCCAATATAGAACTTTTGAATGCAGCTACATTAGAGAATGGATTACCATACGTGTAAACCGAGAAAGGGTCTATTGTAATACCACTATCTGATGAAGTGAATTTATAAATATATAAGTACTGTCCTATTAATAATACCAAGCCTACAATTATTGGCAACAAATTAACCCAGAATATCTTTGAAAACTTATATTGGATTAGAAGAAAAAATGGGTAAACTGATGCCCATACAAAGAAAAAACTCGGTTTAATTGCAATATTTAGAAACACTAATAAAGATAAAAAAACTAATCTTGTGCTTTGATAATCTGATATTTGTTTTATTGATAAATTAAAAAGAAGTAAAGAAAAAGGAAAAAGGAATATTGTAGTTGAATTATGCCATACATTTGGTACAAACTTTCCAAAGTACTGACAATCAGCTAATGGATTATAAAGTGCAAAAACAAATAGCAAACTCATTGCTATTAAAAAGTTCACACAGAAGTTTTTATTGTTTCCAACTGATCCTATACCTTCCACATAAATATATACACGATACGTTGATGCAAAAGCAATTAAAAAAGACAGTGATAACTTTGTAACTAATGCCACAGAAGAAAAGCCAGAAAAAACAATAATAAGCAAATATAATAGAAAATTGCCTGGAATAGCTTGGTGCCCACCAGCAACTTGTCTTGCAAAAAAAGCATGATCAGACATGTCAGACAAAAATAGCAGAGCTACACAGCTATAAAGACACCAAAACAGCACAAAAACAAATAAATAACAATATATTGATTGCCCTTGATTAAATCCTTTCATGCTTAACAACGTTTAAAAAAGATTTGTTTTTCATATCCATAAATGATAAACATTAGTTACATTTTTAACTTCAAATCCGTTTTTCTCATAGAAACTACATGCATTTATATTACTTTTTTGTGTTGCCACATCAATTCTATTTATATTATTTTGTAGAATATCATCAAAACAAGCATGTAATAACTGTGTTCCATAGGCTTTTCCTCTATAAAAACTATCTACAGCAATCAACCCTATGATAGCACGGTCTGATTGATAAGATAATGTCACCATTCCAGTGATTTTATGTTTATCCTTAGTTACAAGCACTTTATCTGCCAACTCTCGAGCAACTGATTTTTCAATCCATGTTTTATATAGTCGGGAGAAATCATCCTTTTCAAACTGTTCATCTATTTTAAAACGAGAATACTCACCACTTTGACAGGCTAAACTTAATAAGTCTGCATGTACTTCATCCGAAGCATATTCATTTACATCGTCAAAAGAAAAAACAATATTTTCATCAATTATTCTTGAGTATATAACTTTTTCATCAACTAATTTCAAAGTATGATTTTTAATATTGAGAAATGAATGATTTCCTTTTGTAAAAACATATAGTAAGTGATAATTATCTTTTTCAGCATAAGAAATTAATTTGTCCAATTCATATCCGCTACAATCTGATTCATTACAGTTTATTTGTCCAATTTTTTTATTAAAAAACTCAGAATCCCAACTTAGATATTTGATGGTGTCCATTATACATTGATTGTTTCATTGGTAATAAATACCGGCCTGTCTTTTACTTTTTCAAACATCTTTCCAAGATATAACCCTATGATTCCCAGAATTGTAATCACAACTCCGGCCAAAAACCAAATAGATATGAACAGCGAAGTAAAACCTAACACTTTAATTTGTCCTGAAAGATATAATATCAAGTAAATAAGTCCCACAAAAAAAGATATAGATGCCAAATAAAATCCAATTTTTACTGTTAACCGCAAAGGTTTATCTGAGAAAGCAATAATTGTATTCAAAGCTAATCTAAATAAAGATTTAAGGTTGTATGAGGATTTCCCTTCACGCCTTTCACTATGTTTAACCGGTAAATAGTATTTATGAAAGCCAACCCATTGCACCATAGTAGGAAAAAATCGAATTTGATCCTTCATCTCTAAAATCGCATCAACTACTTTTCGATGGTAAATACCAAAATTAGCCACAGTTGCATCTTGCTTAGTATCTGTCAGATAGCTAAATAGTTTATAAAACGATTTGGAGAAATTTCGTTTTAAGAAGGTGTCATTTCTCTCTACTCTTTGAGCAAAAACAGAATCCCATCCTTCTTGCGCCTTATTATACAAATTCGGTATTTCGTCAGGTCTATCTTGTAAATCGCAATCCATCACAACTATCCATTCTCCCTTTGATAAACTTAATCCGGCAGTAATGGCATAATGTTGACCGAAATTTCTACTTAAATCTATACCTTTTACACGCTTATCTTTTTTACACTCTTCTTGGATTGATCCCCAAGATTTATCAGGTGAAGCATCATTTACTAAAATAATCTCATAATGATCTGTAATGGACTTCAGAGATTCTTTAATCTGTTTTACCAATTCAGCCACGATCCTTTCTGCCATATAAACCGGAGAAACAACAGAAATATGAATATTTTCTTCCATATCATTCAAAACTTAACAGTTACAATTGTTCCAATAATAATCAAAGCTAAACCGATTACCTTGCCCCATGTGAAGTTTTCGTTAAGTAGCCAAATACCTAAAAGAAAAACAATAGCCGGTGCAAGACTCATAAAAGGATAAGCTTGTGTGATTTCAAACTTACTCATAGCTGCCATCCAGAACAGCGACGCCACAAAAGCAGACAAGAAACCCGAAAATATAAACGGATCGAATATCAGCTTAATCAAAGCCACAAATTTAGGAATAATTCCGTTCTGCGGCAAAGTAAACTGTAAAATATTGATTCGCCACTTCATTACTATTTGTCCGTAGACAGTGAAAAATAAGGTAGCGAAGATGTAGAGGTAACGCATGGTGTGTTTTTGTTTTTTATTAGAATATTGCAAAGATAGAGAAAAAGTTCAGTTTAATTGGAATAATTAGATTTTGGCTGTCGTGTTGAGATGGTCAGTATGATCCGGATTATCCACATATGTTGTTTTATTTCTTCATCACCCTCTTATACACCTCCAAATACCTCTTCCCAACTATCTCTTCTGTAAAATTTTCCAATACCTTTTGACGTGCATTATTAGATAAAACACCTGATTTATTGTTTTTCAAACACCAATTAATTCCTTCCGCCATGCTTTCAGGAGAAAACGGTTCCGCCAGATAGCCATTTTGTTGGTGATCTATCATATCGCTATGACCACCTATATTGAAAGCTAATACCGGAGTTGCGCATGACAAGCTTTCCATAATGGCATTGGATAGATTTTCTGATAACGAGGGTACTATCATCAATGAGGCTGCACGATAGGCGGCGACCATTTTATTATCTTCCGTAATAGTGCCTAAATACTGAATTGGAATAGATATATCAAATTCTTGAATGGGTTCACTTGCTCCCAATACTAATATGTTTACATTCGAAGTATTGTATTTCTCTGCATATATTTTTAATGCTTTTAGTAACTTTACAAATCCTTTGTTTTTATCTGTGACAGCGTTCATAGCACCATACAGTATATAGATTTTGTTACTATCTATATTTAAGATTGTACAAGATTCTTGTTTATCGCCTGGTGAAAACAGTTCGGTATCAATGGGGTTTGGGATGACTGTTACAGAAAATTTTGAAAATAATACACTCTGCTTTGCTGCCTCGCCTAACCATTTACTTGGTGTTACTATATGTAAATTTAGGTGTTTATAATATTTTTGCTTCTTTTTCCAGACTTTGTAACTGAGGTCTTTTTCTTTTTCTGAATGAAGAAAAGGGCAGTTACCACACTGAGATTTATAATGATCACAATCATAAAAATAATGACAAATTCCGGTAAAAGCCCAGCAATCATGCAATGTCCAAATTAATGTTTCAAACATCCAATAGGCACTACAAACACGCCGTCATTGCGTTGATAAGCAAACTCACCGCCTGTAACGACCATAAGAAATGAGGGCATTCCCGTTTTTTTTGCGTCAATTTTATTTTTCAATGCAAGTAAATTATTTGCGGCATCTTCTATTTGCCGACTGCCCAATTTAACTTCGACCGCCGCCCACCTGCCATCTCGTAAACGAATAATCATATCAGCTTCCAAGCCGCTTTTATCTCTATAATGGAAGATATCGCCGTCATTTGCCTGCGCATATATCCGCATGTCGCGCACGCAAAGCGATTCAAACAAAAACCCAAAATACTCTAAATCATGCAGAATGCCGTCAGGATTAGTGCGCAACACAGCCGCAGCAATAGAAGGATCTACAAACTGCCTTTTTGCCGAAGTACGAATGGCTGTTTTTGATCGTAATGACGGCTGCCAAGCGGGTAAATCTTCAATAACAAAAATTCTTCGTAGTGCAGTAATATAATTAACCAATGTTTTTTCCGAAATACCAAAATCCATTGCTTCCATATCCGATTTTATAGTTTGCAGAGTAGTCATAGTTGAGATGTTTCTCGCCAATGAACGTAGTAAAACACGTACTCTTTCCGGATTTTTTTCCACATCGTCCACTCTTTGTACATCGAAATTTATTACCGCATCTACATAATTTACCGCCATGCGCAACGCCGATTTTTCTTTCAATTTCACGGCTTGTGGCCATCCGCCTCTGCAAACGGCAAAAGCAATTTGTTCAATACTTAAATCACTGATTGCTTGAATATCCCGCTTCCCCTCAAACAAATCATTCAAGGAAACAGAGCCGTTCGACTCTAACGACTCATACAAACTCATCGGACGCATCAACAGCCGTGCAATTCTACCTGTACCTGTGTGAGCGGTAATATCATCGGCAGGAACGGCTGAGCCTGTCAATATAAATTGCCCCAATGTACTTCTTTTATCAACTTCAAACCTTACAGCATCCCATAAAACAGGCGCCATCTGCCATTCATCGAGCAAACGTGGAACGTTGCCCTGCAAAAGCAATGAAGGTTTTGTTTCGGCAAGCATTTGATACGAACCCGCCTTGTCGGGATCTTGCATAAACAGCGTACTACCTGCAATATTCATAGCCGTACTTGTCTTGCCACACCATTTCGCCCCCTCCACGAGTACCGCACCGGAAGATTGTAGCATTTGCCCTAAAAGGTCATCGCAAATCCTATTCAGGTATTTTTTTTCCTCCATTGTTCTTTGTTATTTGAAAGTACAAAGATAAAACATTTTCAGTAACTTGCAATACAAATTCCCTGTTTTGGCTTGTTTTCATTCCCTATTTTGGCTTGTTTTCATTCCCTATTTTGGCTCTATCGTTTTGCACCATTGTGCCCTGCCAACTATTTCGCAAACTACAAAATTTAGACATATTGCACTACGATTTTAAGATGATATGCGCTACAATTATTCTGTATTGAGATTTGATTTTAATGAGTTTAGAATCTGTTCAAACTCATTAAAGTTACTATATACATTTACACCCTCCATTTCATAATGACTATGCGCTGCTTCTGCATTTACAAACACGGGAATACCTGCAACTAAAAATTCTGAAATACGAGTTAGTGCTCCTGTGGTAGATGGTTGATAAACCAATAAGGCTGTACAGTAAATCATTTCTGTTTCTAAATCTTCCTTGCTTAACGAACCTTTAATTTGTATGGATGGACTGTTTAAGAATTGCTTCAATTGCTCTGTGCCGTAACCGGCAAAAATAAACTGAATATCTTCTGTAAAACTCATTTGATTAATCTTATCTATTAAATAAATCATCCCTTTCCGAGTTGGGGGATTATGTGCTGTTCCTAATATCAAATATCTATTTTTTTCTACTTTGTTTACTCGTTGAGTTTTAATTCTTTGTAAATAATTTTTAAACTCTGAAGGTGGCAGATAGCGGAAAAACATGGAGTTAACTCCCATCAATTGCATTAAAGAATTATCAAATCTCGATATGGATTGTACTTCGTTGCACATTCTTAGTACTTCCATTTCTCTAATAAACTGTCTTTGCTTTAGAGTTGGGGAGTTGATTGAATAATCTGGCACCAACGATTCTATATTATGTGGATAAGCTATTACTTTGACATGATGTTTTTTAGCTAAATAGGGAAGGTAATAATATCTATCTACTACACTTTCCCACACAAAGAAATCAATATCCTGATTAAAATATTTTTCTGTAGATGAGAGAGATAATGCTATAGATTTCCAAAATTTTAAAAATGGAATCAAGTTTTTAAAATGAGAAATACCATAAACACATAAGATTAACTTTAAAGCTTTGCATAAGGTTATGATAGATAAGCTTTTATTATATTTAATCTCTAACTCAACTATATCATAACCCAGGTTCTTGTAATGTTCTACAATCTGAGCCGTACGCTTTTCTCCACCATGTCCGAAAGCCTCAGCCTGAAAATGTGAATGGTGCAATATTTTCTTCATACTCAACATAATTTTATTATTAATCTGACATACCTTCTTTGGTGCTTATTGTAATCCAAAAAGCCAAGACTTTTATTGAATATCTCGTATGAGAGTTTTGCATCTTTTAAATCTATCCATGTGATTTTAAAAGATGTAGATTCTTTTGGGTGAATTAATTGATGCATTTTATAGCCTCTATGATATAATACTACTGCACGAAACCACAACTGTTCTTTTAATAATTGATTATCAGTATATTTGCTCATTTCAATTAATTGCTGTGATATATAAAAGAAACTATCTATTTTCTTCTGATTTCCTTTGGAAGTGGTTATAGTATTATCACGCTGCAAGTAATTGTAATGATAGATATCCGATGCATACACTCGATCTGCTTTAAATAAAACCTGAGGTGTCCATAATTCATCTTCGTAAATCAATCCATCCTTAAACCATAATTCATTTTCTACTAAAAAACTTCGTTTACAGATACTATTATATGCCATCGGAACATAAACTTCTCTACTCATAAGAGCTTCAAGAGCTTGTTTTCCTGTCATAACTTCTGTTATAACATCTGCTGTATTTGCTTTTTCAGTATATATTTTATCCGGATAAATCCACTTAACATTACCCAATAACACATCTACATCTTTTGATTTTGCTGTGTTGTATAGTTTAAAAAGAACGTCATTATCTAACCAGTCATCGCTATCTAACAGCACAATATACTCTCCCTTTGCTGCTCTAATACCTGCGTTCCGAGCTGCACTTAATCCCTTATTTTTCTGATCTATACATATTAATTGAGGATATTTTTTTATGTATTCTTCAATAATAGCACGTGAGTTATCAGGTGATTCATCATTCACACAAATAATCTCTATAGTATCATCTGCTTGCGACAGTACGGAATCAAGGCATTTTGCAATGTATTCCTCCACATTATATATCGGTATTATTACAGACAATTTGTATTTGCTCATCGTTTTCGTTATAAAAGATTACTGTCACTCAACCATTTCTCAGTTTCCGCCATAGCTTCTTGTGTTGAAAAACGTGGTTCATAAGCTAATAGTTCTTTTGATTTACTGATATCAATAAAACCTTGAAAATTATATATTGCCATTTCTGATGATGATTTTTCAGGAAGATGTTTCACTACTGATTTCAAAATCATTTTCAACATCTTTCTTGGTGCTCGATAAAACCACTTTGCTACAAAGGGTTTATCTTCTTCGATTTGAAGTACTCTTTCCCATAAAGCATTTATAGACTTAGTAAGATTCTTTTTTGCTAATTTTAAGAATTTACGCTTTAATCCATCTTGTAATGGTATTGATTTAAAAGATGTTGGATCAATGTTGAGCATACGGGCATAATGACTATAAAACTCAGACCAGTTTTGCTTTTCACCATCTCTGCTCAAGAATGCTTGCCCTACTGCTCCAGGATGCTGTCCGCATATCAGCATCATATCTATTAAGTTTTCCACATAAACAGCATTACTACTTCCACTTCCCTTATCAACCCAATAAAAACGCCCCTCTTTCATTTGTTTGATAATCTCCATAGTGTACCATTCTGACATAGGTCCCCAAACATACGTAGGTCTAATCACAGAAGCTTCTAAATTAAACTCCTTCGTAAGTTTCCAAAAAACTTCTTCTGCTGTAATTTTTGCATCTGCATATGAATCTCCATAACTAACAAATGGTGTATCTTCATTCATACCATCTGAAATTTTATCTCCATGGACTACCACGCTACTTAGGTAAACCACTCTTTCAGCTTGATGCTTGGCAGATGCTCTAACAACATTTTCAGTTCCCAATACATTTATTTTGTTTGCATAATCAGGTGTACCTCCTACTCCAACACAATGAAACACATAATCACATCCTTCAACAACTTTCTCAACTTCATCATAATTAGTAATGTCAGCCTGCACCAATCCTACGTCAAAACGGCTCACATAAGCAGCTCTTTTCCAATTATGAACCATCACACGTACATCAGCTTCTTCATCTTTAACAAGTCGTTCGGTTAATAAACTTCCGATAAAACCTGTTCCTCCGGTAATTAATACCTTTTTTCCTTTATATTTTCCTATAGGCTTAGGAGTCTTAGCTACCTTCGTTTTTTGTTTATAAGCACGTTCAAGTATTTCAATACTTTGCAAAGCCTTATCAGCAGTACAACTTATCACAGCTTGTTTCTTTACGGCGTCGATAAAATTTTGCAGTTGATAATATCCTATATTAGTCCAATCCATCAAACAATTCTCATCGGCGATAGTCTGAATATCATTTTCAAGTATATTATTCATTTCAAAAACATCCAACACTACTTTTCGTCCATTGCCACTCACAACAATAGTGTTAGAAAGTTCTGTCGTGCGACTTATCTTAAAATATGCAGAAGCTTTTTCATAGATCAACTCCATTTCTGCATTACTTTCCAATCCACCTTCTTCATCATCCTTGTAGTTAATAGAAAGTGGCATCCCTAAAGTCCACAAAATAAAATCTAACGAATGAATACCTGCATCAAAGAGTACCCCGCCAGGTACTAATTCTTTTCTAAAACAATAACCTGAAACGGTAGGCCAATTACTTGGAAATCCCTCATTAATTTCTATACGCACATTATCACCAAAATAGCCATCTGCAATTAATCTCTTAACTTTTAATCTATTAGGAAAAAGTCTATAGGTATGACAAGCACCTATTACTAAGTCATTAATATTTTGCTGTAGAATCTTTTTAGTCTCTTTGGATTGATCAGAGATAGGTTTTTCACAAAGAACAGGTAAACCAGCCTCTATACACTTTGCTAAGATATCATTATGGGTATGAGGTGGTGTCGCAATAACGACAGCATCCACCTTATTCAAACACTCTGTAAAATCAGAAAAATGTTGTTTAATATTAAACTTATCTCTCAACTTTTTAGATTGTAAATCATTCGGTTCAGCTAAAACTATATTATCTAAACCTACTACATGAATAGCAGCCGGAATATGACTTGATTCCGCTACTGCACCACCGCCTATAATTAGTAATTTCATGGATTGTTATTTATATTCATTACATGTTATTTTGTAAAAATTTTTATATCTTGAATATTAGGTAAATGTTGTTGAGTAAAACCAATAGAGTCAATCTGCCTTAAAGTGATATCATATTCTTCTGATGCGACTTGTAAATCAGAATAGAACAACACGATTTTCGAATTTAATTCTTCAGGTAGTTCGTTTACATTTTTAATTTCTATAGCTTCGTCTTCATTATTATAGAAATGATAATAAACTTCGAGTATTTCCCTTTGGTATCCCATTTTACCCTTAACAACTTCATCTATGTCATCATATTGTAACCAATATGCTTTATCTGAATCATTAAGGATATTCGTAAATTCAACTAAGTTCTTATGCGTTGATATCTTCAGGTCTTGTATGATATTAATAACTTTGGGAAACTTCCTATAATAATAACCAGTTGACAGTATTAATACAATCAATACCCACTCCGGTCGTAGCAATTTTACACCCCAATATACCAAAGCAGGAAAAGTTAACATAACTGCCGGAAAGTAATAATAATCCATAGGCATTTTTAATATGACATTTGCTATGGCATATAAAACTCCACTAAATAATAGAATATCAATCAGCAAATGGGATCTGTCCTTTCGGAAAAGAAAAACAAACACTCTCCATAGGGATGCTATAAGAGCTATATATAGTATTTTAAGATTTCCTACAGTAAATTGTATTACTTCAAATACAGAACTGTGGCGAGAGTAAAGGGTGTCTGCCGTTCTATAAGCAATAAAATAATATACCAATAAAAAACTTACTATATTAGTTGTTAAAGCCAAATAAAACCAATTTTCTTTTTTACTGTTATTTTTATAATTAAATAGTAACCCTATGCCTGCAACAACACTAAAAATAATAAAAGAAGTTTCTTTAGTATAAGACAAATATATTGATACCAGAACTGCAAAGACAGCAAAAACACTTTGGTTTGTTTTTAAAAATTTTGAATATAATATAAAGAACAAACTCAACAATACTACCATTATCCTCTCAGGATAGACTAAAAAGAAAAATAATCTATAGAAGTAGTAAAACAAAAATAAAATCGAAAAAAGCACAATCCAATTTATTAGCTTACTACTTTTATTAGTTTTAATTAAAACGATGTTATATAGCTTGTAGCTAAAAAAAACAAATAAAAAAAACGAAAATAAAACAATGCTGTAGTGAGCTACAGGCGTTGTGGCTCCCTGAATTAATGTTAATATATTATAATCAGAATGTCCCAAAGGATATAATCTACCATGATTAGCCACATGAATGTCCCATTCCATCTTACCTACTGCTGTAGAAATTAAGAACTCATAGTCATCACCCCAAGTCCAGTTAGCATCTTTTATAATAAAATAGCCAAAAAGCAAACTGGAGAATACTAATAGAATTAAGACAATTCTTTTGTTAGTTTTTAACGTTTTCATTATTAAATTTATTCCTTTGTTCTAAAATTGATTCTATAATATATCTTGGTCGATTCTTCACTTCAAGATAAATCTTACCTATATATTCCCCTATTATACCTAAGGACATAATTGCTATAGATCCTATAAACCACAAAGATAATATCATTGACGACCATCCAGAAACAACATTCCCCGCAAAATACTGTACTAAAGTATAAACTGCCGCTATTATGGTTAGAAACAAAAACAAAAAACCAACTCCAAAAATAATTCGTAATGGTTTTACTGAAAATGAAGTTATTCCATCAATAGCAAAATTTACCATTTTAGCAAATGGATATTTGGTTTCTCCAGCCATACGTTCATATCTATCATAAAAAACATTTGTGGTTTTAAAACCAATTATAGGAACAATACCTCTTATGAATAGATTTTTCTCCGGATACTGTAAAAAAGCCTTAACAGCTCTCCCGCTCATTAATCTAAAATCCGCATGATTATATACTGTCTTAGATCCTAAGAGACTCATTGCTTTGTAGAATAACGAGGCTGTATTCTTTTTAAAAAGTGTATCTGATCTTCTATTTGCACGTACTCCATATACAATATCAAATCCTTCAAGATATGCTTTAACCATCTTTTTCACAGCATTAATATCATCTTGTAGATCCGCATCAATAGTAACAATCATGTCAGCGTATTTTACAGCCACTTCCATACCCGCAACTAAGGCATTTTGATGTCCTACATTATTAGAAAGATTAACCCCACATATGAAATTATTGGACTTATGCAACTCACTAATAATTTCCCATGTTTTGTCCTTGCTACCGTCATTAGAGTACAAAATAAAACTATTTTCAGATATCAACTCTTCTTTTATCAAATCAGCTAAAACAGTTGTTAGTTGTTTGGTTGTTTCTCGAAGTACCTCTTCTTCATTATAACACGGAACAACCACAGCTAAAGTGTTATTCTCTTTTTTCATTTTTTCTCTGGTATTTGAATACAAATCTAACTAATATAAAATTAACCGGAACAGCTATAGCATATACCGGGATAGGTGCTATATTTTTAGAAACTCCTATATACACGAATAAATTCAGTAGTGTTATATGCAACAGATAGTTTACTCCATGAACTACTGACATTCCAAAAAACTTTGCAAAAGTAGGTTTTTCTCTAAAAGTAAAAACAGATGAAAGGTAAAAATTCAATAGTAATGACAAGGCATAGCCTATTGTGTATGCAAGATTATAGTTAATTACAAATTTAAGCAAATAATAAATCGCATAATGTATCAGCGTTGCAATTACACCAACAATTGCAAAGCGAATAAATTCATTTATTTTATCGTATTTATTAACTTCACACATCCAATTTTCTGTTGATAAATATGTATTTAAAAAGAGTTGAAAAACTAAAATAAGCTGCACAAACAAATGATTTGATAGCGGCAATATATTCCTTCTCTTTTAAATAACTTTTGAATAGACAAATATAATGTTTAGAAATAATGATATTCAGAATATCTTTGTATCTACGATCTAAATAATCATTGACACATTTATGCATTTTGATTCTGCTTTTTTGTATTTTTCTGTAATCATACCAGTTAAAAGAATGACTCCCATCTCTTTTTCTATAAACGCTGGTATTTATGTTAAAAAATTTTGTTTTACCATATTTTGATATAAGCATGTACAAAGGGTAGTCTGTAACAACATCATCATCATAGAACCATGTTGGGAACTCAGTTATCAGGTTATTTCTAAAAATGTAAGTTGACACATGTCCAGGAGACAAATTAATATTGTCCTTATGAAAGTCATCATGATAAAGTAATTCTTTACTAGTCGCTACATCCCATATTTGGTGCTTGGCTATTTTTTTTTCACCAGTAAGTTCATTAATTACATATGAATTAGTAAGGCAAGCAACAAAATCAGTGTTAGACTCCAAAAAATCAACCTGTAATTGAAGTTTATTTTCATCTATCCAATAATCATCACCATCACACACAGCAATATATTTTCCTCTAGCAGCCTGTAGCGAACGAATATAATTAGGCATCATCCCCATATTCTTTGCTGCTTTTAACAATCTTATTTTATTTGGATATTTTTCAACAAAAGATTCTATAACAACTACAGTTTTATCTTTACTGCAATCGTCACAAATAACAATTTCATAGTCGAAATTTGTCTTCTGGCTCAACCAACTCTCTAAAGCTTCACCTATATATTTTTCTAAATTATATGTAGTTGAGCAAATACTAACTAAGGGGGTGTTTTCCATAAATAAATTCTTATCTTTTGCGTTTTATAATATATGAAGTTATAGTTGTTGTAAAAAAACTGGTAAAGATTAATTTAGGTTCAAAATACATTTTATATAACCTAAACTTCCATATGCCTTTGAAATATGGGGCATATATTAAACCTTTCAACCAATCATTCATGTTTCTTCTGGATATATCTTTGAATTCTGGGTATCGTTTAATCATGTATTTGTATTGATAGAATAATTTTTGTATTCTCGAAATTGGAAAAGTTAAAGACAAACTTTCAGGGTGTCGTCGATAGGCAACCCCTACAAAATCATGACAGTAAGCTCTACCTTTTTCTAAAAGATACAATGAAAAATAAATATCCGTGAAGTATACAGACTTCGGAAAGTGTATTTTTTTGGGAAAGTTTCTAAACACAACAGAACTTGTCAATATTGTCCACTTATCATATATTTCATATGCTGAATACTCACGTTCTTCGAGATGGTCAAATAGATCATTGTGAACGATACCTCCCTCAAAAAACAGTTTAATCCTATGAAATGAAATTGAATAATCCGGATTATTCTCCAGAAAATCAATCTGTTTTTGTAATTTATGACTATCAATCCAAAAGTCATCACCCTCACACATAGCCACATATCTACCTGCACACGCATTTAGTGTCCTTTCCCAATTTTTAACTAAACCTAGATTTTCTCTTAAAGGTAAAAGTGTAATATTTAAATACTTATTTGCATACATTTCACAAATACTCCGAGTTTTATCAGTAGAATTATCTTCTCCAATGATTATTTGAAATGGAAAATTTGTTTCTTGCTTCAAAATACTATCAAGACATTCACTTATAAATTTTTCCTGATTATATGTAATAACCCATACGCTGACAAGACTATTTTCAATTTTTTTCTTTCTCATTTATAGTTGTATACTTTCAAAGTCGAGAATCATTGTGAATCACCAAAAATTTGTACCCATTTATGTCTAATTAATGAAAATGGTTTCAGAATAAATTTACCCAAACGATATGCTTTTGAATTAAGTATTCTGTTTATTTCATCTTGAGATCTCCAATATTCTTTGGTTAAAGAGTGTAGACTATCTACGAAAAATCGTCTATCTTCAATTTCAATTTTTGACAATTCTATACCTTTTATTATTGGTAAAGAATGTGTCCATTTTTCAAAAAAAACCTCTCTTTGTTTAATTAAATTCTGATCATGATTACCTCCTGAAAAATGCTCAATTAAAACATCAAAAATTACATGAATATCTAATCCTAATTTATGAATTTGCATACAAATATCTAAATCATAACAATGAAACCCGGAGAATGTCAATTCATCAAATCTAATTTTTTCAAAAAGTTTTTTAGGAATACTAAACCACAAGCCATCAACAGTTACGACAGATATTGAATTACTTAGATTTTCCCGATATCTAATCCAATTCTCATTTTTATAATAGTATTCTTGCTTATTCTCACAAATCCCTTGTAAAATAACGCCTGATCGACACTCAGTACTCCACCAAGAAGCAGGACAGTCTGGTAAATAATGCCCACCAACAACTCCAATTAACCCTACTTTTATATCTTGAAAATGTTCAATAACCTTTATGCCCCAACCTTGAGTATGATATAGAATATCTTCATGCATAAAACATAAGATGTCACCTTTAGCACGTCTAACTCCTTCATTATATGCGGAGAAAATTGAATATCGATTATCTGAATTATTTATAACAACTAATTCATATTCAAAATCAATTGTATCTTGAATATTTTTTTCAAGCTCTTCTGAAATGTCTGAATAGCGGGAACATATAATTATTGATATCATAATTCTATTTATATGCAAAAACATTTATTGCTAAATCAATTTTCTCATTCACCAAATTCCTATCAACAAATGGTTTATTTCTGGAAAAAGATTGTGAAAGATGGTATCTGAAACCATTCCTTTTTAATATTATAAGCAAATCATCTAAGTTCTGTTCTTCTTTTTCCATACTATGATATTCGATAAAAATATTGTCAACTTGATTTAAAATCGACTCACAATCTTTTATAACAAGATATTCAGCACCTTCAATATCCATTTTTATAAAATCAATATGTTTGTCAGATATAAAATCCTTTAGCCGTATTGCTTCCACTTTTGTAGCTATTTGGTTAAGATAATTACTTTTCAATCTTCCTCCCATACCTCTATCTGTATAAAAATCCAGCATTTCATTCTTATTCCATACAGCTTTTTTTATCAACTCAACATTCTTCATTTGAAAAGTATCAATATTCTTCTCTAAACATCCGAATACAGTTACATCTGGTTCGAATGCATAAATTTTAGCATTTGGATAATTTAATGAGAAGAAAAGTAGACTTAAACCCATATTAGCACCACAATCAATAATAACAGGATTTGGGTTTGTGGTATTGAAAGAATAAATTTCTTTTTTGAATAACTCTTCAAATGTAATATCAAAAGCTAATTTATGATGGTAATAGAAGTTTTTACCAAACACTTCAGTGTAACCTAAATCTTTCTCAATTGCATTTGGTATTTTACGTTCAATAAATCTGATAGTCTTTTTTAGTATTTTAATTATGATTTTTTTCATAAACGAGCTATTTTTTAAATCAAATTGCTAATTATTACTCTTATTTCTTATAATAAACTCTAAAACTTCATCATTGCATAGAAAATTAACCTCTGAAGATATTTTGTTGATGGGCCAATTCCACCATGCAATTTCAAGCAAATAGGATATAGCCTCATCATTAAACCTTTTTTTAATAACCTTGGCTGGATTTCCAGCAACAATTTCATAAGGATAAACATTTTTTGTTACTACTGAAAAAGCACCAATAACAGCTCCATCTCCAATAGTAATGCCTGATAATATTACTGCACCATAACCAATCCACACATCATTACCAATGGTTACATCTCCTTTTGTTGCAGGATGTCCTTTAATGTGCTTAGCTTCTGGAAATTCATCAATTAATGCACTAAATGGATATGTTGTAATCCAATCCGTCCTATGGTTTCCACCTAAAAAAATATGTACATTTTCAGCTATTGAACAAAATTTACCAACAGTAAGATGTGCTCCCTCTCCCCAGTCTAATATTTTAGGTTTACCATAGGTATATTCACCAAAGACATACGCAGTATTATTAAAGAAATCTTTAGAATAAAAGGGGGCTTCAATAATAATTTCTTTTTTTCTACTTCCAAATATCTTATAAATCAATCCACGAATATTGTCCAAAAACACTTCCATAATCATATGTTTCTAAATGTGAAAAATGTGAACCTGCATCAACAACATCAAAAGAGCAAACGTCTTCTAAATAATCATATTGTGTTACAGCTGGTTTATAAACTACAGCTTGGATAGAATAAATACCTCTGGTTAGAAATTCAGAAGCAATTTCCAAACTCATTTGATTTTCTACCTTCTTTTCAGCTGAGAAAACTTTTCTCTTGCTTCTATCTAAGATTGTAAGCAATAAATAACTTTCAGAAATTCTCTCTTTAATAGTTAAATTTACTTTAACTATTATTTTATCTGTATGGAAAAAAGTATTTTTATTTTGGTTATTATTATCTACAATATAAATTGATTTTATAAATATAGATGAGTTTTTATCTTGTATGCAATGATAAGATAATTCAACATTTTGAAGTGACAAATATTTACTAATTGTACTTTCAATATCTCCCCCATAAGATAAAACACCATTTTCTAATAATATCCCGTTACGACATAACGATTGTAACGAGCCCATATTATGACTCACAAACAGCACCGTTCTCCCCTCTCCTTTACTCACATCCTGCATTTTGCCAATAGCTTTTTTCTGAAATTCGGCATCACCTACGGCAAGGACTTCATCCACCACAAGAATTTCCGGTTCTAAGTGGGCAGCAATGGCAAAGCCGAGGCGAACCGTCATACCGCTGGAGTAGCGTTTTACGGGAGTGTCGATATAGCGTTCGACACCTGCAAAGTCAATTATTTCATCTAATTTGCGAGAAATTTCGGCTTTGGTCATGCCCATAATGGCACCGTTCATAAAGATATTTTCACGACCGGTCATTTCGGGATGGAAGCCTGTGCCTACTTCTAATAAAGATGCTATCCGTCCGCGTGCTTTGATTGTTCCGGTAGTTGGTGTAGTTACTTTAGAGAGGATTTTTAATAAAGTCGATTTCCCTGCTCCGTTTTTTCCTATAATTCCCAATACATCGCCCTGCTCAACCTTGAAGTTAATATCTCGCAATGCCCATACATAATCGCTATCACCCTTAGAAGCTCTATCATTCACCTCTCCTATCTTTAAATAAGGGTCTTCTTTGCCTAAAATGCTCATCTTCCACCATCGGTTGAGGTCATGCGAAAGTGTGCGGGTACTGACTAACCCGAGGCGGTATTGTTTGCTGATATTTTGAAATTCTATGGCGGTCATATTTGTAGTAATACTTTATAATTGTAAAGTCATTAAGCTGTTAAATCATTTAAGATATTTTCTATTACCAACTTCTGATAAAACTCTAATTTGCTGCATTGCAATCTGGTTTAGTTTTATTAATCTATATTTTTGAGATACTTTATCAGTAATTAATAAGGCATTAATATTCTCCATGTTTGCCAAACAAATCAATTCATTTATTGTAGCATAATCTCGTATATTCCCTTTTAATCCAGGATTTTTATCTCGCCATTCTTTTGCTGTCATACCGAAAAGAGCAACGTTTAAAACATCAGCTTCATTAGCATAAACTAACGATGTTTGTAAAGGTGTCAATTGTGGAGGAATTAAATTTGATTTAATCGCGTCGGTATGTATATGATAATTTATTTTTGCCAATTCTCTTTTAGCACTCCATCCAATTGTCTTTTGTTCTTCATTCTTTAACCGTTTGAATTCTGTAATAAGATAAAGTTCGAATTCTGCTGAAATCCATGCTGCAAACTTAAATGCTATATCCGAATGGGCAAAAGTACCACCACCATATCTGCCTGCTTTTGAAGTTATTCCTTTAGCATTTGTTTCGGAAATCCATTTCAACGGTGACATCCAAAAATGGGGTTTTGCTGATTCATTTTTAAACCCCTCATATATGTGGGGGTTAAAATCAGGATTATTCAACATCTCCCATAATCCAAGATATTCAATAGTGCTGTAAGTTCTTAACCATAAGCTAATTATCTGTGACGGATTATCTGCATCCCTAACCTTAGCTATGTCGGTTAATGAGATATAGTCTTCCTGCCCTTTCTTGTAAAAGACTATTTCAGATCCCTTTATAGTTACAGCTTCTTTTTTTGACATATTCCTTAGATTTATTTCTGATGAAAAGATTTAAATTTTTAATTGTCTTATTCTGTTTAAATTCTATGACGGTTATAATGTTATATAAATATGCTTAACAAAGATTGCATATGCAATTACAAAGATATATAATTTATTAAAACTACAAATTAAATTTTTAGAACTGTATGATTTTATGTAGAATAGTTTCACAGAGAAAACATTGTGTGACATTGTGCCATACACTGTGTAACTTTAAAAAAGAAGTTTCACAGAGTATCACAAAGTAAACACAGA
>CALFXE010000054.1 GCA_937927845.1 uncultured Paludibacter sp.
AAGGAAATAACATGGACCGGTACATTAAAGCAGGCATCAATTTATGTGCAGAATGTTGATCAGAATATAGTAGACTTATATCTTGATGATTTCAGCCTGAAATATGTCAGCGGGGCTGCTGCGTCAAATATAGTTACAAACACAAATACATCTAGTTCAATCACAGCGGACAGCAAAGAATTACTTACAAACGGCGGTTTCGAGGCGGATCAAAAGCCATGGAAACCAATAGGAAATCCAACTTTAGAGGTTGTTACATCTACTTCCAACACCGGAAAGGCTTCATGTAAGGTTAGCGCCCGTACAGCGGCTTATGATTCGGCAGGACAGTATATTACCGATATACTGAAAAAAAATGGTACCGGCAGCTATGAATTTGGCGGTTATGTGAAAGCCGGCAGTGGTCAGGCGAAAGTTTTTGTTGTTATAAACATTCAGGATGATAACGGTCAGCGATGGATAAAAACAGATGAAACAACGATTCATGATAAGAGCTTTACAAAGATTACCGGAACTAAGGAAATAACATGGACCGGTACATTAAAGCAGGCATCAATTTATGTGCAGAATGCTGATCAGAATATAGCAGACTTATATCTTGATGATTTCAGCCTGAAATATGCCGGCGGAGCTGCTGCGTCAAACACAAATACATCTAATCCAATCACAGCAGACGGTGAAGAATTAGTGGTTAATGGCGGCTTTGAAAATGGTGTTTCTTCATGGGGTATCATCGACGGAGGAAAACTTATTTCGGAAACATCATCAGTACACTCGGGTACTAAGGCATGTAAAGTAGAAGGACGCCAAAAGGAATATGATACTGCCGCTCAGGATATCACTGATAAATTAATCGCAAATGGATCCGGACAGTATTTCTTCAGTGCATATGCCAAGGCAGACACTACAGATTTAAATACAATAGTGGTGATAAGCATCGAGGATGATACAGGTAGAAAATGGATAACAAGCCCATACCAGACAGTAACGAATAACGGATATGTACAGTTATCTGCCATTAAGGACGTATTATGGACAGGCAAGTTGACCAGAGCAAGACTCTATGATCAGTTACCAGGAACGTGCCGTTGCCCTAAAAGAAAAAACAGGCGATCTATATGTTGATGATTATAGCCTGAAAAAAGCCGGTGAAATTGATGTAAGCTACATCAAAAAGCCTGATGTCAGCCTTAGAAACGAAGATACATTGGTTGGGGCTATCAGATGGGACGTATGGTTAGGCGATTCCGCTAGGAATTCAAAAGATATTATCGAGAGCATGAAGCCGGAAAAATATCATTACCGTTTACCATGGTATGCAGATATCAGTAACGGTAATTTCACAATTGACAGCGGCTCTCAAGAGATTATGGATAAGCAAATCCAATTCGCAAAGCAGGCTGGTATTGATTACTTTGCATTTGATTATTATCCTGAAAGACCGGGTGATAATGATCTTAGTGTATCAAGATCGCTGTACCAGTCAAGTAAATATAAAAACGCAGTTAATTGGTGCGCGCTGTTATGTTATTTCTACAACTTCGAGGAAGATGTTCCAAAGTTGATAGAGCAGTTTAAAGAAGAGAATTACCAAAAAGTATTAAACGGCAGACCATTACTTTATTTTTTCTATGTCACGCGTGAACATTTGAATTTTATAACAAAATTGCGTGAGTTAACAGCACAGGCAGGTGTTCCGGATCCGTATATCGTTGCATTAAGCACAAGCGCAAGCGCTGTAGCAGATTTGAAGGAACTAAAGATGGACGCTTTTTCCCAATACTTCACTTATGGCGAAAACGGAATCGCATATAAGGATTATGCCGCTAATGAGTCAAAAGGATGGGAACGGTATAAAGAAACCGGTACACAGGTTATTCCGTGGGTCAGTACCAGTTGGGATAAGCGCCCGATGGCTGATCATGTTCCATCATGGGAGACATCCAACCCGGCTTCGCCGCATATGTATAGTGAGCAGGGAACACCGGAGCAAATAGCGGAACAACTTGGTAAAGCAATAGACTGGTGTGAAACTAATAAAGAAACCACGGTTGCCAACGCCATACTTATATACGCATGGAATGAATTTGCTGAAGGCGGTTGGATTGAGCCGACTTATGAGGAGCTTCGCGACAACGGACGGCCGCTTCGGCTTGATGCCATAAGGGAAATGCTGAAAGGCGTAAGAGCCAATTTTTCAGATATCAACAGTGTGCCTTGGGCAGAAAACGAAATTAAGGATCTTGCAGTTTCAAATGTCTTTGACGGGATAGCCAAAGACGAGTTTGAACCTTCAAAAGAAGCCACAAGGGCGGAATTTATAAGCTGGTTGGTAAGAACATTAGGACTCTATTCAGATTCAAAGGATAATTTCAGCGATATTAAGGCTGACGCTTTTTATGCAGATGAGTTAGCAATTGCCAAAGGGCTTACGATCACTGCAGGAGTTGGAGATAACAAATTTAACCCTGACAGCAATATATCAAGACAGGATCTGGCAACACTGCTTGCAAGAGCGTTAACTAATTTGAATGTTATAGATTCAAATCAGACAATTGATAAAAATGAACTGCTCAAATTCAAGGATTCAGGATTAGTGGCACAGTATGCAGCCGATAGTATGGCACTATTGGTGAATGAGGGAATACTGAAAGGAGCCGATGGCAACGTAAATCCACTTGGAAACGTGACTCGTGCCGAAGCGGCGGTAATATGCAAAAGGATTCAGAATAAAGCATTTAATCTGCCAGCAAAACCGCTTTTTGTCCAATAAATAGTGATATAAAATATGGAATAGCTGTAATGGGGGGATGTTCCCCCCATTATTCATTATACTGGTATATAAAATAAAATGATTGGAGCTTTTTACATGACAAACAGGGAAAGAGAAAACGCGACGCTATCTTTTTTAAAACCCGGGGACAGGGGCGCGGTAGAGGAAACTTTTTACCCGTGGCTCCTCACTGTCGAACGGTTTAAGGATGAAGGGATGCCCCTGGAAATCGCCGACAGAACGTCCGACCTTGTAAATGCCACCCCGACGACAGATGAAAATGCGGAAAAATACCTGAACGTGGCTTGGGGAGAGGGGGTTATGGCATATGAAAATTATTTGGGTTTCGATCCTGTTCGCCGTATCAGCTTTACCCTCCCCTTCCGCAGGCCGGACAGAAAATACGTCGAAAAATTCGGACGTTACATCACATGTATGGACGACTGGAAACGTTTGAAGGAGTACGGTGAAAAAGAACTCGAGGCACACTTTTCAGACGAAAACATCCTAAACGCCTACAGCCCTCTAAAGGAAGGACACGCGCGCGGCGATTATTACGTCCGAATGTATATCGAAGGTTTTTTCTGGACGCCAAGGGAGATGATAGGCATCGAGCAGCATATGTATTC
>CALFXE010000055.1 GCA_937927845.1 uncultured Paludibacter sp.
GATGACGCCAACCCCCCACATTATGAAGCAAAACGTGAGTATGTTAAGAAAGTTACCGAATACAACTTTTTTAACACGGCTATCTACAATGTGGTCAGTAGAGTTCCTCAACCAATTGTGTTCGAGGTGACCACACAAGGAATTGTGAACCCGAAACAATCGGAGGGTGCCGCTAAAGTGATTGGAGGTGCTGGTTTAGGCGCTGTTAACTCTGCTTCAAAATATGGAAATGGATAGGTTTAGTATCAGCTTACCTGTATTTTCTGATGATATAGAGAATCCCGCTCTTAGGGATTCTCTAAAATCACTGGAGTTAGTTTATGGACATAAGCTTCAAATCTTAGATTGGGGAAATGGCAGAATTGCTGTGCCTTATGAAATTAGTGTTGACTTGCCAAGTCTGGGTAATTTTGAAGATATAGATATAAGGGAAAAAGAGCACATCATTTTGGTTTTCGATTTGATAAATTATCCATTATCGGCACCTAAAGTATTTACAGATCGGCTTGATTTTCCTAAAAGTAACCTTGCGCATTTATACATAGCAGTCAATAATCGGCCTTCAGGATTTTGTTATGTAAGGGGTAACGCAGATGAATGGTATGCGAATAAAAGAATTGAGGATCTCATCATACGTATTAGCAATTGGCTTAGGGATGCTGCTACAGGTGAACTGACAGAAAATGGTGAGCAATTTGAACCGTTGCGATTGGAGGGATACACCGGTACTATAATTTATGACTATAACACACTAACGGGAATCGTTAATGGCGATAACGCCTTCCATTTTAAAGAACAGCTTGCTGTCGCTTTATTTGAACGTCCAAAGCAGGCGGAAAGGTACACGTATAAATTCATTAAACCACTTACAGCTGGGAATGTCTTGACCACGATCAAGGAAGTTGATGAGGAACGCAAAAAAGACAAGGAAGACGTTACCAGGAAAAATTATCATTACGCCTATGTATTATGGAATGAGGAAGATACTGTAAACAAAGGGTACTATGTTAATTTACCGAGGAATTGGAAAGAGTTTAAATCCTTCTGTGACTTTTATAGCCTAAATTACAGTCAATTAGAAGAATTTATTGCTACAAGTGATGGAAATTCATTTGTTCACTTTCCCGTAATTGTTGGTATAAGGCGACCTAAGCCATTAATTGGATATCCTTCCAACATCGAATTTATAAACTTACGCTTCCGGGTCGATGTTGATGATGTAAAAGATGGCAAAATTGTAAACAATATACCCATCGATTTACTATCGCACAATCAGCCTTTGACCATCCAACAAGCAGGCCATATATCCGGTTGCAAAATAGATGTGAATTCAAGAATTGCTGTGTTTGGATGTGGTGCCTTGGGCTCCAAAGTGGTTATGCATCTTGCCCGTTCCGGACAAACAAATTTAACCCTTATAGACCCAGATCAAATATCTCCACATAATTTAGTACGTCATGCCTTGTTTGGTGAAGATGAGGGAGAAAACAAAGCCACTGCATTAGCAGAAAGAATAAAAAAGATATACCCTTATGAGACGCTAAAAATTTATAGTGGGCCTTCATTCAAAGACGGGCTGATCGACAAGAAAGAGACTTTTGATAAATACAACTGGGTGTTAGACTTTACCGCATCAGACGCTTTCTTCAATAAATTAGCTATTGTCAAAAGTATGGATGAGCGAAATATTGGTAGTGCGTCAATATCCGATTTTGGGAACTTGGGCGTACTATATAAGGAGGGTGAAAACAGAAATCCACGTATCGATGATCTACAAGTGTATTTATATAGCCTGTCAGCGCATGATAAGAAAGTAAGTGATTGGCTTCAGCGAGAGCAGTTGGCGATTAATGGCAATAACATAACGGTGCGGGTAGGTGTCGGTTGTAATTTAGAAACAACCGTTTTATCCGACGACAAGATTTCTTCTCATGCCTCCTACTTTTCAGGAGTGCTAAAAAGAGAAATGATGGCTTCATCGAAGGATGGGAAAATCTATTTGAGTCGCATTGTAGAAGCCCAGGATTATACAATTGAAACACAGGTTATATCCGTTAAGACCTTTAGAGTGTTGTCAGCATTGAACGACCCCAACTGGACGGTTCGATTTAAAGATGGAATTGTTGAACAAATAGACCAGGTATGTTCTAAGGCAGGAAGAAATGAAACCGGAGGCGTATTTATTGGAATTTGCAATTATAAAACAAAGACAATCTATGTAACAGGTTGCATCAGTGCACCGATAGACAGTAAGGCAGATGCAACCCACTTTATTCGGGGACACGAAGGGTTACCTGATGAAATCGGGGAAATCAAAAATAACTCCGGGGGGCAGATTGGTTATATTGGTGAATGGCATTCTCATCCAGAGGGCCCGAATATGCTTAGTCAACAAGACATGATTAGTGTATATCAGCATAAAGCCGAGTTTGAACAACTAAATCCTCCGCTTCCGGTATTCTTGTCTATCATTACTCCCGATGGATTACACCCGTACATTTTTTAACCTAAAGATTATATAAATGGAGAAAGAACCTAACTTAAAAATAAAGAATGTTCCCCAGCTGTGGGTTTTCCTGGCAGCGAACATATTGATTTTATGTGGATTGATATTTCCTGCATATTTTAAAACACTAACAACTGGTGTTGACATTGTTTTTATACTCAAAGTGCTGGGGGTCTCAATAGCTCCTCTATTGCTATTTTTACTAAACGGGCTTATATCTAGTCATCAAAAAGCTGTACTGGTTTTCTGGAAATTGAAGAATCCATTACCCGGTTCCGAAGCGTTTTCGAAACTCAGCAAAAATGATACAAGGATAGATCGAGCAAAATTGAAAAGCGTTTATGGCTCCTTGCCTAAAAGTCCAATAGAACAGAATAAACTATGGTATAAAATTTACAAAAAGAACAGTTCTAATACGATAGTATCCGATAGTCATCGAGCCTTTTTGTTGGCACGTGACCTTACATCACTATGCGTCCTGTTTGTGATATTCTTGGGCATACCTGTTTTAATAATAGGCCAATGGCCAATTAGCCTATACTACTTTCTGGGCTTGCTATTGCAATATGTAATAGTAGTTATTGGCGCTCAAAACAGGGGGAGACGGTTGGTCACGAATGTTTTGGCTATTGAGTCCTGTAAATAATTATTTTAATACAAAGTCGCATTATATATAACATAAAATATGAACAGTCTATTCCCGGAAGAAAAAATTGAAATTACTTTCAATTGTACATATATAAAAAGTATCAACGGCAATAAAAAAGAATATTATATTGGAGTTGAACAAGGCATTATAAGAAAATTCAATGGAAGTACATTTTCAGGTTATGAATTTCTTTCCGAAAATGGTTCAAAGTATTTTATTTCAACAATTAAAAGCCAGATCCCACAAAATTATGATGGCGTATTCACATTGCTTGAAGAGTATGAAAAACTGACCATTGCAATTCTTTCGAAATGTAAAAAGAAAGCAGAGTATATAAAACTTCCTGATCATAAAAATATCCTTCAGACTTGGGAAGGGAAATTTAATTACAAAAAGGAAGTCAAAGATGAAACCGGTAATATCACTCAATTTGGGCTTAGACCTCCACAAATTGGTGCATTACATTCCATTCTCTCTCATTGGAGCATTTCAAGCAAACCCGCAGTAGTTGTAATGCCTACTGGAACAGGTAAGACCGAAACAATGCTGTGCTTAACTATAGCAGAAAAGTGTCAGGGCTTATTGGTAATCGTTCCCTCGGCCTCGTTGAGAACCCAGATTTTCAATAAATTCAAATCTCTGGGCGTTCTAAAAGATCGTAGATTTCAGATTGTTTCCTCCTCTGCCAAAAATCCTGTTATAGGTTTTCTAAAAACGGGTATAAAAAGCATAGAGGATGCAGACAGTTTGTTCGAATCAAATGTAATTGTTTCCACTCCGCAAATAATTACAGGAATATTGAGTGGTGATGAAAAAATAAAGGCATCATTCCTGAATTGGTGCAATCTTTTAATTATGGATGAAGCACACCATAGTCAGGCAAAAGAGTGGAATAACATCAAAGTACAACTTGAAACTTTTAATAAACCTATTTTGTTATTCACGGCGACTCCATTTAGAAATGACAAGAAACGTTTACAAGGTAAGGTAATTTACGATTATCCCCTCTCACTTGCTCAAAGAGACAATTACTATAAACAAATTGTTTTTCATCCTATTCTTGAATTTAACCCACTGAAATCTGACCAACTTATTGCAGAGAAGGCAATTTCCATTTTGGAAAAAGATATGGAGGAAAAATACGACCATATACTGATGGCAAGGGTGGATACAATGTCTAAAGCTGAAGAGGTGTTTGAAAAAATCTACAAACCATATCAGAAGTACAACCCTGTATTTATTCATAGCGGTATTAAGCAGGCAATCCGCAAGAAAATACTAGACGACATCATTGCGGGAAAACATAAAATAATTGTATGTGTAGATATGCTTGGAGAAGGATTTGACCTTCCTCAGTTAAAAATTTGTGCATTGCACGATTTGCATAAAAACATCACCACCTCATTTCAGTTCTTTGGAAGGTTTACGCGCGAATCAATATTAAAATTGGGCAATGCGTCTATAGTCGCCAATATTGCAGATCCGGAGCTTAAGGGGACTTTAAAAAAATTATATCAAAAAGATTCGGACTGGGATAAAATCATCAGTATGGCGAATGAAGATATAATAGGCTCAGTAAAAGAAGAACAAGACTTTTTTCAGAATTTTTCAGATGCTGAGATCCCGGCAAAAATTCCATTGCGAAATATAACGCCTGCGATGAGCACAGTTGTCTTCAGGTTATTTGATGATGAGATCGACTGGGAGCCACAGAATTATACATCTTGTTTTAATGACGAAAAATATGAAACAGTATCAGTAGAACATGAAGAAAAAAATCTACTCGTTATTGTTGCAAAAAAAATTGATCCTGTAAAATGGGGAAAAATAGACGATTTGTTAAACTGTCAATATGATCTCTATATAATATACTTGAACGAAGAACAGAAACTACTCTATATAAACAGTACAAATAATGGAACAACACATGATAAAATTGCCGAAGCCATTGTAGGCCCCAATAAAAGTTTGTTTAATGAGGCTGATATCTATAAGTGTCTGGATGGAGTATTTCAATTGGAGCTATTTAACTTAGGTTTAAAGTCTACTTTAGATGGTCCCATCAGTTTCACTATGTATGCAGGGAATTCTATTGTAAGTGGTCTGGACGAATTGGACAAGGATACTAAATCCAGTTCAAATCTTTTC
>CALFXE010000056.1 GCA_937927845.1 uncultured Paludibacter sp.
ATCAAATGACAAATTTGAATTTATGAGCTAAAAAACATGCTAAACCTCCATATTTAAGCAATCACAGAATAGTGTGCCTACAAGTGAGACGCTTGAAAAACGCATGGAGGTTCACGTACCATTTGTGCTTTTGATGCTATTTTCTGGTATTGTTTGCAAAGGTTTTTTCTATGACAGAAAGGTCACAATCTATTGATCCGTCAAAACACACCACTCTGTTTTTCCCCTCAGCTTTTGCTCTGTATAAAGCTTTATCAGCTAATTCAATGTATTTTTCATAGTTCCTGAAGTTTTTTGTTTCACAATCTGTAATACCAATACTTACCCCGACCTCCTGACAGCAATTCGTCATGCCGTTTACAGAAACCTTCAACGCTTCAACAATGCTTTGCAGTTCAGATAGGTGATACCCCCATGCAAAACCGGTAAATTCTTCGCCGCCATAACGAAAGAACTGAACCTTAAACATATCTTCGTAGCGCAACAATAATTTGCCAAAGTGATGCAGCAGCATATCTCCCGCAGCGTGACCGAACCGGTCGTTGTAATCTTTGAAATTGTCAATGTCCATCATGATTACTCCGGATGGCACATTGTTGTCACCCGCTTCAAATTCACTTATCAGCTGAAACAGTTTTCTGCGATTCTTCAACCCTGTTAAATCATCCGTTTCCCTATCCAGTATAAGTTGCCGTTTGGATTCAAATGCTTCTACACGAATTTGTATTAATCTATTCCCAACCACAATGCCCAGTGTCAGAAAACAGAAACAATTGACAGCATCATCAATACCCAAAATTCTCCCCTTTTGCATAAATGCCAAAAATGTGTGCACAAGATAGAGCCCAATGGAAAACAGTTTAATTCTGTATGGTCTGTCAATAATGCACATGGGGAAAATACAAAATAACCCGAGTATAATAGTAGCACGTTGTTCCTGTGAATTCATAACACTTAGGTAAATGGATAACGAAAAAACAATGGCAAATACCAAATATACACCAAACAACGGCCGTTTTTTAAGTGGTTTCAGCTGAAATATCAAAAATGTTAATAATAAAAGTACAATAGATAGCAGATATATAGGAATCAATCTTGACTTACTTTCACTGAAAGGACTAATAAGGATCGGAATAAATATCACTATGATGCCTACTGCAATAAGTGTTGAGAACATATTTGCATTATATAACAAGATAGATTCTGCGTTGTTCTCAAACAAAATTTTAAATGTATTTTTTTGTTTTCCCAGGCGATCTACTATTTGCACATCTCATCCCCCCGCTTTTTAGTAATCAGAGTCAACTCTGTGAATAGTAATATGGTTATATATTTTCCTTTTGTAAAATCCTTGTGTTTTATGAGTCAGATTACATAAAAAATGGAACATCTAAGGTAACTTTGAATAATTGTTATAATTAGATTCAATTAAGATATAATTATACTGTATCATTATACCATAATTCGTTAAAATAATCAATTGACAAAAGGGCGAATTTTCCAGGCAAACTTTGTGCAATTTTTAAAGCCGTTTTATTTTTGAAAATAACAACTTAATTCATTCACATAATTAATCCCATTTTCGAGCTTGACCTTCATCAAATATATCAATCAGTATAATCGCCTCATAGCTATTTTCTACAATATATTGGGGGTGTTGACCTTCGTTTTTAATTCTCTCCTTGATCTAATAATTTGTTGTAATGTTTTTTTTGAAGAATTGCTTTTTCAATATATTTTTCATTTGAAAGTATCCGATCAATGGTAGAAGTACTCCATTCGTTTTTTCCAGTTACAGTCTTAATTCCGTTGAATTCCAAATAATTTTTGATTTACGAACGCCGTTACCTGCCAAATAAATATCAAATATTTTTCTTACGACTTCGGCCTCTTCAAGAACAATTACAATATTCCCTTCAGCATCTTTGGTATATCCTAAAAATTTTGTATAATTGAAATTTACTTTTCCCTGCCTAAAACTCTGCCTGATTCCCCATTTAATATTTTCACTTTTAGAACAGCTTTCTTCCTGTGCCAAAGCTGCCTGCATTATCTTTTCGTCCATAGAATTGGTTTACTCTTGTCCATTTTTCTTTTCCTGATGAAGATGGGATACTCTTTGCTGCAAGTAATCCTTGAATCTTTTCAAGACTCATACCATTTAAAGCCAAATGAAATATCATTTTGACGATTTCCGCTTTTTCTTCGTCTACAAATACATAGCCATCCTAGTCACGAATGTAACCATAGCAAATCCTACCAAATAATCTTGACTCAATTAACGTCATTACAAAAATCTCCTTTTAAAAT
>CALFXE010000057.1 GCA_937927845.1 uncultured Paludibacter sp.
TCCTAAGCCCGTGGCAACCGCTGACAAGACTCTTGAAATTGCCGATTTATCTTCAGACAAGTGCGCGGCGACAGATACGAACAGACATGAGGCAACACAAATGCAGGCGAAAGTACGGATGCCTGTGTTTTGTTGTTCTCTTTCGCGCTCCACGCCAACAATACCTCCCAGCAGAACTGCCAGTAACAATTTAGCCGAAAGTAAAAGTTCAAATTGAATATCCATTTCGCTTATGGTTAATGATTAATAATGATAACCTTACATTTCATAATAAGAGTCGTTTTGAGGCTTCACTGGAATATCTTTTTCCCCGATCATTTCTAATATGTTGATCTCTATTGTTTGTGCTAAAGAGGTCATCGGTGTATCAACAGGAGTATTCTCGAAAGGGTCTTGCATGATGATGGCTGTTTTTTCGATAGCAATAAATAGTGTTGGTATAAGGATGGTCATAACGATTTCGACAGTAAGCTGCGAGTCCTCCAACCCAAACGGTAAAATTGCAGCAAAAACATAGATCAACGTATGGACCAAAAGGCTATAAGACTTTGGGAAAACCGTATTCTTAATTCGTTCACACTTACCCATACTATCGCATAACCTTGCAAGTGTTTCATTTAACTGTACCTGTTGAATATCCGTAATTGCTCCCGCGGCAGCTAACTGCTTGATAGTCTCGGAATGTTTATTGAGTAAAACGTTTGGTATGTTTGCAGCATTTATCTGGTGAATATTTAAGTACGCCTGAACAGAAGGGGAAAATTCCTGCCTGCGCAATGACTCTCCCAAAGCATAGGTCCAGACGATTTGCCTGCCAGCAAATTCTTTGATTTCGTACTTGAGGTCATCAGGAATAAACTGTATGAACTGTCTCACTAAGCTTCGTGAATCATTTACGATAGCACCCCAAACTGTTCTGGCTTCCCACCATCGTTCATAGGATTGTGCCGTTCTAAAAGCAAGCAAAAGGGAAACCGCAGTTCCTACCAGAGCAGGAACACTTAGAGGCAATGAAGTTTTTTTAAATGTCGGATGCATATCCAACAATCCGATAGATATCGCAAAAACACAGATCAAAACCATCTGTGTTTTGATTTCATTGACAAAGTACCATATTGATATTTTACGATTTAATAACATAAAAATATTGTGATTTTATATTGTCATTTTTACCGCAGGCATCATTTCCAACGCCCGGATTTTTTTATAAATCTTATCGTGAGGTAATAGGTGCCAATGACTAAAAAACATACTACAGCATACTTTATTCTGGTCGCCTGATCTCTGCCGATTAGGTCGGGATACTTATACAGTAATATAAATGCTATGCCCAAAAGCCAGACAAACTGTGTCCCATACTCTTTGATCAGCCATCTTCTCCAGTTAAATTTCATTGAGGAAAACGTATCCCCGATACCTTTAAGACTGGGAACCCATCGATTCACTTTCTTGGTGTAGTCTATAAAACCCTGACCAAACTTTTTCCTGAGATAGTCTTCTTCAGCAAGGACAATACACTGATATATACCAACAAACAACGGCATTATTACAAGTGTAAACAACAATGAATTAGCCATTATTCCGGCTCCCCATAACATGAGTATGTTTCCTATATAAAGGGGGTTTCTTACATGGCTGAAAATTCCGGTAGTGACCAATTCGTCTGCGTACACTTTTCTATTTTGCCCGCCTCTTATTATATACGCTAACCCTATGGTGCCGCCCCTAATGAGCTGGCCGGAAATGGTTATTATTAAGCCAAAAACAATGGGATAAAAATAATATTTGTCACCCCATCTTTCCGCTCCAAACAACTCCATCGATGGGGCAAATAGTAGTAAGTACAGAAATATGAAAATTACATTTCTGTACCTAAAGAAGAAATTTCCTAATTGTATTATCATTTTTTTGCTATTATTCCTGTGAAATTATACCAGCGAAAAAACACCTCGACTTGTTTAAAGCCCGCGTTTTTCAGCATATTGATATTTTCGCTTGTCTTGTAAGGTATCAACACGTTTTCAAGCGCTTCCCGCTTCTGTGAAATCTCAAGCTCACTGTATTCGTTTCTTCTTTTGAAGTCATAGTAGTAGTTGATGTACTCCCTGTTAAATGAAGCTTCTTCCGTGAGGATCTTTTCGACAATGATAAATACTCCGTTTTCGGTAAGTCCATCATATATCTTTTTGACAATTTCCAGTCTATTAATAGGTCGAACAAATTGAAGAACCAGTACCATCGTTACAACTGAAGCATCCTGTACAGGTACATCCTTTGTAATATCAACCATATTGAGTTCTATTTCTCTGTTAAGCGATAGACTATTCAATTTTTCCCTGCATTTGACAATCATCTCTTCGGAATCATCTATTCCTACAAGGTTTACATTTTCAGGAACCAGTTTAGATATTTGTATTAAGGTGGTTCCTGTGGAGCAGCCTATATCATACACTTTTGTCTTTGGCTGTACATGGTTTTTTGCCAATTCACTTACCATTCGCTGCATCTCCCCATAGAAGGGTACCGACCGACTAACCATGTCATCAAAAACCAATGCAACTTTTTTATCAAATGCGAAATCAAAGGCGGTATCAACTTTTTTCTTAAATACATCATCCGATAAGTTGTTAGTATTTTCGTCTTTCATTTTAATTTTTTTTCTTGTTCACCAATTCAACATTAACGTCCTTAAATCTGCTCAGGACAGACTTTCCATACTCGGTGCAATAGTTGTGAGCCATAAGTAGCGACGTGTTTACTTTCTGCCATTCTTCTTCCGAATATATCTTGTCAAGAAACACTTCAAACTCTTTCCTGATGGCTTTTGCATAATGAGGATATGAGGTTTTAGTAAAATGGAAAAGGTCAGCGTCGCACAATACTTTTTCAACCATAGTCCTTGGACGCTGTGGAAATTTCGTTGCTTCTATACAAGCCAATACTGATAAAATAAAATCAGTATTGGCACCACATTTTTCCAGATAACTCTTTGCTATCTTTTTACTTTCTTCTTCATGACCGGTATAAGCATAAGCGTATCCGCAGTCGTGAAACCAGGCAGCAACGATAAGTATCTCCATCTCTGATTTATCCAAATCGCTGTTTTGCCCGATCTCCCAAGCTGCGTTAACTACTTCACTGGTATGAGCCAGGTTATGAAACACAAGGTCAGATGAGAGTTTTTGCTTTAGAAAAAGCAAAACGTAATTTTCTACAGACTCTATCAATTGATTCATAACCTCATCATTTTAGGATTAATGATCGTCATGCCCTCCAGCATTGCTCAGTTTGGCATTAATGAAGAAGGCTCCCTTTGTAACTATTTTTGCGTCTTTTGGAATATTAGTTACAGGAGTGATTACCGTATATCCCAATTCGGAAACGCCTTTCGCTACTTCGATCTTTTCAAAGTTCATTTTAGGTTCGCTTTGTTGGTTCTCGGCAACATGATCGTGTTTTTCGCCTTCTTTGTGTTCATCACCTCCTTCTTCATGACCGGCTTCAGGTTCTTTGTCTGTGTGAACGAAAATGTAGAATTTACCTTCCGCCTCAACAATGGCCTCATTTGGCACCGTAGGTGCCATAACATTTTCTACACTCACCATTCCTGTGATGTTCATGCCATCAATCAGTCCGGTTTTATTACCTACCACTGTACAGTGCACAGCTACCGTTTTGCTTTCGTTTTCAAATGATGAACCTATATTGAATACTTTTGCATTATATGTTACCTGGGGGTTATTGGTGATGGTGAAATTCACCGTTTGTCCCACTTTCATGTAGGGGAGATCCTTTTCAAATACCTGAAGGTCAAGATGGAGCAAACTGTTGTCTACAATTTCAACAACGGGGGATGACACATCTACATAACTACCGATCTTGGCAAACTCATTACTTATTGTACCACTGACAGGACTTGTAACTACCAATGCAGCTCTTAGATTATCCCGGTTGATACTTGTCGGATTAATACCCATTAACTGTATCTGCTTTTGCAATGAAGCCTTA
>CALFXE010000058.1 GCA_937927845.1 uncultured Paludibacter sp.
CGTTCAACAGGGTTTTCATTGTTCGTGCTGCGCACGCAACGAAAACTTAGCTATTGGCGGTAGTTTTTTTTATTCAATTCTCCTTAATACCCCCTTTAATTTTGCTTCAACTCCAAGATTATCAAAAAGTTTTTCAGTCAATGTTAATGTCTTCTTGAAAGCTGTTTTAATATCTGTCGGATCTAATTCTGATGTTGTCTGCTGAAATAACGAATACCAATCTGGGTCTATGTCTTTTTCCAAGCCTTTTGTTGGACTTTCCCAATGTTTGGTTTGGTATGTTTCAATTCTTATTAACCAAAGTAAATATTTTTGAACATTTGATAAGCTTTGGTAAGCGTGAGCAAATTCCTGTCGTTTAATTAAGTTGCTTGTTGTAAGTAAAACATTCAACAATGATTGGCTCAACCACAGGATATTTTCATTTGTTGTTCGATCAGGTACTTTAGTTTTTATTTCTTTGAGCGTGTTAGTCAATAAAACTTCTTTATCTACTAAAATCATCTTGTCAAAGTCGCTAAACTCTACCAAACCGTCCCACGATTTGATAACTTCCATTTGGTCGTTTGTCAAAAAATGAAACTCCCCCCTTATCATATTTTCAAAAATGGCAACTTCACTTCCATACTCGTTGGTAAAATATAATGCCAATGGATGAATTTGGCTTACCCAATTTTCAGCGGAAAATTTTTCTTTATCCTTCAAGAAGATGTAGAATTCAATATCTGAATATTTGTCCCCTTCATTTTTGGTAAATGACCCGTACATAAATACGGCAGAAATATTTTTATCATTTTGAGCTATTGACTTTGTTTTGTCAATCATTTGTAACTGTATCATTTTCTAATTTTTTTAATATTAACAATCGTCTTTTCTACTTTGCCTAGTAAAGGATATTTCAATTCTTATTCTATCTTACAGTTACTTATAGCTTCATTTTCTTGAATGTTTTTCGTTGTTAATTGTTTCTTCAAATTACCGCCAACACTCAAATATATGAATATTTATGAATCAAGCATCATAAAATCGTAATTTTTTTTGAATCTTTATTAAGTATTTGTATATTAATATTTTATAGCTATATTTGGATTGCGTATTTTAAATTATTGGCGGCGGATAACATCCAACGCCATCTGATTTTAGCTTTTTTTAATATATAAAAAATACGCAGTGGTGGTATGGATTTTTCAGACAAAAGATTTCAGTTTTCCTCCGGAACTCACAACGGCTCCAACGTTATTTGGGTGCAGTTTGAAAAAGACCGGCAGCTCATTTCCTTTCTGCGCGAACACACAAAAGCACGGTGGTCCGCCTCACAAAAAAAATGGTATGTTACCGATAACAGGCACTACCGCAAACTTTTTGGGCTGCCCGAGAAAATAACCGGCAAGGCAGTACTCTCCAAAATTCACCTTGTCAATTTGCCGGAGTTCCAGCGTTTCCAGGAACATCTCCTGCTGAAGCGGTACAGTCAAAATACCTTACGCACTTACAGCATAGAATTTGCACAGTTGCTCTACATCCTAAAAAGTTATCCCGTGCAGGAGCTTTCTCCCGAACGTTTGCGGTCTTATTTCCTCTACTGCCACGAAAAACTGAAACTCTCGGAAAGCGAAATCCACAGCCGCATGAATGCCGTAAAGTTTTATTTTGAGCAAGTGCTCCACCGCCAAAAAATGTTTTTCGACATTCCGCGCCCAAAGAAAAAGCTGCTGCTTCCCAAAATGCTCAGCAAAGCTGAAATCAAGAAAATAATAGCTGCCACACTAAATCTCAAACATTCACTTGTTCTGAAAGTGTGTTACGGCATGGGGCTCCGTGTGAGTGAAGTGGTAGCGTTAAAACTTTCCGATATCGACAGTGCGGAAATGCTGGTGCGCATCGAACAGGGGAAAGGTAAAAAAGACCGCATCGCCGTACTTCCACAAAGCTTACTGCCCGAATTGCGGGAATATTACCTGAGCTACCGCCCAAAGGTTTACCTTTTCGAGGGTAAAGAAGGCGAGGCATATTCTGTACGGTCTGCGCAGGCGGTATTTAGGAAGGCGATGGAAAAGGCAGGCATTCGCAAGAAAGTCGGTATTCACGGATTGCGCCACAGTTTTGCCACTCACTTAATGGAAACAGGAACCGATATCCGCTTTATTCAGGAGCTCCTTGGGCATAATTCCATTAAAACCACCCAAATCTACACGCATGTGACAGACCTTTCAAAGTCCAGGATAAAAAGTCCGCTGGATTCTTTATAATTTTTTTCTAAAACGGCTGTTCTTTCCTGTTTAAAAGTGTTTCTCCATTTTGATATTTGCTCTTTCGTAAACTCCACTTTCAAGTTCAACTTCTTCAAACCCATATTTTCTAAATAAATGAATAGCCGATTGCAACGTTGTGTTTGAGTATAAAATAAGTATCGTTATTTGTTTTTGTTTGGCAATATTTAAGCAATGTTCAATCAATATTGTCCCAATACCGTGTCCCTGTGCTTTGTCGCTGACAGCCAATTTACCTAATTCGTAAACCGTTTCACTTTTCTTTAACAGTGAGGCTGTACCAACAATTTCACCATTGAGTTTAGCATAATAAATATGGCCGCCTTTGTCTATGATATGCTTTTGGGGATCTGAAAGTGATGCAACATCACCTTCTTCTATACGAAAATATTTTTCAAGCCACTCGTAATTCAGTGTCTTAATTGGTTCAGATAACTCTTCTGAAAATTCTATGATATCAACCAAGTTTTTTTTACTCATTTGCCGGACAATTACATTTATAGATTTTTTTAAATCGACTGTTCTTCCCTGCTTACATCACTTCTTCCACAGTATAGATCCAATTTAAAACCAAAAATAAATTGGAGAAATAACAGATTTATTATAGATTTTTCTATTTTTTTAAAGAAATTAATAACTTAAAGATCCGCTGAACTAAAGCTTCGGCAGCTTTAACAACCGCCTAAATCTGTAACTTTGTAAAATTAACTAAAAACGGGTAAACCGCCCAAAAAAGAGACTCTTTCAGAAATCCCCTGTAAATCTCTAAAATCCTTCGCCGATAAACCCATAATGCTGAAAAAAAACTCCCGAAGCTTCCGTTAAATAGGGTATCACTGTTCGTTATTCGCACGCAACAAGAACTTAGCTGTTGAACTAAACCTCCGGTAGCTTTTCCCATTTGCCGTTTTAGTAACTTTGTTTTTATTAACCTTTTAAAAACTCATGAAATGGCTAAAAAAAAAAATCTACGGAGGATTTAAGGACCAACTATATAGCTCCAACAGATAATTGTATTCATGATGGCTCCACAGTTAATACAAAGAGTTTGGATATTGTTATGACGTATTTGGGACATTTTAAAATTTAATCTGATTCTCCGCAAACACACCTAATATTTTTAGTATATTAGCGCTCAAAAAGCAG